>NZ_JBALBZ010000079.1:0-193926 GCF_036919495.1 Nostoc sp.
TTTGCAGTTTGATAGCGATCGCGTGGCAATGGTTCTGTAACGCGATCAATCACATCTCTTAATTGGGAACTAATGGTGGGAACTTTTGCCACATCAAACCTGAAGTTTCGCCCTCGTTGGCGGTAATACTTGAAAGGGTTTTCGCCTGTGAGTAGAAAAATCACCGTTGGCCCAATTGCATACAAATCAGATTGAGTCAAAGGTTGTCCTCGTTCTTGCTCAGGAGCGCAGTAACCTTCTGCACCAATACGAGTACCAGGCGCTGTGCCAATTTCCTTAACTGCGCCAAAATCTAGCAGCACTATGCGATTTAGTGAACTTCGCACCATCAGGTTAGCGGGTTTAATGTCGCGGTGAATCAGTGGCGGCTCTTGGCTATGAAGATAGTCTAAGATATCGCAGGTTTGGATCATCCAAGCGATCGCCTGGCTTGGTGTAACTGGCCCAGTAGTATAGACACGTCTCTCTAAATCTTGTCCGTGGATTAGTTCCATTGCTAAGTATTTTTTTCCGTCTTCTACAAAGAAGTCGTAATACTTGGGAATTCCTGGATGGTTAAGGGATTTGAGAGTATACGCCTCTCGCTCAAATAATTCTTGAGCTTTGGCAATTTTTACCATATCAGCATTCATTTGCTTCAACACCAGCAGTTGTGGCATACCCGCAATCTGACCAGCCGCATCCCAAGCCAGATAAGTAGTACCCATGCCTCCTTGTCCAATGGTTCGCAACACCTGATAATGGCGAATTTTCTGTTGTACTGAGAGAGGTTGTCCGCAGTGGATGCAAAACAGATTGTTTGGGGAATTGCCTTCATGGGTGCAAGTGTATCTACCTTGGGCAGAGTGGAGCGTTGCAACGGCGTTTTCTTCTGTTTCTTGCAGTTGTTGCGATCGCACGCCAGTTTCCAGTACTGTTACATCCTGAATTTGGAATTTCAGTATTGGGCCTCCTTGTGCCAATTGCAACAATGAATTATCTGGTAACGGACTCTGAATTACAAGGATACCGTTGAGGAAAGTCCCATTCGTACCCTGACTAATCAGCCGCCAACCACCGCCATTGTCAGCAGAATCGTGTCTCAGTTCTAGATGATGCCGCGAAACTAAACTATCAGTTAAAACAACATGATTATCTGCCGCTCGACCAATCCGAATTATGGAAGAGTTCTCAAAGCACCACTGCTGGAGGGGCGTTTTCTGTTGCGGTTCTAACAGAGTCAGACTAACCACAATACAACCTACAAGTTAAGAGGGAATGGGGAATGGGGAGTGGGGAGTGGGGAGTAGGGATTAGGAAGTAGGGATTAGGTATTAGGAAAATTATTTCCCAGTCCTCATGCCCCATTCCCGATTCCCGATTCCCCACTCCCCATTTTTTCAACTTTCCAAATTTGGGCGTACTTTTGCCCGGACAATTATACCAGTAATGTTGTCGTGACCATTGTGTTGGTTCGCCAAATCAATTAAGTCAGTAACGCCCTGTTCTAAGTTAACGCCAGAACTAAGTAAGGGTTCTAAGTGAGTCTGCCAATGGGTTTCTATTAAATCATTATCTGATAGACCGTCCGATACCAACAGCATAAGAGTATCTTCATTGATCTCAAAAAAAACCACATCGGGATTAATCGAGTTTTCGTCACGAGGCCCCAAAGCTTGCGTAAGTTGGTAGGCATCCGGGCGAGCGTAAGCTATGCTTGCTTCCACTCCGCGTGTAATTTCCCGTTGCCCAACTTCGTGATCTACTGTGACTTGTTCTAGTCCCCGCTTGCGCGTCAGGCGATAGAGACGGCTATCTCCCACATGAGCAACTGCTACTTGAGTATCTTGAATTAAGAGCATTACCAGAGTTGTACCCATGCGCCCAACTCCAGAACGGGCATCTTGTTGATTGAGCTTGTAAATCGCCTCATTCGCTAAAAACACTGCCTCACGAATGCTATCTTCTGTTGGCAGTTGGTTAGTAATCCAGTGTTCTTGAAAGTATTGCCGTAGGGTGTTGACTCCTAACTCACTGGCTATTTCGCCGCTAGCGTGTCCACCCATCCCATCACAGAGAATATACAAACCATGCCCTTGCAGGATTCGACTTTTGGGCAACTCCAGCTTTTGAATTTTGGTTTCAATGCCAAAGTAGTCTTCGTTATGATGACGTTGACGCCCTACATCTGTGCGTCCTGCATCTTCTAAGCTACTTAACTGCATCGCCAGTACAACCGTAGGCATATCATCAGTTGTGCTAATGATATCTTCTGGCTCATCTGATTGCGGGATAGTGGGCACAGCAGTATTTTTCTCCGTTATTGGGGGTAAAGTTGCGTTTTCTAGTGCTTCCAGTTCAATAGAGATTTCCTCCAAACGCGATTGCAATTGTGCCATCGTCTGAATCTTACCGACCTCTAAATCCCCCAACATCTGGACTACAGGGCCAAATTGAGTGCGTTGAGATTGCCTAAATAGTGCTTGCCAAACCCGCCCCAAAGCTTGAATGGTTAACGGTTGCTCTAGAATAGCAGATGTTTGGCCTTCGGCATCTTCTGGCGACTCGGTGACAGACCAAGAATTGGATGATTCCACATACAATCTTTGTAGCGCCAGCGTTTGGTCTTCATCCAATCGCAAGTTCGACAAATCTAAAAGGCTTTGACGACAACCTACTGGTTCCAATAATGCCCAAAGTTGGGTCATTTCATAACACCAGTGTAAAATTTTTAACGAACTTGTGGTTTCTTCTTGCCATAAATCGAGTAAAAGCTGCCAATGTGAGCGGTCTTCGATTATGACTATCTGCATATTTCCCTGTTGCCATGCATCATGAATCGGCGGTATCCCCAGCTGATCTTGGTATTGTAATGCAATATAAAGTTTAGCAAGGTGAGGAATTCTACTTGCTTCTACTGATGGCGTTAGCAAATCCGATTGTTGACTTGCTAGTATTGCCTCAATGGGTGATATTTGATACGGCTGGCAGTCTAGAACTCTCACCCCTACATCATTAATGGTGGCAGTTTCCGTTTGGGCAGGTAGCGGATCTAACAATTGATAGCGCTCTTGGGAGTCTAAATAGGAGCCTGGTGCAATCTGAGAACTAGGGGATAATGAAGAAGATATTGCTCCCTCATCTTCCTCATCTCCCTCAACTCTCACATCTCCTTCATCTTTCTCTACTCCCAAAGCTTTCGTAATCGTTTCCTTAGCAATAATTGCCCAAAACACTTTTCCACATTCCGTGCCACAGTTATGACAACGTAGTGCATTCACAGGTACATCATCGGTACTGCATTCAGGACAAACCTTGTGAGTCAGGGATGTGCCACAACTTTGACAAAATTTATTGCTATTGGGGTTTTCAAATTTACACTGAGGGCAAATCAGCATAGTGGAAGTTCCTTTATTCCTGCTCCAAGGTGCTTCTAGCCACTAAGATCCAAGGTGCCACAATTGGCTGTCCCTGAATACAGTAGACCTACAAGAGATTGTAGTTTATCAATGAATTTTGGTGGCAGTATTAATTGTGACGCATATTAGATAAATATTTAATATATTGGCTGGTAATTGCTTATAAATGGGGAGTGGGGAGTGGGGAAGATGAGGGGGATGAGGGAGAAAGAAGCAATGTCCAATGCCCTATTCCCAAGAATCTGGCAATTGCGGAGGGTCAACGTTAAACCATTTTTGATAAATTTGCTTGTAAGTGCCATTGGATAACAAGGTCGCTATACCTTTGTTAATTGCATCTAGATGGAGGGAGTCTTTAGGTGTAGCAATCCCGTAGTATTCTTGGGTGAGCAGGTCGGCAACAACTCTGATGCCCTGGAGTTTGCCATTTTTAATCGCATACAAAGTTGCGAAAGCATCGCTAACCACAGCATCAACATTGCCATTGAGTAAGTCTTGGAAAAATTCTGGCCCAGAACTAAAAGTACTAATTTTGGCGTTGGGGATGGTTTTGACAAAATCTGCCCCAGTGGAACCAATTTGTACAGCGATTTTTTTACCTTTAAGGCTATTGAAGTCTTTAATATTTTGATTGTCTTCGCGGATAGCGTAGGCGTAGCCCGTCGTAGACATCGCTAGTCCAGCTTTAAAATAAGGTCGTGAAAAAGCAATTGTTTTCAGACGTTCGGTGGTAATAGTGATTCCGTTAATTGCAGCATCGACTCTTTTGGCTTGCAAAGTCGAGATCATGCCATCAAAGGGCAGACTTTCAAACGGGACTGCAAAACCGAGATTTGTGTTGCTGGTGGGATAAATATCGCTAAATCAAAGGGCAGACTTTCAAACTGGACTGCAAAACCTGCTACTTTAGCGATCGCATTCATAAAATCAATATCAAAACCTTCCAAGTTCCCGCTAGCCCTTTGGATTTCAAAAGGGATAAACGTAGGGTCTGTAGCAACCTTAAGAAGTTTAGCATTTGGGTTAGTAGTGGGATAGAAACTTTTACAGGCAATAATCAGTAGTAGACAGCCTAAGCTTAGAATTAGCTGCTGCCACTTGAGGTTAATTAATTTCACTGTCAGTAATTCCCTTCTATCAGGCAATATTCACGATACTCCTCATCATGTTATAAGGAAGAATACATCCGTCAGGAGCCAGAATCCACTATGAATTCTGGCTCCTGACGAAAGTTTAAGACCCCCCTTTTGTTGAAAAGTGATGCTTGTTCCCCCACTGCGCTGACAGATTAAAGGCTTCCTCCAATCTGACTTTTCGCTAATTGTCTTCTTGTGTGTTCTCTATTTTGACTTCCAATTTTGAACTTCTTATGGCTGCCACTACCCCTGCTTACCGAATTGCTGATTTGTTCGCCGAACGGGCTAGAAACATCGCACCACCAACTTATAGTACAGAGTTAACCAAAATCACCACTGTCAGCTTTACCTACGGTTTAGCTGACCCAATTCTCTTTCCTCACGCTCACTTGGCTACTGCAAGTGCTGCTGTGCTGGCAGAAGAGGCTCCCCTCGCTCTCAATTACGGCCCACCTTCAGCTCAACTATACGAGCAAATTATCCTCCGCTTGCAGGCAAAAGGAATCACTACCGATCGCGATCGCCTAATCATTGGCTATGGTTCTGGTCAAATTCTGGGCTTGCTACCAGATGTGTTTGTCGAACCTGGTGATGTGGTAATTGTCGAAGGACCAACTTTCCTGGGAGTAGTTGTGAGATTTGTCCACGCTGGCGCACGCATAATTACCATTCCGGTGGATGAGTTGGGGATGGATGTAGATGCCTTAGAAGTAACATTGAGCGATTTGAAGAAGCAAGGCATCCGGCCCCGGTTTATTTACACCATCCCCACCTTTCACAATCCCACAGGCACTACTATGCCGTTATTTCGCCGCCAAAAACTGGTAGTATTAGCGGCTGAATATGGCGTGATGGTAGTAGAAGACGATGCTTATAGCGATTTGCGCTTCCAAGGAGAAACTGTGCCCCCTCTGGCAACCCTCGACAAGGAGGGGTGGGTATTATATGTGAGTACTTTCTCAAAAATTATTGCGCCCGGTATCAGGTTGGGATGGGCTTGTGGCGATCCAGCGATTATTGAGCGGCTGGCAATGTTCAAAAGTGAGGGGCCGGTGGGGCCATTTGTCAGTCATGTGGTCGCCCGCTATTGTGCCACAGGCAAATTAGAGAATCACATTCAGGAGTTAATTGCCTGCTACAAGCATAAGTGCAATTTGTTATTAGAAGCGATCGCTCAAGAGTTTCCCAGTGATGTAGTTGCTTTGCGTCCCGATGGCGGCTTCTTCGTTTGGTGTAAATTGCCCTCAGACATTAGCGCCAAAGCACTCTTAATGGCTGCCAGTGAACACGGCGTCAGTTTTCTACCTGGGACTCGCTGCTACACCAATGGAGAGGGGGATAATGCTATCAGATTAGCTTTTAGCTTTCAGCCAACTCAGAAGATTGTTGAGGGAATCGCTACATTAGGAGCAGTGTTGCGCGGATGGCGGTAATTCGTAATTCGTAATTCGTCATTCCTACCTCGTTCCCAGTCTGAGACTGGGAATGCTCTTTGAGAGGCTCCCGCCTCCCGTCTTAGTGGCAAGTAGCCCAATGAAGACTATTTCCTTTTCCTTCTTAGAACCTGGAAATGAAATTTTGGTTTTCAATAAATTTTGTAAATCTTTAAAAAATTTGTTCTAATCGTTGGAAATCACGCTGCACTTCATACCAGAGACTTTTATTATGGGGGTCTGTCTTCAGAGCTTTTTTGAGATAAATTCTGGCTTTAAGCAGCTGGTTTTGGGAAATTAGCGCCCGTCCCCAAATTTGATAGGCGATCGCTAGCCATTGGCGAACTTCTGCATCTGTTGACAAACGATCTGCTAAAGCTTCCGCTAGGGCGATCGCTTGCGGAAATCGTCTTTCTTGCAAAAATCGCTGCAATTGCTCATAAGTTTTCCACTTCAGCCGTTCTTCTATTTCCAGCACATTAGGCGGCTTTGGTTTCCCTGGTTCTTGGCTTGTCACCGTTGTTACTGGTGTTTTCTGCCTATGCGTTGCCTTAGCATCACCACGCACACCAGATGTTGACACCTGACTTGAATATGCCACAGTTTCCTCTGGCAGTACCACAGTCAGCAGGAGTTTGTACGCTTCTGTCAACGCAATAAACTTATCTTTGGCTTTGTTGTCATCTGGGTTGATATCGGGATGATATTGCTGCGCCAATCGTCGGTAAGACGCTTTGATGTCAGCAAAAGAAGCTCCCGATCTCAAACCTAGTAAACGGTAGCAATCTCCAAGATCCATCTTGAGCTATGAGCTATCGAATATCCAGCAAGAGGCTATTAAGCTATCTGCTTCACGCCTGAACTATTAATAATAAGGGCTAATTTGCTATTTTTAAGTTCAATGTTTACAGTTTGTTTAAAGAAGGGGAATGGGGAGTGGGGAATCGGGAGTCGGGAGTTAGGAGTTTTTACTCTCCCCCTGCTTCCCCTGCTCCCCCTGCTCCCTGCCCTCTGTCTTCCTACTCTCCTGTTACTATCGAGGTTCGTTCTTCAATTACACGGTCGATTAAACCGTATTGTTTTGCTTCTTCGGCAGACATGAAAAAGTCGCGATCCATATCTTTTTCAATCTTTTCTATGGTCTGACCAGTTTTATCGGCATAAATGCCATTGAGCTGGTGACGAATCCGCAGAATCTCTCTAGCTTCAATTTCGATATCGCTTGCTTGTCCACGGGTGCCACCTGAAGGCTGGTGAATCATAATCCGTGAGTGAGGCAATGCTAGTCGTTTGCCTTTGGTGCCAGCAGCCAGCAGGAAAGACCCCATTGAAGCTGCTAAACCGACGCAAATAGTCACTACATCTGATTTGATATGTTGCATGGTATCAAAAATAGCCATGCCAGATGTAACCATTCCACCAGGGGAATTGATGTATATATAAATATCTTTACCTGGATCGTCTGAGTCCAGATACAGCATTACAGCAATAATCTGATTGGCAATTTCATCATCAATATCTCGCCCCAAGAATATAATCCGTTCCCGGTAAAGGCGATCGTAGATGCTAATCCAATCTGTATATTGTCCTCCGGGCATCCGGTAAGGAACTTTAGGAACGCCTATAGGCATAATTTACTCCGTTCTTAATAATTTGCGGACGATAGGAGAGTTAGAAATAACTCATAACTCCTGTAAAGACGCGATTAATCGCGTCTCTACTTAGCACTCACTAAAGGACACTGGCAGGGAGTGGGGGATTGGCGAGTTCTTCTTTCTCAAAAACTCGGTCAATTAAACCGTATTCCTTCGCTTCGTAGGGTGTTAAATACAACAGCCGATCCATGTCTTTAGTAATTTTTTCTGGAGCCTGTCCAGTGGTGCGATGCAAGATATCAACTAACGCCCCTTTATTTACCAAAACTTCCCTGGCGCGAATTTGAATATCCGTTGCTTGACCTTGGGCGTAGCTCTTAGGCTGATGCAGGATAATCGAGGAGTGAGGCAAACTAGCGCGGCAACCTTTTGTACCAGCACTGAGTAGCATCGCGGCCATACCCATTGCGGAACCGACGCAAATGGTGTGGATAGGAGGTTTGATATATTTCATGGTGTCAAAAATGGCGAAAGCTTCGGTTTCAAAGCCAATGGGTTCGCCACTGTAACCGGAAGTGCCGGTGGAATTGATATAGATTTTAATCGGTTTTTCGGGGTCGTCAGATTGCAAAAACAGCAATTCAGCCACGATTAATTCCGTGACAGCAGGCACCAGAGGCATCCCAATATAGACAATTCGCTCCTTCAATAAGAGGGAAGGTAAATCTGGCGGTGGTGTCCGGTAAAAATTATCGCCGTAATATGGGGCTTGAACAGCCTTAATTGGGGAAATGTCCATAGCAACTGATCGCCTGAAACTATGCCGTTAACTGTAATACATCCTAGCGCGATGCCAGCCTTCCTTAAGGTGCGGATTTCTCCCTAATGCTAAAGGTGGCTTCGCATCTGCCAATGCTTGGCTTCTAAGATATTCTGATTATATTAGTGTATTTGTGTTGGATAGGTTTTCCGTAGAGCTAAAGTGGTGCTTTGAAGTTATTTTTTAGTATGTATATCCTGAATAGGGACTTTGAGTTATGAAGGTTAATTTGCAGCCTGCCTTGAATGATGGTAATTTGGACGCAAATCAACTGAACAGTCAACGTCAGTTGGGAATTTCGATTTCAGCGAAGGCAGAAAATCAAGACCGCCATGTACCTCTGAATTTATGCTTAATTCTCGATCATAGTGGTTCGATGAATGGGCGATCGCTAGAAACGGTCAAAAAAGCCGCGAATCGTTTGGTAGATAGACTCAATCCTGGCGATCGCCTCAGTGTTGTAGTTTTTGATCACCGTGCCAAAGTCTTAGTACCCAATCAAAGTGTCGAAGATCCAGAGAAAATCAAACAGCAAATTAATCGCCTCGCCGCCGATGGTGGAACTGCGATTGATGAAGGATTGCGCTTAGGCATTGAGGAGTTGGCAAAGGGTAAAAAAGATACTGTTTCCCAAGCTTTTTTATTAACCGACGGTGAAAATGAACACGGTGATAATAATCGCTGTTTAAAATTTGCTCAATTGGCTGCTAGCTATAATTTGACTTTAAACACTTTGGGATTTGGTGACAATTGGAACCAAGATGTTTTAGAAAAAATTGCTGATGCTGGCCTAGGTACTTTATCTTATATTCAAAAACCCGAACAGGCAGTGGAAGAGTTCAATCGCCTGTTTAGCCGTATTCAAACTGTAGGATTGACTAATGCTTATCTGTTATTTTCCCTAATGCCCAATGTCCGCCTCGCAGAACTTAAACCTGTGGCCCAAGTTTCCCCAGACACAATTGAGTTACCACTGCAACAAGAAGCTGATGGACGTTTCACTGTGCGGTTGGGAGATTTAATGAAAGATGCAGAACGGGTAATCTTAGCTAATATTTATTTGGGACAATTGCCAACAGGTGAACAAGCGATCGCTCATGTGCAAGTCCGCTACGATGATCCAGCCGCCAACAAAGTAGGTTTAGTTACAGCAAATATCCCAGTTTACGCCCATGTAGTGAAAAATTACCAAGCAGACCCGAATCCCCAGATGCAACATTCTATCTTAGCATTAGCTAAGTATCGCCAAACCCAGCTAGCCGAAACGAAATTGCAACAGGGCGATCGCTCTGGTGCGGCGACGATGCTACAAACGGCTGCTAAAACTGCACTGCAAATGGGAGATACTGGGGCGGCAACGGTGTTGCAAACTTCTGCCACCCAGCTACAATCTGGTGGAGATTTATCTGAAAGCGATCGCAAGAAAACCCGGATTGTCTCTAAAACAGTTTTGCAAGATACCCCTCCCCAGTAAACTCAGGTTTAGATGAAAGTTAAATTGCTCTCGGCGTTAAATGACAATAATGTTGATATGGCTCAAACAAGTAGCCAACGTCAACTAGCAATTACAATTTTTGCTATCGCTGATGAGTTTGACCAAAATCTGCCCCTTAATCTCTGCTTGATTTTGGATAGAAGTGGTTCCATGCATGGACAACCAATTAAAACGGTGATCCAGGCAGTGGAAGGATTAATCGATCGGTTGAAAGTAGGCGATCGCATTTCAGTTGTGGCTTTTTCTGGTACTGCGGAAGTCATTATCCCAAACCAAGCGATCGAAGACCCCGAAAGCATCAAATCTCAAATAAAAAGCAAACTGACTGCTAGCGGCGGCACTGCGATCGCTGATGGTTTGGAATTGGGAATTACAGAACTGATGAAGGGGACAAGAGGCGCTGTTTCCCAGGCATTTCTGCTGACGGATGGGCATGGTGAAAGCGGTTTGCGGATTTGGAAGTGGGATATTGGGCGAGATGACAACAAACGCTGTGTTCAACTAGCGCAAAAAGCTGCCAAACTGAACCTAACTATCAACACTTTCGGATTTGGCAATAGCTGGAATCAGGATTTACTAGAAAAAATTGCTGATGTCGGTGGTGGGACTTTAGCGCATATTGAACGCCCTGAACAAGCTGTGGAGCAATTTAGCCGACTGTTTGGAAGGATTCAGTCGATTGGGCTAACTAATGCGTACTTGCTGTTATCTCTAGTGCCCAATGTCCGATTAGCAGAATTGAAACCCATTGCCCAAGTTGCCCCGGACACAATTGAGTTACCAGTTGAACCCGAAGCTGATGGTAGCTTTGCTGTACGTTTGGGAGATTTGATGCAGGATGTAGAACGGGTAGTTTTGGCGAACATTTATCTGGGACAATTACCAGAGGGTAAACAAGCGATCGGGCATCTGCAAATTCGTTATGATAACCCGTTGGTTAACGAACAAGGTTTACTTTCGTCCCTCGTGCCAGTGTATGCAGATGTAGTGCGGGCATATCAACCAGATTCTAATCCCCAGGTGCATCAGTCTATTTTAACATTAGCGAAGTATCGGCAAACCCAGTTAGCTGAAGCGAAATTGCAACAAGGCGATCGCACTGGTGCAGCCACGATGTTGCAAACGGCGGCTAAAACCGCTTTACAAATTGGAGATAAAGGGGCGGCGACAGTATTGCAAACTTCTGCCACACGCTTGCAAGCTGGAGAAGAACTTTCCGAAGCAGACCTTAAGAAAACTAGGATTGTATCAAAGACTGTTTTACAGGAATAGTAAAAATTCAGCGTTGCTGATTAACGTTATGACCTAATTCACTACTTTCGACTAGGTTTAAGTCAACAACGTACACAACCCCGCACCCCTGGTTTATTAAAAGGACAACTCGGCGATGCTTTCTTTGAACCACTGCCAGAAGAAGAACTTCAGCAATGGGAATGAGCTACCTTATCGACACCCATATTCTGCTGTGGTGGCTCTTTGACAGCCCAAAACTCCACACTGACTGCCGAGACATCATTGTTGCAAACCTCTGCCACTCGTCTGCAAGCTGGAGAAGAACTTTCTGAAGCAGACCTTAAGAAAACTAGGATTGTATCAAAAACCGTTTTACAGAATTAGTAACCTCTAGGTGATTATCTCGCTTATTCTTATAATATCAGTACTCCTGACACCTTAATTGCTAGATCCTGGCTAACTGATAAGAAAAGCATTGAGCCAATGCCTCTCAACTTCTTTGCGCGGTATTGGCTTTGGTGAAAGCAAGTGTCCAGCAAATTTTTAGCTTACTTTGCTCCTAGTGACATGAACCCTCATACTAACCCAGGTAAAAGTTTCACATTTTACTCTACAAGAATAATAAAATAGCGCTACTAAACAAATTTTTAAACACGCTCAAAATCTCAAATATATAGTTAAGTTATTTAATTCTTCTATAAAAGAATTATAAAAAATTCTATTATTAATTTTATAAAATCTTTTAATAAGTGGTGGGAGTTTAAGTCCCCTGCCTCTACAGGCATCAGGTTTTGTGTAGGGGTTAAATTCCCGTTACAAAACGTAATTGCAAATTGCGAATTGGTTTAATAGCTAAGTAGCTATACCAGCTCCTAAAAGATTTTTAAAATCCTTAATTTCTTGACTTTGCGGTAGCTTGGGGTAAGCGGTTTAGCATCGGAATTAACTCGTTAGCATTAAGAATGTAGATATTATCAACTGTTGCATGAACACTGTTGTAGTTCGTACTAGTATCTGCATTCCTTAGCTCAACTTGACCCATATTTTGTGACGTAAATCGTAATATTCCTCAAGAGTTCTGTACTTATTTCTTAACTAACTTGGGGTTTTTTATATGCTATTGAGACTCATTTTAAATTATTGCACAAAAACTGCAACTCTTGCAGCTTTATTTGTTGGTATGACATTTGTAGCCCTACCAAATCAAAAAGCTTCTGCCGAGCCATCACCAGGTTTCTATGTTTGCAACGAATCGGGTGAAAATCTTAATGTCATAGTCAGCTACTACAACAATGGTACTTGGACTACCCAAGGTCGATTCCCGTTATCTCAAACACCTGGCTCATGCATACAAACTCTTTACTCACTCAATAACACTCGCTACTACCTTTATGCCACTAGTGATTCAGGTAACGAGTGGCAAGGAAACCATCCTTTTTGTATTGGAAACACCCCAAACTTTACAATCCCCTACGCTGAACAAACTCAATATTGCGGCAGTTTTGTAAAAAACTTTTTCTCGGTTTGGGTTCCCAATGCAGTAACAGGAATCACTCCTGGGTTCTACGCTTACACCTTTGCACCCAATAATTATTCCATCAACTGGAACTCTCCGCGTGCTGAACGATAACAACTAGCAAACAAGCGAAAATAGTTAAGCATGTAGAGTCGGCAAGATGCTTACTCTACATGCTTCTAGCGACGCCGAATAGCCCGTCGTAGACATCGCTATCAACCCAACTCAATATCAATTTTTTCCTTTAATCTTCTGCGGTACAAAACCCGGCAAATCAGTACTGTCAACCCCAAAAACGAAAAACTTGTTTGGGTTGTCAACACTTGTTGAATGGTAGGTATCCGAGGGTAAAGTACCAACGAAGTCATTGTCATTGGAGATGAACAATGTATGCTTTTCGACTCCATTAATCGTCACATCTTCTCCGAAAGCTAAACCTTCAAGCTTGGCAGGAATGTCTTCTTGTTTGATGCCGTATTGAGTCAGCGCAGCCACCACATCAAGGAACAGGGTCTTACTAACCGCCTTGCCAGCAAGATTATTTTCCCCGGTGATATTGCTAACTTCTTGAGCATTTGTCAGATCGATATGGTAAATCTTCTTAAAGACAGCCTTAGAGCCATCGCCCAAACCCTTGCCATCGCGTTCATCTACTAATAATTCGCGATCGCTGATAGCCAAAATTTCACTGACGGTGGGATATTTCGGTTTAGTCGGCGTACCAATATTATCTAGCTGATAGGCGTATTCCTCAGTTGCACCTGTGGCGATGTCAATCTTGACGATTCTGGTATAAGCCCCATTAGTACCACCGTCCTGGAGCAGTGGACTCTGCAAAATTCCAATCAGGGTTTTACCGTTGGGAGTAATTGCAAGTCCTTCCATGCCTTTGTTCGCAACCCGGCCGGAGGTGTTACCACTGATCTCTATATCACTAACGGGACTCAAGTTGCTGATTGCAAACTTGCTAGGTAGGTTAAACGCCCTCATCCGCTTACCTGTATTACGGTTAAATTCATATATATACGGGCCGTATTCATCCGAGATAAATATCTGCTCTCCACTATTGGATACACGCACCCCTTCAGGATCAAAACGCGCATTGTTGGGATATGTTGAGATTTGGTTGGGGTCGAAGTTGTCTGAGCGTCCAGTGAAATAGTTTTTATTCTTGGTATTCAAGGCTGGGACACCGCTAGGTACACCCAATCCAGCACCACTTCCGTAGTAAAGAGGGTCTTTGCTCAACAGCAGAGTTGTGTCAATCAAGGAAGGGGTAAGGGTGAAGGGCAACGCTGAACCAAGTTCGCTTGGTACAAGTTCCAGTTTGATAGTTTGGAAGCGGTTGATATAGGATGCTGTATCACTCACAGCACTATTGTACACCACCGCATTTGGGCCCCGGTCTGGGATAGCGATAAAGGTATTATTCCCAGCGTAGGCTAGTCCCGACCCTAGACCACCCAAGAGATTTCCCGCAACGCTATTTTCTAGGGGAGCAGATGTTTCGGTGGAGCGATCACCTATCTTACCATCTAGGCTCCCAACTGCAATCAATTTAACCTCTGCATTGGCAGCAGGAGCCATTGCAAATAACATTAACAATGACAAAATAAGACTTTTGTTGGGCATATCACTTTTATTGTGAAAAGACAGTATTTATTAAAAAATATTGTCAGTTTTTTTACTTTTTTAGTATCTATTATCAGTGGTTAAGCAAAAGTTAAGCTTAGATTAATTAAAAATATTAAATTTTGTATAAAACTTTCACTAGTAGCACTCAAAATCTGCTAGTGAGAAACAAATAAAAACCATATTATATATAATAAAAATTGGTAAAGATAAAGTCTAAAACGTAAAAATTAAATACTTACAATCCAAAAGTAAAATTAACAATTCAAAATTAAAAACTTAATATAGTAAATCCGCTACTACCAAAATATAACCAAAAATTACTGATGGCTTAACCATCAACCATAAACATCTGTACTTGAATAGTTATTGTTATCCCTATTATAGAAAAATTGCATGAAAATTAGTAGAAACCAAGGGTATCTATTAAGTCTTTTGCTGTTAAGTAGCTTGAGTGCAAGTATCCAATCAGCTAGCGCTGGAACTACCAGACCCGTTGGTAACTCAGAGAGTGGAGCAGCTTTGCTACCTACAGGTCAAATAATCACACCGGCAGCAGCACCAGGCTCGACGTTTGCACCTTTAGGAACTGGTTTGCGTACAGATGATAATGCTGATGCTGCTGAAGCCGTAAGCACAGCCCTCAGCCCTGATGGAAAAACTCTACTGGTGCTTACCAGTGGCTATAACCAAAACTTCAAGGATGAAAATACAGGTAGTACTTTCACCTATCCTGTATTAGATCCGGTAACTGGTAAGCCAAGTGGTACAACAACCCCAAAAGCAGAATGGGTTTTTGTATATGATGTCACTAGCGGTAAGTTAGTTAAAAAACAACAAATTAATATTCCTAATACCTATAACGGTTTGGCTTGGGCTAAAGATGCCTCAGGCTTCTTTGTCTCAGGCGGGATTGACGATCGCGTGTATGTTTATGCGTCTAATGGTAGTCAGTACGTACCAGATGCTCCCTTTATTTTACTAGGTCACAATTCTAACCAAACTGCACCCTTCCCTAAATACGATGGTGGTTTGTTGAAGGATACACCAGCTAAGGCTGTAAGTACAGGAGCAGTTGTAGCGGGTATTGCAGTTAGTAAAGATGGCAAGACCTTGGTGGCTGCAAACTTTGAAAATGACTCTATATCAATCGTTGACACTCCTACCCGTAAGGTAACTAAAGAAATTAAGTTCTTTAGGGCAGGCGATAAAATAGCAACCGGTGAATTTCCTTTTGATGTCGCTATCAAAAGCGCAGAAAATGGTCAAGCAGCTAAAGTTTTCATTAGTAGCCAGCGCGATAACGAAGTAGTTGCTGTTGAAATTACTTCTGGAAAAATCACCCGTATACCAATAGGTAGCCAGCCAAACAAAGTACTGCTTTCGGCCGATCAAAATCGACTATATGTAGCTAATGGTAATGATGACTCGATTTCAGTCATTGATACAAATAGCAATAGAGTTGTTCAAACCATCTCTCTGTCTCGCCCTGGTGAGAAATATAAAGGTGCTAATCCCAACTCTTTAACTCTCAGCCCAGATGGACGAACACTTTATGTTACTCTAGGCGGCGAGAATGCGATCGCTGTTGTGGACTTGCAAGGTGGTGGTGTGAATGGACGCATCCCCACTGGCTGGTATCCTAATTCCGTAAGTGTCAGCCTTGATGGTCAAAGACTTTACGTTGTCAATGCCAAGAGCAATTCCGGCCCCAACCCGTCAAACAGTCGAACGACACCAGCAGGACTTGCACGTAACACTAATTTTAAAAACGATTACACCTGGGCTTTAGAAAAAGCTGGGATCTCAATTATTCCAGTGCCAAGTAGCAGTACTTTGGCTATGCTTTCAACGCAGGTAGACAAAAACAACGGTTTTTATAGTCGTCGTCCTGACCGGACAATGAGGTATTTACAAGGCAAAATCAAGCACGTTATCTATATAGTTAAAGAAAACCGTACCTACGACCAGGTACTCGGTGACTTACCTATCGGTAATGGCGATCCAGCACTTACCTTGTTTCCCTACAAGATTTCACCCAACCATCACAAGCTTTCCCTTGGCTTTGCAACTTTTGATAACTTCTACGACAGTGGCGAATCTAGTGGAGTAGGTTGGAACTGGTCTACTTACGCTCGTACTACAGACTACACCGAAAAAAGTCAATCAGTTCTTTACGGTAACGCTGGCTTTAACGGCTTAACCTACGATTACGAAGGTACAAATCGGAATATCAGTCTTGGACTCCCGCAAACTTCCTCGAATAACTCGCCAATCAATACCCGTATAACAGGAGTTTTAGATCCTTCTGGGCAGTCTTCCATATTACCTGGAGATAGAGATGTTGATGCTCCCGAAGGAGATGGTAATCTCCAGCCGGATGCCATTGGTGGTTATCTGTGGGATACGGCGCTACGTGCTGGCAAGACTGTACGCAATTACGGTTTCTTTGTTGATAACGGAATTCCTTACACCACTAGCCAAACTGATCCTACTAAACCCGATCCGAAAAACCCAGCTTATATCCCCATTTCCCCAACCCCTTACGCTGACAAGATTCCTCAAGCACCCGTTACTAAAACTGCATTGTTGGATAAAACCGATCTTTACTTCCGCTCATTCGATCAAAATAATGCCGATATTTATTTGTACAACGAATGGGAAAGGGATCTTAAGCAAAATGGATTACCCAATTTAATGCTTGTGCGTTTATCTCACGATCATTTTGGTTCCTTTGGCACTGCTTTATTTGGACTAAATACTCCTGAATTGCAAATGGCAGACAATGACTATGCTATTGGCAAGCTGGTAGAGAAAATTTCTCATCTGCCGGAGTGGAAAGAAACAGCAATTTTCATCATTGAAGATGATTCTCAAAATGGGCCCGATCATGTTGATTCCCACCGTTCGTTAGCCTACGTTATTTCGCCCTATACAAAACGGGGTGCGCTCATTAGCACTAACTACAACACCATTAATATTTTGCGGACAATGGAGGATTTGTTAAACATTAACTATTTGGCAATTACTGATGCTAATGCCGAACCAATGTCAGATGCTTTCACAAGAGAACCGAATTTTGAGCCTTACACAGCTATTGTGCCGGGTAACTTGTGTGCTAAATCTGTAGATCCGAAACTAGTACCAGCCTGCCAAGACCCCAATGTTGAAAATACAGCAGCTATGCCCATTCTCAATGATGCAAAATGGTGGGCTGCTATAACCAAGGGTTTCGATTTTATTGGTGAAGATAAGGTCGACCCAGAAGAATTCAACGAAATTATTTGGACAGGAATTAAGGGCAATAATATTCCTTATCCTGAAGAACGTAACGGTAAAGACTTACGACAAAACCGCGCTCAACTTCTAAAGGATTGGCAATTGAGTGAAACGAATAACTCTACTGGCGCTAAGAAGTAAGTATTAGGCGTCTGGTGAAAACGTAGAGACGTAGCTACGTCTCTACAGGGTTTAAATAGTTTATTTATCTAATGCAACAGGAAAATTGAGATGAAATTGTTTCAAAAACTAGCGATCGCTACTACTCTGATTCTGGGTTTAGCTACCTTAACCACTAAATCTGCATCGGGTACAATTATTAATTATGCGTTCAATGTTGATAGTTATACTGCTAAAGGTAACGGTCTATTTAGCTTTGATGACGCAACTTTCAACAATGATAATATCCCCGTAGCACCAGTTCAATTGCTAACTTTTCAATTCGATAATGACCCCAATATTTATACCGCAACTGATGATGTTGAATACCCAAATTATCCCGTTGCATTTCCAACTGTATCCTTAGCAGATAACGCACCTATTGGATTGCTGTACAGCTTCCTTGATAAAGCTAATCCTAACAAAAGTTACGACATTACTGGAACATTATTTTCTGTTTCCTCCGAAACTTCCGATTACGGTATAGTTTCTTATCGACAAGTACCTGAACCTAGTACTTTAGGTAGCACATTTCTTGTTGGCAGCATTGGCTTGTTCCTGAAAAGAAAGGTAAGATCAATTAAAAAGATTAAAGCTTAATCTATACTTGAGAGAGTGTAATCTGGTTATGTTAGCACCTACGTACACTCTCTTAATAAATGTAGTAAAATAAGCAAAATCCAATGAAAACTACTGGCATTCATCATGTAGCTATTATTTGTTCTGACTACGATCGCTCCAAAAAGTTTTATGTAGAAGTTTTAGGATTTCCGATTATTCAAGAGACTTTTCGCGCCGAGAGAAATTCTTATAAATTAGATTTACGAGTTGGAGAAAATGCTCAAATAGAGCTATTTTCTTTCCCAAATCCTCCAGAACGACCTAGTAAACCAGAGGCTTGTGGTTTAAGACATCTTGCTTTTAAAGTTGATGATGTTGAGGAAACTGTTTTTTATTTAAAATCGAAAGGAATAGAGGTAGAAAATATCAGAGTTGATGAAATTACAAATAAAAAATTTACTTTTTTTAAAGACCCAGATAATTTGCCATTAGAGATTTATGAGTATTAAACTTAGTGCTGACGGGCTAACTTGCCATCACTATAGATAATGAAGCGATCGCCAAGCGCGGAATTACGGCTTATTGCTACCCAAATTGGTATATTCACAACTCTTGTAGAAGCGATCGCTTTAAGATACGTTTTTATATAGTATCCCTCCATTTATGCGGCAAATTTACGGCATAAAATTTATCACGTTGTTGGGGGGACAGTAAATACTTCTACCAAAAGAATCGCCAGTTTCTGCATCCATTACTTCCACAAGTTTAGCGTTATCGGTACAGACGCTTCTACCTTTAGACATCCTTAACTCACCTTGATGAACAAAACCAGTCACTATCCACACCATCCGGTTGTTAGAAATCGATGATTTGTACTCTCCTGTTTTGGCTGCAAATTCCTCGTATGTTGTAAGTTTTGCTTCTGTTATTTGCATCTTACTAGACCTTTTAATAACACGTTCAATCGTAATCATACGACTTGCTGGTAGGCTATTATTTGCAGGGTATATTCGTACTCTTGAGTTAAATGGTATGTATTGGTTGATTTACTTGCTTTTTTGTCTGTACTGGTTTAGCTGTGACTGTCTGCACGAGTAATAAAGTAGTAGCACCAGCAAATACAAAAGCAAATAATGAAGTTATTGTAAAAATATTAAACATAGTGTAAATGCGCTTCATAATGCTCAAAAGGCTAATAACTTATAACCACCAGTTTAATTAATTTTTAATTACGCTTACAAATAAAAAAATTCCTTTCTTTAAATAATCAAATAATTTACTATTAAATATTGATGAAAATTAGGATATATAGATGTTTTGATTAAAAAATTTCGGATAAATAGCAAATGAGTGAGCTATTTGGTAAAATTTTAAAATGTTTGACAATATCTGTAAATTTTTAGCTGAAAATTTCTCCAGCGACTTCGCCACTTGGTTATTAGGCGAACCCATCACTTTAACCGAACTCAGTCCAAAAGAATTATCTCTCGAGCCCATTCGTGCTGATGCCCTAATTCTGCTACAGTCGGAGCAAAATATTTTACATTTGGAATTTCAAACCCAAGCTGATCCTGAAATTCCTTTTCGGATGATTGACTATCGGTTGCGAGTATATCGCCGCTTTCCAGGCAAAGCAATGCATCAAGTTGTGATTTACCTCAAGCAGACAAATTCAGATTTGGTGCAACAAAATACATTTACAATTGCTGGGACAAGGCATGAATTTTCAGTTATCAGACTCTGGGAACAACCAACTGAAGTATTTCTAAGGACGCCTGGACTGTTACCCTTTGCAGTTTTGAGTAGTACAATTGATCCAGAAGCCGTGCTTAACCAAGTTGCACGAGAAATTAATAGTATGACAGAATCAAGAAATCAAAGTAATATTGCTGCTTCCACGGCGATTTTAGCTGGTTTAGTATTAGAGAAAGAGGTTATCAGACGAGTTTTGAGGTCAGATATTATGCGCGAGTCAGTGATTTATCAAGATATTTTAGAAGAAGGCAAAGCTGAAGGCAAAGCTGAAGGCAAAGCTGAAGCTTTACTTGAAGTGGCAAGCAATCTTTTTAATACTGGTATGCCATTAGAACAGATAGCAAGGTTGACAGGGTTATCAATTGAGCAGTTACAGTATTTGCAGGTAACTGACTCTGGTGAGTCCAAATAAATAATCGGTGCAGTCAACCTGCACCGATGGCTGCGCCGACGCTGCGCGTACGCACAATTTATATTTAATTGCACCGAATATTTCCCTCACGCCAATGCTGAAGCTTGGGGTTTGGCAAAAATCATTCTTCCTGCGGTGGTTTGCAAAGCACTGGTAACTACTACTCGCAGTTCGCCACCCACATAACTGCTGCCTTCTTCAACGACTACCATTGTGCCGTCGTCTAGGTAGCCAATACCTTGACTGGGTTCTTTGCCTTCCTTGAGAATTTTCAAATCAAGGTTGTCGCCTGGTAAATAACTGGGACGGACGGCGTTTACTAAATCATTTACATTTAAAACAGGGACTTTCTGGACGCTAGCGACTTTAGACAAGTTGTAGTCGTTGGTTAGCAACGTACCGCTAATTTCTTGGGCAAAGCGCACTAACTTGGCATCGACTGTGGGAATATCTTCGTAGTCAATTGTATTAATCACGATGCGATCGGGATATTCTTGTTTGATGCGGTTGAGAATTTCTAGTCCTCGCCTTCCCCGCACCCGCTTTTGGTCTTTACTAGCATCCGCTACTTGTTGAAGTTCTTGCAAGACAAACTGCGGTACAAGAATTTGCCCTTCCAAAAACCCTGTTTCTAGTAACGCTTCAATGCGACCATCGATAATACAGCTGGTGTCTAAAACTTTAGTATTGGCGGGTTTTAGGGTTCCTTCCACTACCATTGATTCGACGGTGTTGGGATTAATAAACCGCAGTAAGCCTCGTCCGTGGGTGTCTGCCAAATTCATGCCAGTAACGGAGAGGATAATACTACCAACAACTGCCACCAGTGGCTTAATAAATCCAAAGTCCGCCGGGATGGGTAGCAAAAATAGTGGTGCTAGCATGAGGTTAGCTAGTAATAGCCCAATCACTAAGCCGATCGCACGAGTTAAGATCACTTCCAGAGGCATTTCTTTGATTTGTGATTCTAGGCGACGATATGTCGTCTGGAAACTCAGCCCGATCGCACCACCAATAATAGCGGCAAAGACGGCAACAACTAAGCGTAAAGCTTCAAGATTTGTTACCTGATCTAGTGTGCCATTGGGCAGTAGTTCAATGCTGTAGAACCCTATTCCCGACGCTGCTAGAATAAATGAGAAAATAATAATGGCGTCAAGCATGGTTGTCTTGTTTTCCTGCAACTGTGGTAACCGATAAAGTTAAGTATTTTTTATTTTATCGGTAAGATAAACTAATCAATATTGACTTACACTAAGGGTTTAGTAGGGCAATATCTGCAATTATTATAACCAAAGGCTTTTATCTTCATATTTTTCATTGTTTCGTTGTAAAACGACAAAAACTTGTAAAGAAACTACTTATTTTGTAAAAATTCAGAATCCAGAATCCAGAAGTCAGAATTAAGAAGACTTTGATACCCAAACTTGATAATTTTAATGAAATCTAGAAGTGATTTCACGCTTGATTTTAGAGTTATTCTGGCTCTTGACTGCTGACTCCTGAATTCTTATCTCATTTTTATTGTCTCTAATTCGCAGTTGGCTTAACTTAATCTTTTCTCAAAATGAGTCAAAAATTTAGTATTTCTGGAATTGCGAGTTCTGCGTATGTACATATTCCCTTTTGCAGACGGCGGTGTTTTTATTGTGATTTCCCGGTGTCTGTTGTGGGCGATCGCTTGCGGGGCGAAACATCTGGTACTATCTCCCAATATGTTGAGGTGCTATGTCAAGAAATTGCCATTACACCAGCATTGGGTCAACCCCTGAAGACAATTTTCTTCGGCGGTGGTACTCCTTCGCTGCTATCAATAGAGCAGTTACAACGGATAGTAACAGAACTAGAGAAGTATTTTGGTATTGCGTCTGGGGCAGAAATTTCTATGGAAATTGACCCAGCCACCTTTGATTTAGCCCATATAGCAGGCTATCGCAATGTCGGCGTGAACCGGGTAAGTTTAGGTGTACAAGCCTTTCAATCAGAATTATTGCAGAGGGCGGGGCGATCGCACTCAGTTGAAGATATTTTTGCAGCTGTGGAACTAATCCACCAAGTCGAGATTCCCGAATTTAGCTTAGACTTAATTTCTGGGTTGCCGCATCAGTCTTTGGATCAATGGCAAGATTCTCTCTTAAAAGCAGTGGCACTTTTACCCACTCACATTTCCATCTACGATCTTACCATCGAACCAGGTACAGTCTTTGGTCGTTACTACAAACCTGGCGATACTCCAATGCCTACGGATGAAGCTACAGTCAAAATGTACCAGATGGGGCAGCAAGTTTTGACTAGTGCAGGTTATGAACATTACGAAATTTCTAATTATGCTCAACCTGGTCATCAGTGTCGGCATAATCGAGTCTATTGGGAAAACCGCCCTTACTATGGCTTTGGTATGGGTGCGGCGAGTTATGTTGACGGGAAGCGCTTCACTCGTCCGCGCAAAACTAGGGAGTATTACCAGTGGGTGCAAGCTGGGGCTGTGATTGATTGTGATGTAACTCCCCCAAAAGAAGTATTGTTAGAAACGTTAATGTTGGGGTTGCGTTTGGCGGAAGGTGTGAGTTTGGGGGCGTTGGCCGAGGGGTTTGGGGAAGAGAAGGTAGAGGAGATTTGCTGGTGTTTGCAAGGATATTTTGAGAAAGGTTGGGTGGAAGTTGCAGAGGGAAGGTTGCGTTTGATTGATCCCCAAGGGTTTTTGTTTTCTAATGTGGTGTTAGCGGAGTTGTTTGAGAAGTTGGGGTGACTAAGAGGCAGGGGGGCAGGGGAGATTTTAAGCTGATGAGGATTGAGGATTGATGCAGAAAAATAAAGTTAGAAAAGCTGTGATTCCGGTAGCTGGTTTTGGGACTCGGTTGTTTCCAGCGACTAAGGTTGTGAAAAAAGAACTTTTTCCGATTATTGATCGAGATGGTAGGGCAAAACCTGTAATTTTAGCAATTATTGAAGAGGCAATAAGTGCTGGAATTACAGAAGTGGGGATTGTGGTACAGCCGGATGACAAAAAAATATTTGAAGATTTATTGAAAAAACCACCGAAAAAAGAACTTTTAGATAAACTTTCACCGCAAAATCAAGAATATAGCCGATATCTCGAAGATTTAGGAAGCAGAGTTACCATATTATTGCAAGAGGAGCAATTAGGCTATGGTCATGCGGTATTTTGTGCCAAAGATTGGGTGCAAGATGAGCCGTTTTTGCTAATGTTGGGCGACCACATTTATGCATCCGATATTGACAAATCTTGTGCTAGTCAACTTTTAGATATTTATGAGCAAGTTAATCAAAGCGTTGTTAGCTTAACTACAACGCTAGGCGAAAATCTTCATACATCTGGATGTGTAACAGGAGTTTGGCAAGAGTTAAACTCGATTCTAGAAGTTACACAACTCTATGAAAAACCTACCATTGAGTATGCACAACAACATTTTCGTGTACAGGGAATGGCAGAAAATGAGTTTTTATGCATATTTGGTTTGTATTTACTAACGCCAAAAATTTTTGACTTTTTAGCAGAACACATTAACCAAAATTTCCGAGAACGAGGCGAATTTCAGTTAACCTCTTGTCTTGATAGATTATGTCAGGAAGAGGGAATGACAGGATATGTTGTTAAAGGCAAGTGTTTTGATACAGGTTTGCCAGATACTTATCGTCAGACAATGATTGATTTTAGAAAATTATAGAGTAATCTCAGTTTAATTCATTTGCCTGGGAGGATCTCACTTTTCCTTCCTTTATTCCTTGGAAGTCTCTTATGTGAAGTTGAAAATTAAACTAAATCAATCATAAAACGTAAGAATTCAGCACTCAAAATTAATAAAAGGTTTGATATCACAAGTATATTCATCCCTTTAACTCATTTCCTGTTTCCACTATTCTGACTCCTGAATTCTTATCACAAAACTATCTCAAAACTAGCAGTAGTTAGAGCAGGAAAAGAGCTAGCACCCAATTGTGCAAATTTACCCCCCCCAGAATTTATATCAGCAAAATCATCTGCCGAACCATTGGGGTTATAAAAGAGACTACCATTTGCGCTATTATAAACAATCTCAGCACAACTCTTCGCGGCTAAAGTATCGCTTGTCACTGTGGCAAAGTCTGCGGAATTTAATTCAGTTGGGAAAACTGAGTTACTTAGAGCAGTAAAGGTAGATTTAGATAGTTGGATCTTGTCTTGCTTAGGATTGAAGTCACTAATAGTATCAACTCCGAGTTCGTTAATATCAAACTTTGATCCTGTTGCAAATGCAAACTTATCTGAACCAGCGCCTCCTTTTAAGAAGTCATTCCCACTATCTCCCTGTAGATAATCGTTACCAATGTTCCCGATCAGAATATCTTTTCCACTACTGCCAAAAAGAATATCATCACCCTTGCCCCCTACAAGCTTGTCGTCACCACTACCCCCATCTATTCTGTCTGTACCATCTCCACCCACAAGGATGTCAGAACCGGCCCCCCCATCAATGTAATGGTTACCAATAACACCAGAAAGCGAAATCTTGTCATTACCATCCCCAGCAAAAATAACCTTATCGCCAGCCGAAAAATTCCCCCAGCTAAAGGTATCGTCTCCATTTGTCGTAACAACATCACTACTTATGACATTTCTGGATTGAGCAACTGCTTCTTTGATGGCATCAGCAAAATTCTCACTTTTAGAACCAAGAGTCAGTACACCGCCTCGACCAAGCTGGGTAACTAGTGTCTGGTAATCGAGTGCAACATCACTCGTAGTGAGAAAAATTGGAATAATGTTATTTGCTTCTAGTGCAGTTTTTACTTGTCCAATCTCTGGATAATCTTCATTAGGATCAATTACACCATCTCCATTATTGGGAATAGTATCACTCGGACTAACAGCTGCCCGATCGCCTGCAACATGATAAATACTATCGGTGGCAATTATAACAACACGAAATGAACCGACTCTGTAACCGAGACTGCCACCGCTATCTAAAGCTGTGTATAAGAGTGCGTCTAATTGTGATTCGGAGCTATCATTGCCACCAAAAGCTTTCAAGTCAAAGATTTTGTCTTTGATTGTTGTTACATTATTTGTTAAAGCGACTTCTGGTTTATATACATAGTCAGCATAACCCCCAAGAGGCGGTATTGGCTTATCCTTGAAGGAGGCAATACCGAATTTCAGCTCATTACCAAAAATATTTGCTAACTTCGGGTTGGTTAACCGATTTACCGTAGCCGGAAGTACGGCTTTTACCCGGGCCAAATCCTTATCTGATGACGATGTTAAGTCTTTTAGCAGAACAATATCAGATACGAAAGTCATTGTTTATCCCTCTGATTATTTTAATTAATGGGTTGTCTTGCAAACAAAGTGCCTGAACACTATTTCAGCTTGATGTTATCAGGATTAATTGGATTTAAGATCGTACTTAAAATGAAGAAATAATAATCTTTTTCCACAAATACTTGCTGTGGTATTATTACTCCGGCTTGATTTCGTTTAGCTGGGGCTTGTTATTTAATTCGTTGTATTCTACTAACGTTATAATCGCAGACTTAACAGAAAATGTCACAATATATAAGTTAAGCTCAAGTTCGTCAATGGGTCAGTAGTGAAGAGTATGCTTTGGATTAGCGGATGAATCAGTATTTTGCAACGGTTGCTCGTGGATTAGAAACCCTCGCGGCTCAGGAATTAGAGCAGTTGGGTGCTAATTCAGTGGAGCCAGGGTTTTGCGGTGTAGCCTTTGAGGGCGATCGCACTCTACTTTATCGCGTCAACCTCTGGGCTAGGCTGCCGTTCCGAATCTTGGTGAATATCCATGAGTTTCCTTGCCTTGATGCCAAGGATCTCTATCGCGGCATCCAGAGTATCGATTGGCAAAATTATTTAACGCCAGATATGACGCTGGCGGTGAATACCACAGGCAAAAACGATCGCCTCAACCACAGCCACTTCACATCTCTCCAGATCAAAAATGCGATCGTTGACCAGCAGAAAGAAAATCTGGGTGAGCGTTCAAATGTAGAGCTTCATGACCCAGATGTGCGGATCAATGTTCATATTGAACGCGACTTTTGTACAGTTAAACTCGACAGTTCTGGAAATAGTTTGCATCGTCGAGGCTACCGTCCGGCAGTTGGAGTAGCCCCCCTAAAGGAATCTCTAGCTGCTGCCCTGATTCAACTTTCGGGTTGGCAGCCCAACCAAATGTTCTACGATCCTCTCTGTGGCTCTGGCACTTTACCTCTCGAAGCTAGCTTAAAGGCACTTAATATCGCACCAGGGTTGTTTCGTGAATCCTTTGGATTTGAAAATTGGCTCGATTTTGATTTATCCCTTTTAGAAAAGCTGCTGCAAGAAGCTAAGGATAGCCAACTGGATACTCTGCCTGCACCTATTTGGGGAAGCGATCGCGATGAAAATATAATTGAGCAAGCGATTAACAATGCTCAAAACTGCGGCGTTGATAACCATGTATGGTTTTCTCAAATGGAGCTTGCTGATGTTGTTGCCCCCGCAGACAGTGGGATTTTATTCTGCAATCCACCTTATGGCGAACGGCTGGGGCGAGATAGCGATTTAGGGGCATTTTACAAACTTTTGGGCGATGTGCTGAAACAACGCTTCAAAGGCTGGACTGCCTTTGTCCTGAGTGGCAACAAGGAACTGTCTCAATCGATTGGGCTAAAATCATCCCAGCGAATTGCGGTGTATAACGGAACGTTGCCCTGTCAGTTAATGAAATATGAGTTGTACTAAGACTGAATCGGTGACATACTCCCCGCGCCGCCCTAAAGTTCAGGGCGGGATGTCGGGAAGTGTGACAGTTTAACTCTGACAAAAATGTGGGTAAAAGAGTTGAAACGTATGTGGACAGCACTTGTGTGTACACCGTAGCTTAAAAAGGGGGGTTAGGATCTTCGAGTTTGAAAACAGTCGCTAGTCGTTGGGATTTAGCGATCCCAGTCTTCGACTTCATATAAAAATCGAGTTTTGCCAATCAGTTTACGATTAGCAGAGGTACTTTGGACAAACACAACATACTTTTCTAGGTTACTCGGTTTAATCCGAATCGTTGCATCCATCGGTAGACCTAACATTTCTCGTGCAGCACCTCCTTCAAATAAATCACCCGTTGCTCGATCCATTAAAATAATTTCTTTTTGAGCCTGGATAGTTTCTGTTTTTGTAAATTCGTAGAAACCCCGCCCAACTTTAAAACTTAAACCATTTTCTAATACAAAGGCTTTAATTGAAATATCTTGTTCAACCTCTAAAATTTGGAAACGCCCTGGAGAAACTGCCCGTAAATCAGCCGATTCGTAATAGGATGTTGCTTCCCGGTTCATCATGGTGTTAAATATTTTATTTAACCCACGGCTCATGCGTCCTTGGTCAATTACTTCTTGTTCATAAGCTTGTAGCTGATCGTTAGAAGATTGTTGGTAGCAAACTGCTAAAAACAAATCACTAATATACGAAAACTGGTCTAAGTTGATGTGAAAACCGCCAGACTTTTCTGCAAGTTCTTGATAAAAAGGAGTGGCATGAGAGCGATTGAGTGCTTGAACTCCGTAAACTGTAATTTCTGCCTCAGCTAATTTATCTAACTCTTTGCGCCAATTCAGTTTTTTAGGATTGTGGGCTGGAGGATGGGGAATATCATCGCCAATCAAAACCAGTGATTTTGTTGCTGACTTTGACCAAGATAAAGATTGGGATTCATGTAATACCAATTCATAACATTCTGGTGCATCTCCGCCACCAGTAGGTTCGACATTTTGCACAAAATCACAGATAGCATCAACATCACCGGATATGTTAAATATTTTGGTGACATAAGTTGAGCCTGCATCGCAGTAGTCGCCATGAGCAATAATCCCAATCCGAATTAAGGGAATTTCGTCTATCAGTCTAGTAACGGTATTTTTGATTTTTCGCCGTACCTGGGTAAGGCAAGGGTACATACTCCCAGTTGTATCAAAACTGAAAACAATCTCAATATTATTACTTGTCATGCGCTCACCTAAATTAATATTTAATTTTTAACTTACAAAATTACAAATGGCACCCAACTATGGTTAAAAATTTTATAGGTAAGCGCCCTATTATCATTGCTCACCGAGGCGCTAGTGGTTATCGTTCAGAACATACTTTAGCTGCTTATGAATTAGCGCCCAGTGCGGCGGGCTGCGCCTACGCACTGGGCGCTAATTATATCGATAACCCTCCCCTTTATAACGCTACAGTGTCGGTGTACACACAATTCTTCTAGAGTTACCCCACAGGCTTTGATCCCCCAACCCCCCTTAAAAAGAGGGGCAAAAACCTTTCTTTCAAAGTCCTCCTTTTTAAGGAGGATTTAGGAGGATCTACAAGACTTTGGTTTTGTATAAAAATGTGTGTATACCGTAGCCAATACTGCGTAGGTTTCTAAGATACAAGGTTGGGTTGAACGGAGTGAAACCCAACAAAGCCTTGAAAATGTCCGGAATGCTTTTTTGGGCTTAACCGAGCAGTATTGACACCGTAGCCTTTATAGAACCCATTTGACATCTTATGAGGTTTTGAATTAAGGTACTTCTGAGCATCTACAATCCAATACTAATGGAGTATTCCAGCAGCCTCACTGATGCAGGCAGAATGGGAAATTTTTGAACCCTTATTGCAAGATATCTTACCGACTAAGAAGCAGACTCGACCGACCAACCCGACATTGCCAGGGATATTCAACGGAATTCTCTATCAACTGAAAAATGGGTGCAATTGGCAAGACTTACCCAAAAATCTTCCCCCTTATTCCACTGTCTATTGGCACTACAAAAAGTGGCGAGCCGCAGGGGTATTTGAGGAACTGATGAGTGTCTTACATGGGCTTGTGCGTGAACAGGTAAAAAAAACGCACTGGACGAGGTTGATCATCATTGACTCCCAAGTGGTAAAAAATACCTGCAATGCCAGTGTGGAGTCGAAAGGTTTTTGTTTCTATAAAGCCACCAACGGTATTAAAAGGCATCTGGCTATTGACACCCTTGGGTTTCCCAACATTGACGCATTCTACTCGTGGCAATGTCTCGGATGATGCCGGATTATAAGAGAAGTTTACTCTCAACATCGACTACTTCAAGTCAAAACCTATCGATATTGCCAAGATCACCATCCTGCTAGATCATGGGTATCACTCAGAATATTTGACTCAAGAGTTAGAGCGGATTTACCCAGATATCATGACCAAAATCCAGTTTCAACTTTCTACGAAACCCTCAAAACAAGAGAAAGCAGTACAAGGGAAATCTGGATTTGTCCCAGCAGTAGCTAGATGGGTGATCGAGCGCTCCAATGCTTGGATGGAGCGTTGCAAAATTCTGGTGAAAAACTTTGAACGAACTCTAGCTGGTGCCACTGCCAAACTTAACCTCTGTTTCATCAGGCCAATGATTAAGGGGCTTGCAGACCCTTGCTAAGATGTCAAATGGGTTCTATGAGTCCTATATACCTACTCAACTGAGAACCACTATATTGAATTTTTACTGTATTTATTCTTAAATTTTAACTTAGTTAATTAGTATAATTATAACTTTTATCAAATTGCAATACTTAAATGAATATATTTAACCTGTTCCAATGTCAGTACAATATTTAACTATTTATGATGATTTTTAACCATTGAAATAATTGAGTAAAAAAAATCATCTTCAAGTAATGACGATTATTGATTACAATTATGAATCTGTGAATATAGAAAATAATTTAAATATCGAAAAATAGGCAACATGGCTAAAATTATTGTTACTGGAGCTGCTGGCTTTATTGGCTCTCATTTTGTAGAAACATTGCTGCAACAAGGAGAAGAAGTGATCGGGATTGATGAATTCAATGATTACTACGATCCGATGTTAAAGCGTAAAAATATTGCACACTTACATCAGTCACCTGGCTTTACATTAATTGAAGGAGATATTCAGTTTTTAGATTGGCAGAAACTGCTAAAAGATGTTGATATAGTCTACCATCAAGCGGCGCAAGCAGGGGTTAGAGCAAGTTGGGGTAAAGCTTTTCGAGGTTATACAGAACGAAATATTAACGCTACACAAGTTTTGCTAGAAGCAGCTAAGGATGCTAAACACCTGAAAAGGTTAGTGTTTGCCTCTTCATCTAGTATATATGGTGATGCAGAAACATTACCTACCCATGAGGGAATTTGTCCTAAACCAGTTTCTCCTTACGGCATTACGAAACTAGCAGCGGAGTTTTTATGTGAACTATATCACAAAAACTTTGGCGTTCCCTGTGTCTCATTGCGCTATTTTACAGTATATGGGCCCAAACAGCGCCCAGATATGGCATTTCATAAGTTCTTTAAATCGATTTTGCAGGATGAGGCGATTCCTATTTACGGCGATGGACAGCAAACGCGGGAGTTTACGTTTGTTAGTGATGTCATCGCCGCCAATTTAGCTGCCGCCTCCACACCTGAAGCAGTGGGAGAAATCTTTAATATCGGTGGCGGTAGCAGGGTGATTTTAGCAGAAGTCTTGGATACGATTGAAGAAATTGTTGGGAAATCAATTAAGAGAAACCACATAGAAAAAGCGATGGGAGACGCCCGCCACACGGCTGCTGATGTATCTAAAGCGAAAAAAATTCTCGGATATCAGCCGCAAGTTTCCTTGAGAGAGGGTTTGATACAGGAATGGGAGTGGGTAAAATCTTTGTATTCCCTATCCTCTTAATTTTCCTCATCTTCTTAAGCTTCAGTTTTCAAGAGTCTTGCCCTTAGCTGGTAGTTAAAATAACACCTTGGCGCACAGTATCAGGACTTACGCAACTTGCAGAGTGCGATATATTTTAGTAGTTATGTACTACAAAAAAGTGTTCGCGTTCAGCTTACCAATCACTTATTCTTAAAATTCTGTATCTGGTTAACTGATAAGTATAGCCAGAAAAGTGAGCCAACGGCATACTTAGTAAAGTTATTGCACAAAAAAACCAGAGATAAAAATAAGAAGGATATTCTTCTTCAATTCCTCGCCAAACTTCTGATTTAAGCTTTTTACGAAATTTTAATTTGAGCCGTAAACTTTCCAAGAATGGCAAAAATAAACCTAGTAAAATAATTTTTTTTATGGGTAACTCTAATTGAGGAAATATCAAATCAATTAGCAATATTAAAAGTGTAGTTAATATTACTAAAAATGGAAGCTTACCCCGCAATTGAAAATTAGCTTTATGCTTAACACTTGTTAAATAACGTCCTCTACCATACTTGAAGTACTGAATGCAGAGAGATTTCCATGTCTTCCTGGGATAATACCAAACAATAATTTCTGAGCTTATATAGATAGCTTTCTGATTTTTTTTAAGTAGCTTCTGGTTTAATTCGGCATCCTGATTTGTAATTTGTGATATATCAAATCCAGAAATATCAATTAGTATATTTCTCCAGAAACATCCTAAATAAACTGTATCAGCATATCCGTTATAATTAGGATCTCGATATTTAGCACCACCACTGCCTAAAAAGCTTTTAGATGCTATTGCAACAGCTGCCTGAAAAGGAGTTTTAGCTACAAAACGCTGCGCTCCACCGACATTCAAGGCTTTGGATTTCAGTAAAACCTCCACGCATCTTTCTATATAGTCAGGTGCATAATCTGAATGAGCATCAGCTACGATAAAAATATCACCTTTAGATTCTTGTAAAATTAAATTTTTACCAGCAGCTTGGATTTTTAAAGGATTATGTATAAGTTTAATTCTCGGTTCTGCTAATGATAGTTTTTTCACAATAAGTTGAGTATTATCAGTGCTACCACCATCAGCTACAAATATTTCAATTAAATTAGGATATTCTGTCGCTAAAAATCTTTGGATAATATTTGCTATAGTACATGATTCGTTGTAAGTAGGGATAGCTAGAGTCACTGTAGGGTACTTTTTATTTGCAAAAATCATAAATATAGTTTTATTGGTATCAGCAAAAATCGCTTAATCGCTTTGATAAAACAAATACTATCAATTATTAAGTTCTGCTTATAAGTGAGTGGAAAGTATTTTTTACGTAGCCTTTTCTGTATAATATAACTTTGAAAAACTTTTATAGAAGATATACCAGTGGTGTCATAATATGAAATTGGAAATCTGAAAAGATATGGTTGAGAAATTAAAGAAGCTCTAACATTAAAATCATAATCTGCTTCTAAATAAAGCTGCTCGTCATATAAGCCTATTTGTGACAAAATTGCCTGAGAAAAAATAGTAGATTGATGACATATAGGATTTCCATATAAAAACAGTTCTTGTTGCCATTGATCATACTGCTTGATATATCTTTTCAAATATTTTCTCCGGCTAAGTGAAATAGTTTCCCCACTAGCCCAAAGCCATTTATTATTTTTATATGACTCTACTACCTGAGCAATAACTTGGCTATTTATAAATAAATCGCCAGCATTTAAAAATACTACTAAATCTCCTGTTACATAACGGAGACCTTCATTAAAAGCTGCTGTAATACCTGTACTCTCTTGAGTATGTATTTCACAAGTTTTATTATGAGGAAAACTATTAATTATCTGTACCGTCAAGTCTGTTGAGTGACCATCAACAATTATATGATTAATTTTCCTGTAATCTTGATTACTTACACTATTTAAAGTTTCATGAATATTCGACTCGGCATTTCTTACTATAGTTATAACATCGCATAAAATCATTCTAAATATAACCTCACTTTTGTTAATTAAAATCCTAAAAAGTATTTTTTATATTTATGATTGGATTAAAGAATCTTTGCGATCGCTATCGTTTAAATAAAACGCAGAGATTTTATATTGCTTATTTATCACATAAATCATGGTAAAAAATATAGTATATTGAGAAATCAAAAATGAGCCACTAGATAGTAAACCTAAAATATATACAACGACAAATATTGGTTTATTTTTTAGTTTCGACAATAAAATCCAAATTAAGAAAGAGATTAAAATAGTCATTCCAAACAGTATTCCATAACCACCCACGACTATAGTAATAGCATCTAGTCCACCAGATTCACCAGTTGAGCTAGGAAGAAAACCATTACCTAAAAAATCAAGATATGAAAGCAAATTAATACTATTTTCAATATTTAGTTTTCTATCTTCAAATGCTGGAAGTGTCTCAGACATAGAACTTAGAATTGCAGAAAAATATTGATTAAATAAGTATAATATCAAAGTTATAACTATTACATATGACAGTCTTCTAAGATTTTTTTCTTCAATAAGTGCAACCAATTTAATTACCACATAATTTATTAAAAAAGCATAGGAGTATTTTGAACCAGAAATCAATATTGTTAATAACGTCAAAACCTGAATAATAAAAGTATTTTTTGAGCGATTTTCAGATGAAATCTCTGATAAAAATATATAAGAAGAACATAAATAAAAAATTAAAGGAGAAGATTCATTAAAAAGTCCACTAAATCTAAACGTATAAGGTAATATAGAGGCAGGAAGGACATAACCCGAATCTATTTTAACAGGCAAATTAGAATGAATCATTGCCAGCGTTTCTAATCCAATATTCATCAAAATTGTTTGTAAAATTGAATAAATTATATTTGCTAAAGTAAATAGTTTGACAAAATTAATAAATATAATAAAATTATTTCCCATTGCTTGGGCAAATACTATTAAATATAAAAAACTTAAAATGTATCCAATATCCATTAAGCTAAAGATCCTGTTTGTAAGTAAACCTAAAACAGGAATAATTAGGGATATTAATAAAGCTAAAATAAAAACAAGCAGATTTTTATTAATATGTTTTTTGCTTATTAACGTATACCAGATTAAAAATGGTAATCCTAATATTCTAGACTGAAAATATATACCGGTGAAGGGATAAGATAATGAAAAAGCAGGGAAGAAAATCAATAAAATATTAATATATAAAGATATTTTTTTCATTTAGTTTTTAATGTTATACAAAACTTAAGATTTTTGTTTTAAAACTATAGTTCTTAACTTTATCTGAAAGTATTTACTATTTCTAAGAAACGTCTACCATATGCTTGAGTAGCATAAAAATTATTTTCTCTAGCTACATTTTCTTTTTCCAGGTTTGAACCTGGCTGAAAGTTATACAACGCTTCAAATATTAATGATGCTAGGTGTTCTGGATTGTGGCGTTCAAAAAAGAATGTAAAAGGTGGATTTTGTTCTAAATGAACTGGAAAATCAGAAACTAACATCGCCTTACCTAATGTTCTAGCATCTTCGATAACAGTACTCCAACCTTCAAATAAAGAAGGTTGAATGACTGCTAAACACATCCTCATTAATTGGATCTGCTCAATCCGAGGAATTAATCCTAAAATATGTATTTGTTTGCTAATATCTAGTTTTTCAATTTTATAACTTAATTCATTAAAACATTCATAATTATCTTTGGCATTGAAAGTACCAGTAAAAACAACAGTTGGATAAACTTTTTTTTGCTTGAGAATACCTAGAGCTTCAATTACCAACTTATGATTTTTATGTTTCCAAAATTGATTACTTACTAGAAAAAAAGTATTAGGTAGCCCATATTTTTCTTGAATTAGTTTTGGATTGGGTTCAAAATACTCTGGCTGTAAATAACTAACAAAATTCATCACTTTAGTTCGTGACGCTGCTTTAGGGTAAAAACGATGAAAGTCTGACTGCGCCATTTGGCTGCTTAGAACAATTACAGGAGCAGAATCAGCTATTTTTTGATGAAGGGCATCACGCCTACTAATCTCTTCTTTAGAGAAAAACTCTGGAAAATAATAATGTTGAAAATCAGGAATCCAGCTTCCCCATGAGTAGGGAGATATTGAACCCACGTAAGTTGGATATAAAAAATCTATTTTCAAAGGATTGAAAATCTGAGTAGGTAGAAAGACTAACCGATCTGCTAAACTATGACAAATTTTTAGATAAAACTTTCCAAAAATATAAACTCGATCAACATAAGGCAGTATAGGTCTAACCAAATTTAAGTCAGATGATAAACAAGTTATACTTAGTTTTATATTAGCTCTTTCTGCCAATGATAAACTAGTAATTGCACGGACTAAATTTTGTATGTAAATAGCACCTCCCATCCATCCAGAACGACCTGCCATCCAAAGAGAAATATGCAAATTTTTCATACTCCTATCAACTCCGCACGACACCAATTTGCAAATGTTTTTATACCTCGTTCTAAGGGTACAGAGGCAGAAAACCCTAAAGCAGCTAACTTTGATATTTCAGCTCGCCAGTTGAGAGGCGTACCAATTGGAACAACACCGTCAAACTGAGGAATACCCTCATACTCCAAAGCATTTAAAACTATCTCGCTTAATTCATAAATACTGACCTCTCTGCCAGAAGCTAGATTGTAAACCTCTCCTTGCATTGGGGCAAAATTTGCCACCACCATTGAGGCTTTAGCAATATCAAGGGCATGGATGAAATCACGACTTTCTTGTCCAGTGCCATGCAAGGTGACAAAGTTTTGAGTGATAGCTTTCTGGCAAATGTCCCAAAGAACCTGACGACGTAAACCCGGGCCATAGGCAGAAAAGATGCGTAAACTGGCAGTTGGCAAGTCATAGACTTTAGTGAATTCCAGACATAACTGTTCACATTGCTGCTTATGAAAACCGTAAGGAGAAAGAGGGGCAAGAGATTGTGTTTCGCTTACTGGTAATAACTCCGGGTTACCATAAACTGCTGCACTAGAGAGGAAAATAAATCGACATTCAGGAGTATTGAGGCGCAAGGCATTTAGAATTTCAAAGGTCAGAACTGTATTTGTGTAGAAATCAGCAATAGGGTTATTCATAGATAGACCTACAGAGGCACGACCAGCACAGTGGATGCAAACTTGAGGTAAATGCTCTTTCAGTAAGTTATTCAATGTTATGTCTGGCAATTGTAGGCAGTAGTAAGCTGACAAGTTAGCAATAGGTGCGTTCTCAGGAGGAGAGTTATCGATACCAATGACAGACCAACCTTGCTCTGAGAAATAACGAGCAACATAACGACCAATGAAACCAGAAACCCCAGTTATTAAGATTGATTTATATTGATTCATTATTCTTTTACCATTAGAAATGTGTAAATATGACCAGCAGTATTGGATTTATCAAAGGCATATTTACAAAGTTTTTTTGTAAGCATTAGTCAATAAGTTAGCGTTCATTTTGTGGAATCTCTCGAATGATACGAGCTGGATTACCAGCAACAACTGTCCAGGCTGGAACATCTTTTGTAACGACTGATCCTGCTCCAATCACCGCTCCTTCGCCAATCGTTACACCTTTAAGGATGATCGAGTTAAAGCCAATCCAAACTTTGCTACATATCTTCACAGGAGCAATTTTTACATGAGTCCAATCCTTCTTTCCTGCCATCCAGTCAACAGCATCTTTTTGGCGTTCTGAAAAATAAATGGAATGGGAATTATGGTCAACAATTGTTGTTCCCCATGCAATTAATACATCATCACCAATTTCTATATTTTTAGATGCAATAATTGAACCGGTAATAAATACTCTTTTTCCTATTGAAATAGAGGCATTTTCTTTATCAAATATCACACATCCAAGTACCTGGCTTTGTTCTTCAATTAGTATTGAACATCCAGGCTTCATCCGAAGTTTTAGTAAATTTAGTTTAGCAGATTTTCTAATAATTAATTTATTAGAAAACAAACTTTTTACCATCGAAAACAAACTTATTGTTTTACAAAAAATTCTATCAATAATAGAGTTTTTATTCCAATAAAAACTATTAGTTTTCATAATTAGCTAAATAATTTTTTGTATTTTTTGTTTGAATTCGCTTGACAACTTTAGCAGGATTTCCAGCAACAATAACAAACTCTGGAACATCTTTAGTTACAACAGAACAAGCAGCAACGATAGATCCTCTGCCAATTTTTACGTTTTTGAGTATTGTTGAATTGAATCCTATCCATACATCATTTTCTATACAAATAGCCTGAGATTGAATATCAAAATCATTATGAGTAGGGTGACCATTTGACATGATAGCTACAAAATGTTTATATCTCGAATCCATATCTATAGAATGTGAGTTTGTATCATGAACATTGACATTATGTGAAATGAAAACTCGATTACCAATTTTTATCGAATCGGCAGACCATATACGTGTACCCACACCAATGTAGCAACAATCCCCAATTTCTATTTTCCCTGCATGAGGATAAACTAATAACTGTCCTCTGAGAACCGAATCTTTACCAATTGAAATTAAGCCTGGGTTTTTAGCTAAGTTATCGATGTTTGCCTCTGCAAAAATCTTCACAGATGGTTCCATTACAGTATTCTGATAAAAACTTGTGTATTTTTCTAGCCGGATTGCTAAATTAATAATATATTTGACATATCTAACAAAAATATAAACAATATAGTTCATTTTTTAACCAATTTTAATTATTTAATAAACAATTAATAATAACTAGATATACCCAGTCTTGGTCTGTTTTGAAATGTCCATATTCAAAACTTAATGTTTGAGAAGCCTTCAGAGAATTTTTTATGCTTGCTGGAGCTAGTTTTTTCATAATTGGTTGAATCATTTTTTTCAGTATTTAAAATTCAAATGTTATAATGCAAATTTTAAAAATGTTAATTAATGCAAATAGCAGAAAATATCTTAGTCCCTAAAAAATGCAAATGATTTAATCTGAAGCCAAAATAGCTTTTGAGTTTTTGAATGAATAGCATGAATTAAAAATCCAGAAAATGCATAAGAAAATACAGTAGCGATCGCAGCGCCGACCTCAGCATAACTAGGAATTAAAAATAGGTTTAACAAAACATTAGTAATTGCACCGATTAAATTTCTGTACATAGAAAGGTGCGTCAAACCCTCTGCAACAAACCAAGATGCTGTACCAACTCCCATGAAAACAAACAAAGAAGCCCAAATGTGAATTGCTAATACTTGTCCTGCATTTGCATATTCTTTGCCAAACAGTGTCGTCACTATTGTTCCTGACATAAATGTCATTGGGATAGCAATAACCACAGAAAGCAACACCAGCAAACGCAGTAATTGTTCTATCCGTCGATAATAAAGAGCTTCACTAGTTTCTTTAGCCGTAAAAATTGCTGGAGTAACTGAAGAGGCAATCGCCATCGGGATAAAGTACCAAACCTCAGAAATTCGAGCTGCAACCGAGTAAATAGCGACACTACCATTGCCAAGCATTTCTCCTAACATAATCTGGTCAATTTTCATATAAATGACGACGGCTAAACCAGAAAACATTAAAGGCCAGCTTTCTTTGAACAGAAGTTTAGCGATCGGAAAACTCCAAGACCAGAACCACAACGAGTAGCCCTTGATTCTGTAGACGATTATTAAGCTTAAAGCAGCTAATGCAATCTCTGCTAAATTTACCCAGGCAAAAGCAATTAATGGTGCTTGCATTACTATCAAAGTAACTTTTAGCAAGGTAATGAGTATAAACGCTATATTTCTGGCAAGCACAGTGTACTTTGACTGCACCTGAGACTGAAACCAAAAATTGATTGTGTCAAAAGCCTGAAAAATTCCTGCTGTTGCCAAAATTACTACTAGCCACACAGTTAGCTTTTCATCCTGGCGTAACCAGTAAATAGAGGCAGTTGCTAAGAAAACAGATCCCACCCCACCAAAGAATTTGAGCCAGAAAGCTGTTCCTAAAATTTGCTCTTTGCTCCAAGAGTCACGCACAATATGGCGAACTGCAACACTATCTAACCCCAAATTAGCAAACGGACTAAATAGTGCGACAAAGGCAGCAACATAGTTAAACAAACCATACTGCTGCGCTCCTAGATAGCGTGCAATCCATACACTCACAACTATCCCAACAACCATGCGAAAAATTTGATCTGCGAAAAGCCAACCTGTGTTCGCAATAATGGCACGCAGTTCAGAGCCAAGGTTTTTCTTAAACGGCAATAATTTCTGAATATTGTACTTACCTAGCATAAAATCCAAATATACACGTAATTAAGAAACACCAATGTTAGGTGGCTGAGACTTCTTCTTGCGAGTTGGAGCAGAACCGTCATTGTAGTGATTGTAGTAGTAGCCGTAGCTGCTTTTTGTACTTTCTCCATTCACTACCATTCCTAAAACTCGCTGTTCTGACTGTTCCAACAATATCTTCGTATTAGTAGCCACGGTAGATTTAACTAAACCAGAACGCACAACCAGTAGTATCCCATCTGCGAGTTTACCCAAGAACATTGCATCCGCAAATATGCTTAAGGGTGGAGTATCTATAATGACAAAATCATAGTCTCTACTAGCCTCAGCAATTAAAGACGACATCTTCTGTGAATCGAGTAACGCTCCTGGGTTAGGCGGTATTGTACCAGATGTTAATAGCTCCACATTAACCAGTGCTTCTTGGGTAGCATTTTGCAACGTAGTCTGAGCAACTAGCACATTACTCAACCCCATCAAATTAGGTAGTTGCCAAATTTGTTGTTGACGTGGGTGACGCATATCAGCATCCACTAATAGGACTCTGCGCCCCATCTGCGCCGTGGCTACCGCCAAGTTAGCTGCAATATAAGATTTACCTTCAGATGGAATTGAGCTGGTAACCACAATCACTTTCAGTGGTTTATCAGTAAGGGCAAAGCCTAAGTTAGCTAGAAGCATCTCAAAGGCTGCATTTATTGCTGAATGGGGATTGTTGAGTACAGGCAGTTCTACCTGACTTTCTGTACCATCCTCTGGAGCCTTTTGAATATATAAAGGAATCGTACCTAGTAAGGGATAGCGTAAAAGCTCCTTGGCGGCTTCAACCGTCTTCAAGGATTTATCTGTACTTTCCAGAATCAGAGCTATTCCTACAGCCAGTACAATCCCCAAACATCCGCCCAATATTAGATTTAGAGCAATGCGGGGAGAAATTGGCTTTTTGGGAACTAAAGCCTCAGAGATAACCCTTGCATTACCCACATTCTGGTTCTCTACCACCTGCACTTCTTGGAATCGCTTCAGCATCTGTTCATAAGTAACTCGCGCTACTTGCTGTTGTCGTTCTAATTGTTGCTGTTTTTGTTGCAGTCGGGGTATAACTCTCAACCGTGTTTGAGTAAGTAAGAATGCCTTGCTTAAGACTTCTACTTGATGTGCGAATCCGACTCGTTCTACCTCTGATTCGGCTAAATTAACACTCAGAGTTTGTTTGAGTTCTCCAAGCTGTAAATTCTTTTCTGGCACAAGCTGGGAACTGTTAAAAGTTTTGGTAACTCGCTGTTCCAGTTGTTCTCTGAGGGCTTGTTCTTTACTAATCAAGTTAACGACAGTTGGATGTTCATCTTGAAAGCGAGACCGCTCGACAGCTAACTCGTCTTGTACCTTCTGGTATTCAGTTAGCACTTGCTGTACACCAGAGGAGCGATTGAGAGTGCTAAGTGCGATCGCCTGCTGAGTAGTTAATTGCAATTGACTTTGCAAAGTTTGAGAGCGAGAGTTAGCATCCGCCAAAGCCGCTTGGGCTTTGGTAATTTGGTCTGATAGCTCATTGAGTCTTTCCACCCCAGTCTTTGCTTCTTCTTCTAAAGCAACAATGCTATTTTCTTCTCTAAACCGACGCAATGCCGCTTCTGCTTCTATAACTCTCTTTTCAATATCAGGTAACTGCTTACTCAAGAATTCCCGCGCAGCTGTAGCTTCTGCTCGGTTCGTGCGAATGTTATTCTCTAAGTAATTAGCCATTAACACTCTTATTACCTCTGCCGCTTGTTGGGGGTCGGTACTGCGGTAAGAAAGCTCCATAACATCCGTACCCCTGATACTCTTAAGCTTCAGTTGTTTGATAAACCTATCAATTACCAGGGGTTTGCCCTCTTTGTTCTTTAATTGCAGATTAGCAATCGTTTTTTGGACAATGGCATTTGAACGGATGACTTCCGCTTCTGTATCTAAGGGGTTAGTGAGGCTTGTTAAACCACTGAGTTGTCCAACCTGATCGCTTAGACCTGTAAGCGAAGAAACACCATTCTGCTTGTTGAAAAGCAACTTGCCTTGTGCCTCGTAAATTGGCTTTTGTATGAAAGTGAATAACCCTGTCATTCCAAACACAGATCCTATGACAATTGCGATGAGTAACCAACGTCTTTTTAGGATCAGCCAGTACTGATGAAAATCTACTGAGTCTCGGTCTTCTTGGTTAGAAGGCATAAATAAAAATGTTAAAGCGCTCAAGAAGAGTGCCTAATTTGAGCTTGATTTACTTTCAATGAAATTATCTATACTATTTTTAGCAATTTATATGTAAATTGCTTACGTATTTTTACTAGTTTTTCTTCAGGGATTAATATTTAATTTAAGTAGTTATTCGGATTTAAAATGCTTTGTAGAAATACTATAAGTGTGCAGGCACGTAATACAACGTTGTTAAATGAATGGGGAAAAGCAGATTATAGTTATCACTTAGGTAATTAAGATAGTCCAGATGGTACTTTCCGTCCAGACCAATAGACCTCTTGCATAAATATTTTTTTATCTCACGCAGAGATGAAGTTTTAGCGGCAGCTTCCGCCGACCAAAGCTTCGGTGGGCGCAGCGAAAAGTTTGAGCGGAGGTTTCCTCCGTTCAAAGCTTTTCAAGAGGGAGGTGCAGAGAGAAAGTCTAAAATTAGAACTTTTGCAAGAGGTCTAATCAGTAACACGCACCCAATTCGCCACTATGCTTCAGAAAGGTTTTTAGAAACCTCCAGTTGGCAATGCTGTTCAATTTGTGGATATACCTAGCAATTATTGGGCTAACGACGCTATTCAAGCAGGTTACAAAACGGTTTTTCTAAAGGGGTATCCAGACATATCTTCAATTCTGAGCAAAATATCCCTCGCGTTCAGATATTAGTTTCTCTGGTCAGCGGTCTGAATCTATCCGCAAACACAACACCAACAGATTTAAACACTTATTTTAATAGTAGAGGATTTATAGTTGCTAATAGCCGCCGCATCTAAAGGCTGGCTCGGTTTTTCCAGTTGTTATACTGAGCTATCTTACGCTTTGTTTATGCGTAGTAAAAATTTTTTAGAAACCAATGGTATAAAGCTCATGAAAATTAATTATATTAAGGCTGCTACTGGTATTCAAAATAAAATTCCAAATAAAAAGCAAAATAAATTAATTAGTTATCATTACTTTTTAGGGGTAACAATACTAATAATATTTTTTTGTTTTGCAAAAAATCCAATTCTTAATTTACTGATAATTTCACAAAACTATAGAAAACCTTTGACGGAAGATTGGATATTTTATGCCTATGAAAGCAAGGAAAAGTATGCATCGCAAATAGTCAAACAAAAAATCTTAATTATATCAGGTAGCAATGGACTCTTTGGTATTGATGCGAAGCAAATAGAAGCTTCAACTGGTATACCAACAGTAAATTTTGCTGTTCATGCAGGGCTTGGTATTGATTATATGTTGTATAGAGCTAAGAAAATATTAAAACCTGGAGACATTGTTTTAATACCCCTTGAATTTTCACTTTATCATCAAAGATCAGACGAACAAATATTAGAAAATACTTTAAAAAATTATATTATTTCTTACGATCATGTTTACTTTGATAAACTAAATTTTATTGATAAATTAAAAGTTATGGTATACCCTTTCGGTTTTAATATAAATGATATTAAAATAATCAAAGAATTCCTTACTAAAAAGTCAGTTTTTGATAAAAAAGCAGTTTTCAGCCAAATTTTAGAAAGAGCTAACACAGGAAATTGCTATACAGGGATAACCTTGAATAGGAATGGCGATGAAACATGTAATATAGGTAAATCACCAACGAGTGATCTTAAGAAACTAGAAAAAATTGATCCTGCTCTGAAAGAACCTATCGATGTATCTGATTCTCTCAGGGATTTCTGTAAATTTGCGAAGAATAATAAAATAACTATTATACCTCTTTATCCAGCGGCGCTCTTTTATGCCGATTATAATACTGATAATTATAAAACTTATTTCTCTAAAATCAATGAATTTTGGTCAAAGGAAGGTATTCTTTTTAAAGACTCTTCTAATCAAAGCTTTCTTGAAGAAAAAATGATGTTTAATACTCCTTATCATCCTAATGATAAAGGTAGAAATTGGCGTACCAAAAATATCATAAATATTCTAAATAATTATCTTTAAAAAATATAAAATTGTTAATTATGCTTTTTAACTCTTATGAGTTTATCTTTCTATTTTTGCCCCTTGCTCTTGGAGGCTTCTTCTTGTTTTGTCAAATGAGCATCCACTCGCTGGTGACAGGTTGGCTGCTCCTTGTTTCACTGATCTTTTACGGATATTGGGAGCCAAGATTCCTTTTACTGCTGCTAGTTAGTGTAGGTGTCAACTGGCTAATTGGCGAAGTCATAGTGCGTCTGCGATCTGACCTACCCGATAGTCAATCAATGACAAATGCTATCCGAGCAATGCTTTTCCTTGGTATTGCTTTAAATCTAGGGGCAATTGGCTATTTCAAATACATTAATTTCTTTATCGATATCATCAACAGTCTAGGTGCTTCGCTGGGGAAGATTAACGGCCTCGTCTTACCCTTGGGCATCTCCTTTTATACATTTGAGCAAATCACCTATCTGGTTGGCATCGCGCTCGGCAAAGGACGATCCTATGGCTTGCCTCAGTTTCTACTTTTTGTCACCTTTTTTCCCCATTTAATAGCTGGCCCTATTCTCAGCGCCAAAGAGTTGATACCACAGTTTCGCTCGCTCAACTATCGCTTTAATACTCGTAGTCTGGCTATCGGCTTTACAGTCTTTACCATTGGTTTGTTCAAGAAGACCGTCCTTGCTGATTCTGTTGCTGGCTATGCCACACCGATCTTTGAAGCGGCTGATAATGGTCAAGTTATCAGCTTCTTCCTTTCTTGGCAAGCTGCGATCGCCTACACGTTGCAACTCTACTTTGACTTTTCTGGTTACTCAGACATGGCGATAGGGTTGGCCAGACTATTCAATATTAAGCTGCCAATAAACTTCTTCTCGCCCTATAAGGCAATTGGCATTAGTGACTTCTGGCGACGCTGGCACATTAGCCTCTCACGCTTTCTGCGCCACTACCTTTACATCCCCCTTGGCGGTAGCCGCAAAGGTGAAGTACGTCGCTATCTGAACTTATTTATAACGATGCTTTTAGGCGGACTCTGGCACGGAGCTAACTGGACATTCTTACTCTGGGGTGGTTTACACGGTATCTATCTCTGCATAGATCGCGGTTGGCAGCAGTTTCTCAAGCAGCGCAACTGGAAACCTTCCGGTCGATTGAGCCGGATCGCAGCACAGGCGCTAACTTTCGTAGCTGTGGTTATCTCTTGGGTGTTGTTTCGAGCTGAAACTTTAGAGGGTGCAAAACGGATACTATGTGGTATGGCTGGTTTTGATGGCTTTATTCTGCCAGAGAGTTATGCGACGAAGTTGCAAATGCTCACTCGCTTTGGTATTGAGTTTGGCACTGTTGAAAACTTCGGCGATATACAGGCAGTAGCCATTATCTTGAGCTTATTAATAGCAGTTTTCCTATTGCCGAACGTTTATGAATTTATGAAAGGTGAGCCAGTTGCGTTAGATGTTTACCAACATTTGGATAATTTAGATAATAAAGCTACCCCTTGGTGGGGCTGGAAGCCGAAAATACTCTATGCTGTGTTGATAGGAATTTTGTTCTGTATTGGTGTAGGTTTCTGTAACAGTCGCAGTGAATTTCTTTACTTTCAGTTTTAGAGGAAAAAGCAGAGGTTGATATATAACTTGGCTTAATTAAAATATATTTTGGCTCAACCTTGAGCCAAGGATTAAAAGTTGTTAGCATTTATTGATGAAATTGCTTACGTATTTTTACTAGATATTTTTTAAGTGCAGTAAGTTTTTTTTAAGTAATTTTTCGGATTACAAAGACCTTAAGTAAAGATTATAAGTATTTTAATAGTTAAAAGTCCCAATAAATACTAAATTAAAAAGCTGATTGAGTATTTTTACGGTTTTTAACTGGTTGTAATATTTGGGAAATTAATAGTTAGATTTTAGACAACGTATAAAAGAGGTACACGAATAGTAAGCATCTGTGCGCCTCTACGAGTATCTAGTATCTGTATTCAGACCAAAGTTCTGAAAGCCGGAAGCCCCCGTTGAGACTTCTCTGTGTGGTTAATTACTTTTGCACTTTATCTATGCGGGAAAGGCTAGATTCATGAGCATCACCTTTTCTCAGAGCAATCAAGGAAATAAGTTACAACAAATCCAGAATATTCTGCCTATATTGCTTTTGGTGGGGGATATTCTTGGCTTAGTTCTCAGTTTCACTCTTGCCCTATGGTTGCGATTTGGTCAACCTATTGATGGTTTTGATCTGGTTTTTTATGGATTTTTCCTGTTAACTCTCGTGGGGCTTTATCTGACAAACTCTTACCAACCAGATACGCAAATTGCAGGTTTGCGAGCTCCGGCTCGTATTTTGATCAGCAATATGATAGTTGGTGGAATCACAGCTGCTCTAGTTTACTTAGCTGGTGCATGGGGACAACACCAGCTTTTTGGGCGGGGAATTTTGCTACCAAGTTTAGGGGTCTTTACAATCTGGGCAGTGATGTTGCGCCTGTTAGCAGTAAAGTGGGTGCGATCGCACACTCAACAGAGTCGTTGGCTAATGCTAGGTGCTAGCAAGACATCTCTTCAGTTTGGACAAATATTTCTAGAATCCAACTCATTAGGAAGATTGTTTATCTTATCAGAAACTAGTCAACATCCAACTCAGTTAATAGACAAACGGTTAAATCACGTAGGTAGTCTTAATGACTTACCTACCTGGATTCAACAGTCATGGTCAGGTGTGATAGTGGCAACCCAAATCGACTTGTCTGATGCAGACGTGCGGCAGTTAATGGATATACGGCTGAAAGGTATTCCAGTTTACAGGTTACTAGATGTTTGTGAAACCTTATGGTACAAAATTCCTTCATCCCTAGTCCAAGACAGTTGGTTAGTTTTTAGTGCTGGATTTAACTTGTTGCCTGCTGGCATCAGTCTCAAGCTGAAGCAGTTCATAGATATGATTGTTGCCACACTTTTACTCTTAATTTTTTCCCCACTCATGCTACTCATAGCATTGGTAATTAAGATAGATAGTCCAGGAGCGGTATTTTACACCCAGGTACGGACAGGTTTGCATGGCTTGCCATTTAAGGTTTATAAATTCCGCTCCATGTATCACGATGCCGAGAAACAGGGAGCGCAGTGGGCAAACAAAAGCGATCCTCGCATAACTAAAGTGGGACACTGGTTACGAATTATGCGAATTGATGAACTACCGCAAATTGTGAATGTGTTGCGGGGGGAGATGAGCCTAATTGGCCCGCGTCCAGAGAGACCAGAGTTTGATATCAAGCTCAAACAAGAAATTCCCTATTATGAGGTTCGTTATTTGGTCAAACCAGGAATCACTGGCTGGGCGCAGGTAATGTATCCCTACGGCGCTTCGATTGAAGATGCTTACGAAAAGTTGGCTTACGACCTCTATTACATCAAAAATTATTCCTTATGGTTAGACTTAGCGATCGCTTTTAAAACCGTTCGAGTTGTTTTGTTAGGTAAAGGTAGATGAACAAAAAAGTTTTAGTCACAGGTGGTGCAGGCTATATCGGCTCCCACGTTGTGCGGCAACTGGGTGAGGCCGGTTACGATGTAGTAGTGTACGATAACTGCTCTACAAGTTCACCAAAGGCAGTGCTACACGGTGAGTTGATTGTTGCCGATTTAGCTGATACAGATCGGCTTTATCAAATATTTGCCAAGCATCAATTTAGTGCAGTGCTGCACTTTGCCGCCAGTCTGATTGTGCCAGAATCGGTTACTCATCCCTTAGATTACTACGCCAACAACACCCGTAATACTCTGAATTTGCTTCGCTGCTGTAGTGTGATGGGTGTTAACAAAATTATCTTTTCGAGTACAGCTGCTGTTTACGGGCAACCTCAAGAAAATCCTGTCACCGAGCTTGCGCCAACACTGCCAATTAACCCCTACGGACGCTCAAAACTCATGAGCGAATGGCTCATTTCTGACTACGGGAAAGCTTCTCAATTGCGCTACGTCATTCTCCGGTACTTCAACGTCGCTGGAGCAGATCCCGCAGGTAGACTAGGGCAGATGTCACCGGAGGCATCTCATCTAGTGCGATCTGTTTGTGATGCTGCACTCAAGCGCAAACCGGGAGTACGAATTTTTGGCACTGATTTTCCCACACCAGATGGAACAGGGGTTCGGGACTATATTCATGTTGAAGACTTGGCAGCAGTTCACCTAGATGCTTTGTACTATTTGGAGCGAGGTCAAAAAAGCCAAATTTTCAACTGCGGTTATGGACACGGCTACAGTGTACGGCAAGTTATCGAACGGGTAAAGGCAATTTCTGGAGTAGATTTTCCTGTACTCGAAACTGATCGTCGCCCTGGAGACCCAGCCTGTGTCACCGCTAATGCAGATAAAGTCTGCAAAATCTTAGGCTGGAAACCAAAATATGACAACCTTGACCAGATTATACGCAGCACCTTGGCGTGGGAAATGCAGCGAGAAGGGCTAATACGTATTGCATAGATTCTAAAAACCAACGGCTATTTTTCAAATACCTTTTAACTTTCATAGCAAGCCTGTTAACAAACCGAAGTGAAGGCTGAAACTCTCAAGTATTTGCCAAGTATTCAGATTTAATTTCAGAAATAGAGCTATTTATATTATGCGGATTTGGAAAGTTGCAATTTGTACTTCAGCTACTTTAGTTGTTTATCAACTAGGCCATAGCGCTTATGCCACTTTGAGCAAGACTGCTACATCTGCAAGCATAAATCTCAAACCACCAGATAAAGCTCTTATCAGCCAAAGCTTTGCGGTGAAGGCTAGCCCTCCTCCAAGTAGCCCTATGACTGAAACTCAGTACTTGCAAGGGACTGAGGCTCGTCAATTAAGCGATCGCCTAACGGGGAAATTGCCAAATAATATCAGAACCCAGCAGCAGAATACAAGCACTAATGAAAGACTTAATCTGCCACTAAATAAGTCTCTTGTTGCTCAACAGACAAAAATACTATCAGATATCCAAGGTAATTGGGCGCAAAGTTTCATTGAACCTTTGATAGTACGGGGGATTATTCAAGGATTTCCGGATGGCACTTTCCGTCCAGACCAACCAGTAACACGCGCCCAATTCGCCACTATGCTTCAGAAAGGTTTTCCGAAACCTCCTGTTCGCAATGCTGTTCAATTTGTGGATATACCTGCCGATTATTGGGCTAACGACGCGATTCAAGCTGCTTACAAAACGGGTTTTATAGAGGGGTATCCAAACAATATCTTCAATTCTGACCAAAATATCCCTCGCGTTCAGATATTAGTTTCTCTGGTCAGTGGTCTGAATCTATCCGCAAACACAACAACGCCAACAGATTTAAATACTTATTTTCAGGGTGCATCTCAAATTCCTGACTATGCTCGTAAACAAGTTGCTGCTGCTATACAAAATCGTCTGATTGTTAATCATCCCGATGTTCAGGTGCTAAATCCGAATCAAGTAGCGACACGAGCAGATGTCGCAGCGTTAATCTATCAAGCTTTAGTCAAGGACGGAACTCTTCCGGCACTAACGACCTCTGAAACTGTAACTCAATATGTCGTAGAGTACAAACCACCACAAACCAACACTCCTGAAATAGCCCAAATTGAAGATTTGCGTCAACGTTTTCGCGTGCCATCAATATCTTCAAACAAACTGAGGCTAATTACGGGACTTCTAAATGTACCTGGCTCATCTGTTTCTAGCCCTACTGCTTTCGGTGCAGAATTTGGTGATGTTTTCGTGGGAGGTAGTTACCAAACGAGGGCGCGATTTACTAATATTGATGATGGTGGAGTCGTATTAGGGTTTGGTTTGGGAGAACAGCAAACAGTAGGTTTAGAAGTCGCTGTTTCTTCTTTTTCGACGTTGAGAGAAGGTTTTTTTAAAAACGGAGGTGTTAGCTTTAAGCTTCACCATTTGTTCCCTAATAATTTAGCGATCGCTTTTGGGGTAGAAAATGCAGTTACCTTCGGTTCTCCAGATGGGGGAAGCAGTGTTTATGGCGTTGTTAGTAAAACCTTCCAGTTGAAAAATGATCTTACCGAACCCTTTAGCGCTCTCACTGTATCATTAGGTTTGGGGGGGGGTCGTTTTCGTTCAGAATACGATGTTCAAAAAGGTATAGACTCTGTTAATGTGTTTGGCAGTGTAGCGCTAAGAGTAGCTCAACCGATATCGTTAATAGCAGACTGGACTGGTCAAGATTTGACAATCGGTACTTCTATCGCTCCCTTCCGAAATATTCCATTTGTGATTACTCCTGCTGTTAGTGATATTACTGGTAATGCTGGTGATGGTGCTAGATTTATTCTCGGTTTCGGTTTTGGCTACTCTTTCTAAATCCTCTTAAACACCATGATTAATATCAAATATTTTTCCTTTCGCCTGGGTCTAAGCTTTACTTTTGGAGCAGCTTTAATGCTTTTTCAAGTATCGCTACCAGCTCAAGCCCAAACTGGTAACCAGTCAGATGTCACTGGTGCGATCGTTACAACTAGCGACATCGTAGGCGGTACTTTTACCCAGCCTTCTCAAGGAGGAAGCGTTCAAGCAGTATTTCCCAGCAGCGTGCAGGCTATTGTCAACCAAACCGCTCTTGATGTAATCGGTCGACTGAATGTAAATAGCTTAACTTCACCATTAGGTAACTCTATTCCTTCTGAGACACAACAGAATTTATTAAGTGTTCTAACAACATCAAGGTCATTACAAGAGAACGCCAACAGTAGGCTGATGAACTCTTTAAGTAGCGTTCAGGGTGGGCCTATAGGGAACCAAGTTCAACAATTAGTGAATAGCTTGCAAGGTTTGGTAACAATTAGTCCAGCTAGTGTAACTACGTTACCAAATGTCCAAATTAATCCAACTAAATTAATCGCAGCAGTAAAAAATTACAATGATTTAATTGATAATAGCTCTGAACAGTTTCTAAATAATCCACCGCCTGAACTACTAGGTATTCAATCGATACTATTGCAATTGACAAAAGCTTTATCGTAATTTGTGATACTGGGGCGGAGTACAAGCTCGTCTGGTGTTTTCCCCCTTGCTCCCTGCCCCCTGCTCCCCTGCCTCTTTTGACGCCCGCCGTAGCGTATTTGGTTCAGTTTGGTGTAATCCAGTACGGATATTCGTTGCAACAGTAATAAGTTTCGCTAAAAATTTTCAGGACTTACGCAACTGGCACAGTGCGATCGCATTCTTGTAGTAGTTAAGTGTTACAAGAAAGTGGCGTTTCCAAAGGGGATTACTGAAATTAGTAACATCAAAAGTCTGAAAGTTTGTCGAGTTCATGAGTTTAAAGCAAGGAATCAGCCCAGTTTCACTATCAGGATACTTTTCCTAAAATTGATGTGCAGAGCGAAGACTTTTGATTTCCCCCAAGGGGCTGATTTCTGCCTTGCGGTACTACGCCTATTCCCATGATTGAAATTCATCAATAGCGCTACGAATTAAGGAAGTTATTTGAGCGCGACGGGTTTCAAAGTTAGCGGCGATATAAATCAGTAGAATGCCAACTAGCAAGCCAACAACCCATTTTAAAAAGGAGTACTGCAAACTAAAAATGACTGATTGATAGATTGTAGTGATAAAAAAAGTGGCTGTACCAATATAGAGAAAAGCTCTCACTCGCAAAGCTAATCCGGCAAAAATGGCGATGAGGCTGAAAATTCCAGGTATCCAGGCTGGATTTTGATCAAATAAAATTGCCCACCCACAAATTAAACCACTACCTAGCACTCTCAGAATATGGCGAGTTGATTTGTACTCTGGTAGCTTCAGTTGGGTATCTACTTGAGCAATATAAAGTAGTGATAATCCAATTGGCGTTACATACCATAAAGCATCAGTTAGGCGTAAGGAATCAAACCAACGGTAAAGTGCCCAATCAATCAACGCCACACTAACATAAGTGAAACGGATGTTTTCACCCACCTTTGCAAGGAAAATGTAAAATCCAGCTGCGAGTAGCAAGGTAATGGGGTAAGTTTGCAGTCTAGTTTCCCATAAAATTATCAGTGGTATGATACAGGCGGCTTGCTGCCAAGGTCTTTTAGACCAACCCCAACTTTCCCAAGGCAGAATATATAGAAAATAGGCTACCACACAAGCGATCGCACCGTTCCAAGGAACTAACGGCCCAGCCCAAAATTTTCCCACTGCTGTCTCGCGCCAATAAACCCTCATCCCGGCTACCTCTAATAAGCCAAGGTAAACCCACATTTCGGCTATTGTGATTCCTCCAAAAATGCTGGGGGAAGTGGACGAATTTCGTCCCTGAAAGATGGCATAGCGAATCAAAAATACCCCCGTTCCCAATCCCAGTAAACGGTTAACTCCAATGGGAAGAGGAATCGCAGTCATTAATAAACAGCTACTCCAAGCCCAGTGAATATGGGCAATTCCTTTCAGTTCTTGAGGAGTCAGCCGTAAGTAGCTTACTAACCAAGGCGACAGGATACGGTAAGCATACATAATACTTGCACCAAGGGCTGACATGGCAATCAATCCATCACCTAATGCTCCTCCTGAAGCTTGTGACATTTGATAGAACAAAAGTTCATAGGCAGAAATTGATACGCCAATAATTCCTAAGTACAGCAGGGGTTTAAAGTCTTCGCGGCGTCGCCCCACGCCAATGATAATTAAAGCTACACCTAAAGAATACAAACCAGTCCATTCGGTGAAGGTGTTCACACGCAGCAATACACTGAATGCAGCATAAATTAATGGCAAAATATGAAAACTGCTAGGAAGTCTTTCTAATTGATGTCGTCGCCGCCACCACTCACCGACAAGTTGAGCGGTTAAACCTAAAGCAATATTTGCGATCGCAATCTTAACTATCGATCGTTCCCCAAATCCCAACACTTGGGCAGTTAACAATTCCAAAGACCAACCGATGCCATAAAATGCCCAATTTGTCGGTTCTCGCCAACTGCGATAAACAATAGCTGTCACGGTGATTGCAGTGGCAGCTAAGTACAAAAATCCAGAAGTAATAAACCCTGAGTAAATTAGTATTGAGTGTACCGTTAAACCAAACAACTCAAAACCACACAAGGCAATCGCCCATTTATCACTGGCGGCTGCATATATAATTGCTAATTCGTTACCGCGTCGGTTCAAAACTGTCCGTGTTAACCATAAAATTAGGATTGCGATCGCTCCGACGACAAACCAACCTGATAGCGTGAGGCGAGGTAAGCTAGGTACACCTGTCCATAACAGCGCCACAATGAAACTCAGAAGAAATCCTTCTGTAATTACCGCAGATATTTGATTTCGCAAATAGCGCGTATTTGCAAACATCAATCCCGTACCCACGGCCAAACCAATTAATCTGGTTTCTGGTAGCTGTAAAGTCAATAGCTGGGCAACTCCCACAGCCAATACACTCAAGTAACGGCTAGTAAGGCGACGCTCTATAATTGTGACATTGGCAACACCCGTGAGAGCTATAGGCGTAACTAGCCATAAGACTCCCCAAAGAGCTTGTCCATCAGCTATGCCATACCAAGATGATTCTGCATTCATCCACAATAGGAAAAAACTAGCGGCGGCTAATCCTAAACCAATGTCCCAGGCACTACGTCGCCATAGTCCTTCGCTTAAACTAAATACCCATTCTGCAACCATCAGAGCTAATAAAATACTTGCCCAGACTTGATGATTCAGGGTTGGTAATAACCAATTAATGGTAAAGCAAAAAGTCAGCACTCCCATGATGTGAGTTAGATATATCAGGGGAAGGGATGCAGGGGAGCGGCGTTGAGTGACGAATGCCAGAGTAATTGTAGAAAATAGCAGATTTAGCGATCGCAATGCCGGATTTACTATAGCGATTGTTGTTAAAAAAGCTCCAAATAAGAGGGTGAGCAGTTCGCCAAATTTAGCCAATTCTCGTTTTTCGGTGCGATGCAGACTATCTGTGAGCGCCACCATCAAAATTATGTAGGGGAATAAAGCTATACTTAGCAACGCCCAAGGTTCATTTTGAGAATTAGTTAGTTGAGTACCAGTTGCGATCGCTAATTTCTGTAAGTTATCAGGTACTAATCGCCAACCTAACCAAATCGTCTGCAACCCAATGACGAAAACTGCTGCAAAGTCTACCTTGAAACTGTACTGCCGCAGACGACTTCCCACAAACCACAAACCCAAACCACTTACAGCTATTGCTTGCCAAGGATAATTTACTACCGAAACCAGCCAACCCAAGAAGAGTAGAGTGCCGCCCAGTCTTTCCCAGAGTAAGAGGGATGAAGGGAATGGGGGAGATGAGGGAGATGAGGAGAATATTACTTTTGCTCCCCCTACTCCCCCTGCTCCCCCTGCTCCCCCTACTCCCCCTGCTTCCCCTACTCCCCCTGCTTCCCCTACTGCCCCTGCCCCCTGCCCCCTGCCCCTTGCCCTCCCCTGCTCTGCTAGCCAAGTTACTAGCCAGCCACAAATACCTATAGCTAACCCCAACTGCGTGACATCTACCCGGACAACAAAAATTGCCCGCACTAGCAGCACTATCAAAGCATAAATAATTACAGTGGCAGCTAAACTAATACTTGCTCGGCGGCGTAGGCGTAGCCCGTCGTAGACATCGCGCCGATCTTCTTCACTGATAAAATTAGGCTGTTGGTAATTGTGATAAACGGTAATAATAGTTGTGCCGATCATTGCCACATAAACGGCAATCAAGGGAAATCCTGGTAATTGCCAACCCCAATGTAGATAACTCAGCCCCAGAATATTTATTAGAGGTAATTTGCCAGTAAGTAAATTGGGAAAAATACTGCGATTTTTAGAGAGTAGAACAGTTATAGCAGTAAGAGTAGGAAAGGCGATCGCAACTACAATCCAATCTAAAGGATTTTGCCACAATCGAAAGCTATCCATTGCCCAAAAGTTTACTGGCACTAACAAAAGGGTGACAATCAGCAATGTCTGAGCCGTCAATCTAAGGTTGCTTTGCCTAGTTGCCCAAAAGCTTAATCCCCAGAAAGTCAAAGTATAAGCAAATAAAACTCCATACTGTCCAGAGGCCGGAAACCTCTCCCACTGACTCGCAGCCAGTACCCCAGAGGACACTACTACCAAGAATACCCCTAGAAAAAGCAGCCAACGCACACTCAGTTCTGCCCCCAAGGACTGCAACATTGTGCTGATAAAGTTGGGTTTAGCTTGTTTTTGCTCTGGTTGTCTACGGCTACTAGATTGTAAAGCTACTACAGGCAACTGCTGCACGGGACTAGAAGTTACAAAAGCTACCTTTGTTTCGGCTTCGGGCTGGGGTTGCAACACCACCGTACACACCAAGAATTCTCGGCATAGCTGCTTAACTTGGGCATCGGATATCAAACCTAAGCGCAGCCATATATCTAGCCCTTCTAATAAATGAGGATGGGAGGATGGCAGTCTGATTTCAAATTTTAGCGGGCGCTCAAGGGGCGATGACATAAGCGGCAGCAGTATATGTATATACTTAATTTTTCATCTAATTAAAGTATATTTTGGCTCTAATTGTGCCACTTATTGGGCTAATTGATATTAATTTTTAACCTACGAGCAATATTTAAAGGGCAGGGGGCAGGGGAGGCAGGGGAGGCAGGGGGCAGGGGAGGTAGGGGGGCAGGGGAAGCAGGGGAGGCAGAGGAGGCAGGGGGAGAATATTAATGACCAATGACTAATGACCAATTACCATCTTCCAGTAATAGAATTAATAGTGAACCTTTTGTAAAGCCTTCAACTATCAAAAGATAGAAGCTCTAGTAACAGATTCTACCGAATGTCAGTAAATCGAAAATCTGTATCCCAAATAAGCTAGTATATAAAACGCTTGTAAGATTTTTATGACTTCCCGTATTCGCTTTTTGATGTGCCCTCCTGACCACTACGATGTAGACTATGTGATTAATCCTTGGATGGAAGGGAATATTCACAAGTCATCGCGCGATCGCGCCGTGGAACAGTGGCAGGGACTACACCAGATCCTTAAACAACACGCCATTGTAGACTTAGTACCACCTGAAAAAGGTTGGCCAGATTTGGTTTTTACTGCCAACGCTGGCTTAGTACTGGGGACTAATGTCGTCCTCAGTCGCTTTTTGCACAAAGAACGTCAGGGAGAGGAGCCTTTCTTCAAACAATGGTTTGAGGCAAATGGTTATACAGTTAATGAACTTCCCAAAGATTTGCCCTTTGAGGGAGCAGGGGACGCACTGCTGGATCGAGAAGGACGCTGGTTATGGGCGGGATACGGTTTCCGCTCAGAATTAGATTCTCACCCTTATTTAGCTAAATGGCTGGATATTGAGGTGCTATCCCTGCGACTCATAGACGAACGTTTTTATCACTTGGATACCTGTTTTTGTCCCCTAGCAAATGGCTATTTGCTATACTATCCAGGCGCTTTTGATTCTTATTCCAACCGCTTAATCGAAATGCGAGTCGCACCCGAAAAGCGAATTGCACTTGAAGAGGCTGATGCAGTCAACTTCGCTTGTAATGCGGTGAATGTAGATAGCATCGTCATCATGAACAAGGCGAGTCATGTTTTGAAAACCCGCCTTGCAGATGCCGGTTTCCAAGTGCTGGAAACACCGCTTACCGAATTTCTCAAAGCTGGCGGTGCGGCTAAATGTTTAACTTTGCGGGTAACAGAACCAGTTAGAGATGAAATTCATGCCAATGTCTCGGTAGAAAGCCGTGTCATTCGCATGGAGGGACACTTGCTCGATGCAGGCTTAATTAACCGCGCTTTGGATTTGATTATAGACGCTGGAGGAAGCTTCAAAGTCCTAAATTTTAACTTAGGAGAACAGCGCCAAAGTACCTCAGCCGCAGAGGTTAGGGTATCAGCGCCATCCCATGAGGTGATGGAAGAAATCATCTCAATGTTGATTGATTTGGGTGCTGTAGATTTACCCCATGATGAGCGAGACGCGAAACTGGAGCCGGTAATTCAAGACGGCGTTGCACCTGATGATTTCTACGTTAGTACAATTTATCCCACCGAAGTCCGAATTAATGGCCAGTGGGTGAAGGTGGAAAATCAACGGATGGATGGCGCGATCGCAATTACTAAAACTACCAATGGCTTTGTTGCTCGGTGTAAAATACTACGCGATTTAAAAGTTGGCGAACAGGTAATTGTAGACGTGCTAGGTATCCGCACCATCCGCAAAACTGAATCGCGCGAACTCCGCAGCACCCAAGAATTCAGCTTTATGTCGGCAGGGGTTTCCAGCGAACGGCGCGTGGAATTGGTTGTTGAGCAAGTAGCTTGGGAATTGCGAAAAATCCGCGATGCTGGTGGTAAGGTAGTTGTCACGGCTGGCCCGGTGGTGATTCACACTGGTGGCGGTGAACATTTGGCGCAACTGGTTCGGGAAGGATACGTGCAAGCGTTGCTCGGTGGTAATGCGATCGCAGTTCACGATATCGAGCAAAATATCATGGGCACTTCCTTGGGTGTAGACATGAAGCGGGGTATCGCTGTGCATGGTGGACACCGCCATCACCTGAAGGTAATTAATAGTATCCGCCGTTATGGCAGCATTCCCAAAGCTGTAGAGGCGGGGGCAATTAAAAGTGGCGTGATGTATGAGTGTGTCCACAATAATGTACCTTTTGTGCTTGCGGGTTCGATTCGGGATGACGGGCCTTTGCCTGATACCGTAATGGATTTGATTCAAGCACAGGAGGAATATGCAAAACACTTAGAAGGTGCGGAGATGATTTTGATGCTGTCATCGATGCTGCACTCCATTGGCGTAGGAAATATGACTCCGGCGGGGGTGAAAATGGTGTGTGTGGATATTAATCCAGCTGTGGTAACTAAGTTAAGCGATCGCGGTTCTGTGGAATCGGTGGGTGTAGTGACAGATGTGGGATTATTCTTGAGTCTGTTGATTCAGCAGTTGGATAAGTTGACAAGTCCTTATGTTAATAAGGTAGGTTAGGAGAACGTAGACGTAAAACGGTGAGCCAGTCCGGTGGACGGGTTCCCCGGCATAAAGGAACTGGCGAACCCGTAGGGCTTCCCGCAGGATACCGCGAAGACGCAAAGGACGCAAAGAAAGGAAAATGACAAGAGTAGCTTTCATTGAATTGCAGGTTAATTGGGTTAGTTTGATTGCTGATTTCTTGTTGGTAGGGATGGTTTTTGGCCCACCTATCGCTCCCTTTTTGGCTGCGTCTGGAGTGTCTTTGCTTCCTGGGATTGCGGACATCATTTATTTCATGGGTAATCATGTATGTCCGCAACCAGATATGGGGTTAGATTTAGCACCACCGTTTATTATGGCTGTGTGTATGCGGTGCTACGGTACTGTAACGGGCTTGCTGATTACTCGTCTGTTGTATGGGGTAACTGGTGGTAATGGTTTTTACTGGTTAAGTCAGTATGGCTGGAGTGGTGTGGCTTTAGCTAGTGTGCTAATGATGGCTTATCCTTTGGAATTAGCAGCACAGATTTTCGATTTGTGGAGTTTTAATAACTATCTGGTTACGCCTTTTGGGTTAATTACGGGTTTGGCGTGGGGATTGTTTATTATGCCGATTTTGCACGGATGGCGAGGTGTTAAAACTAGCTTACGTTAATTTTGGAAACGTTGCATTGCAAAGTCTCTACTGAAGAGTATTGGTATAGTTCTCCCTTTTTTAATGAGTTAGGAAATTAAGCCTTAACTGAACCATATTGATTTACAGGACTAGGAGCTAATTTATGTTTACGCTTGCGCCGTAAGCCTAAACTTAATGCTCCAAAAGTTAATGCACCCAATGCAAAATTAGGTTCGGGAACACTGGCAATAGTAGACTTATTTTCGTTTGTAAGGCCATTCCAGCCGCCAAACTCGTACAACTCTAACCGATAGCTAAACAAACCGTCTGAATCACCAATAAATTGCAGAGGTGCTGAAAATTTCAGCACAGTGCCATCAAGGCTGTATGGTACTGAACCACGGATGTTACCCCAGCCTCCTGAATTTGGTTCCGATGGGCCAACTGAGAAGACATCACGTATCCGAATATCACCTGCAACGTGAATCTCTTCTCCGCGAATAATTGACTCAAGTTCACTATAGTATGGAGAGCCTCTAAATATAGGGAATTCCCCATCTGCTTCAACATAGTATTGGAAAGAGTCGGCTTGTCTATCAAATTCATCAACTGTGAAAAAGTCCGGCGCTCTATTAAAATTTATAGTAAATAAAACTTCTTTGGCATCAAGATTTACCACAGCTGACTCTGATTTAACTAATAGTACTGCTTGCGCTATTTGCCCTGTGCCCAAGGCAATTAAAGCTGCACCAAGCATAGACACTGGTAACTTTTGTGCAAATGTCATATAAATTAACTTTTTAACCGTAGCATGACATCAGAATAGTACAGCAACTGACATATTAATTAAAAGTTATTACAGTAATTTCACTGAAAATTTATGCTAATGTTACATAATTTTAACAAATATCGAACTACCTCAGGAAATGCGATGCCAAAGAGTTCCTTAGCAAGGTAAAGACGGGGAGACACAAAGAGATTTTAGTAATGAGCGATCGCCTGTATGATTTCAGATAATAGTGCCACAGCTACGCCCGTAGTAGCGATCGCTGTTACTCTAATTTAAGTAACTATTCTGACTCGGAAAATTCCCCAATTCTGCTGTACTAACCTTGATTTTGCGCTAACCAAGCTTCTAAATCAGTTAAACTCGAAAAATCAAGTAAAGCTTCTGCTAAATTATCCAACTGTGTTGAGTCTAAAGCTTGGATTTTCAATAGCTGTGCAGGTGGAACAGTTCCGACTTTACGGCGAAGTAGTCGGATAACAATCGATAAAGCTTTTTCCTGCTGGATATCCTGATAAATTACAGACTCGCGCATAGCATCACTCCGTAATAACCTTTTAATCAGTTCCTTGTTTAATACTAACCCTAAGATTTGACTGCCGTTGACGCAGCAATATTACTTTGTGTTCGGGTATCGTTTATTTGCTCAATAGCTTCAGCAACCTGTTGTAATGTTCGCGTTTTATCCTCAGTTTGACTGAGGGTTGCAAACGGTAACAAACCAGGAGTATTTAAAAATATCTCACTTGGTTGTTCCCAAAGACGAATGACTCCAAATTCATGACGGGTATTTTCTAAAACAAAAGCTGTCTGTTGGACTAATTCAGATGTTGTGGGTTGCAGGTAAATGACAACTTGATGCATCCGCTTTTGGGGAAATCTGCGATACACCCTTAATCGATAATCAGTCATCCGAAAGGGAATTTCGGTTTTTGCTTCGGTTTGAAATTCGATATGCAGAACAATTTCATCTGACTGTAACAGAATTAACGCATCTGCTCGAATCGGTTCGAGGGATAATTCTGATGGACTGAGTTGGGTAAGTGCAATAGATTCGCCAAGTAACCAGGTGGCGAAATCGGCTGAAAATGACTCTGCTAATAAAGCGACAGACGTTATCAAACATAGATGGGTATTATATCAGCGAGGTCTTGTCTGTCATTTGTCATTAGTTATTTTGTAAGAATTCAGGAGACGCGATTAATCGCGTCTGTACAAAAATTAGAAATCAGAATGGCTGGCAAATCAAGGGTAGTAAGGCTGCTTAATTTTTTTCAAATTATAAAATTGGGGTTTCCAAGTCTTATAAATTCTGGATTCTGAATTCTTATATTACAAATACTTCTGCAACAATAACCCTAATTTTTCCTTCGTCGTCGCTGGTGCTTTATCCAACTGAGTCAAAATTGCATACTGTAACGCCGAATGCGCCTCACTCGGCGGTGGATTTTTACTTAACCGCCGCACAGTTTCTTGAATCACTTTTTGAGCATTCACAGCATTCCGCAGCAAATTGCCAATTACCAATTCCACCGTCACACTGTCATGGTCTGGATGCCAACAATCATAATCTGTCACCAGCGCTAAAGTTGAGTAGGCAATTTCGGCTTCCCTTGCCAACTTCGCCTCTGGTAAATTTGTCATCCCAATGATTGTTGCACCCCAACTGCGGTAAAGATTCGATTCCGCCTTGGTAGAAAAAGCTGGCCCTTCCATGCACACATAAGTACCGCCGCGATGGAGAGTAACTTCTGGTAAATTGAGAGATGCGATCGCATCTGCCAACACACTAGCCAAGTTCTTACAAATTGGATCGCGAAAAGCAATGTGAGCAACAATTCCCTCACCGAAAAACGTTGAAATTCGATTTTTCGTTCTGTCAATAAACTGATCTGGCACCACCATATCCAGTGGTTTCGCCTCTTCCTTCAAGGAACCCACAGCACTAGCTGAAATTAAATACTTCACACCCAATTGCTTCATCGCATAGATATTAGCGCGAAACGGTAACTCAGAGGGTAACAGCGTGTGATTGCGCCCATGACGCGCCAAAAAAGCTACCCTTGTACCATCCAAAGCCCCCAAAATCAAAGCATCAGATGGTGAACCAAAGGGGGTTTGGATATGCACCTCTTCTATATCTTTGAGTGCGTCCATTTTATACAGACCACTACCACCAATAATCCCAATACTAGCTTGAGCCATGATCCTGAACCTGTTCCTTGCTGATCTGCTAAGTTATTTTACCGAAAACGGGAGTAGCAGAGAATCCAACAAAGAAAGCGATTGTATTTCGTGCCGCTAACACTATTGAATTATTACCCATTAAGGGACTTCCAACTAAAAAAATATCCCATCGCATTTAGGGCAGGGGAGCAGGGGGCAGGGACCAGGGGGAAAAACAGTAGTGTTGAGTCCAGAAATTGGGATAATTTATTTTTTGGAGTTCCCTAACTGTCAGTTTACGCTAATTGAAGTGCGGAATGTGAGTTATAAGGGCAAGGTTTTGGCTGTTTAATGCGTGCTTTATTTCCGCCGCACTAGTAGTCTGTCAAGAAATAATTGACGGATAGATTTCCTGTAGAGACGGCGATTTATTGCGTCTCCCTAATCGTCAAAATGAATTTGACAGACCACTAGACGATAAACATGGGAGCATTCGGGCATTTTTAATGAGTTATTTTTTGATGCAGTGTGAAAACGTGGAATTTAGATTTTAGGCGTTGCTGAATCATGGGATGATTTCGCCCAATTTGGAACCAATTATCAATGGTTTCACCCGCAAGTTCATCTCGCATTTATGCAATGCCAGATTTTATAAGGTTTTGAAAATTGTCTTGAGAAATCTGGGGTTAGCAATCCGATCGCAGTTTTTCAATTTGACCTCTCACTACGGGTGAGCAGTAGAAAAAATGCTTACATATTCGTAATAATATCAACATGAGTCTGGATATCAATTTTATACAACAGAAGAAAAAATTGGAGTAAGAGCAATGTCTACATTTACCGTCACTAATACTAACAACAGTGGTCTAGGTTCGCTACGGCAGGCAGTTCTAGATGCCAATGCCCTAACAGGAAAAGACATGATCAATTTTGGTGGACTGTTTACTGATGGGCTGGCTCATACTATCAGTCTAACTGGTAGTGGTCTGAGTATCACAGATGACCTGACCATTCAAGGTACAAATCCCAGCTTACTAACTATTAAGGATGATACTGCTGACCGTGTGTTTGACATCGGCAATAGTGTAACATCTGCAATCAATGGGCTGACTATTACCAATAGCTACAATGACAACTACAATGAAGCCGGAAGAGTCGGTGGCCTCTCAAATGATATAATCGAGAGGCTGAGAGGAGGCGGTGCCATCTCCATTGAAATTGGAGGCAGCCTCACACTGAACAAGAGCATCATCACTGGCAACACAGCAGACAATGGCGGCGGCATCAACAACTATGGCGGCAGCCTCACACTGAACAACAGCACCGTTACTGGCAACACAGCAGTGGATGGCGGCGGCATCAACAACGTTGACGGCACTATAACCGTGAATAACAGCAATATTAGTGGCAACACTGCGTCATACGGCGGCGGCATCAGCAGCAGCAGTAGCGACACTATAACCGTGAACAACAGCACCATTAGTGGCAACACTGCGTTATTTGGCGGCGGCATCGACAGCAGTGGTACTCTCATCAACACCAATGGTACTGTATTAGTATCGGTGAATAACAGCACTATTAGTGGCAACACTGCGTCATTTGGTGGCGGCATCGACAGCAGTAGCGAGACTATAACCGTGAGTAATAGCACCATTAGTGGCAACAGGTCATACGGCGGCGGCGGCATCAACAGCAGTAGCGATATTATAACCGTGAGTAACAGCACCATTAGTGGCAACACTGCGTTATACGGCGGCGGCATTATGCAGACCTCCAGCTTTGTAGGCACTTTTACGCTGATAAATAGCACCATTAATGGCAATCAGGCACACCTTGGCGGTGGCATCTACAATGAGGGCATCCTAACGGTGGGCAACAGCACTATCAAGCACAATAAAGCTTTCGGGATCGAACTTAGTTCTGGTAAAGAAGAGTCTGGCAAGGGTGGTGGCATTTACAACGATAACTCTAGCCATGCCACGACCACAGTAGACTACAGCACGATCGCTTGTAACTTTGACACACCCCAACAGAATTCAAATAAGGTTATCAAGTCTGATGATCTAGTAGGTAAATTCATCGCCAAACACTATGATAACCGAATTGGCAACCTCAGTGGCAGTACTTTTTCTTATTCTTAATAACTAATCCAAGATTGCTCGCTATGCTGAACAAGCGATAGGCAAGAAAAGCTATCTACTGCTCAACAAACAGAAAATTTGTTGAAGCGCCTTTTAGAAATATCGAGTCGAGAACCGGAATAACTGAGCGTTTGACTTCCGGGTTTTAGCAATCAAATTTCTGATAATTTTTGCAGATTAATAGTTATATTCAGCCTTAAAATTAATTGTCAGCATAGCGTGTAATCTCTGCTCAATGTATACAAATGTTAAGTAAATGCACTCCTGAGCAGCGAAACAAAGCAAGCGTTATACTTTTGGAAAAAGGCTTGTTTTAACCTCTGCTTTTAACATTTTCATAAATCAATGACTCTCAATTTTCGCTTTGCGGTAGTCAGTGACTTACACCTGGCACTTCCCCACACAATCTGGGATCATCCCAATCGATTTCACCTAGTAGAAGTCAGTATCTCGGCATTTAAAAGTGTACTAGAACATTTAACACAACTCGATTTAGATTTCTTGCTATTGCCAGGAGATTTAACCCAGCACGGCGAACCAGAAAACCACGCCTGGTTGCAACAATGTTTAGCCAAGCTACCTTTTCCCGTCTATGTTGTTCCTGGCAATCATGACGTTCCTGTGCTGTTAGCTGATCAGCAATCAATTGCTTTTGCGGATTTTCCCTACTATTACACGAAGTATGGCTATGAAGATCCACAACAGATGTACTATATTCGTCAGTTATTGCCTGGAGTTAAGCTGATTGGACTAAATTCTAACTCCTTTAATGACCAAGGTGAGCAAGTGGGGTGTTTGGATGCCAAACAGCTACAGTGGTTAGAAGAGGTGCTGGCGGCATCTGCTAATGAATTAGTTATTGTAATGGTGCATCATAATGTAGTGGAGCATTTACCCAATCAATCGAGCCATCCACTAGCAAATCGCTATATGTTGTCCAATTCAACAGAACTATTGCAGTTGCTAAGGCGCTACGGAGTCAAACTAGTATTTACGGGGCATTTGCACGTTCAAGATATTGCTTACTCAGATGGAGTATATGATATTACCACTGGCTCTTTAGTAAGCTATCCTCACCCTTATCGGGTGCTAGAGTTTCATCGGGATAACCAAGGTAAAGAATCGTTGCAAATTATATCTCATCGGGTTGAGTCAGTGCCTGATTTCCCCGACTTGCAACAGTCATCACGGCAGTGGATGGGCGATCGCTCTTTTCCCTTCCTGATCAAGCTACTAACTCACTCTCCATTAAATTTACCATTATCACAGGCAAAAGAATTAGCTCCTAGTTTGCGCGAGTTTTGGGCAACTATTGCCAATGGTGATGCAATATTAGATTACCCCCACTTTCCCCTAGAAGTGCGGCGTTACATTCAGTCCTATGGTGCATTAGCGCAGCCAAACCCCGGTATGGCTACTAATGCAACTCTGAGGCTGATTGATAATAACAGCACACTTTTGCTAGGTTAGGAGTGATGAGTGTCCGTGTGAAGGTAACTTTTTTGCCTGAGTTAAAAGCTTGGTGACTTTTTAGATAGCGATCGCTCCTACCATAATTATCCTATCAAAAGTCACCGAGACATCGGCAACTTTTGTACAGACGCGATTAATCGCGTCTCCTAACTAATTACCGATATCTTCGTTCCAAAGTTCGGAGTTAATTTCAATAAACTCACTCATCATTTGTTCACAATCATCAAGATTAAGATCAATTACTTCCACACCGTGAGATACCATAAATTCTTTAGCACCAGGAAAAGTTCTGGATTCTCCGACGATGACTTTCTTAATCCCAAATTGCACCACTGCCCCAGCGCAGAGGTAGCACGGCATTAAAGTTGAATAAAGTGTTGTACCTCTGTAGCTGCCAACTCTCCCAGCATTGCGGAGACAATCAATTTCCGCATGGGTGACAGGATCTGCGTCTTGCACACGTTTATTATGTCCTCTGCCGAGAATTTTCCCATCCTTGACGAGAACCGAACCAATGGGAATTCCACCTTCTTGTCTGCCTTGTTTTGCTTCTTGAATAGCAGCTTCCATAAACTCATCCATCTTAATTCTCCTTTTATGACAAAACAACTAGTATTAATGGATCACGATGGCGGCGTAGATGATTATTTAGCAACTATGTTGCTGTTGACGATGGATCATATTGAACTCCTTGGTGTTGTCGTCACTCCAGCAGATTGCTACATTCAACCAGCTGTTAGCGCCACACGTAAAATTATAGATTTGATGGGATTTTCTCATATCCCAGTAGCAGAAAGTACTGTGCGCGGTATCAATCCATTTCCTACTCTCTATCGCCGTGATTCGTTTATCGTTGACCATCTCCCCATTCTCAATCAAAGCGAAACCATCACTACGCCTTTGGTTGCCGAAACAGGTCAAGATTTCATGATACAGGTCTTGCGGGAGGCATCAAACCCCGTAACGTTGATGGTAACTGGCCCGTTGACCACGGTTGCAGTGGCTCTAGATAAAGCACCCGATATTGAAGCCAAGATTCACAAAATTGTGTGGATGGGGGGAGCATTAAATGTTGGTGGTAATGTGGAAAAAAGTCTGGAAGCGGGACAAGATGGTTCTGCCGAATGGAATGTTTATTGGGACGCAATTTCAGCAGCACGGGTATGGCAAACCCAAATTGAAATTATTATGTGTCCTTTGGATTTAACTAACAATGTCCCAGTCACATCGGAGTTAGTATACAAAATGGGACGACAACGCCACTATCCCATTTCTGATTTAGCCGGACAATGTTATGCACTAGTTATCCCCCAAGATTATTATTTCTGGGATGTCTTAGCAACAGCTTATCTGGGACATCCAGAATTTTATCAATTGCGCGAATGGGAAACAGAAATTATCACCACTGGTCTTAGTCAAGGGCGGACTAAAGTAGTTTCTGGTGGTCGAAAAATCTATGCAATGGATAAGGTAAATAAAGAGGCCTTTTATGCTTATATTTTGCAGCAATGGGCAAGATAAAAAACTAAAAAATTAGGTTAGGTGGCGTGCATACTCAAACTTGTGCCTGCACAACAAAATCTTCAACTTGTCAGATTCGCTCCCAATCAATGTCAGCAACCCACAACTTCTCCTCTTCGGAGAACTGCACCACTCCATCAACTTCAAAATCCTCGCTATATATAGTGAGTAACTGCCCATCTCGTAGCTCAATACTTTGATTCGCCAAGTCTTCGATTGTACCAATACAGTTCAAACGCAAACGCCCTTCAGCATCAGCATTATGAAAATCTGCAAAAACTCTAGGAGTAATCATTCTAGGTGATCCAAACTATAACTACTACTTTGCTGGATTAGGAACAGTAGGTGTAAGAAAGTATGAGCAACTAGTTATAGACTATCTTGTAGATCATGAAGAAATAGATAATCGTATTGCTCGACAAGTGACTGGGATCGAATCAGGTACAGTAATGAAAAATATTTTTTATAGGTTGCGGAACAAAGGACTTATAAAAATTGTGCCAGGGAAATCGCGTATCAATGCCAAATGGTGCAAAGTTTAAACCTGTCTCAAGCATTATTATTGTTAAAGCCAAAAAAGCTATATTGATTATTGAGAATTGATAAACTTTAAACCTAAGAAGAGAGCCGCTATAGTTCCTGCAACAGAAATCTCTCCTTGAATAATTTTATCTAAAACTGATTCTACAGGAATTGATACAACTTCAATCTCTTCTGTAATATCCAGTTGCTGCTCTCCAACTTTGCTCACATTCTCTGCTAAAAATAAATGTATTTGATTCGTATCTTTGCTCGGCTTATCGTATAAAATTCCAATTTTTCTAAATTCTTGGGGAATATAACCAGTTTCTTCTGTAAGTTCTCTGATTGCCGCTACTTCTGCACTTTCTTTTGTGGGGTCAAAACTCCCTGCTGGTAGTTCTAAGAAAAATTCACCTACGGCATGTCTGTATTGCCGGACAAAAATTATCTCTTTCTTACTAGTAATAGGTAAAACCATCGCAACGTCAGGCTTAATGCTGACAAAATAATCATCTATAATTTTACCATTGGGTAATTCTATTTCATCTTGCCTCACCTGACACCAAGGATGATCTAAAACCATTTTTGAGTTTAAAATCTTCCATTTTTTTAAGTCGTTCATAAATAAAAGTAATGTATAAAACCTTTAGTCATTAAGCAATGAATGTAAAAAAGTATAACAGATACATCTAAGAATCTAAACTTTGAACTTACACTGGCTTTCATAACATAAGATGTATAACAAATATGCAAATAAATATAAATTTATTTACAGTCAACAAAAGGTTTCCGTTGACTATTAGTCGAGGTACAACGGCACAGACAACTAATGTATGGGTGAGAATTTCACAAGATCGCATCGAAGGCTGGGGGGAGGCATCACCATTTGGCGTGGGTAATCATCGACAATCAACTGATGCAATCAAAGACGCCCTACAGCAAATTGTGCCGCTATTGCAAGCATTCAGCCCCTTACAGCGACAGGAAATTGAGCAAGTTTTAACACAAAACCAGGTTCCTTCTGCTGCAAGAGCGGCGTTAGATATGGCAATGCACGATTGGTTGGGTAAGCGCGTAGGATTACCCTTATGGCAAATTTGGGGACTCGATCGCAACACAATAGTACCGACTTCTGTCACAATTGGGATTAATTCGCCTGAAGGAGCTAGGGCGAGAGCGCGAGACTGGTTACAATTTACTGATGTCCGCCTTTTCAAGGTGAAGCTAGGTAGTCCAGATGGCATAGATGCAGATAAAAAAATGCTCTTAGCAGTGCGAGAAGAAGCACCATTACTAGAATTTTTCGTTGATGCTAATGGTGGTTGGAGCTTGGAGGATGCGATCGCAATGTGCAATTGGCTAGCTAATTTAGGTATAAAATATGTAGAACAGCCATTGCCACGGGGGCAGGAAAAATATTTAGCAAAACTCAAAGAACACTCTCCCCTGCCCATCTTTGTCGATGAAAGTTGCTTCACAAGCTCCGATATTCCTCATTTAGCAAACTACGTGGATGGTATTAATATCAAACTGATGAAATCAGGGGGACTAACCGAAGCAATGCGAATGGTACATACAGCGCGAGCATATCGGTTGCAAGTAATGTTCGGTTGTTATTCTGACAGTTCGCTAGCTAATACAGCAGCATTACAACTAGCGCCACTAGCTGATTATCTAGATTTAGACAGTCACCTGAATTTAATCGATGATCCCTTTACGGGTGCATTGCTAAAAGAAGGAAAAGTTTTGCCAAACGATTTACCAGGTTTGGGGGTACAACACAGTGCGTCTATCACTTAATCAACGAGTAGCTATCTTGCTACATGAAGGAATTACTGGGCATCACGGCAAAACAGGGCTAGCAATTTTACGTTATAGTGAAGCCCCAATCGTAGCTGTAATCGATCGCCAGTGTACTGGCAAATCCCTATCAGAATTAACAAATATCAAGCGTGATGTGCCAATAGTAGCATCGGTAGCCGCAGCCCTTGAATACAAGCCAGAAGTCTTGGTAATTGGCATTGCTCCAGGAGGTGGTGCTGTACCAGATGATTACTGGGTGGAAATCAAAAGCGCTCTAGAAGCTGGAATGTCGCTGGTAAATGGTTTACATACACCAATGGCGAACATACCAGAGTTAAATGCACTGTTAAAACCAGGGCAAGTAATTTGGGATGTACGCAAAGAGCCACCTAATATAAGTGTTGCTAGTGGAATGGCACGTACCCTTTCCTGTCGGCGGGTGTTGACAGTGGGAACCGACATGGCGATCGGTAAAATGTCAACTAGTCTAGAGTTACATTGGGCATCAAAACAGCGAGGTTGGCGTTCTAAATTCCTCGCCACCGGTCAAACTGGAGTGATGTTAGAAGGGGACGGCGTAGCTTTAGATGCCGTGCGCGTAGACTTTGCCGCCGGTGCTGTGGAACAGATAGTTATGCGCTATGGCAAAAACCACGACATTTTGCACATTGAAGGACAAGGTTCACTGCTACACCCTGGTTCAACGGCAACCTTACCCCTAATCCGTGGTTCGCAACCAACCCAACTGCTGTTAGCACATCGTGCGGGACAAGTTCATGTACGTAATCATCCCCATGTACTAATTCCACCTTTACCAGAAGTGATTCGGCTTTATGAAACTGTTGCTAGTGCTGGTGGTGCTTTTGGAAGTGTTCCTGTAGTTGGTATAGCTCTTAACACAGCCCATTTAGATCAGTCTGCGGCAGAGGATGTGATCGCTCAAACAATAGCAGAAACTGGGCTACCTTGCACAGATGTAGTCCGCTTTGATGCTAATGTGCTTTTGGATGCGGTGATGAAGAATTAGATGTAGATTTTACTTCATCCAAAAATGATTGCAATATTACAAGCGCTAAATGCGATTACTAGTAGAGACACGAAATCGTTACGCTAACGCGTCTCTACTCTTTTGCTTTGTATGGTGCTTTCGGCGGCTGGAGCAGTTTCGCCTAAATCTCTGATGCCTGATAAGCAAATTTTATTAAAACCATCAGACTTTTTTTGTCAAGTCCTCTTGACGTTTTGTAACAATATTGTTAAATTTAGTTACATAAACAAACAAAAAAGAAAAAAAACTATGTATACCACAGTAAATGAAGACGGCATTATCAATAACTACGCAGCTGAACCCAAGATGTACTACGCCCAGTACCCGGCAATTTGGGAACAACGTAAATATGTTTTACAGGCTCTTTTTGCAACTTTAATTGTCACAACTATAGTTTTGATTGGTTTTAGTGTTAGCTAAGATTTTTTAGATTTCGGTATCGCTATATCTCATCGTCATTCGTACCTCTCTCTCTTACCTCGGTTAGTTTCGCCGGGGTTTTTTGTTTTTTAATTCTGTGCGTTGGCTTTAACCGCCGTAGGCATCGCATCCAAGACAGCGACGTTGTAAAATAACTGCGATCGCCGATAAAATAAAGACAAATCAATAAAAAGGGGTGTTTATGACAACCCAACTCGGTGAACCTAAATCTTCAACAGAACTGCTCTGGGCGGCACTATCGGTCAACTCTTTGCACTTAGTTACAGCCGCGACATGGAACGTCAGGCAGATAATCTCGGCACACGCCTAATTGTTGCCACTGGCTACGCTGCTGATAGTTTACGTAACTTAATGGTGACGCTAGAAAAACAGCAAAAAAATGCTCTTCCTAGTTGGTTATCTTCGTACCCAGGCGGTAAAGAGCGAGTTAGTTATTTAGAAAACCTCATTACCCGTAATAGCTACAACCGTTACGCCTATGAAGGAGTGGGGCGTCATCTAGAAATTCAAGCACGGGTGAAAAAGCTACTCGCAGAGAAAAAAGCAAGAGAGGAAAAAAAATAGCGTTTTTGTGAATCAAAACAGAGAATTATTCGTCACTAAAATTATCAGTTCCCTACCTATTTCTGCTGGAGGATGAATTTATGCCATCACAACTGCTTCGATTGATATCTTTGGGTAGTCTTGGCTTATCTTTGTGTCTGGGCAATTCCGTAGCAATGGCGCAATATAATTCTACTGGCGATGGCGTTGTCGTACCAACAGTACCATCAGGTGGGTCATCAGTACCAACAGACACATCAACACCAATAGACACGTCAACAGGTATACCAACTTCACCCTCAGCTGACGGTACAACTCGGTTTACCTGTCAGACTTACAATGGTCAGTATACAGTTATGTATCAGCCACAAAGTCAACCAGGGCAATACTTTGCTTGGGCTGCACCTGCGGCTTTGGGCGGTGGTTGGGACGCACAAAGACGTTGTACAGCAATTGCCAGTCGCTTAGAACAGTATCGTCCAGATGGCTTACAAGAACTCCAGACAGCAACAGAAAATAACGAAAATATTGTCTGCGTCACAACAGAAGCTAACCCAACCTGTAGAATTGTGCTGACAGTACCGCGTGGGAAAGACCCCTATGTTATCCGCAATAGTATTTTCCAGAACTTGACTACTGCTGACAGTGGACAACAAACTATAGCTGTTAACACCTATGGCGATCGCAGTAGTGGAGGCAATGAATTATATAATTTAGGACGCACACTTCTAGGCGGTGGCAATAGTCGGGTTAGTTCATCTAGAAGTAGGATTAATCTAAAACCTTTCCTCGATCGCAAAGATGGCGGTACTGGAAATAATTTGCGGAGTGGAGTAGCAATTCGTCGTCAGTCACAGCCTAACTCTGTTCGCTTAAATCCTGGTAATTTTCGATAGACAGTAGTACTTTTTAATACAAAATTACTTTCAAATAAAAATATCCAACTACTTATTGTGGGGCGGGCATCTTGTCCGCCTTTTTTATAGGCAGGCGAGATACCATAGCAAATATTTGTTGTTTTAACCTTTTGCTAGCGGTTTCTTAATGTTACCGAGATAGTTTGAGGTTGCTGAATATGGATTAATACTACTAAAATATGTAATTTTTTTGACTATATAGTAGTCAATTTTTGGATGAATTAAGTTTTTGCATCCATCCTTTTGTGATTATGGGATGCGATCGCCCCACTAATTATCGTGGTTGTGGTGGGCATAGCGATCGCTTTTGAACTGTTACAAAAGACAACTTTGGATAAATCCCAAGGCCAATGCCTTTGGCTAAAGTAGCGATACTCAACAGATATTCCGAAGTGAATTAAGCCTTTTGGGCATCATCATTAATTTATCAAGGAGTCTTAGATATGGCATTTAATTCTGGCAACATTGCATTTGTAAGTATCAATACTGGGGGTAGACCCGACGATTGGGTAGCTTTTGTTCCCCGATTACTGTATCGGTGTTCTAGCAATGGAAACACTAGAAGTCTAACTGAACTGGATATCACTTCTGGAACAGTTTTTTATGCCAGTTCCGGTAATGGTGACTATGCCGATATTGCCAGCTTTAAGAACAAGGACAAGATTGAACTCAAGGGAGTTGCTAGCAATTACTCACTAGCGTCTATATCAGGCGTGTCTAGTAAAAAGTCTGCTGTCGGCATTTTTACCAACAACAGAATAGAGTTAATTGCTGTTGTTGAGGATGGGTTAAAGCTAAAGACAAATTTGGCAACCGATACTGGCTTTGTATTTGTTTAATGCAGATTCAAGCGATGTTTAACGACAAGCCACTGCATGTTTACGCTTTTAAGGAAACTTCAAAGCGATCGCGTCAAAATTTTACCTAATGCATAGATGTCTAATGCCTAAGCGCAGGGTGATTTTCTATCCTCCTTGCTCTCTTGCCTCTTGTTCAATGTCTGGAATCTATCTCAGTAATTTATGATAACTACAAGCACAGTTCGCTTTTCTCAGTTCAATGCTTCTTTGAATCGCAACGCAACAGGTCAGCTAGTAACCGATCTGTCTACGCCTGACAATGCTCAAGCAAAAGCTGTTGCGGAAATTATCCAGCGTAACAACCCGGATGTACTGCTGATCAATGAATTTGACTACTCCCAGCAAGCAGTTCAGTTATTCAAGCAAAATTACCTTGCAGTCAGCCAGAATGGTGCAACTCCTGTTGATTACCCTTATTTTTACATTGCTCCTTCCAACACGGGTATTGCCTCTGGTTTTGACTTGAATAACAACGGTGCGGCAGTTACAACCCCAGGCGAACCGGGATATGGCGATGATGCCTTTGGATTCGGTAATTTTCCTGGTCAATATGGAATGTTGCTTTTATCCAAATATCCCATCGACATTGCCAACGTCCGCACCTTCCAAAACTTTCTCTGGAAGGATATGCCCAATGCTTTGCTTCCCGATGATCCTACAACATCACAGCCAAATGATTGGTATTCTCAGGACGAACTGAAAGTTTTACGTCTCTCCTCCAAGAGTCATTGGGATGTACCAATTAAGGTAAACGGCGAGACAATTCATGTCCTCGCCAGCCACCCCACACCCCCAACCTTTGATGGCCCGGAAGACCGCAATGGTAAGCGCAACCACGATGAAATCCGCTTTTGGGCAGACTATATTACTCCTGGTAAAGGCAATTACATCTACGATGATGAGGGAAAAACAGGCGGTATTGCTGCTGGGTCAAGCTTTGTGATTGTGGGCGATCAAAATGCAGATCCGTTGGATGGTGATAGTTTTGACAACGCTATTCGCCAACTGTTGCAAAATCCCAATATCAATACTAATGTCATCCCTACCAGTCTGGGTGGCTCCCAACAAGCAGACTTACAAAGTGGTGCAAACACTAGCCAAAAAGGGAATCCTAGTTTTGATACCGCAGACTTTGCTGATACGACTCCCGGAAACCTGCGGACTGACTACGTGCTACCCTCCACTGACTTGACAATTGTTAACTCAGGAGTATTTTGGCCACTAAATACCGACCCAACATTTCCCCTGGTAGGTACTTTTCCTTTCCCCAGTTCTGACCATCGCTTAGTATTTAAAGATGTGCAAACTGGGCCAACTGAACCAGGTAAAACCATTCCCCGTCTAGGATTTCAGAGGCAATCTACTTTCGTTACTGGTTTTATTCCGACTGGCGCGGCGGGAACTGTGAATGGGGTACAGACTCCAGTGGGTGGATTATCTGGTGTCACCTACGATGCTGTTAACAACCGCTACTACTCTATTTCAGACGATCGCTCTCAAGTTGCCCCTGCTCGTTTTTATACCTTCACTGCTGGCGATTCTGGAGTGAATTTTACGAATGTTACACCACTGAAAGATAGCAATGGTAACTTCTTTGCACTCAATAGCCTTGACCCAGAAGGCATTGCTTTAACTAACAATGGTAATGTTTTCATCTCTTCAGAGGGCGAAGTCAATCCTACTGCTGGTCGTGTTACCAATCCCTTTATTAAGGAATTTTCCCTTACAACAGGGCAAGAAGTAGGATCTTTACTTATTCCCACCAAATTCTTACCAGTAGTTGAAGATACCAACAACAACGGTATTATCGATGCAGGTGATACGCAGATATCAGGCGTTTACAATAATTTGGCATTTGAAAGCCTCACTATCACGCCCGACCAGAAAACCTTATTCACGGACACTGAAAACGCGCTCTCTCAAGATGGATTAAAGGCTTCACTCACCAGTGGCAGCCCTTCTCGAATTCTGCAATACAATCTGGTTAGTGGACAACCAGAAAAAGAATACCTCTACATCACCGATGCTATCGCTCAAGCGCCGAACCCTAGCACAGGTTCCAGTAACAATGGTTTGACAGATTTACTAGCGATCGATAACCGGGGAACCTTACTGGCGTTAGAACGTTCCTTTGCCGAAGGTGTAGGCAATACCATTAAAATCTACGAAGTTTCTTTGCAAGGTGCAACTGACATTAGTTTTTTCGATTCTCTCAATAATTTGAGTGCTGAACAACTAGCTACTATCAAACCCGCTCAAAAACGTCTGCTGTTGAATTTAAATGACTTAAACTTGCCTAACGGTACAGATAACATTGAGGGTATTACCTTTGGGCCAAAACTAGCAGATGGTAGCCAGTCGATTGTGCTGGTAAGTGATAATAACTTCAGCCAAAGTCAATTTACCCAAATTCTCACTTTGGATGCAGACTTAGTTCCTACTGCTGCACCCACAGTAGAAACTCGTCCCAATTTATTTGATGATGAAGATCCAGCGCTACCTGCTGTAGATCAGAATGCTGATGCTGATGATCCTGCCATCTATGTTAATGCCACAAACTCTGCTGATAGCTTAGTATTAACCTCAGTGAAAAATGCTGGACTGCGGGTTTATGACTTATCTGGTAATTTGTTGCAAACAGTTAATCCGGGTGGCATTCGCTACAACAATATTGACTTGCAATACGGTTTCAAATTAGGCAATCAATCTGTTGATATTGCCGTAGCTAGCGATCGCAACAACGACAAACTAGCAATCTTTAAAATTAACCCCAACCCCACCACTCCCGGTCAATATCTGGAAAATATCACCGATAGCAATATTAGTACTATCTTCCAAGCATCACCTTTTGAACCTCCCTATTCCGCATCAACTCGCAGTTCTTACGGTGTTACCTTATACCGTAGCCCTGTAACTAATGATTACTATGTCTTTACCAGTCGCCGCCAAACTGGAGACATAGCTCAGTTCAAATTGATTGATAAAGGTAATGGCCAAATTGGCGCAGAACTGGTGCGGGAGTTCACCATCCCCTCGCCCACCACAGCAGGGCGTTCTCCCCAAACAGAGGGTATGGTGGTTGACCAACAAACCGGCTTTCTCTACATAGCCCAAGAAGATGTGGGCATCTGGAAATTCCAGGCAGAACCAAACGGTGGCACAACAGGTAAGCTGATCGATCGCGTTCGTTTTGAGGGTGGTTCTCACCTCACCGACGACGCAGAAGGGTTGACCATCTACTACGGCAAAAACGGCACAGGCTACCTGCTAGCATCCAGCCAAGGTGATAGCACCTTTGTTGCCTACACTCGTGAAGGTAACAACGAATACGTGGGTAACTTTGCCATTGGTAACAATGGGTCAATTGACAGCGTGCAAGAGTCAGATGGGGCTGATGTGATTAACGTCCCACTGGGGCCTAACTTCCCATTTGGTTTATTTGTCACCCAAGACGGCTCCAATGAACCTGCTAAGACTATCGATGGCGAAAATGTCAACTCTAACTTTAAGCTAGTGCCTTGGGAAAATATCGCCAATGCCTTCTCCGATTCTCTAAATATTGACACCACTAGTTACGATCCCCGTAATCCTGTTGCCCAAATACCTACTTTCCCCAATGGTTTTGGTTCTAGCAACAGCGATACTGTCAATCTTGAGCCAGGACAATTCTTTAGTGCCGGTGACGGAGCAGACTTTGTAGAGGGTACTAAAAATAACACAATCTTGGCTGGAAGCGGTGATGACACAGTGCTTGCAGGAAGTGACTCTTCAGTTTTCGGGAATGACGGTAACGATCGCATATTTATTGGTCAAAATGGCCCGGCTCAAAATACCAGTGCTGATGGTGGCAATGGTGATGATACCCTCACAGTAATTGAAGGTTCTCGTCAATCATTATTCGGTGGCTCAGGTAACGACACCCTCACGAGTAATGGTAGCAATAACCGTCTTTACGGCGGTTCTGGAGATGACAAACTCTTCTCTAATGTCAATGACTCCCTGTTTGGTGGAGATGGTGATGATGTGCTATTTGCTGGTCAACAGGGCGGTAATCGCCTCAGTGGTGGTGATGGTGCCGATCAATTCTGGATTGCCAATGGTAGTCTGCCAATTAGCAAGAACATTGTGGCTGATTTTGCGATCGCTATTGACAAAATCGGGCTTGGCGGTGTTGGCGTAACTCAATTTAGTGAGCTAACACTGTCGCAACAATGTAGTGGCACTTTGGTGAAAATCGGAAATACCGAGTTGGTTTCATTGCTAGGAATTATTTCAACGAGTCTGACTGCAAATGATTTCGTTTTTTCTGCTAGCGTTGTCGCTTAGTTTGTTTGCTAGCGTCATTCCAATCCTAAATTATTCCTGAACAATGAGATACCCGTCTTCTTTAAGAAAGCGGGTATCTAAGCATTTCATTAGCTGTAAATATTTTCACAAATGATATAAACACTGACGATAAAATTGATGCGATCGCTAGCAGAATCAAGCTGCAAAAAGTCAAATTTTATCTTTTGATAATTGTCAACACATTAAGTTACATTTAAAATATAAATATGTTGACTTTTGATTTTTGACTTCCCCGTTCGCGCAGCGTCCCGTGGGGAAGGGGCTGACTTTATCATCTCAAAATCTTATCAGTATAAGTTTTAATAAGTATTCTTTTTCATGTAAATACTTAATCATTTCTTCTATGTAATTTTATCTTATCTTAATCTTCTCCTGGAAAACTATTCTCTAAATCTCAGATTCTAGACTCATTACTCACTAACACAAATTAGTAGTTGACTAAACAGATCGCAGTTTGCAATTGCGGACGTAATTGAATAATTGATTAATTTAGGGTGCAAGTCCCAAAATTATATTTTTTGTAATTCTGAAATTTACCAGTAATACCGTTTTCTAGCCTGAGTTCATGATTTATTTTTCCCACAATTAATGAGAGAACTTCAATAGCCTGTAATGCAGTTAAATCCAAATACCCCACCAACATTTTAAATTATGGCAATTGAGTTAGTCGGCTTTGCTTCTTTACCTGCTGATACCTTTAGTGATGGGCCAGCTTCTGGTGCAGACGTTTCAGCTAATGGCAGAACGGGGCCTTTCCCAGGACAGCCAATACAAGGCTTTAGCGGTGTCCAATTTGCTAACAGTGACTCTTTGTACTTTTTATCAGATAATGGTTACGGTAGCAAAGATAATAGTGCAGATTTTCTACTGCGAATCAATCGTGTAGATCCAAATTTTAAAGGGACAGAAAATGGAGACGGCAGCGTTAAAGTTTTAGACTACATCCAACTGTCTGACCCTAACAAAAAAGTTCCTTTCCAAATTGTAAATGAAGGAACTACTGGAAGATTATTAACTGGTGCAGACTTTGATGTAGAGTCATTCGTATTTGATAAAGACGGGACAATCTGGGTGGGAGACGAGTTTGGCCCTTACCTGCTGCATTTTGATGCCAGTGGTAAGTTATTAGAAGCTCCCATCGCTACACCTGACCGATTCAAAACTTTAGATGGAGAAGCACCTAAAGTTATTGGTCATAGAGGTGCAAGTGGCTATCGTCCAGAGCATACCTTAGAGTCTTATAAGCAAGCAATTGCACGAGGCGCTGACTTTATTGAGCCTGATTTGGTAGTTACAAAAGATGGTGTGCTAATTGCTCGCCATGAGCCAGCTTTAGCAGTTTTGAACGCTGATGGTACTGTTAATTTCAACAACACAACCACAGATGTTTACAAGCATCCAGAGTTTGCCGATCGCAAAAAAACGGTAAGTTTAGATGGAAACACAATTACAGGTTGGTTTGCTGAAGACTTCACCTTAGCTGAAATCAAGACTTTACGCGCCGAAGAACGTCTACCTTTCCGAGATCACTCCTTTGACGATCAATTTGAAATTCCTACCTTCACGGAAATCATCGATTTAGTTAAGCAAGTAGAAGCCGATACAGGTAAAAAGATTGGCATTTATCCTGAAACTAAGCACCCGACTTATTTTGCCAAAGAAGCTACTTATGTAGGAACCACGAACAAAATCAACAGAAACATCAGTCAGTTATTAATCGATACGCTGAAGGCAAATAACTTTACTAACCCCAGTCGCATTTTCATCCAGTCCTTTGAAGTGAGTAACCTTAAAGAACTGCACGATCGCATTATGCCAGCGGCAGGGGTGGATATTCCACTTATCCAACTTTTAGATGCCAGTGACATTGACATCAACGGCAAAATAATCGAGAGTCAGCCTTATGATTTGAAAGTCAATGGTGACACTCGCACTTATGGCGACTTGCGAACACCAGAAGGTTTGGCTGAAGTTGCCACTTATGCCGATGGCATTGGCCCTTGGAAGCGGATGATTGTTAGCGTTAAAGGTACTGATGCTAATGGCGATGGCAAAGCCGATGATGTCAATGGCGATGGAGTAGTCAATGATGCTGATAAAACAACATTACCTCCCTCTACCTTAGTTCAAGATGCTCACAATGCCGGGTTGCAGGTTCATCCTTACACCTTCCGGGCGGAAGATCAATACTTAGCAGCAGATTATAAGGGCAAGCTAGCACTAGAAATTCAGCAGTTCTATCAATTAGGGGTAGATGCACTCTTCTCAGATTTCCCAGATATCGCCGATGGAGTACGGGATCAACTCAGAGACGATCCTAAGTATAATGTAGTGCGATCGCCACAAAACCCCGACGTTCTCTCAGGAGATGCTTTTGCTAATTTAGCTAGTTCCAAAGGTTTTGAAGGTGGAGCAATCAACGCCAGCAAAACCAAACTCTATATGCTGCTAGAGGGTACGGTTCAAGGCGATACTCCTGGTGCTTTGCGAATTAACGAATTTGATTTAGCTAGCCACAAATACAGCGACCAATTACGCTACTACAGATTGGATAATCCGTCAAATTCCATCGGTGATTTAGCAGTAATTAATGATAATGAGTACCTAGTTATTGAACGGGATAACAATCAAGGGGCTGCGGCTAAATTTAAAAGGATTTACAAAATAGACTTGTCTAAGACAGATTCTAATGGCTATGTAGCTAAAGAAGAAGTTGTAGATTTGTTAAATATCAAAGACCCCAACGACCTGAATGGGGACGGTAAAACCACCTTCGACTTCCCATTCCAAACCATTGAAAATGTTTTAGTTGTTGACAAAAACACCATTTTGGTAGCTAATGACAACAATTACCCCTTCTCTACAGGTCGTCCTGGAAATGATCCTAAAAATCCAGTCATAGACAACAATGAAATTATTCTGTTGAAGCTGGATAATCCCCTCAATCTTGCTCCTGGTTTAGGTCAACCTCAATCTGAACAAATTAAGTTTGGCTCCACTACCAGCGATGATATTACTGTTCAACCAAATCAAACCTTATTTACAGGTGACGGAGCAGATTTTGTAGAGGGTAATAAAGATAACACAATCGTGACTGGAAGCGGTGATGACACGGTGGTGATTGGTAGTAACTCCTCAGTGTCCACGGGGGACGGTAACGATCAAGTCTTTATTGGCACAAATGGCCCTGCTAGCAATACTACTGCTGATAGTGGTGCTGGTAATGACAAAGTTACCGTAGTTGAAGCCAATAGTGGTAATCATTTGTTTGGGGCAGCAGGTAATGATACTTTGACAGTAGTTGAAGGAACTCGTCAACTGTCCTTCGGTGGCTCAGGTAACGACACCCTCAAGAGCCAAGGTAGCAATAACCGCCTCTACGGTGGTTCTGGGGATGACAAACTCTTCTCTAATGTCAATGATTCCTTATTTGGTGGCGATGGTGATGATGTGCTATTTGCTGGTCAACAGGGCGGTAATCGCCTTAGTGGCGGTGCTGGTGCTGACCAATTTTGGATTGCTAACGCCAGTCTGCCAACTAGCAAGAACATTGTGACTGATTTTGCGGAAGGCATTGATAAAATTGGGCTGGGCGGTATTAACTTCAGTAATCTCAGGCTATTGCAACAGGGTGCTGACACTATCGTGAAAATCGGAAATACAGAGTTGGCTTCATTGGTAGGAATTGCATCAACGAGCCTCACAATAAATGATTTCGTTTTTTCTGCTAGTGTCATTTAGCCCAAACATGATTACAGCTTAGATTCAACATTCATTTATTAATTAAGCTGTAGCGATTTTGCTAATGCAAGAAAGTGATATAGCAATCATATTTGATTTGCTCTCCACCGAAAGGAGCAGATCCCCGACTTCTTGAAGAAGTCGGGGATCTTTTTGTTCGTAAAGAGCCTTCTGCTTTTTGTCCGAAATCTTAACTTGTTTATAACCTTTCTTAAACATTGAACAACTATGTTTTGAAAAAGTCACCAGAGTTATATTCATTTGATTTTCTCCACTAATTTATGTGGATACCAAGCATTTTGTCGCCAAGTACTACCCAGGTTTCTCTAGCAAAGAATTTTTCGTTTCGGTTGAGTGTAATTAATTGCTCAGTCTACAGACATAGAATTGCTGCCATTAATCAATTGTAGCTCACAATACTTAAGGACTAACTGACATGGCTAATACAAACGGCAACGGTAGAAATGTCATTATTTTTGTTGCTGATGGATTGCGTAACGGTTCTGTAAACCCCATTGATACCCCAACTTTATATAGCATCCGTCAGCAGGGAGTAACTTTCGCCAATAGTCATTCTCTGTTTCCGACATTTACCACGCCCAATGCTTCTGCGATCGCAACAGGGCATTATCTTGGTGATACAGGTGACTTTAGCAACACTATTTACACTGGTTTTCCTAGTCCTAATGCCAATGGTAGCGTCACGCCATTCATTGAAAATGATGCAGTTCTGGGGGATATTGACGAAAAGTTTCCTGGTAACAACTTTTTAGATGAAGAGTCACTCTTAGCTTATGCGCGATCGCAGGGTTTCAACACAGCAGCAGTTGGTAAACTAGGGCCAGTTGCCATCCAAGATGTTACCCAAGTTAACCGAGAAGGTGGTACTACAGGTACTATTCCTACTCCCGATACAATTATTATTGATGACACTACAAATGGTGCAACACCTCCCCCTACAGCCGCCGGTTCACCTTCTGGTGTTCCACTCGATCCAGATATTGTCAACCGCTTACAAGCGGCTGGTCTGGATGTAAAACCCACACCACGAGTCCAGCCAGCCGGTAATAATACGACTCCTGGCACTCTGAATGCCAATGTAGCTCAACAACAATATTTTGCAGATGCCACTACCAAAGTAATTTTACCCAAGTTTCAGGAAGACGGTAAACCATTCGCATTGGTTTACTGGTCAAGAGATCCTGATGGTAGTCAACACAATCAGGGTGATAGCTTAAACACTTTGACACCAGGTATCAATGGGCCTACTTCAAAAGCTGGGGTTAAGAATGCTGATAATAATTTAAAGCAGCTTCTTGACTATCTCAAAAGCACAGGCTTGGACAAGACTACTGATGTCATTGTTACTTCCGATCACGGTTTTTCTACCATTAGCAAACAAGCTATTGATAGCCAAGGCACAAAAACTACAAGTTATGCTGCCACCCAAACTTATGAAGGCGTAAATCCGGGATTTCTACCAGCAGGTTTTGTGGCGATTGATTTGGCTCACGATCTAGGTCTACCCTTATACGATCCTAACCCTACAACCCTTCCCCCAAACCTCAACCAGATCCAGTATGCAACTGTTGATGCCACAAAAGGTCAACGTCCTATTTCTGGGAATGGTGTAATTGGTGGTAAAGGTCAGGTAATTAATGGCCAACTTGACCCAGGTACAAAGATAGTTGTAGCTGCCAATGGTGGATCTGACTTGATTTATCTGCCCAATGGCAATGCTAACTTTGCTAAACAGGTCGTGGATTTGCTTTCACAAAAAGACTACATCAGTGGTATTTTTGTAGATGATGCCTATGGAGACATCCCAGGTGCTTTACCACTGAGTGCGATCGGGCTAAAAGGTGATGCTAAAACACCAGTTCCCTCTTTAGTTATCAACTTCAAAACCTTTAGCACTGACCCAAGCAACCCAAACAACCCTCAAGCTCAAGTAGAAATTGCTGATACAACTTTGCAGCAAGGGCAGGGGATGCATGGCAGCTTTGGTCGAGGTGATACTTTCAATAACATGGAGGCTATTGGCCCTGACTTTAAACAAGGCTATGTGGACTATGCGCCCGTTAGTAATGCTGATGTAACGCCTACACTTGCTCGTATTTTGGGGTTAGATATTCCCAGTAATGGCGATTTGAAAGGTCGTGCCATTACAGAAGCATTAGTGGGAGGCCCGAATGCAGTTCTCTCCACTAAACAAGTCTTGACTTCGGAAGAAACTACTAATGGTCAAGCAACAACTCTAGATTATCAAAGTGTAGGTAATACTCAGTACTTTACAGCCGCAGGGTTTGATGGTCGCACTGTTGGATTGACAACACTAGACCTTCAATTTGATTCTACCAGTAGTGATGATGTCGCCCTCAAGCCAAATCAAACCTTATTCACAGGTGATGGAGCAGACTTTGTAGAGGGTAATAAAGGTAACACAATTTTCACTGGAAAAGGTAATGACACGGTGGTGGTCGGCAGTAGCTCCTCGGTGTTTACAGGGGACGGTAACGATCAAGTCTTGATTGGCGCAAATAGTCCTGCTAACAACACTAGTGCTGATGGTGGTGCTGGTAATGATGAAATTACCGTAGTTGAAGCCAATGGTAGTAATAATTTGTTTGGGGCAGCAGGTAATGATACGTTGACAGTAGTTGAAGGAACTCGTCAACTGTCCTTCGGTGGTTCAGGTAATGACACCCTCAAGAGTCAAGGTAGCAATAACCGTCTCTACGGTGGTTCTGGGGATGACAAACTCTTCTCCAATGTAAATGATTCTCTGTTTGGTGGTGATGGTGATGATGTGCTATTTGCAGGTCTTGGAGGCGGTAATCGCTTGAGTGGTGGTGCTGGTGCTGACCAGTTTTGGATTGCTAACGCCAGTCTGCCAGCTAGCAAAAACATTGTGACTGATTTTGCGGAAGGCATTGATAAAATCGGGCTGGGCGGTATTAGCCTCAGTAATCTCAGGCTATTGCAACAGGGTGCTGATACTATCGTGAAAATCGGAAATACAGAGTTGGTTTCATTGCAGGGAATTGCATCAACTAGCCTCACTGTAAATGATTTCGTTTTCTCTGCTAGCATCGTGGCTTAGGAACGCGGATTTAATAAAGTACAAAACCTCACCCTCAATCCCTCTCCGAACTTACAAAGAGGCAAGCCGGAGGCAGGGCAATACGGTTCGGATAAGACTCGATCCCCCCAACCCCCCTTAAAAAGGCTTGCTAAAAATGGCTCTATTTCCCCCTTTTTAAGGGGGATCTTTAAGACCTATGCACCTTAACTGAACCGTATTGGGAGGCAGGGTGAGGTTTTATATTTAAGTGGTTCAATTGTCGCTTCCGTTGTAGCGTTGATCTGCGGTAGTGTAACAGTGATAAGATATCCGGCACGGACTGAAGAGGGCATTTTGAGTTGTCGTAGTGAGAGAAAATAACTCTACTACTTCAGCCTGATTTTTTCATCCTCTTCTTTTGGCGAAGATATTCATAAATAGTAAGTATTAATCAGTAAGATTATGACAGCACCAGACTTGTCCAAGCCGATCGCAGACCAACAAGCCACCCAAGGTATTTTCTTCACCTTCACTGTACCACCTAACACCTTCACGGATGTGGATGCTGGAGATATCCTCACCTACACTGCAACTCTTTCCAACAATACTCCTCTGCCGAATGGGTTGAAGTTCAATGCTGCTACCCAGACTTTCACTGGTACTCCTGAGAATCGGGATGTAGGTAGTGTAAACATCAAAGTTACCGCTCAGGATATTGCTGGAGAACAAGTCAGTGATGTGTTTAAAATCACGGTTAATAATGTCAATGATCCTCCAGTGGTGGCAAATGAAATCCCTGACCAACAAGCCACCCAAGGTAATTTCTTCAGCTTCACTGTACCAGATGACACCTTCAACGATCCAGATGTCGGAGATACCCTCACCTATACTGCAACTCTTTCTGACAATACCCCTCTGCCGAATGGGTTGAAGTTCGATGCTGCTACCAGGACTTTCAGTGGTACTCCCGAAAATCGGGACATAGGTAGTGTAAACATCAAAGTTACCGCTCAGGATGTTGCTGGAGAAAAAGCCGATGATGTGTTTACAATTGCGATCGCTGACGGCACTCCTCTACTAACAAAAATTACAGACGATATCTTTGGTGTCAAGACTAAGCTGAACATTAAAACTGATAAAGCAAGACTCTCAGTCAAGACTAAAACCAACACCTCCAAAGAGGTGAATGAACTGAGTGTATTTACCGTTGACGATGAACAAGGTAGGATTAACGGCATAGCCCCAGGTGCAGAAGGCTATACGCAAGCGGCTCTTTTGCGCTCCAAGGTGATTTTCTCTACCCTTGCTAATCTGCCGAATGGTTTTAATCCTGCCGACCTAACAAACATCCTAGAATTTGACTCTGATACCAAACTCAGATTTTATCTGGTATCTAACACTACTACTCAGGATATACTATCTGGAAAAAGCTCTTTCTCAAGCGTTACTTTTTCCTCACCTACAAATAACAACACAGAAGAAGGGTTTTCTCTCAACTTCCCGAATTTGGTTGTGACGATTCAGCCAACAGATCAAGAAGTAACTTTAGGTACAGGTCTGCAAGATCAGTATCAAGGGGAACTGATTGATTTACGGGGTGTGGCACAATCGGTAACAGCTAACTTTGCAGTCAACAGAGAAGCTTCTTACAACAACTTTGTGGGCTTTTATCAGGTGGCCGATCAGAATGGTGGCATTGACACTAATGGCGATGGCAAAGCAGATATTCTCGTTGGACAGGCTGGTTACGCCCAAGCCGCCGTGCGTGGGCGTGTTTCAGGCATTGACTTGACAGTGAATAACCAAGGGACAGCAAATTCCACTGGGACTTTCGGGGCTGATTCTCTGTTTGCACCATTTATTATTGTTGATGGTACTCCCGATGCGATTCTCAATAGCAATGCCAATAAGGATGTTTACTTCGCATTCTTGGGTGCTAACTCAGACAAGACAGATCACATTCGGATGTTAGGGAACAACACCTTTGGCTTTGAGGATTTGGCAAATGGTGGTGACAAAGATTACAACGATATAATTGTACAGGTAAAACTAAGTGTGAATCCTGCATAATATCAAACGCAGGTAATTACTTAGTATCGTAAAACAACCCCATCCCGGTTGTGAGATAGGGTTGTTTTATGCATGAAGATTAGATAGACTCGATATTAATTAAATCAGTAAATTTACCGAAGGCAGTTATTGTCTTTGGTTCCTAAATTTAATAGTTAATACCTATAATGTGACAAAAAATCTTCACCTTTACTTTCTGGTTAATTTTTATTAAATTAAACTAGCTAAAAAGTGATGGAGAATTCTTTCATAAATCTGGTATGGCGTTGTTTACCAAGGAAAGTTTAGCATCTTTGCCATCAGTGATACTATCAATCCCTAGAAGAATTTGTAAAAAATAATTTAAAAATTTAAAGTTTTTGTTATTACATAATTCTTAATTAGGGTATTTACTTAGTAAAGCATTTGTGATAGTTTCATGTTGATTACATATATTAAAATGGGCAACGCTAAATTTAATAACTGCGTTTCTGCATCTTAGTTTGATGATGAGTATCCATTTTACATAATTACAATGCTAAATATTTATATAAAAGTTGTATAAATTATGTAACGTTCACTAAGTGAAAGCTTGTCCTCAAGGTATTTACACTTTACTTGATTTTGAAAAACGCATAACAATTGCTACCGTGTGATACAAGTACAGGTCTGCAATTAGACGAACCTCCCATCTGTACTTTTACATATTTAGACACCGGAATTCGACATAAGTCTTGCCACGACTAGCATAAAAGCAAAGACTAGCACTGTTAATAAGAAATACTCCCTAATAATTTCGGCTTAATTCCTCACTTTTACTTGTTTTATATGACTTATATTAAGAACAGTTTCCTCGAATTTGTCACCACCATAGAAGGGTTTGATTGCTTACCAGATGCAGCGATCGCTAACCTATCAGAACAGGTGCAAGCTTGGCGCTATCGGATAGGTCAAAAAATTATCGGTAAAGAAAGTCTCCCAGAACACATCACCATCATTTATGAGGGACAAGTGCGCCTGTTGGGATATGACACCCACACGCAATTGCCAATTACCCTAAAATTGCTGCAACCAGGGGAAATTATCGGCGAAATTGGTTTGTTGCGCGATGTCGCTTGTGAAACAGCGATCGCCTCTACCGAAGTAGTATGTTTAACCGTCAGTGCATCGGCATATTTTAGTTTTCTGGGTTTATACCCAGATTTTGCCAATGCTCGCAAGAACCACAGCTATTTAGTGGAAGTTTTCGATATTCTCAGCTCGTATTGGAAACGGCAACCCCTCGCTACTTTAAATTTTAAAGAAGTGGCAGAAAACGCCCTACCACAGGCGAAAATACATTACCTACCTCCAGGGGCAACTCCATTCAACCAACTCGATAGGGAAAGAGTCTGGTTTTTGAGTGGCGGAGGTACAGTAACGAATTTCTCACCTGGCGATCGCCTAGAATCGGATGATGCCAGAGACAATATCCAAGTCATAAGTCAAAACCCCGCCCGGTTGGTTGGCATACATCCGTCAGATTTGATCTTGGAAGATAGTCATGAGATAGTGCTTGCGGTAAGTAACACTAAATCAGATAGCGCAGAAGAATTAGATATCCCCTACGCATCAGATGAAATAGTTCCCCAAACAGCCCCCCCAACCTCAAAGAATTCGTCAAAACAAAAATACCCGTTTTTTAGTGGTAAGGGAGAATTAAATACAGCCTTCGCCTGCTTCCAAATGATCGCGAAGCATCTAGAAATGCCGTTTCGTCGAGAAGTGGTTCGCCGCATCTTAACTGAGCAAGTCAAACGTCAGGGTGTCATATCGTTTCAAGTTACTGCTTACCTGGCAGAGTTAATCGGACTTAAAGCGCAGTTGCTAGAGCTACCAATCGCCTCAGTGACGCGTATTCCGACACCGGCGCTGATTCGTTATGGTGATAATTTTGCCGTTTTATATGAAGTGGATGCAAATACCGTGGTTGTGGGTGTCCCATCCAAAGGAATTGTGCGCTGCAAACCCGCTCAATTGGTTGAACAATTAGATGTTGATCCAACCGACTTTCCGCCCAAAGTTAGGGTATTACTGCTCAGTGCAACTAATCAAACACCGCAAGAACGTTTTAGTTTACGGTGGTTTCTACCCTATTTGTCACGCCACCGTCGAGTCCTGATAGAGGTTTTTGTCGCTTCCTTCTTCGTACAGTTGGCAGCGTTGGCGAATCCTCTGGTGGTTCAGTTAATTATCGACAAAGTTATCACTCAAAATAGTATTGGCACACTACATATTTTGGGGGTTTTACTATTAGTAGTTGGGCTATTTGAAGCCGTATTGACTACCTTACGAACCTACTTATTTGTCGATACCACTAACCGGATCGATATGGGTTTAGGGTCGCAAATTATTGACCACTTATTACGTTTACCACTGCGCTACTTTGAACGCCGACCGGTGGGTGAACTTTCCACTCGCATCAACGAATTAGAAAATATCCGCCAATTCTTGACGGGTACTGCCTTAACAGTCGGATTAGATGCTCTATTTTCGCTGGTTTATATTGGTGTAATGCTGATTTACAGTTGGCAACTCACCTTAGTAGGCTTAAGCACAATTCCAGTATTTGTGATTATCACCTTAGTTGCTTCTCCAACCATTAGTAGACAGTTACGTGCTAAAGCCGAACGCAACGCCGAAACTCAATCTTATTTAGTTGAGGTGATGTCAGGAATTCAAACCGTAAAAGCGCAAAACATCGAATTGCGATCGCGCTTTTCTTGGCAAGAGCGTTACGCTCGGTTTGTCGCTGCTGGTTTTAAAACGGTTGTAACTTCCACCCTTGCTAACTCTACCAGCAACTTTCTCAACAAACTCAGTAGCTTACTCGTTTTGTGGGTAGGAGCTTATTTAGTACTCAAAGGAGAATTAACTTTAGGCGAATTAATTGCCTTTAGAATTATTTCGGGTTACGTCACCAGCCCAATATTGCGTTTAGCTCAACTCTGGCAAAGCTTCCAAGAAACAGCCTTGTCTCTAGAGCGTTTAAGCGATATTGTCGATACGCCACAAGAAGGAGAAACAGACCGCTACAATATACCCTTACCCACGATAAAGGGAGCAGTGAAATATGAAAATGTTTCCTTCCGTTTTGGCACAAGTGGCCCTCTGCAACTTTCTAATGTCAACCTCGAATTTGAGCCAGGAAAATTTGTCGGCATTGTCGGACAAAGTGGATCTGGCAAAAGTACGATGATGAAGTTACTGCTGAGACTTTACGAAACTGAGTCCGGCAGAATTTTGATTGATGGTTATGATATTGCCAAAGTTGAACTCTATTCACTGCGACGACAAATTGGCGTAGTTCCCCAAGAAACGTTGTTGTTTGACGGCAGCGTTCAGGAAAATATTGCCCTAACTAATCCTGATGCGACAACCGAAGAAATTATCGAAGCGGCTCAGGTTGCGTGTGCCCACGAATTTGTTATGAATTTACCTAACGGTTACAACACGCGGGTGGGAGAACGGGGTTCTGCACTTTCAGGGGGACAACGACAAAGAATTGCGATCGCTCGCTCAGTTTTACAACGACCAAAATTACTGGTTTTAGATGAAGCAACCAGCGCATTAGATTATCCCACAGAACGGCAAATATGTCTCAATTTAGCCAAAGCATTCAAAGGTGATACAGTATTTTTTATTACCCATAGGCTGAACACTGTAAGTAATGCAGACATGATTGTTGTGATGGATAATAGCAGGGTTATAGAACAAGGTAGCCATCACGAATTAATGGCTACTAAAGGTCATTATTTTTACCTGTATCAGCAACAAGATGTGAACTTGTAATTAGTCATTGCATTGGGCATTGGGAAAGAGGAGGCAGAAGGTTCTTAAATTTTGAATTGATTTCTCCCCCTCACTTCTTGCCTCTTTTTTAAAGGATTTTCAGTTTGACTAACATTCTTATAGATATAGCAATAACTATAGGGTAGGTACTATCACAAAATATCAAAATCAAGGTTTTCGCATTGGTAAAGAGTGCCCACCCTACAAAAAATCCAAAATCTAAAATCGTTCGACTCAACGCTCACGACAAGTCCAAAATCTAAAATCGTTATGACTCAACTTAATGGGAATCATGTCAACGGCAATCAGAAAAACGGCAATCACAAAAATGGAGTCAAGCAAGATTCATTAGTACTTACAAAACAACAGAAAGCTGCTCAACAGTCTTTAATCAACTCAAGTAGTCAGGAATTTGAGCAATCTATTGTCTTGCGCCAATCTCCAATTTGGTCGCGTACAATCATGATCACCCTAATGGCCCTAGCCTGTTTTGGGATTGCTTGGGCTTACTTTGCCAAAATTGAGCAAGTAGTGCCAGCAACAGGGCAATTAAAGCCAGAAGGAACAGTCAAAGAAGTTCAGGCTCCTGTTAGTGGAGTCGTGAAAACAGTTAATGTTAAAGATGGGCAAGCAGTAAAGCCAGGAGATTTGTTGCTGACTTTCGATTCCATCGCTTCTGTTGCTGAATTAGATTCTTTGAAGAAAATTCGCGTTGCATTAACTCAAGAAAACCAGATTTATCGCCGATTGATGACGGCAACTAACACTACTGGTTCTGAACTATTGTATTTGCGCGGTAATTTGCCACAAGAAACTGCTTTTCTCCTGAAAAGTCGGGCAACGTTAGTAGCAGAAAATGAATTATTACGGACTCAATTAAAAAATTCTGGTGTAGGTTCTGCACTAGGTATTGATGAGCAACAACTTCTACAAGTTGCCAAAAAAGAATTAGACTCTCGCTCTTCAGCAGCGCGGTTAGAAGTAGAAAAAACCAAAAAACAACTAGCTCAAAATAAATATAAGCTAGAAGATAGTAAAGCAAGTTTAGCTATTCAAGAGGGGATTTTAGCTAAACTTAAGATATTAGCAGAACAAGGTGGTATTTCTCAGCTTCAATATCTCAACCAACAACAAGAAGTACAAAATCGCACAGCAGAAGTAGCGCAACTAGGCGAGGAAGAAAAACGTCTCCAGTTTGATATACAAAAAGGGCAACAAGAGTTAAGCAATACGGTGGCTCTTTCTGATAAAAACATTTTGGATAAGATAGCTGATAACAAACAGCGCATTGCCGAAATCGATAGCCAATTCATGAAAGTTATTTTAGATAATGAGCAACGTTTGGCAGATGTCAATAGTAAAATCTCTCAAGCACAGTTAAATGTTAAATATCAAGAACTGCGTGCGCCTGTAGCCGGAACAGTTTTCGATTTACAAGCAAAAAACCCTGGATTCGTAGCAACTCCAACCACAAAACTGATGCAAATAGTCCCAAATGAAAACTATTTAGCTGAAGTTTTCATCACTAACAAAGATATTGGTTTTGTCCGAAAAGGTATGAAGGTAGATGTCAGAATTGACTCTTTTCCTTACAGCGAATTTGGCGATATCAAAGGGGAAGTGGATGGGATAGGGTCAGACGCATTACCGCCAGATCAAACACATCAGTTTTATAGATTTCCAGCAAAGCTCCATTTAGATAAACAATCCTTAGTGATTAAGGGTAAAAACGTCAGTTTACAATCAGGTATGTCAATTAGTGCCAATATAAAAGTACGCGAAGAACGGACTGTGCTGAGTTTATTCACTGAGTTGTTTACCAAGCAAATTGATACTCTTAAAGAGGTACGTTAAATCAGTGAACAGTCAACAGGTAACTTCTACGGCGGTTGGGTCACCAGTGATATTGTTGGGCCTTTCAAAGGCGTTTCTGGTACTTGGGGGTGGTGAGCCAATTTGAGATTTTGCCCAAATAGCCCAAGTTGCTAATTATTCATTTTCATTTTGACGGTTCGGGAGAGACGCGATAAATCGCCGTCTCTACAAGGAATCTATCCATCAATTCTTTATTGACAGACTACTAACAGCGCGGCAAAAATCAAACTAGCATTTTAAAACTTACAAAAGCCTTGATATACAAAACTTTTGACTTTTGACTTCCGCCCTGCGGTGCTAGGCTAATGCCGCTACCTTCTCTAACAATCCTTGAAATAGCCTTAAGCCATCGCTATTCCCCAGCATCGCGTCAGATGCTCTTTCTGGGTGCGGCATCATCCCCAACACATTGCCTTGGCGATCGCAAATTCCGGCAATATTGTTCAGTGAACCATTGGGATTTTCTCCTTCATAACGAAACACAACTTGTCCGTTATCTTCAATTTCTGCCAGAGTGGCTGCGTCAGCGTAGAATTGTCCCTCCCCGTGGGCAATGGGCAAAGTGATAATTTCACCAGTCGTATAAGCTTGTGTCCAAGGGAGATTAGTCCGCTCAATTTTCAAGGAGACGCGATCGCAGATAAAATGCAAATCCCGATTTCTAGTCAACACCCCTGGCAAAAGTCCAGCTTCAGTTAATACCTGAAAACCATTGCAAATACCGATTACAAACTTACCCTTTTGGGCATGTTCGATAACCTGCTGCATCACGGGTGAAAAACGCGCGATCGCACCGCAACGCAGATAATCCCCGTAACTAAAGCCACCAGGGATAATAACGACATCCAAATCAGCAATATCTGTTTCTTGATGCCAAACCATGCGAGTCGGCTGTAAGAGCAAGTCTCTGGTTACATAAGCAACATCGCGATCGCAATTAGAACCGGGAAAAACAATAACACCGAATTTCATGATTAATCAAAGGGAGTGGGGCAGGGGAGGCAGGGGAGGCAGGGGAGGCAGGGGAGGCAAGGGAGGATGAGAAAGATGAGGGAGAAGAACTAATAATCCAATCCCCAATTCCCAATCCCTAATCCCTAAAATACTCCCGTTTGGGTTTCGACCTCAATCAAATCAAAGCGATAATTTTCAATCACGGGATTTGCTAGCATTTGGTCACAAATGCGATCGAGGTCTTGACGAGCTTTTTTTTCATCAGACGAAGTGATGGTGAGTTCAATGTACTTACCAATCCGCACCTGGTCAACGTTCTCGTATCCCATTTGCTTAAGACCGGATTGTACAGCTACGCCAGCAGGGTCTAAGACTGAAGGACGAAGCGTCACGAAAATTTTGGCTAGATACTTGGTTTGCACGGGCTTTTGCTGAATGCTGCGATCGCTATACTATAACTTTCTGTTCCAACTGAGTGAAAATAAGATTACGAAGCCGTTAAAGTTAATTGATCAATTAGCGCATCTAATAGCTTCAAATACAGTGGCATATTTAAATAATTGTCTATGAGAGCCATACGCACCCGCAGTCAAGAGCGTATTTTCAACCTACTGAAAACCATCAAAAAAGGCATTTCCGCTCAAGATATTTACGTAGAACTACGTAACACAAATCAGAGCATGGGTTTAGCAACAGTTTACCGTTCCCTAGAAGCCTTAAAACTTGAAGGCATGGTACAAGTGCGGAATTTGGCTAATGGTGAAGCCCTCTATAGTTTAGCGCAGCAAGACAAACACCACCTTACTTGCTTGCAATGCGGTGTCTCAATTCCCATTAATCAATGCCCCGTTCATGACCTAGAAAACCAGTTAGAATCCAGCCATAAGTTTAAAGTTTTTTACCACACCCTAGAGTTTTTTGGGTTGTGCAGTCAATGCCAGGTAAATCAACTTAGTGAAATTAGTCAATAATCATACCAACTCTATGTGATGTTGCACTTCATTTTTCCACAACCTCAAGCCCGTGGCTAGCAGAAAAAAGCCTGCTTATGCAGGCTAATAATGTGAATTTCTATAAAGAAATCTGGGGCGACTGTCATTGGCAAGAAACCGATTTCAGTGGTTCAGTAGCTAATTGTGATTATCTTGTTCCCAGTCTGAGACTGGAAACGAAGTTTGAAAAGGGTTTTAAACTGAAGTTGACACCAATGCCACTCCTCACTCCTAACCAGGACGGTTGTTTTCTAATCCTGATATTTGTTTAGAAAACAACTCGTTAGAGTCAACCTGGCCATTTGAAATAACGGAACGCATACCCTCGAAAGCAGCAGGAATAGTGCGCGGATCTATAAATAAGACCTTGCTGCTATCGCTTTTACCAATTGTCGCGCCCATATCCAAATAGCCCAAGGCAAACAGAACTTCAACTGCTTTATTGGCATTGGGATTCGTCTGGAGCTTTTGGGCAATAATTTCTGCTGATTCTGCGATCGCTTGGGCTTTCAAAACCTGCTGCTGACGTTCAGCTTGAGCCTTCAAAACGATCGCCTTTTGTTCAGCTTCCGCTTGCAAAATTGTCGATTTTTGACGAGCTTCGGCATCCAATATTTGCGCCTCCGCTTTACCTCTAGCACTATTGACAGCAGCTTCGCGTTCACCTTCAGAAGTTAAAATTGCTGCCCGTTTGCGTCGTTCTGCCGACATTTGCAATTCCATCGATTCACGCACTGCCTGAGACGGAATAATATCTCGCAGTTCTACCCGTGTCACTTTTACACCCCAAGGATCGGTAGCAACATCCAAATCCTGTAATAAAAGTTCACTGATGTGGGAACGAGCAGTAAAGGTTTGATCTAACTCCAGTTGGCCCATTTCGGCGCGAATTTGAGTCAGCACCATATTTACCATTGCCGACTGGAGATTTTCTACCTTGTACCAGGCTTTTTCCATATCGACAATGCGCCAGTAAAACACTGCATCCACCTCAATGCCAACGTTATCACGGGTGATGCACTGTTGGGGAGGAATATCTAAAACTTTTTCTCGGATAGTTTCTCGATAGACAACTCTATCTAGGAAAGGTATGACAAAGTTTAGTCCTGGTTCCAGCTTTTTGTTATAACTACCCAATCTTTCCACCAAAGCTTGATTGCCTTGATTGACGACTTTTACAGATCCCGCTACGGCAGAACCACCAAGGGCTAAAAATATTAGTAAAAAAAACTGTTCCATTTTAAATCTCCTAATTTTAAATATGAAAGAGACAGTAAAGACTGGGGAGTGGGGGATGAAGGAGATATGATAGCTCCAAACTCTTGTACAGACGCGATTAATCTCGTCTCTCCCTCTCTCCATTAACTAAGAATTCAACAAATTTTCTGGTATCACAATCAAAGTAGTACCTTCTCTCCTAACCACATAAACTCTTTGATGGGGTGGTACGGTAAATTTGTCATCGTCACATCGTGCTTGCCAAGAATTTCCTTCATACAGCACCCGCCCTGTTTTCCCAGGCGGAATTTCTGTTAAAGTTTCAGCTATGACTGCATCTTGAATTTTTGATTTGCGTTGTCGCGGTTGCAAAAACCGACGAAAAAGCACGATTAGTAATGTGGAAAGTAATAGCCAAATTACAACTTGCAACCATACACTTCCCAAACCCACTCCAGACAGCAGCGCCACCACAAAAGCGCTAATTCCCATCATGAAGGCGACAAACGCCGATGGTAAGAACAGTTCCATTAAACACAGGACTGCTCCTGCCAGAAGCCAGATTAAGGTAAAACTTGGCATAGCGCCATCCTAAACTTTACATTGACGTAAATGCATTTCTACGATTAGATACAGCCAGACGTAAGTTATTTACAGAAAACCAAACTTGGTATTTTTACCAATAATTTTGATTAATTTCAGTAACAAGATGTAGCTAGCGGTACACAAATCCAGTCTATTCTAGCCTTCAAATCTTTGCCAGCTAAACTTAATCGAAGTTCATTAGTTGATTCGTTTGTTAAATTTATACCTTTATGATTTCTACTCAACTGATAATTTATTGTATAAATCCACGCTGTAATAGCCCCATTAATCCTATTGGAGATAGTGTTTGTGCCACTTGTCAAACTCCTTTAGTTCACCGCTATCTTTGGGCTACTGGCTCATTGTCTGCCAAAATCTCACCAGGTACGAGGGTAGCACAGAGGTATGAGGTAATTAGTCCCCAGATTTGGCTGGATACTCAACCGGGACAACTGCCAGATGTACCTGAAGAATTGCCAACAGAAGTAATTCCTTACCTACGATTATATCAAGAGCGATTACATCTCCCCCAGGCTTATGGGTTTGCTAGTAACCTTGAAGGAAATACAACTGATATCCTCTTATTAGAAAATGTGCCGATAGATGAGAGAGGAAATATCTATCCAACTATTGTTGAGGCATGGGAGCAAGCAACGGCGGTACGACAAGTTTATTGGCTCTGGCAAATTCTCCAACTTTGGACACCTTTATCTGAATTGGGACTTAGCCGCAGTTTACTAGTAGTAGACAACTTGAGAGTTCAAGGTTGGTGTGTGCGATTGTTGGAACTTTACCAAACACCAGCAGATGAGAAACTGAGTTTACGAAATCTGGGGGAGTGTTGGCAGTTTTGGGTAGCGTCTGCAAAGGCATCAGTAGCCAAAGGGTTACAGAACATAGTCCGGCAGATGTGTGAAACTGAGATTGAGTTAGAGACTATTAATATTCAACTCAATAATTTACTACTAGCATCTGCGGCAGAATTGCCATTAGTTTTGAAGGTGGCAGGCTCTACAGATATTGGCCCAATTATGGCGCAAAATGAAGACGCTTACTACCCAAATGCTTTAAGTGACTTAGATGAACCTTTATTGCCTCACTTGTCGATTGTTTGCGATGGCATTGGCGGACATGAAGGCGGAGAGGTTGCTAGTAAGTTGGCGGTGCAGTCTGTAAAGTTGCAAATTCGCGCTTTACTCAAGGAGGTTAGAGAACAAACTGTACTTGTACCACCAGAGTTATTGCAGGAACAATTAGAAGCAAGCTTACGGGTGGTAAATAATCTGATTAGTGCCCGCAATAATGAACAAAAACGCCAAGGCAAAGAACGCATGGCTACAACCATTGTCATGGCGCTGCAAGTTCCACAACGAGTGCAGACGAGTACTGGCTGGCAATCAAATAATACCCATGAACTTTACTTGGCTAATGTTGGCGATAGCCGTGCCTATTGGATTACTCGCAATTATTGTCAGCTAATGACAGTAGATGATGATGTGGCAACGCGAGAAGTGCGTTTTGCTAAATCCTTGTATCGAAAAGCACTCTTGAGAGCAGATGCTAGCGCTTTAACTCAAGCATTGGGGACAAGAGATGCAGAATCTTTGCGTTTCAAGGTTCAGCGATTCATTGTGGAAGAAGATGGCATATTGCTACTTTGTTCTGATGGTTTAAGTGATAAAAACTTGGTGGAACAATCTTGGCAAGATTATGCAATACCCGTGTTAACAGGTGAAATGACAGTTGAAGATGGTGTCTGCAACTGGATTAACTTAGCAAACGAAAAAAATGGGCATGATAATACGTCGCTTGTTCTCACTTATTGCCGTGTCTCCCCAGAATACTTAGTACCTGTGACTCCGGTGTTGCCAGAAGAAATTATAGAAGCAGCGATACAAGAAGAACCAGAGGAACTAGAGGAACAAGAAAAATTAGAAGAACTAGAGGAACTAAAGGAACTAGAAGAACCAATTTCTTTTACAGAAAGTTCGCAAGCTTTGCTAGATTTGGATCTAGATTTGGATTTAGATTTGGATCTAGATTTGGATCTTTCAGAGGAACCAGTTTTAAGCACTGAAATACCACCAACTTTAATTACAAAACCTAAGCGGGGTAAACGTTTGGTAATGCTGGGGGGAGTGTTAGCGTTGCTTGTGGGGGGTACAAGTCTGGGATTATTTGCTTGGTGGCAAATTAATCCTCAAGGATTCCAGCAGATGTGTCGGCAACTTCCCCAAAGAATACAGCAACTTTGTCCGCCTGGAAAGTAAATATAGCGGTTATCGATTGGATGAGAACACCAAAGTCCTTGCTGTCAAATCATTTCAGCAAAGTTTTTGTATCTCACTGAACTGCACATCGCTATAATGAGGACTGGGGAATAGCTTACAGTAGCAACTACCGTAGGTTTCTCAGCTATAAGTATCAAAACATATAAATATTTTAGCGATCGCTCTTTGAAGAAAAACTTTTTGGTTTACTGAGGATTCATCAACCTTATCAGCAGAAAGCATTACTAACACAATTGATGCTGATGAATACGATGTCGAAGAAGTTTTGGAAGATTGGCGTGAGTTTTTAACACTCCAGGAAATTGATGGAGAAATCCGCTATAGTCTTTATCATTTCAGCTTCCGAGATTTCAAGAAAAGTACAGGACTTATGCACTCGTGACGAAAAACTAAGCCTTTGCGATTACTTCGCAACTCTTAGAGACGCTAAAAGCGAACGCCCCGCTACGCTAACGCAATAAAAAACTTAGAGATACTTGCCTTTCAGGGTTTACATCTGTTTCATAATTTTTAGTGAATTGGTACAATTATCGCTTCCTTCTCAACCTTGTCTATCTCTTACACTTCATGTTGATTTTGTCAATCATGTTGCCATTGTTTACTGCTGTCACTCCCTCTGAATCTGCCTTACACCCATGTTAAGAAAGATGTGACTAATGGATAGTTGCTCAGGAGAAAGGTTAATGGTGAGGTTTTGTACTTAATTAAATCCGCTTTCCTCAAATTTTCTCATTTCAAGTGATGTTAACTGTTTGAGTACGGTAAACCGTATTTGCTCGTTAGTTCCCAAAGATTAATTTAATTGTTAAGTTTAGTTACATAAATAAAAAATTCTGCAACCATTGCTAGAGGAGAGAAATTATGAGAAGCGGTAGTATTATTAACGATAAAAACGAACTGAACAAGCCTGGACATTACATCACACAAGTTAAGCTCTCTCAGAAATAAGGCTTATTTAAGATTCCTATGAAAGCTACAGATCAATTGGTGCATTTTTTAAAGGAAGAGTTGGGTATTCCTGGTGGAGCAATTTCCCTTGCTTTGCGACATTGTGAGCAGACCCCCAACTTTCTGGCTATGACCCTCTGGCAGTATGGACTGGTAACACTGGATCAGTTAGCCCAAATTTTTGATTGGTTGGAAACAGTATAAACTGCTGCTTCAACTATTTGGATGGTAAATAACGGACTTTCTGTGAAAGTCACATTTTCAACGGGTTTCATTTTAAGGATTAGTAACATCGATGCCAATTAAAGAACAGCCTAAGTCACCTCGTTTTCGGATCATTGCTAATATATTACTGGCAGTATCAGGGCTATTTTTGCTCTTAAATTTATTTTTGCCTGGTTTATTTGCCTCTGGCCCTACTGGTGTTCCCTATAGCTTGTTTATTCATCAAGTACAAGAAGGGGAAGTCAGCCGCGTTTCTGTTGGTCAAAACCAGATTATTTACCAACTAAAAGCAGAAAATGCCGAGCCGCCCCAGGTGTTTGCAACTACACCAATCTTTGATTTAGAGTTACCCAAACTGCTAGAACAAAAAGGAGTTGAATTCGCTGCTACACCTCCACCGAAGAATACTTGGTTTACAACCCTCTTAAGTTGGGTGATTCCACCACTGATTTTTATTGGTATTTGGCAGTTCTTTCTCGCCCGTGGTGGTGGCGGTGGCCCCCAAGGTGCGCTTTCTATTGGTAAGAGCAAAGCTAAGGTTTACGTTGAAGGCGAATCAGCTAAAATCACCTTTGCAGACGTGGCTGGGGTAGAAGAAGCGAAAACTGAGTTAGTGGAAATTGTGGATTTCCTTAAGACTCCGGCACGATTTACGCAAATTGGCGCTAGGATTCCCAAAGGTGTGTTGTTGGTTGGGCCTCCAGGTACTGGTAAGACTCTTTTAGCGAAAGCCGTAGCAGGTGAAGCAGGAGTTCCATTCTTCAGTATCTCTGGTTCGGAGTTTGTAGAATTGTTTGTCGGTGTAGGATCTTCTCGAGTGCGGGATTTGTTTGAGCAAGCAAAGAAACAGGCTCCCTGTATTATATTCATCGATGAATTGGATGCGATTGGTAAATCTCGTAGCAGTAACGGCTTCTACGGTGGTAACGATGAGCGAGAACAGACCCTCAACCAGTTACTAACTGAGATGGATGGGTTTGCAGCAGGGGATGCAACGGTGATTGTACTAGCAGCTACCAACCGCCCCGAAAGCCTTGACTCTGCATTGCTGCGTCCAGGCCGGTTTGACCGCCAGGTGTTGGTAGACCGTCCCGATTTATCTGGTCGGGAAGCAATTCTCAAAATTCACGCTCAAAAGGTAAAATTAGGGGATGATGTAGATTTAAAAGCGATCGCTACTCGTACTCCTGGTTTTGCTGGTGCAGATTTGGCAAACTTAGTGAATGAAGCGGCATTATTAGCAGCCCGTAATATGCGTCAAAGTGTTGCTCAAGAAGATTTTGCCGAAGCAATTGAGCGGGTAGTCGCCGGTTTAGAGAAAAAGAGTCGGGTGATGAATGAGACTGAGAAAAAAATTGTTGCTTACCATGAAGTCGGTCACGCAATGGTCGGGGCGCTAACAACAGGAAACGGTCGCGTAGAAAAGATTTCCATTATTCCCCGTGGAATGGCAGCTTTGGGTTACACTCTGCAATTACCAACTGAAGACCGCTTTTTGATGAATGAAGAGGAACTGCGGGGTCAGATTGCGACTTTGTTAGGTGGACGTTCCGCTGAAGAGGTTGTGTTTAACAGTATTACCACCGGTGCTTCCAACGATTTGCAACGAGCAACTGATTTGGCAGAACGGATGGTGACAACTTATGGTATGAGCAAAGTCTTAGGGCCACTGGCTTACCAACAAGGACAACAATCAATGTTTTTGGGTAATGGTGGGGCTAATCCTCGGCGGGCGGTAAGTGAAGACACATCGAAAGCCATTGATATCGAAGTCAAGGAAATCGTAGAAACAGCCCACGAACAAGCCCTAGAGATTCTCAGACAGAATCGAGACTTGCTAGAAGCGATCGCTACTCAACTCTTAGAAACAGAAGTCATTGAAGGCGAAAAACTGCACAGTTTACTGGGTCAAATTAAACCTGTAACTAATTCGTAATTCGTAATTTGTAATTAAGAAATTCAGGTTTTAAACTTAGAGGTACGCAGAGAATAATCTTTGCGTACCTCTGCGTTAAACCTCTGCGTTACTTTGCGTTTTTAATACTCTGGAACAGAAGGATCAATTTCTCGACTCCAAGCGGTAATTCCGCCTTTGACATTTGTCCCAACAATCCCAGCTTCTTTGAGAATGCCGAGGGCTTTTGCCGATCGCCCGCCCAGTTTACAATGAGCAATTAAGCGGTGACCGTTCAATATTTCCTTCACCTTGGCAACGCCATTGCCATTTTCAATGTCTGGTAAGGGCACCAACACTGAACCAGGAATTTTAGCAATGTCGTACTCATTGGGGTTGCGGACATCTAGCAGTACAAAATCCTTTGCACCACTATCAAGCAACTCCTTCAAATCCTTAACGGTCATTTCTTCCATTTCCATCTGCTGTTTAGCCTCCTCTGCCTTAGCTTGTGGAATTCCGCAGAATTGTTCGTAGTCTATCAGTTTTTCAATGACTGGGCGAATTGGGTTAGGACGCAGCTTCAACTCGCGGAATTTCATATCTAAGGCGTTGTATAGCAGCAATCGTCCACTTAGGGTATTACCTTGTCCCAAAATGATTTTGACAGTTTCCGTTGCTTGAATTAAACCAATAATTCCTGGCAAAATTCCCAATACGCCACCTTCTGCACAAGAGGGAACCATTCCTGGTGGTGGTGGTTCTGGGAAAAGGTCACGATAATTTGGCCCACCTTGGTAGTTAAATACAGTAGCTTGGCCTTCAAAGCGTAAAATTGAACCGTAGACGTTGGGCTTATTCAGCAATACGCAAGCGTCATTAACTAGATATCTAGTGGGGAAGTTATCAGTACCATCCACGACGATATCGTAAGGTTGAAGGATTTCTAGAGCGTTTTCGGAAGTTAGGCGAGTTTCGTATAAATCAACCTGGCAATAGGGATTAATCTCGTGAATGCGGTTTTTTGCCGATTCAATCTTAGGTTTACCTACCCAGGATGTACCGTGGATGACTTGGCGTTGTAAGTTGGAAGTATCGACAACATCAAAATCGACAATCCCGATACGTCCAATACCCGCCGCCGCCAGATATAAAAGTAGTGGTGAACCTAGTCCACCTGTACCGATACACTGGACACTGGCAGCTTTCAGGCGCTTTTGCCCTTCTAGTCCTACTTCCGGCAAAATCAGATGTCGGGAGTAGCGTTCGTAATCGTCTTTGGTCAACTGGATTTCATCCAGATTGGGATTGAGCGACATACCATGTACCAATAGTTTCAAGGTTTAATCTAGTAATTCTAGTATTAAAATAGTAATTTAGTTTTTGAGCTGTTTTTTTATCTTACTGTGGGAAAAGCTACTTCTGTACCTCTTCGGTTTTGGGATTAGCGATGCCTTCGGCAACATCTTCGACGAACGCACTTTCTCATCTACAACCCCAGAAAAGCGATCGCCTTTGTAACTTTGCAATATTCTATCCCCAAAACCTTACCCCGCTTTTTTCCACGGAAGTTTGACTGTAAAGCGACTACCTTTACCTAACTGACTTTCAGCATGGACAGTACCACCATGCAACTCGACAATTCTTTGCACCATTACTAATCCTAAACCAGTACCTTTAGCATCACGGTTAGAGGAATTTTCAACTTGTACAAAAGGTTGAAATAATTGGAAAAGGTCATCGGAAAGCATACCAATACCTGTATCTACCACACTGAAAAAGATATATTCATTTGTCGAACTTGGCTGGACTTCAATCCAAACTTTGCCTCCTTCTTTAGTAAACTTGATAGCGTTAGTTAACAGGTTGATAAATACTTGGCGGATACGGCTTTCATCGACTTGGATGGGTTCGAGTTCTTCAGGTATTTGTACACTCAGGTGGATATTTTTCTGGAACGCTAAATATTTAACAAAACTAAGACTAGAATCACATAATCCTTGGATCGAAGTGGGAGCTAGTTGCAGTTCTATTTTGCTGGATTCGATGTCGGTAAGCTCAAGGATCTGATTAATCAATTCTAGTAAATTCTTACCATTGGATTCGAGGTTATTTAGGAACTGGCGCTGTTCTTCATTCACAGGCCCGTACACTTGCTCTTGGAGTGCTTCTGTGATTCCAAGAATGGAGATTAAGGGAGTCCTTACTTGATGGCTAATGTTTCCTAAAAAAGTGATTTTGGCACGATTTGCGATTTCGGCAGCTTCTTTAGCTTCACGTAGAGAGGATTCTGCCCGTTTGTGATTGCATACTTCTAAAGTTAGGGCGACAAATTCTGCTATTGAGCTAACAAAGTTTTGCTCGCTCAGTTCCCATGTCCGGGGAATATCAATCTGTTCATACAATACTGTTCCGACAACTTTGCCCCCAACCCAGATCGAGGTATTAATTAGAGATACAATATTCTTTGCTTCTAGCAGTTCATCCCATAATTCTTGTATTCGTAGATCGGTGCGAGTGTCGGTGACGGCAATAATCCTGGCAGATGTCAGGGATTTAAAATAGATTGGATAATCTGCAAGGTTGCGTTCTAAACCAGCCGAATGTCTCTGATTGCTACGTTCATAGAGACTAATACATTGTAGTTTGGTGCGTTGGCGTAGCCCGCCTTCGGCATCGCCATTCAATAACCACACACTAACTCTTTCTATTTCTAAAGCATTTGCTGCTTTCTCGGTAATAACTTTGAATGCCGTTTCCAGGTTTCCTTCTGAAATCGCCTTATGATTTGCCAGTTCTGCCAACACCTGATGATGCTTTTCTAGTTTTTGCTCACTGTTAATTCGTACTTGAATCTCTTGCTGTAATTCTTGAGTTCGCTGTTTAACTTGCAATTCTAACTCTTCATTTTTGGTTATCTGTGCAGTAAATGTTTTCCGTAACTCCTGCATCATCTCATTAAAAGATGCACCCAGCACCTCTAGTTCTTTAATGCCGTGTACTATCACCATTGAGTCTTTGCCATTAGTGAAATCAGCTAAATCTTTTGTCGCCGTGCTGAAGTACAAAATTGGCTGAGTTATCCAACGGGCGGTGATAATTCCCAGTAAAGTAGCTAATCCTAATGCTCCCAGACAGACAAAAATTGTGGTTTGAGTGTTGCGATCAATTTGTCCCATAAAGTCTGCTTCTGGAACAGCCACTACTATTAACCAATTGACATTTAGTTCACCCTCTAAGGGTCTAATTTCTAAAAATTGTCGTTTGCCGTCAAAGGAAAAATCTAGTTGCTGTAAACTTTGAATCTGGTCAAAGTTACTAAATTTAGTTGCTAAATATTTAGCGCTTGCTTGAGTCAAAGAATTGCCACTTTGGGAAGCTACCAACCTAATGGGTTTACCATTTTGCAAGCGGAATGGTTTTTCGGTTGTGGAACTTGCGACTAATAGCCCCGATCGCTCGATAATAAAAACTTGCCCAGACTTGCCAACTTTAATATTTTGCAACAAATCCCCAATTTGTGATATATGAGTTAGAGCGCTGTTGACACCGAGTAACTGACCTTGGGAGTTATATATAGGAAGAGAAGCACTAATCAGAAGTGTTGGTTCGGTGAGGGGTGTAAAAATCTGACTAAAGGTGAATTTTTTGGCGGTAACTGCTGCTTGATAATCAGGACGCGATCGCACATCATAATTTTTGATCGCCTCTGGAAGTTGGGTACGTTGACCAAGAGAGTCAATTTTGTAAGTGTATAGGTCGTACCCAGTTGACTTGTCGGCTTTTCTGAGTAAAAATTGGCGATCGTTGAGCTTTTCCACCGCTAAGTGTTCTTGCTGTTCATTGCTTGCCGTTAAAGCGATGCCTGCGGCGGGCTGCGCCAACGCATCAGGAAAAATCTCTAACTGCTTTATTAAGTATGACTCCCAGGTTGCCAAATTTTCCATCTTCAGCAACCCGATGTCTATGATATTTTGATTACCGCGCAGTCCTTGACGCAAAGTTGAGAAATAAGTCTGTAACTTCTGCTCTACTCGATTAGCGACTTGATAACGCAATTCGCTAGCTACCTCATTGACTGCCTTTTGCCCATTGTAAATCGATAAATATCCAGTTAATCCCACAGCTAGCAAGATTTGCAGCAGAAACAACGCTACCAAAATGGGACGTAAGGGTATGCCTTTAAACAGAGAAAAAACACTACTTTGCCCAGTATTTTTGTTCATCTGCCCACTCCCCCTGCCTGTCCTGTAGTACTAAGTACAACACCTCGACTTTGCTGTTCTGTGGGCTTATACATAGTTTGTACTCGGTCGGGTCAAGAGCCAATATAGCACTTATGGTAAAACAACAAAACGTTAGTTAACTGCACCGATAGATTTTACCAGTCAAATATTGCGATTTTCAAAAGAACTAGTACGCCACGGCGTAAATAGAGCAACCATTGAAAATTCCTAAAGAGCTAGGACTTACGCACTGTACAAATAAATCATCTTGTGTATTAACGTAAATACGTTGTTTCAGGCTTTTACAAACCATCCTTCGTTAATTGCGATCGCAAAAAGGTAATTGAAAAATCTAGCTAAAAGCCTTGAAAAGCATAGCTGTCATTTAGGCTTTTCTGTCAATGCGTAAGTCCTAAGAGCTTATTCCATAATACTTTTGACTTTCCCGAACGCGCACAGCGTCTCCAAGAGTTGGGGCTGATTGCAAGAGTCTAATCAAACTAAAGGTAATAATATTTCAAATTTTGTACCTATACCAGCCTGTGAATGGAAACTTAATTTTCCACCATGTCTCACTGTTATAATTCGATAACTTACTGCTAAACTGGTATTCTTAGTATTCTTCGTTTCAAGAGAAAACGATTCCACAATTTGCTGTTGCAATTCTTGAGACATTCCAGGGCCATTGTCAGAAATACGAATTAATATCCAGCGAGAATCTGGTGCATTTAGCTTGCTTGCTTCTTGGGAAATTACTTCTGTAGTAATCTCAATTCGGGGTTTTTGAAGAGTTTTTGTATTTTCTCGATTTAACTGCTGTCGCACTGCTTCATTGAGTAAAGTATCCACAACTTCGCTGAAAATATTCATCAAAACCTGGTTTAACTGCCCCATAAAGCAATATACTGGAGGTAATTGCCCGTAATATTTTACAATTTCAATTTCTCCTTGAAGACGGCTATTAATTAATAAAATAATACTATCAATACAAGCGTGTAAATCAACTGGCTTGGGATAAAGTTCATCGATATGACAGAAGTTTTGTAAACTGGTGACAAGTTTTTTTAATCTTTCCGCTCCAGTGCGGATACTAGCAAGCGATCGCGACAAATCTTGTTCTAAAAAATCAAATTCAATCTCTTCTTTAATATCATTAATTGCCTGGGAAGCTGATGGTAACTCTTTTTCATAAGCCGCTATCAGCTTGAGCAAATCTTGACTGTAGCTTGAAACGTAAGTTATATTACCCCAAATAAAACCCACTGGATCTAAAATTTCGTGCGCTACACCGTCTACCAAACGTCCCAAATTTGCCATTTTATCATTTTGAATCATTTGGGCTTGGCTGCGTTCATATCGTACCAGATTGTCAATTCCTCGAATTTGCCAAGAAATAATGCTCAATTCTTGGACATCTAACAATCTATAAGCACCAGATTCTGTTTCTACTACAATTGGTTCTGCTAATAATTCTGGCGATCGCTTTAAGCTAAGTTGCATCGCAGTTAAAATCGATGTTGTATCAGCAAGCAGCAATATCGGTATTCGCGCATAGCTGTAGAGAACACCTAATGGTTGCTGAACAAATAACTCTTGTCCGAATGGGCGAATCAAAAATTCCAGCAGGCGCCGCCGCGAAATCATCCCAACGAACTTTCCCTGTTCTACCAAAATTACTCCTGGTAGCAGGGGGTATTTTTCCAAAAAACTAGCCACTTCCATAGCAGTGTGATTGATTTCCACTGGGAAGTTGTACATTGGTAGTTCTTGGAGGGTTGAATTTAAATCGAGATCGCGATCGCTACCAAGAGACACAAATGGCGGTGAGATTTGGCAACTGAATTCTTCTGGCACTATACACCCTGATTTTTACAAATAATATTAGGTAAACGATAAGTCAACATTTTACATTCTGTCACCCTCTAAATCCGATTTCGGTTCAGATATCTACCGCAAGGCGGAAGTCAAAAGTGACGCATATTTTAATTTTGGGTTTTATGACTGTAATGACGGCTTGTCGTTAGACATCGCTCGCCGTTGAACCATAACTGTAATATTTTGCTCCGAATTACGTTAGCGTAGCGGTAGCGACGTAGAAGCGTCATTACGAATTAAAAAGGGGTGGTTTAAAAGAGTCATCTGTGGCTTAATTTGTTTAGACACAAATTTTACTGCTACCAGGGTAATCACGATGACAAATAGACCTCCTTCCGAACCGGAGTCATCCCAAAAAACTGCCCTTGGCTTTGATGAATTTATAGCCATACTGGTTGCCTTCGCCACTATCGGAGCGATTCTTTTTTGGTCATTGTCCCGCAGGGATTCTAGCTGGAACTTAAACGGGTTGCTGTCGCCTTCCCCTACTCCGTCTAGAAGTGTTCAACCAAATCAAGTATTGCCCTTCCCTACTCCCAAGGTAGAACCAAATGCAGCCCCCAACAACGTTTTGCCGTCATCTCTACCTGAAGCTGTTGTTGAACCCAAGACACCTGCATTCCCAACTTCTTCTGGCGCAGTGTTACCATCCGCTCAGGTAATCCCAACTCAATCCCCACAACCACAGACACCTGTATCCTCTTCAGCAGGGCTGGAGTCATCAATAATTACATCATCAGCCTTGCCTTTAGTAACTCCGGCAAAACAAAAATCTATTATTCCGCCACCAATTGCATTTAACGATGTGCCCAATAACTTTTGGGGTCGGCGTTTTATAGATGTTCTTTCTTCCCGTGGTATTCTCAAGGGGTTTCCTGATTATTCTTTTAGACCAAATCAGCCTGTAAACCGTGCTGAATTTGCTACTATCCTGCAAAAAGCCTTTGAGCAAGAACCCTCTAAGACTGCGATCGCATTTCAAGATGTACCTGCAAAATTTTGGGCTAATTCAGCAATTGACCAAGCCATCAGTACCGGATTTCTCAAAGGCTACCCGAAAAAAACCTTCAAACCACAACAAAATATTACGCGAGTGCAAGTTTTAGTTGCCCTTGTTAGTGGATTGAATTTGAAAGCACCCGCTTCCCAAAATCAGATTTTAACTGTCTATAAAGATGCTAAAAATATTCCAACCTATGCTATTAGCAAAATAGCTGCTGCTACAGCCAATGGTCTAGTAGTTAACTATCCAAATCCACAAATTCTTGCTCCCAACAAAGTAGCTACTAGGGCTGAAGTGGCGGCGATGATTCATCAAGCTTTAGTAAAACGGGGCAAGTTGGAGGGAATTTCATCTCAAAACATAGTACGTAGGCGTAGGCTGCCGCAGGCATCGAGTAGCGTGTCTCCAAAATTCTTGCCTACTCCAAGGCAGAACCTAAAAAGTTCAAGTCAGGGATAAGATCATCGAACTTACGTTAAACCGAAGGTGAGAGGAAGCTACCTCTAGAAGTCTGATCGCCAGAAGTCGACGATCAGACTTCAGTGATTTGCAATTAGAGCTTACTTAAGCTACATATTGCGTCTCATAGAGAAGCGATAATCACTATTAAGCTTCTGGGATTTGTTGACCAACCACTTGTGATTTAAGAGTGGTGATTTCAGTAGTCAACTCTTTTCTGGTTGAGGCTTTGAGTAAATAGCGGTAAACAAACCAAGCAGAGTAACCAATACCGATTAACTCAAAAGTAGGTGCTACTAAGGGGATATCATTCAAAGCATCTAATATTGCCAAGAGTACTTTAACCCCAACAATTGATCCCACAATTAAACCAACAGTAATCAGGGGTTGCTTATATTGATTAAAGAAGCCTCCCAGATATTCTGGCAATGTTGCTAAAAAGGTAGAAATTTGCTCACCATATTTTTGCCATTCATCTTGAGACTGTGCGGAAGGCTGGAGTTTGGTGATGGTTCCTGTTTGGCTGTTGATCTCTGCCACTGTAGTCTCTTTGGATGCGGTTTCGGTAAATTCTTGTTCTGGCATTTTCGCTCCTATAAATTTGACAGTTGAGTTTTTCTAATCGGGATAATTACAACCACAAGGCTGTTGATTAGGTAATGCACTTGTGCATTAGTACAATTGCGTAAAGGGCACAAAAGGGTTTTAGTGTCCTATAACTATAATTGTCCCGTAATATCTACTGCATCAACTACAGGGTAGACACTCAGGATGAGGATAGAACTAAGAAGGCAGCAGGATATATTCTGATTAGCTTTCTGAGTTCTTTTGTTAAATCAACTGGAATCCTCAGGTTGTGATTATCCCATTCCATGTCATTCGCTCATAATCGTACTAAATTTAAGTACAAATCTGGCAAAAATCAGCCCACCCTTCATTTATATAAGCCTAAAACCCGATTTTAGCCGATATTAAAGCTATCTTAAACCGCATTCGTCAATTAACGCATTCGTGTTGATATTAATACGTAATAAAAATTTTTTGGTGTTCACATAGACTAGACTTTTAAGCTATTTTATGATAATTCTACCTTGGAGATGAGGGAGCAGCGAGCGAGGGGAAAATTCCTCTCCTCTGCACCCTCTCCCCCAATCCCCACTCCGTGGGGACACCGAGTCCCCCTAGCCCTCTGCCTCTTACCCATGTCCTATGCCCAATGCCCCATGCTCAACGAATGTCAAAGCTTTTGTTTTTTTCCTGATTGTATTAATTTTATAAGGAAGCAGTTAAGGTAGAGTAGTGGCATACCTGATGGCAATAACTCATTGTTATCAACCGCATATTGAGGAAAGCGTTGTGATAAGGAGAAGACAGTCTCAGATAGGTCTTTAGTGGAAGGAATCATTTGTGCTTGCTGAAAAAAGTGAATTCTATTTCGCTCTCAGTAAGTGTACTTAGCAGTAGTGCTGTCAAATTTACCCCTACTATATAAGGATATGTAAATTATATAGTAAGTAATGATTTGCTATTGCTATAAAAGAAGGTAATGTAAATGTTAGTCACCAATTAAAGTGTTTGCACAAGTTAAACTGATTTGGTGATTTTTGTGGGAAGGCAAAGAGGTTTGAGAAATACCTTCCTCAAAAGCCAACCCCTATCGACAGCAGTTCAGAAAGCAAAAAAGTGTCAGCCGAAGAGCCATCGACAGACGAACTCCCAACCATAGAATTTCCCTCACGAGGGAAACTCAAAGCCAGTTCCTGGCGCATCCATCAAAAAATTGGCTATGGGTACTTTGTAGCTATCGGAATTGGCTTTTTTGGCTCACTGACTGGGTTAGTGATCGCCAATTACTACCGGGGAAGGGAAGTTAGGCAATTCAATCAAGCATACGAACAAGGGCAACTACTGAGTCATTATAAAGATGCAGTAGTCGGGGCGCAATTACATAGCTCTAACCTAGTTGCTGTATTGGAAAATTCACAAGAGCTACAAACCAAAAAAGCCGATTTTCTGAATAATGTTGAAAAAGCCAAGCAACTAGAGTCAAAAATTGGCGGATTTATCGACAGCAAACCTAAAAGACTAGCCGCAACAAGTTCGACTTTACAGACGTTATTGCAGGATTACAAAACAAATTTAAAAGCTTACGTTGACCAAATCGAGGTCGTCTTACAGAAAATTAACTCCCAAAAAGTGCAGCCTGGGCAGATTTCTTCTGCCCGATCGCAGTTATTGGCAATAATGCGTGGTGAAACAGCCATTCGGCTAGAGCAGCTTTCTCAAAGCTTGACTAACATCCTGCAAACTGCCCAAGATCAAGAGCAAGAAAGGCAAAAAGCCGTTGAGCAGGCAAAAATAGTTGAGCGATTGATCGTGATTATCAGTATGCTGGTTTCGGTGGCGATCGCAGCCATTGTAGCTTGGCGTACCAGTCGAGCGATCGCTGAACCAGTTATCACTGTCACCCAAGTAGCGGAGCAAGTTGCAAGAAAATCTAATTTCGATTTGCGAGCGCCTGTCACCACTGAAGATGAAATTGGCTTACTCGCCAAATCTCTAAATCGTCTAATTGAGCGAGTATCTGAGCGAACAAAAGAACTACAACAAGCTAAAGAATTAGCCGAAGCTGCTAGCAAAGCAAAAAGCGTATTTTTGGCCAATGTCAGCCACGAATTACGCACACCATTAAATGCTGTCATTGGCTTAAGTCAACTTCTAGAAGACGACGCTACGGATCTTGGTTTATCGGCAGACTTTATCACAGACTTAGAAACAATTAACGCTGCTGGTAAACATCTGCTGCACTTGATTAACGAAATCCTCGACTTGTCAAAAATTGAAGCGGGGAAAATGACTCTTTATCCAGAGACATTTGAGATTGCGACGCTGATTCATAACGTTGTTCTCACAGTCAAACCAGCTATAGAAAAAAATGCCAATGTTTTAGAAGTGCATTTTGATGAGCAACTTGGCATGATGTACGCCGATCAAACTAGGATGCGGCAGGTTTTGTTAAACTTACTCAGCAACGCCAGTAAATTTACTACAAACGGCAAAGTGACGCTGATAGTCAACAGAGAAAAGGATGAATTCCGATCGGAGGCTCCTTTGGGCATGATTACTTTCACTGTTACTGACACAGGCATAGGTATGTCTCAAGGTCAACAGCAGCAGTTATTTAAACCTTTTACACAAGGAGATACCTCGACTACGAAAAAGTATGGAGGTACGGGACTGGGGTTGGCAATTAGCCGCCACTTTTGCCAGATGATGGGTGGTGAGATTATTGTCAAAAGTCAGCCGGGAGTTGGTTCTACTTTTACCATTCGTTTGCCAATGACTATACAGGATTGAATCAGTCCGGGGGAAGGGTGCAGAGGAGAGGAATTTTCCCCCTGCTCCCTCATCTCCCGATCTAAGTAATAATAGTTACCTTCCCTGTATCCAAATCGTAACGACCCCCGACAATTTTTAATTTGCCCGATCGCACTTGCTCAGTTAAAAGCTGCGATCGCTCCAACCGTTCAATTTGATATTGCACATTTGCCACCACAGCATTCTCAACCGCATCACCCGACTGACTCTTGACCTTTTCCACTGCTGGCTTAATTGCCTTCACAAAAGTACTAATATCACCGAGTAACGATTCGTTTTGGACGGCGGCGGTTACAGCCCCACAACGCTCATGCCCCATCACCATCAGCAGTGGAGAACCTAACAAGACAACCGCATATTCAATACTACCTATCGCTTCATGTGTAGCGATATTTCCGGCAATCCGAACATCAAAAATGTCTCCAATGCCTTGATCGAAAACAATTTCTGCGGGGACTCGTGAATCCGCACAACTAAGAATAGTTGCAAATGGATGTTGAGCTTGAGCAACTTCCTGCAACCTTAGTGCAGATTGATCGGGGTATTGGGGTTGATGATTAATAAATCGCTGATTTCCCTCTATCAGCTTTTGCAATGCTGCATCGGGACTGAGGGATTGCGGGGAAGTTGAGGGTATATCGGCAGCTTGAGCCTGTTCAACCCGCCAGAGTAAATCGCTGGCAGATAGCATCATACCAAACGCACCGGTCATTCCTAACTTCAAAAAGTCACGACGTTCCATGAAATGCTTCATTGAATTTATAACTCTCTTACATCGACGCTACACATCTGACAGAGCGAATTTCCATCACATCGGAAACGTAACAAGTACCCCCAAACTTATTAAGGAGTGGTTTGATATTTTCTACAACCCGCTTGAGTTGTTCTGGCATACAAAACGCGAGGATGTAAACATTATCAAGCATGGTCATGTCTAAATCTTCTGTCGTTCCTTGTAATCCTTTACCAGCAACATTTCGGATTACTGCATGGTTATGTACACCCGACTTGTCTAAACTATCTAAAATTTTGGCAAGCTCAAAGGAGTTGGCGATAATTTCTATCTTTTTAACTACGTGCATATTATTACCTCCAGAATAGGTTAATTCCGTATAGATATAACGGAATTCCCACAATAATATTGAACGGGAATGTTACTGCTAAAGCGGTTGAAACATACAGGCTGGGATTTGCTTCGGGAACAGTCATCCGCATAGCCGCAGGGACAGCGATGTAAGAAGCACTGGCACACAATACAGCGAACAAAAGCGAATCTCCGCGAGGCATACCGATCAATTTGGCGATCGCTAATCCAATGCCTGCATTGAGTATTGGAATTAGTATGGCAAATAAAATTAGGAAAACTCCGGTTTTTTGCAAGTCTTTAATTCTTCTGGCAGCGACTAGTCCCATGTCAAGTAAAAAGAAGGTGAGAACACCATAAAACAACCCTTGAGTAAAGGGTTCTAAGACATGCCAACCGCGTTCACCTGTCAAGACACCTATTAATAGACTACCTACTAATAGAAAAACTGAACTATTAAGAAATGCTTCTTGCAAAACTTCCGGCCATGAAAACTCTCGCTTTCCATCGGCGGTGAATATATTCACCAAAATTAGACCAACTATAATTGCTGGAGATTCCATCAGGGCAAGGGCTGCCACCATGTAACCATCAAAAGCAATGCCAAGCTCAGTTAAAAAAGCGCTAGCTGTGATGAAAGTAACGGCACTGATAGAACCATAAGTTGCTGCGATCGCAGCCGCATCGTAAGTATCCAATTTCCACTTCAAGATAAAAAAGGTGTAAATTGGAACAACACAAGCCATCATCATTGCTGCTGCGAGTGTTAGAACCACTTCCTGAGTGATGCCGCTTTTGATTAGTTCTACCCCTCCTTTAAAACCAATGGCAAACAGCAGATACAACGAAAAGAGTTTGGGCATTGGTGCGGGAATTTCTAAATCAGACTTGACAAAAACAGCAGTCATGCCTAAAAAGAAAAACAGGATTGGCGGATTCAAAATATTGGATACAATTAAGCTGATATCCATATCCACTCCTCCTTATATTGGTTAAACCTGAAATTAAAGAAATTTTTCATCTTTAAAAATTTAACGGTTGAATCATGATGTATCGTGTATTGCTACCCTAAGTCAATTGGGTACTCAAGGAGTGAATAGTCCTATTGGTGACAATACTCTTGGCTAGGTATTACAGCGTTTTTCAAGCAAATCTGTAGGGGCAATTCATGAATTGCCCCTACTGTTGACAACAGAAATAAGTGAGAGCTTGCCCAGTATTTTTATGATTTTTGATTCCCCGTCGCTGATTTTACGACAGAACGCGCAGGAATAATTGGTCGCTAACCTATCTATGTAGAAAAGTTAATGTAATAACCAAAAGTGGCGGAAAACTTGTACAACCTGGTGGGCGAAAGGGTATAGGGAGAACGTCTAATGAAGAGTATCGGTGACAGGTAAGCAAACTACTGTGCCACACAATCTTTATTAACCAAGTTTCGTTAAGATATTGTAACCTGGGCAATAGCAACTCTCTATTGATGTGACGCCAGGCAATCGCTTTTTCACATCCATGACAACAACCATCGACTTTCTCAGTCACCTTAACCCTAGCCAACGTCAAGCTGTCGAACATTACTGCGGCCCTTTGCTAGTTGTTGCTGGCGCAGGTTCCGGTAAAACACGAGCGCTGACTTATCGCATTGCAAATCTAATTCTGAAACACCGTGTCGATCCAGAGAATATTTTGGCGGTTACTTTCACCAACAAAGCCGCACGGGAAATGAAAGAACGGATTCAACGGCTGTTTGCTGAACAGCTAGCGATGAAACAACACGGTCAACGTTTTGATTTGTTGACAGAATACCAACAAACGCTACTGCGATCGCAAGTTTACAAAGAAACTATCAAAGACTTATGGTGTGGCACTTTCCACAGTCTATTTTCTCGTATTCTCCGTTTTGATATTGAAAAATATGTAGACGAAAAAGGACGGCGTTGGAATCGTAATTTCTCTATTTTTGATGAATCAGATGTGATGACTCTGATTAAAGAAATGGTTAATAAAGAGCTAAATTTAGACGATAAGAAGTTTGACGCCCGCTCTGTTCGCTACGCTATTAGTAACGCTAAGAACCAAGGGTTATCGCCCCAAGAATTTGAGCAAGACCAACCAAATTATCGCGGACGGGTAATTGCCCAAGTTTACAATTTATATCAAGATAAGTTAGCACAAAACAACGCTCTTGACTTTGACGATCTTATTCTTGTACCGACTAGATTATTTCAACAAAACGAGCAGGTATTGGGTTACTGGCATCGCAAGTTTCGTCATATTCTCGTAGATGAATATCAGGATACTAACCGCACTCAGTATCAACTGATTAATTTATTAGTTACTAATGGCGAAACCAAAAAGAGCGAATGGCAATGGGAAAATCGCTCAGTTTTTGTTGTCGGTGATGCAGACCAATCAATTTACAGCTTTCGGATGGCAGATTTCACTATCTTGTTAGGATTTCAAGAAGACTTTGGCGATGGTTTGGTAGATGATGACACCCGGACAATGGTTAAGCTAGAAGAAAACTATCGTTCTTGTGAAAACATTCTGCAAGCGGCTAATGAACTGATTGAAAATAACACCCAACGGATTGATAAAGTTCTGAAAGCAACGCGGGGGACGGGTGAGCAGATTACTTGTCACAAAGCCGATGAAGAACTTGCAGAAGCGGCATTTGTAATTAATCAAATTAGCACTTTAGAAAATCAAAATCCAGAGTTGAACTGGGGTAGTTTTGCCATACTTTATCGGACGAATGCCCAATCTCGACCCTTTGAAGAATTGTTGGTGAAATATCAAATTCCTTACACAGTTGTGGGAGGAATGAGGTTTTACGATCGCAAAGAAATTAAAGATGTAGTTGCTTATTTAAGAGCGATAAATAATCCAGCCGATACAGTCAGTTTATTACGAGTTATTAATACTCCCCGGCGGGGAATTGGCAAAACCACTATTGACGCTTTGATAAACGCATCTCAGCAATTAGGGACAACTTTGTGGGAAATACTCAGCGATGAAACATCAGTTAATACATTAGCTGGACGGGCGACAAAAGCTGTAAATAACTTTGCCGCAATGATTAGCCGTTGGCAAGGACAAGTCGCCACGCTTCCGGTGACAGAGGTTTTGCAAGGAATACTAGAAGATTCTGGTTACGTTCAAGACTTGATGAATCAAGGCACAGATGAAGCCACAGATCGGGTACAAAACGTCCAGGAACTTTATAACGCCGCGCTGCAATTTCAAGAAGAAAACGAAGAGATTTCCCTGCGAGATTTTTTAAGTAGTGCTGCCCTCAGTTCCGATTTGGATAACTTAAAAGAAGGACAGACAGCCGTTTCTTTGATGACTTTGCACGCTTCCAAAGGTTTGGAATTTCCCGTAGTATTTTTGGTGGGATTAGAACAGGGGCTATTTCCCGGCTACCGTTCCCTAAGCGATCCTGCATCTTTGGAAGAAGAACGCCGCCTATGTTATGTGGGAATTACTCGCGCCCAAGAAAGGTTGTATTTATCACACGCGCGAGAACGTCGTTTGTATGGTTCTCGTGAACCTGCGATGCGATCGCAATTTCTCGACGAATTACCAGAAGAATTATTAACTACTCAACGCCTGAGTCGTCAAACTTATACTAAAAGTGCCTCTACTCCGAATGGAAAGCAAGACACGAAGCATAATTGGCAAGTAGGCGATCGAGTATTACATAAAACTTTTGGAATTGGTGAAATTACCCATGTTTTCGGAACGGGTAGTAAGATGTCTGTAGCAATTAAATTTGATAGCTTAGGACAAAAAATTGTTGACCCAAGAGTAGCGCAGTTGCAACGAGTAGAGTGATACAATCGCAGATCCCCGACTTCTTTGAGAAGTCGGGGATCTTGTTTTTCATATTTCAATTTCTTCAAAGTGTTCAACAGTGGGAAATGGCTCATAAAAATGATGCAGAAGTTTTTTCCACTCTTGATACTCAGCAGAACATCTAAATCCTACAGTATGAGATTCTAAAGTTTCCCATCTGACAAGTAATAAGTATTTACCTTGGACTTCTATACATCTATGCAATTCATGGGATAAATATCCGTCCATTGAGGAAATAAATTTAGAAGCTTTTTTGAAAGCAGCTTCAAAATCTGATTCTAGACCAGGTTTAACATGAAGCATAACTGCCTCAGTAATCATATACTATTTGGTAAGAATTAAGTTAATACTATTTAATATAATATGAATCAAAAATAATTCTTGAGTAAATAGGTAATTGCAGCGCAAAACGGAGTGTATTGGTCATTAGCATCTAACTTCTGATAACCTTCAGCAAGCAGTTGTATTTCTATTTCAGTCAAACCTTCAGTAGCCAGCAATGCAGCATCAATTGCTACTTTACGCATCTTTTGCAGTTTGTCAATATCAAGTGCAAGCTTCTTAATTGTTGTGTCAGCAATAGCTTTTTTACCTGGATTATCTGTCGGTAGAATTTCACCAGAAGCAGGATATTTAAAAAAATCAGCACAGTTTATTTCCAAAGGTGAAACCATGAGATTTTCATCGTACCAATACTTTTTCTTATGTCCACAATGCACCGGAACAGTAGGAGGTTTTTCACTTTCTCCTTGACATGAAGCAATAAGATTTGTATACTCCAGTGCCAGATTTGGATAAGTCCTACGAGGTTTGAAGTGTTATATGTGGCTAGTTATTCTAGTGATACGCATTCCACAATAGCAACAGATATATCCCTGTTCCTTCAGTAAAGCATCATGTACAACAGGTTTTTCTGGTATTTGAAAATTATCATCCCAGCTAGGTTTCCAATCATCATTTTCCAGAGCCTTCCACTTGGTAAATCGTTCTGGTTCCTGACTCTTTTTGATGTGCTTCATCGGTTGAGAATTTCCTTCCGCCGAATGAGTACATCTGCTTTAACAAACTCTGGCTCATCTGCTCCAATTTCAATAGCCAATTGTTGACGTAATTGCCTAGCACCTTCAATATTTCCAGCATCAATTAGTCGAAAAAGTTCTAAAAGACTTTCTTTAATTTCCTGCGGACGTTCTGGAACACCCATGAGGTCTTCTAAAATGCGATTGCTATCTCTCCCAAAGGAACTTTCTGGTTTTTTAGCAACAACACCTTCGTCTGTTTTTTCTAGAATAAAAATTCCTTCCGGCTTGACTTGGCTAATTACTTGAGGCGAATGAGTAGTGACGATAAATTGACAATTAGGGAATGTTCTTGTCAAAGCTGGAATGATTTCCCGTTGCCATTTTGGATGTAGGTGGAGTTCAATTTCATCAATTAAAACAACACCACTACCTTGGAGCGGATCTGGTAAACTAGGGTTAGCGATCGCTAATCGTCTTGCTAAATCTCCAACCATTGCTAGTAAGCACTTCTCCCCATCAGATAGCTGATTAACTATGAGTTCTTTACCTTGTTTTTGCACAGTCATTCTCATTAGCGGTGAACGACGCACGCGTAAATTAGAAAAACTCGGTATTAATGAAGATATGGCTTGCCTGACTGATTCTAATTGCCTATCTCGATAACTAGAATTACCTTCCAGGCGTAACTCATTCTCTAAATCTTCTTGCTTTTTAAACCATTCAAAGAAGATTCTAAACTCACTTCCTACTCCTGTAAGTGCGTTTTCATATACATCTATTTGTTCAAATGAATGCTTTGTGCGAATCTTCAAAGGAATATCCAACACTGCACGATTGGTGGAATAATAAACTAAGACAGGAATATTTAATTCATTAGATATATATAAATCTTTTTTGATATTTTCAGCAACCTTTGTTATGGCTGACAGATTAGTGTTAGTATCTTTGCTTAATCCTTTATGTACCTTGGTTAGAGACCATATTGCTTCTTCAGAATTCAATGAAACAGTGATTTCGTTATGTGTTTCCTTTTGCCCATTAGTGATGTCTTCCTCCCTGAAGACTCTTCCCGAAGATGTTGAGTGTTGAATCGAGCTAGTAAAACGCGATAGAAGAATAGCAAGGCAATCAATAATACTCGATTTACCTACACCGTTGATACCAATAAATACCGTTGGCTCTCTTTCATCGAACTCAAGCGTCAAATCGCCGATTCCACGGAAGGATTGCATTTTCAAGCGCTTGACTTTCATAGTTTTAACAATGCTGAACGTAATTTAATACAGCTAATAAATCGGTGATAAAAAACAGCTAATCAAAAGCAGACTTGACATAAGAAACTGTAAAAGGTGTGATTTTATCGACAAGATTATTAATTACCCCTCGTTCATATTCAGTCCAAATTCTGGGATGACCAAAAATGCATGGTTGTAAAATTCCCCAGAGTTGACCATCCTGGCGGATATGAGCATGTATAAGGGCGCGATGTCCAAAATTCTTCTGTTCATATTCCCGATTTAAAATCTGAGAATCAGCTGTTTCTACATCTTCGACAAAGATTGAAGGTTCAGCACGTAGTGCAGCAGCAAACATCGGATCTTCATCGGGTAAAGATGGAGGTTGAGCTTCCCATTTTTCATTATAAACAGTAGGTACATCTGGAGTACGAATCCAACAAAAGGCAACTCTACCAAGGTTATTTTGTGGATTATGCAGGTATAGAAAACATCTATCAGACTGCAAAAAATTGCCTATAGCTGGTAACAGTGCAGAAAAGAGAGCATCTGGTGATTGAGATGATTCTACAATATTGTTAAGCGCAGAAGGAAGTTCTTGCTGAGTCATATAACTAAGCTGATTTCAATTGAATAATCCCTTTATCAAAAATGCGATTATCAGTAGCGATCGCACTTACTTCTATTCTATCTTTATACACCTCATAACAGGCAAAACTTAAATCACTTGTAGAATACTTTGTCCACTCAGAACGCCCTACAGGACGATTCCCAGCACCTGCACCACAAATTAAATAAGTTGTACCATCAATAGCACGAGTGCGTTCATAACTATGTTCGTGACCATTGATGTAAAGTTGAACGCCGTATTTTTGAAATAGAGGAGTGAAAGTTTTAATAAAATCTGGATTACTCCCATACTGACCCGATGAATAAATCGGATGATGGCCAAATACAACTTTCCAAGGAGCTTTACTAAGGCTTAATTCTTTTTCTAACCAAATTAGCTGGTTTTTCCAATCAGCATTACCGTTAGTATCTAAAGCGAAAAATTGTACTTGATTACGTTTAAATGTATAATAACGTCCCTTCATATTAAAGCCAGCATACTTGATTTGTGGTTCGCCATTTTCAGTACGAATATCGTGATTACCTAAACAAGCCTGAAATTTCACACCAAGCTTTAGCAAAGCTTGATAGGGACGTTCAAAAACTTCGCCAATTTTTTCAATTTCGCCGTTATTGTAAATGTTGTCTCCAGCTAAAACAACTAAATCATAAGGATTTCGCTTGTGATATGCGTTCATCGCTCCAGCCACAGCATACTGTCCTTTAGCTCCAGTCCCTGTATCAGCCACAGATACAAAACGTAATAACAAGTCTTTTTTGGCTGGGTTGGCGGCTATAGCTGTTGTTGAATCGGTAATATCAGCAGTTTGATGATTTTTATCAGCTAACATCCAGGCTAAAAATCCCGTACTAATGGCGCTGAAGCTACTTAAAAATAAAAATTGACGGCGTTTTAGGTTCATAACTCACCAAATTTAATAAATAGTCAGTTTAGCTGAAGCAATGTGCAATTGAAGTGATACATTAAGGCAAAAGAAGGCAGCACCAGTAATAATGTACGTTGTTTGTCTTTGATTCGCTGCTTTTGGTGAAAGTTCCATGTCACAAGACAATCAGTCAAAACCGACGGATAAGCAAGTAAATCAACCTCCCCAAAAACCTTACCAGAGAGTTCAGCCATTTTGGAAGGCTAAAATTATCCAACTTCTGCAAGGGACGATTGGGGTTTTAGAAGTCACCGTGGAGAAACTGGAGACAGCACCCCCACCTGGTACTGAGGAAAAACCTGGCTTTTTCCAACAGTTTCAGTTGTGGTGGGGTGGACTATTAAGGACAATCCGCTTGTTTTTGCCATCAAATTTGTCAACAAAGTTATCTGATACGGCTTTGACCGGAATTGTTACTGCAATTGCTGTAATTATCGTTTGGACAACTGCGAGTGTCTTTACTGGTAAACCTACTGAAATCGCAACAGTTCCACCCGTTGAAGAAGTTCCTGCACCAACACCGACACCAACGATAACTACTCCACCTGAGTCAGTTGCACCCGAACCAAAGCCACCAGAGGAAATTACGCCGCCGCCAGAAGTAGAAATTCCGCCACCACCAACGCCGGAAGCGAAAGCGGAACCCGAACCAATTCCCACGCCAAAGCCAACACCAGCGATAGAATTGACACCAGAACAAGCCTTGATTGCAGCTATTGAAAATCAGGTAGCCGAAATTAGCGATCGCATTGCCTCTGGTCTGATAAAGTCAATTCAAGCCAACTTCCGTACAAGTAACTTGACTGTGAAAATTAGTGACGATTGGTACACTCTCAAAGAATCTCAGCAGGACAAACTAGCTGGGGAGATATTACAACGCTCTCAAGAATTGGATTTTACTCATTTAGAAATTGTTGACTCCCAAAATAGGTTGATAGCGCGTAACCCAGTTGTTGGTACTGAGATAGTAATTTTTAAACGGCAAACAGCAAGTAAAAATAATTCGTAATACTCGCCATTCGCGTAGCGTCTCGTAGAGAAGGCGAGAAGCAAGCTACGTAATTCGTAATTTGGACGTTTCACTTCAAGTATTTATGTTAGATAATGTTTCGCTATTGCTCCAAGCTTGTGAAAACTTAAATATCAGCTATGAAATTTTTAAACCTGCTGAAAATTTAATAAAAATTAAACTCAATAATAAACAGCATTATTTTTGTAACTATAGCACTCCGTTAATTAATCAAGCAGTAGCAAAACTAATAAAAGATAAAGAATACACTTACCATATTTTAAAGCAAAAAATTAAACTTCCTCGAACAGTAGGTTTTCTTTCCCCTTTTTGTGACATTCAATATAAAATTTATTTAAAATTTCCCAGTATTCAAGATATCGTATTAGAGATTAAAGAAAAATTTGAAACACCAGTGATTGTGAAAAGGAATTCTGGCTCTGGTGGGCATAACGTTTTTTTATGTCAGAATACAGATGAAATTGAAACTGCTGTAAAAGAAATTTTTAATATTAATCATAAGTATGATTACGTTGCGATCGCTCAAGAATTTATTCACATTAAATCTGAATATAGAGCGATTTTTTTAAATAAAGAATTAGTTTTGCTCTATGAAAAAGATATAAGTGATGCAGAGTTTGTGGGTAACCTCAGCCCTCTGCACTGGAATGGTGCCAAAGCAAAGTATATCAACGAACCAAAAATATTGTCAGAGATTGCTAATTTTGCTCAACCAATTTTTGAAGAATTAGACCTTAATTATGGTGGTTTAGATATAGTTTTAGATCGAGATAACCAATATTGGTTGATTGAAATCAATTCTCATCCAAATTATAGTATTTTTACTAGAGACAACGGAGAGGAGCTTGTGTTGAAAATATTTGAAAAAATGCTTATTAGTCTAGCCTCAAATTGAATAAATCATTACAAAGACGCGATAAATCGCCGTCTCTACAAAATACTGATTATTGGGCTATTCATCGCGTCTCTTGCTTAACTACTAACTCACCGCTCTCATCGCCTGAGTTGGTATCCATACAGTAAAAATTGAGCCAATACTTACAGTTGATTCTACTTCAATTCGTCCCCGATGGAGTTCCACAAGTTGTTTAGTTAAAGCTAGTCCAAGTCCAGTACCTTCGTAGCGGCGGCGATAGGGTGTATCGAGTTGCTGAAATTTATCAAAAATTAATGGTAATTGTTCATCGGGAATGCCTATCCCGGTGTCTTCCACTTGAAAAATAGCAGTATCATCTTCCACCCAAAGACGTAAGGTTACGCTGCCATTTTCGGGAGTAAATTTAATCGCATTAGTTAACAGATTCCAGAGAATTTGTTCTACTCGTTCTCCATCGGCGGTAAAGCGATCGCGCTTAGGATCGATTTGCAAATCAAGGTTGAGATTAATTTGTTCACTGATTGCTTTTTTTCGCAGTGACTCTATAGCATTTTCAGCAACATTCACTAAAGAAAATTCCGAAATATTTAAAGCTGTTTTCCCAGCCTCGATTTGTGATAAATCGAGGATGTCATTAATCATTTCTAATAAATGTTCTCCACTGTCGTGGATTGTTTGCAGATAACCCCGTTGTCGTTGACTCAATTCACCCAAAGGCCAACGTAACAATGTAGATGACATCCCAATCACATAAGTTAAAGGCGTGAGCAATTCGTGACTGATAGTAGCGAGAAACTCACTTCTGAGACGGTTAGCAGCTTCGGCGGCGAGGAGAGCATCACGTAATCCTATTGTGCGTTCAATAACTCGTTGTTCGAGAGTTTGTTTTTCTTGGGTAAGCGTTTGCATTAACTCAGCTTGGTGAATTGCGATCGCTAATTGTTCTGCGATCGAAGTCAGCAAGTTTTTTTCACTCTCAGTCCATTGGTGTGGGCGATCGCACTGATGAGCAATCAGCAATCCCCATAATTTGTCCTCAAATATAATCGGTGCTGCTAACTTAGCCCTAACTTGGCTTTCCCTCAAAAAATTCAACAAACACTCTTCTAGAGCATAAGTTTTTTCGACATCATCCACAGCTAAGGTAAAGCCTTGGCGATACTTTTCCCAACATTGGGAGGTTCGGATAAAGCAATTTTTTTCCGTATAATTCAACACCGATGTAATAGCATCTGTAGCCCGGGCTTCATAGACAATATAACCTCGATAGTTTTGCCAGTTTTCTAGTAATGGTTGATTATTGGCTGACACAGAAGGCGAGGGTTTATCCTTGTTCTCTGGTATAGAAAAATAGATTTTGGAAGATTCCCCAATCGACTGTTCCATACCCGTTAGCAGTGCGCTTCCACTGAAGGGAATAGTGTCAGACTGGTATTGTTGAGCCTTGACTTTGGAACCTTCAAATTTATAGATTACTAATCTGTCTAATTCTAGAAACTCACGCACTTGTGTAATTGCTGTTGCCATAATCACCGGCAAATCCAGGCTTTTGCGGATTTGCGTTGTTACCTGATTTAACAACCGCTCTTGGGAAATCTGTTTTTTTAAAGCATCTTCCACTGGCTGACAGATATAAATTGTCGGCGCAGTTGAGCTTGGAGGTGCTATTATTTCTTGGTTTGGCTGAGTTAGGAGATATTCTAATAACAACAATGAAAATTGACTTTGCAGCGTGGCATTATTAGGGCGAATAATTTGGCGATAGCCTTCAAGATTTTGGTAAGTGGAGGAATCACACTCAAACAAGTCTCTTAATTCGTAGACAAATGTTGCGATCGCATCCAAATTAAATGTCAAGCGAGCATTGATTCCTGAATAACTTCCCTGCTCCTCGTCAAAGTTTCCTGCCAAAAGGACACTAAACCGCTCAGAAACCACTAATGTAAACCTTTGCCTTTGCCGCGCTGGAGGTATACAAATTCGCACCAGAACAGCTTCTGTGAGTACCAGAGGGTCACATTCTACAGTTTGAGCCATCTGTTCTAACAATTCCCCAAGCTGATTAAATACAACAATAGGCAAGGTTCGACAAAAGCTCAAATCAGGAGAACTAAGCATTTTCAATCATTTTAGTGAGAGGGGGCTAAATGCAGGGGAAAAAATTTGTTTTGATTATGTATTAACCAACAGTTTAAAACGGTAAGACAGAATTATGCATCGTATAAGTAGCACACCAGGCGGATGGAATCAGTCAGAGAGCTTAATTTTTTTAGAACAAACTCCAGCGCCTTTCGTGTTGATTACGGCTGCTGATACCGACATTCAAACTTTAGCGGCTGCGGTGACAAAATTACCTGCAAGCTTTCCGGCATTAAGAGTTGCCAATCTGTTGCAATTGCAGCAACAATTAAGTATAGATACTTATGGAGAGCAAGTTTTAGAACTTGCCCAAGTAATTATTTTGCGCCTGTTAGGAGGACGTTCCTACTGGAGTTATGGCTTAGAAGTAGTGCAAGAAATTGTGCAACGTAATGGTAGAACCCTCATTGTAATGCCAGGGGACGACGCTTTTGATCCCGACTTAATTTCTCAGTCTACCGTGCCTGTGAGTATTGTTAATCAGGTATGGCAGTATTTCAGCGAAGGCGGCGTAGAAAATTTCGTTAATGCTCTCCAATTTATCTCTGATACTTGCTTGTCAACTGCATACAATCCGCCGTTACCCCGTCCAGTTGAGTGTGTGGGATTGTATGAATGGGGAGTGGGGGATGAGGGAGCAGGGGGGGCAGGGGAGCAGGGGAGCAGGGGAGAGTTAGAACCTCGTTCATCCACCTCAGAACTCCGTTCATCCACCTTTGAACCGGATGAATCCACCTCGGAACTCCGTTCATCCACCTTTGAACTGGATGAATCCACCTCAGAACTCCGTTCATCCACCTTTGAACTGGATGAATCCACCTCAGAACTCCGTTCATCCACCTTTGAACTGGATGAATCCACCTCGGAACTCCGTTCATCCACCTTTGAACTGGATGAATCCACCTCGGAACTCCGTTCATCCACCTTTGAACCGGATGAATCCACCTCGTCTCCTTGTCCCCAATCCCCACTCCCCAAAATCGGCATCCTTTTCTACCGCGCTCATTATTTAGCGGGAAACACTAAAGTAATTGATGCTTTATGCGAAGCTTTAGTACAGAAAAATTTACAACCAGTGCCAGTATTTGTTTCCTCATTGCGTGAACCGGATGTGCAAGTTGAGTTGAGTGAATTTTTTCAACCCAAAGAAGGCGAATCAATAGCTGTACTGCTGAATACCACCAGTTTTTCTCTAGCACGCTTGGAAAGCGAAACACCCCAAACTGAACTATGGGAAAAATTAGATGTGCCTGTGTTGCAAGTGATCCTCAGTGGCGGATCAATTGAGCAGTGGGAGTCACAGTTTCAAGGGCTTTCTCCCCGCGATATTGGGATGAATGTGGCGCTACCAGAAGTAGATGGGCGAATTATTACTCGTGCTGTGTCTTTTAAAGCCGTACAAACTCGTAATCCCCATCTAGAGACAGATGTGGTAGTTTATGAACCAGTGAGCGATCGCATCGAGTTCGTTGCTAAACTAGCAGCAAATTGGGCGCGTCTACGTTCTAAACCACCCCAAGAACGGCGAATAGCCCTAATTTTGGCAAACTATCCCAACCGCAATGGCCGCCTCGCCAATGGTGTGGGACTTGACACTCCAGCTAGCTGTGTAGAAATCCTGCAAGCTTTACATCAGGCTGGGTATGAAGTAGAAAATCCACCTGCTCAAGGAGATGAGTTGATTCAACGCCTGACAGATGGCGTAACCAATGATCCAGAAGGCCGAGAATGGCTTCCGGTAAACCAAAGTGTTTCTTGGGAAGAGTATCAAAAATATTTCGCTTCATTACCGCCAGCAGTTCAGCAAGGTATTAGCGAACGGTGGGAAATGGGGCAAGGTGCAGGAGGCAAAGGTGAAAACTCTTCTCCCCTGCCCCCTGCACCCTGCCCCTCTGCCTCTTTCCCCGTTCCCGGAATTCAACTCGGCAACATCTTCGTGGGAATTCAACCAGCAAGAGGTTATGATAATGACCCCAGTTTGAATTATCATGCACCGGATTTAGAACCAACCCATGCTTATTTAGCTTTCTACTATTGGGTTAGAGAAACTTTTGGTGCTGATGCTGTAGTTCATGTAGGGAAACACGGAAATCTAGAATGGCTACCGGGTAAAAGTGTGGCTTTATCGAGTAATTGTTATCCAGAAGTGGCTTTTGGCGCACTTCCCCACCTGTACCCGTTTATTGTGAATGATCCTGGTGAAGGTTCCCAAGCTAAACGTCGCGCTCAAGCGGTGATTATAGATCACCTAACGCCGCCGATGACTCGTGCGGAACTCTACGGTTCTTTGCAGCAGTTAGAAAATTTAATTGATGAGTATTATGAAGCGGACAGTTTAGATCCTTCGCGTTTGCCAGTGATTCGCGATCGCATCCACGAACTGGTAATCAAAGAAAATCTCCATCTAGATTTAGGAATCCAAAATGAAACAGAAATTTTTAAGTCTGTTAGCGCAGCGTTAGCGAGTCCGCGAGCGTCATCCTTAATTTTGAATTCCATCGGTGGTTATCTTTGTGAATTGAAAGAAGCCCAAATCCGCGATGGGTTGCATATTTTTGGGCAATGCCCCCAAGGAAGACAGCTACGAGATTTAATAGTAGCGATCGCTCGCATCCCCAATCGCCATTCTTCAGGTATTACCCGTGCGATCGCTCAAGATTGGGGACTAGATTTCGATCCCCTCACAGCCGATTTGTCAATGCCTAGCGGTGAATACTCAATAGTCAATGGCACAGAATGCCGTACCCTCGGTGATATCGTTGAAGTCCTAGAAGAATACGCCGCCCTCTTAGTCGAACAACTAATAAATCAGAATTCTTGTACAGACGCGATGAATCGCGTCTTTGCTGGGGGGGGAGACGCGATTCATCGCGTCTCTACCTGGATACGCGATCGCCTCCTTCCCGCCTTACAAAAAACCGATCAAGAAATCACCCACTTATTACACGGACTCGATGGCGGTTACGTCCCAAGTGCCCCATCTGGCGCACCCACTCGCGGCCGCCCAGAAGTTCTACCAACAGGGAGAAACTTTTATTCTGTCGATATTCGCGCCATTCCCACAGAAACAGCTTGGGATATCGGGAGAAAAGCCGCCGAAACCCTCGTTGAATATTACACTCAAGAACACGGTGAGTATCCAAAAACACTAGGCTTATCATTGTGGGGAACAGCCACCATGAGAACAGGCGGTGATGATATAGCCGAAGCCTTAGCTTTACTCGGAGTGCAACCTGTCTGGGATGGTGCAGCGCGGCGAGTAGTGGATTTTGAAATTTTGCCCTTGGCGATTTTGGGGCGTCCCCGTGTAGATGTCACCTTGCGAATTTCGGGATTCTTCCGAGATGCTTTTCCCAACTTAATTGACTTATTCGCTCAAGCAGTGTCAGCAGTAGCAGATTTAGATGAACCGCCAGAACAAAATCCTCTAGCGGATGCAGTTCGGCAAGAAACTGATTTGTGGACAAGCCAAGGATTAACTGTAGAAGAAGCCGTGGTGCGATCGCGCTATCGCATCTTTGGTTCTCGCCCAGGTGCTTACGGCGCCGGACTCCAAGGTTTAATCGAATCGCAAAACTGGACAGACGACGAAGATTTAGCCCGCGCCTACATCAACTGGAGTTCTTACGCCTACTCATCGGGAGCAGAAGCAGGGGGAGTAGGGGGAGCAGAGGGAGCTGGGGGAGTAGGGGGAGTAGGGGAGGATAAAATTTCCCCCCAGTCCCCAATCCCCAGTCTCCAATCCCCAATCCCCAATCCCGAAGCCTTCAAACAACGCTTATCCCAAATGCAAGTTGTCCTACACAATCAAGATAATCGTGAACACGATCTACTAGATTCTGATGATTATTACCAATTTCAGGGTGGCTTAACTGCGGCGGTGCGTTCTCTACAGGGGAAAAATCCCGAAACTTATTTTGGTGATAATTCTATACCCGCTAAACCACGAGTCCGCCAACTCAAAGAAGAAATTGCCCGGGTGTATCGTTCTCGCGTAGTTAATCCCAAGTGGATTGCCGGAGTTATGCGCCACGGATACAAAGGAGCCTTTGAAATGGCGGCGACGGTAGATTTTTTATTCGCCTACGATGCAACAGCTAAATGTGTCGAAGATTACATGTATCAAGGCATAGTAGACGCTTATTTACTCGATCCAGTAGTCGTAGAATTTATTCAAGAAAAGAACCCTTATGCACTGCGTGATATTGCAGAAAAATTATTAGAAGCACACAAGCGCAATTTGTGGGAGGATGTAAATATAGGAACATTAGAAGCTTTGAGGAACCTAGTACATCAAGCTGAAGCAGTGATCGAAGAAAAATCAATGGTGTAGGAAACAAATATGGAAAATCTTGCGTATTTGCACCTAGCTTTCGCCTACGAAGACAGCACACCCAGTGAATTGGTCTCCCTCAGTTCCTTGTTTAAGGACGCAGCTGCACCAGACTGGAAACGGCTTTCAGGTAGGGCTTGGAAGTATATGTTGCCCCTTGCTCTGTCTTTATCTATTCTTGGCGCTGTTACTAGCGTCATGGCACTGGAAAAAGGCGATCAAGGCCCTTCCGTTAGAAATCTACAACAAAAGTTAAAAACAGCAGGCTTTTACCAAGCTTCTGTTACCCAACTATATGACGCATCCACACAAGAAGCTGTGCGGCGCTTTCAAAAGGCTGCTGGTTTACCAGTGGACGGCATTGTTGGAGCAAACACCCTGCAAAAATTAGAAACTTGGCAAGCTAAAAAAACTACTGCTGTAAGAAGCGCACAAGCTAAAAATCCCAGCACAACTAGTTCAGCCAGTTCAGCAACTAGCCAACGCCGCAATTCCAACTACCTTACTAAAGGCGCTGAAGGTGAAGATGTCAGAGCTTTGCAAGAACGCTTAAGAATCGCAGGCTTTTATTACGGAAACGCCACAGGAATATTTGGCCCAATTACCGAAGAAGCTGTCAAGCGGTTCCAAGATTCTTACAAATTAAGCGTTGACGGTGTTGTTGGCCCAGCAACATTAGCTAAATTGCCGGGAATTGGCATTGGTGATGGAGAAGAGGCTCCCACAAAGGTAGTCAATCGCAATAAACTTCGTGTAGGCGATCGCGGCGAGCCAGTTAGACTACTTCAAGAACAGTTAATCCAGGCAGGATACTTAGAGGGAGAGCCAAATGGCTACTATGGCCCTTACACTGCCGATGCTGTACGGAGATTCCAAGCAGCTAATTACTTGTCAGCAAGTGGTGTTGCTGGCCCAACTACGCGAGCTAAGTTATATAGCTCAGTTAATACTACTAGCAAAAGCGAATTTAATACTTTAGAAATCCAAACGCGACTACGGGAGCGCGGTTTTTATAAAGGCAAGCTGAACGGTGTGATGGCATCTGACACCAAAAAAGCAATTAAACAAGCCCAAGAATTCTACGGCATCAGTCTCAAGGATCTTAAGAGCGGACGCTTTTAACATCCGCTTTGGCGTTGTTAGTATCAGTCCCCAACTGGTTGCTTGCCTCCAGTAACAACAAATTACAAACTGCTCAAAATTCCGTTTATTTGGTTAATTTGAGTAGTTTTGTTTTTTATCTACCCAAGTGCTAAAGCGGCATCAGTGCCCGTTGGCACTTGGGACACACTGCATGAATGGTCATTTGACAGTCCAGTAGGTGAAAACCTTCTTTTTGAGCAGTTTTCGACCCAATTTTTAAAATTGAGTCATTTTTAAACTCAATAGTTGAGTTGCATCTAACACAAATTAAGTGATGGTGGTGATGGGGATAGGGCTGGTTGATTTCATAATGCTTATGTCCCTCGCCCAGTTCTAGTTCCCGTAAAATTCCCATCCTTGCCATCAACTTCAAAGTTCGATAAATAGTTGACAGACTGATCCCTTCACCATCAGTTTCTAGCCGATGATAAAGATCCTCGGCGCTTAGATGTTCACCTTGCGGAAGTTCTTGAAAAATGTGTAAAATTGTTTCGCGCTGGGGAGTTAATCGCCAGCCTCGTTCGTTCAGTTCTGCCTTGAGCGAAGTAGTTGTGTAGACAGTCATACTAATATTTCTCAACAAAGCTCGTTAGTTGAGAATATAACAAATCTTGGGAGCAATTTGCAACAATCATTGTCTATTGAGAATTCTTACTAAATATTTAAGAACAATTCATCAAATCTTGAGCAAAAATTAAGTAATAAGCTGTAGTGCATTTAATTTGCATACAGCTAATAGTTAGGATACTTGTAACGATTGCATCCCTTGACTTTGAATTTTGTATAAGTTAATTTTGAATTGTGCAGTTGCTCCCCACCTTCAAGATATTTGAGCAAGGGTATGGGGAAACTCTTGCACAGTTAAATGCAAATAATTTGCTACAAGCCTCTAAAAGGCTTTAAATATGGGATAAAATCAGCCATTTGTCGGTAGTCATTTGTCAAATGTAGTTTTTTAATGACAAATGACTAATGACAAATGACTAACTTAAAGATTCCAAATAGTCACGGATGAGGTTGCGACGCTTGGGTTGACGTAGCTTTTGCAAAGCCTTGGATTCGATTTGTCTGACTCGTTCCCGTGATAAATCGAGAGCGCGACCAATTTCTGCTAATGAGTAAGGATGACCATCTGCCAAACCAAACCGCATCAAAATTACATCGCGTTCCCGGCTAGTCAAATCTGACAGAAGATGATGCAAATCTCTTTGTAAAGATTCTCGCATTAACATTTCTTCTGGAGTTACACTGTCGGTTTCAAGTAATTCGCCTAACTCAGTGTCTTTATCTTTACCTACTTTGGTTTCCAAAGAAACGGAGCGAGGAACCCGCAACAAAACTTCTCGTACTTGGGTCGGTGTCATCTCTAACTCAGTTGCTAAATCTTCTAGAGTTGGGGTGCGACCTTTTTCTTGAGCAATTTTGCGTTGGGCCTTTTTGATTTTGTTTAACTTTTCGGTAATATGGACAGGGAGGCGGATAGTGCGACTAGAAGTAGCGATCGCCCGTGTAATTCCCTGACGAATCCACCAGTAAGCATAGGTACTGAAGCGATAACCCTTCGTTGGGTCAAATTTTTCTACAGCCCGCTCCAAACCAAGTGTGCCTTCTTGGACTAAATCCAACAATTCCAAACCGCGATTTTGATACTTCTTAGCAACAGACACAACTAGGCGAAGATTCGCCTTAATCATGTGTTCTTTTGCTTGGAGTCCTTGGGACTGAACTTGCTCCAACTCTTCTACAGTCAACTTGGCGATTTCAGCCCAGCGACGTTTGCCTTCTGCCAAAGTCGGCCTAAGATCCGATAAAACTATATCAGCAGTAGCAGCCCATCTTTCCAAAGACGGCCGATGTCCCAGTTCGGAAGTAAGACGCTCTTGAACTTCAATTAACCGAAGATAGGGCGTAATCACTTCATCCCCTTCCTTGGCGGCTTTAGCAAGTACTATCCGCATCCGCAAGTAGCGTTGGACTTTTTGAGCTTCTGAAACCTCTTCATCGCGCCCCAACAAGCGAACCCGACCAATTTCCTGAAGATATAGACGTACTAGGTCTGTACTCCGACGGTTAGTGTTAGCAGCAAAGTTAGCATTGTCAGCAGAAGCTATCTCTAGCTCTTGTAGGTCATCTACCGATAACTCACTTTCGTCAACCGTGAGATCCGAGTCCAAAGCCTGGCGGGACTTTTTGGTATTGTAGGGGGCATCTGCATAAAAAGATGTTGCTGGCATAAAGATCGTCTCAATGGCTCCAGGTAACAATAGATTTCGGTCAGCTTAGATTACGGTCAGCTATTCAACTGTTGCTATTGTTCCCGTGATTTACGATGAACTAACATGGTTGAACGTTCCATTACAATTTTTTTTTGAAATTAACTGTAATGGTTTTATTGGATACAGCATTACTGAACTTAATCGGCTGCTAAACTTTTGATTGAACCAATAGCTATTCAAATCGGCAGCTAGGTTTTCAATATTTCAACTACTTAGTTAACATTTCAACCTTGATGGTTTTTAATAGTAGCTTTTTTAACACGGTATAAACATCCTTAAGTGAATGTCATCTTTATAATTGGCATAGTCACATTTACATGGCTACAAAAGTAATATCCTGACGATTTAGCAATTTTTTCTCAGGATTATTCAGGTATAAGTAGAGCTAATAGATATTGAAGAAGTGATTAGTATTAACGGCAAAAATCCTATTGATACGGATATAGAAGAGTGGGGAAATAATACTCTCTCCGTGTCCCCGCGTCCTCACGCATGTTAGCCTTAACCTGCCAATTTCAACTTGATAGACTAATGTCTGTCAAGCTAACGAAAGCCTGGTATGTAGTAAGCACTGAAGTTCTTACTACAAGGACTTTAGTCCTTACTACAAAATTATTTACCAAAAAAAACTACTAGTAGTTGTACTCTGGCTTGATATCTCGCAGCATCAGTTCATCAAGCGCTTGTCGAGGTGTGACTTCACCCTGAAGTAAACGATAAACTTGCTCGGTAATTGGAACAGGAATGTTTTGTTTCTTGGCTCGTTGCATCAAAACTCGGCAAGTGTTCACTCCTTCAGCAGTTCCTTGTAAATTTGCGAGAGTTTCTGTAAGTGAATTACCGCCAGCTAGCTGATAGCCTACTTGGTAATTGCGACTTAAGGGACTATTGCAGGTTGCTAACAAATCTCCTAGACCTGATAAACCATAAAATGTTTCTGTCTTCGCACCCCAGTTGTTGCCGATGCGAACCATTTCTGTGAGTCCACGGGTGACTAAAGCAGCTTTGGCATTGGTTCCCAGTTGTAAACCATCGCACACACCGGCTGCGATCGCAATCACATTTTTCAGTGTTCCTCCCAATTCCACTCCCAAAGGATCAGGATTGGTATATACCCGAAAACGCCCAGAAGAAAATACTAACTGCACTATTTCCGCAGCTGTGGGAATATTACTGGCTACCACCGTGGCTGCTGGTAATTCCATTTGAATTTCTTTTGATAAATTTGGCCCAGACAAAACAACTACTGCATGGTTAGGGAATACTGTTTGCCAAATTTGCGACGGCGTACAGGTGGTTTGAGGGTCTAAGCCTTTCGTCGCTGTGACAAAAATTGTCTCTGGAGAAAGGGGGAAAGACTGGACTTGAGAAGCAACATCCCTCACACCAATCATCGAGATAGCGGATAGGATGATTTGGACATCTTTTAAAACTGCTTGGATAGTTTGCGAACCTTGACGTGACCACACGCGCACCTGATGACCATTTGCTGTGGCGAGATTTGCCAGAGATGCACCCCAAGCACCCGCACCAAGAATTGCTACAGTTTTTGGATTAGTCATTAATCAAAAGTCTCCCCATCACCCCATTCTCTTAACTGACTGGATTTTAGATTTTAAATTTTGGATTTTGGAATTGAATAATTCAAAATCCAAAATTTAAAAAGGTCTGAATGCGAACAGCATCTCCAAGAGTTGTGCCCGAATTTAAACGCAAGAACAAATCTCAAATCTAAAATTGGCTCCGGGGGTAGCGTTGCATTAATTCCCTAACTTGTTCAGCATGATATGAGCTTCTTGTCAATGGTGAAGAAACAACTTGTAAAAATCCGATTTCTTCTCCGAATGCCTTCCAAGCAGCAAATTGTTCTGGGTTGATAAATTCATTTACTTGCAAATGTTTTTGACTGGGTTGGAGGTATTGCCCAATTGTCAAAATGTCGCAATCTACAGTTCGCAAGTCTTGCATAACCTGGCGAATTTCGGCATCAGTTTCACCGAGTCCGACCATGATACCAGATTTAGTATATGTGCTAGGAGAAACTTGGCGAGAGCGGTGCAATAATTCTAAAGTGCGATCGTAGTTTCCTTGGGGACGCACCCGGCGATACAGGCGGGGAACTGTTTCTGTATTGTGGTTTAATACCTCTGGTGCAGCTTGTAGAATCAACTCTAGAGCATTCCAATTACCGCACAAGTCAGGAATTAGTACCTCAATTGTGGTACTGGGTGAAACAGTACGAACTGCATTAATACACGCTATAAACTGAGACGCACCACCATCTGACAAGTCATCTCGGTTTACAGAAGTGATCACAACATGGCTAAGTTTCATGCGGCGAACAGCTTCTGCTAGTCGTGCAGGTTCCGTGGGGTCTAGTGGTTTGGGTTTTTTCTCAAAATCAATATCGCAGTAGGGACAAGCGCGTGTACAAGCCGGGCCCATAATTAAAAATGTGGCAGTCCCAGCATTGAAGCATTCACCAATATTCGGACAGGATGCTTCCTCACAAACTGTATTGAGGGCTAAATCCCGCAAAATATCTTTAACGTTACCAATGCGCTCACGCCCAGGTGCTTTTACCCGCAACCAGTCTGGTTTTACAGTCACAATCTGCTTTTACCACTAGAGTTATACAAATTTAATCGTAGCAAGCAAAGCCTTTGGTAAAGTGATCATATATATATAGATGTAATTCTGTTATTTGGCACGGGTTGTGATATTGTTAATTTATAATGGCATTTTTATGCCGGGATGTGGCGCAGCTTGGTAGCGCACTTCGTTCGGGACGAAGGGGCCGCTGGTTCGAATCCAGTCATCCCGATTGTACATTCGCAAATTATAATATGTCGCTATTCGCAAATTAATGTCGTTTTTTGCAAATTAGTGCCGCTTTGACTGTTTTTTAGAGTCAATTTAATTATACTGAATTTTCGCAAATTAATGTCGCGACTATGATGTGGTGGAGTTGATTCCACTACACTTGTAGAATATAGTAAAAAGCTCAGAATATTCCCGAACGAAGTGCGCCTTTCAACCTTCCTAATTGAAACAAATATCTCACGTAGTAACAACAAAAATTACCTTTCAACCCACCCCTAGCCGGAATGGTGGTTGAAAATTTTCGTTATAGTTTTTTACCTGCATCAGCTTAGAATACTCTTGCTCCAGACGATTTGGTTCTACTTGATGACAAAGTTAGACGGGTCTTGATCTCGTCGATGCTTAGTGGGAATGGGGGCTGGCTGCCCATCACCCGCAAGAGCTGCGGTTTTCTCCAGGGATTCCCTCAATCGCTTGGCTGCGTAAATGGACATATCTCGCGGTACATTAATGCGATCGCGCAAATATCGTAGAGCGACATCAGAACCCGATGGAGGTACACAGTCTGCACCTGTCATCATCTGTGTTAAAGCACAACGTAGAGCTTGATCAAACAATTTATAATCTAAAGGGTTGACTCGGATAATATTGATGCGGTGTTCGATAGTTCGTTGAAGAGCTTCCATGCGGGAGTTTTCCGGTTCTGGATAAGTAACGTCTGGTAGCCCAAACCAGGGGCCCTTATCCACCCGTGCTTTATTGAGAAGCATCTGGGTTTCGCCATTTTCCCAACAGCCCCCCATTTGTGGCGGCAAATCATGTGCATGGGTATGAAAGTCACTTTGGGTTCCGCAGTAGGTAGGTCGGCTTTCCATTGCTGCAAACCATGCGCTCAAGCGAGGGTTTTCTTCTCGTAGGGAGTAGCCCTTGTAGTAGTAAAGGCTCGCATTCATCCGTTCGAGATATGGCGTAAAAATGACATCGACGATGCCAAAGCCCGATAGAAAGTAAGGGCTTGGGGTATGACCCAGAGCCTCCTCGACCCTAGCCACCACTCCAATAAATTGTTCTCGGTTGCGTTGTTCTTGTTGAGAGGAACTGGCTTTAGAGCAAAGCCAAGCGCACCAGGCTCTAAATAAAAGTCGTTCTAATTGACGCAGAGGAAGCACTGTGCGGTCTTCCATCCCTTGGCTCAATGGAGCAAAAACCTTTTCCAAAGCGATCAAAATATCATCGCTTTCCTTAATAATCCGTCCATCTAGCTCGATTGCAGGGAGCATTCCTGATGGTACCTTACGTTTATACCAACTTTCTTTCTCCCCATAGCAGAACATTGTCACTTTTTCGATCCGATAGGGGATCTGTTTTTCCTCTAGCCATAACCAAACTTTTTGACAGTAAGGACACCAGGCATGGTTATCGCGGTACAGCGTTACCCGCACATCAGATTCCGCCTGACCAAACAAGCGCAACCTGGCTCTAGCGTTGGTGAGACCATTAACGGTATCTATTTGATAATCCGTGAGGGTTTCTAGTTCTTCCCAGCTTAAGGGTGCGGTAGTCATAGAGGGAGTTGCGTAGGGCAATACTTAGGACAGTTCTATACTCTACAATATTTTCAATTACACCAAGGCTTAATTTAACCGATAAGTTCCCCCATCTGGAAAAGATATTGGACAAATAGCAGCCTGAAAGTTTAGTCTGCAAAGGCATTGCTGAATCACAGAGGCGGTTATGAAGCACTTAAACAATACAAATACGACTTCAGAGTGACTTGATGATTTACTACTAGTTAATAGGCCTCTTGCAAAATTATTTTCAATACTTAAGTATTTGTTTTCACGACAGGATACTGTTACCTGAGCTTTCTTACTTTTCAGACATTCTATTTAGGAGCAACGCTATTTTGTGATTGCAAAATTACAGGTTTATGGTAATTAGAAGTATAACCTGGTAAAACTTTTACCCCTGGCTGAGTCAATCTTAGCGTTAAAGAAAGTCTAACTTTACCACTATTATTACGTATTGAACGATGTAATAGTGTATTAGTAAATAGTACAAACTCACCAGGACGTAACACTACAGGAATAGCTTTTTTTGCAACTTCATCAATGATTTCAAAAAAGTTATTTCCACTAAAAGGATCGGTTCCTTTTATCTGGCAATTTTTTAAGTAAATATTAGGTATATACTCAAATCCATTATATTCATTCACTTCTGTCAAAGCTATATAAACATTGATAGTTTTACCATCTCCTTCCAGGAGTTTAGAATAAGAGTCTTGATGCCAAAAAGGAATTAATTGCTGGGCGGGATAATTTACCCATAGTTCTGACCGCCATAATACTAAATTATCCCCTAAATGAGCATTAAGCCTCTCTAATAAGTTTTTATCTTCACATAATTGCAAAATTACAGGTGAATCTAAATGTCTTTCCATGTAAAAACATCTGGTAAACACTTGAAGCGATATAATGAATAACGAACCAATATCAACTCTAATACATGATTTAACTACCTGTTTTAATAATATTTTTATTGGGATGTTTATAATAATTTTATCAAAAATATATTGGGTAATCTCAGCTATTTCATTACTGCTTAAACTCAGAGAATTTGGCCCCCATATTTCATCAGTACCATCATAATTAATTTTCTTTGTATTCTGCTTTTGGTTGCAACCAGTCCATAATAAACTATATTCCCATAATTGCTGTGATAATTCTTGATTTTGTGCTATCTCAGGTAATATAATTTCTTGAGCGTGACTATCTAAAAATTTTCCACTAATATTTTCATAATCTGGGGAAGTAGCACAAACAAGGGTACTATATGCTCCGGCTTCTGAAGAAATACCTAAACCTAAATATTTACTGAGACGATGCCATATAGTAATATTTGATTGCACAAAGCCTGGATGTATGGCGTTAACAGTGACTTGAGAATTATTTAATCGCTGAGAAAGTTCTCTTGTTAAAAGTAATAAAGAGAGTTTTGAAACGGCATATAATTTTAGGAAATTTAAAGGTGTTCTTTTAACTAATAAATTCCAGTCAATACCACTTGGAGATAATGCCAAATCGGATGCTAACATAATAATGCGGCTAGGAGCAGATTTTTGCAAATTCTCTAGTAATAAATAAGTCAGCAAAAAATGACCTAAATAGTTCGTTCCCCAAATCAGTTCAAAACCTTCTTTGGTTGTACCTCTGTTGTTGAATATCCCCGCATTATTGACTAATATATGTAATGGCAAATTATACCCATTAAATAGTTTTACACACTTACGAACTGAATCTAAAGAAGCTAGATCGAGAGGTAAAAATTTCACATTTTCATTTCCGGTGGTTTGGCGGATGTAGTCTATAGCTTTTGCGGCTTTATTTGCCGAACGACAGGCAATAAATACATGATTGCCTAATTTGGCTAAACCTATAGCAGTCATTAAACCTACACCAGAATTACCACCTGTAACCAGACACACTTGCATAATTTCCGCTCTCTTAGTATTTATTTCCAACTAATTGCTAATTGCTAGAAATGTAGCCAGTATTAATATAACGTTAAGTATTTCATCATCTTGCATCATGATTAAATCTTTCTATAATTTGAATTGGGCGGTTAGGCATCACCGTGCCAAAACCTTATTTCCAGGTAATAATTATGGCGCAACAAGTTTTGCGCTCGCCCAAGGAAGATAAAAGCAACTTACTGAATGATCAATTATTGTCAAAAAAGCCTTGGTAAATGCCTTAACCTTCACTAATCAGCTGTAACAAGACTTCCGTTGATATCTTGCCACTAATATCAGCACCTTCCAATAGGCTGTCTGCTAAGTCTCGCTTGTGCTGATGCAATTGCACAATCTTTTCTTCTATAGTATCCTTTGCTACTAGACGATAAATGGTAACAGGGCGTTGTTGCCCAATGCGATGGGCGCGGTCTGAGGCTTGGTCTTCCACTGCGGGATTCCACCAAGGATCTGTATGAATCACATAATCAGCAGCAGTTAGATTCAGTCCTGTACCCCCCGCCTTGAGACTAATCAGAAATACATCCCCTGAACCAGCCTGGAAAGCATCCACCCGTTTTTTCCGTTCTGCCACTGAAGTGCTGCCATCTAGATATTGATAATTAATACCTTGCTGTTCCAGATAATCTCTGATAATGTGCAAATGGTCAACAAACTGACTAAACACTAACGCCTTATGGCAATTTTCCAGCAGTTCACCCAGCACCTCACCAAAAAGTTGCAACTTGGAACTGGGTAATTCAGTGTCAGGCATAACGAGGCTGGGATTACAGCAAGCGCGACGTAATTTCATAATCTCAGCCAAAACCTGCAAATGTTTCTTTCCTGCTTCTGCATTACTTTCGGTAAGTTTAGATATTGCCTGACGGCGCAACGCTTCATAGAATGCCTTTTCCTCTCGACTTAACTCTACATGAAGGAGAATTTCGGTACGAGATGGCAACTCTTCTAATACCTGATTTTTTGTGCGCCGCAACAGAAATGGTTGAATCAGTTTTTTGAGTTTATTACGTGCAAGTTTATCCTGATATTTTTCAATGGGGGTAGCAAAGCGTTGATTGAAGCTTTCAAATGAACCCAATAACCCAGGATTAATAAAACGGAACAAATTCCACAACTCACCCAGGTGATTCTCAATGGGAGTCCCAGTAGTCAGCAACTTAAAATTAGATTTTAGGTTCATGGCTGCCTGAGAACGTTTAGTGGTCATATTTTTAATCGCCTGGGCTTCATCCAGGACAATCGTTTGCCACTGTACACCAGAAAGCATTTGCGCTACTTCTTCTTGCTGTAATAAGCCATAGCTGCATACCAACATATCCAATGGTTGTAAACCATCTAATAATTTTTGGCGGTTAGCACCAGAAAATTGAATAATATTCAGAGTTGGGGCAAACTTATGCGCTTCACTCACCCAATTCATGCACACGGAAGTCGGCGCAATAATTAGGGTTGGCCCCTCATGGGCGTTTCTGAGGATCACAGCCAATGCCTGCACGGTCTTACCGAGTCCCATTTGATCTGCCAAACAAGCACCTACACCCCAATGTGCCAGACGCGCCAGCCAACAAAAACCCTCCATCTGGTAGTCACGTAGTTCTGCTTGAAGCGTAGATGGCAGTTCTGGCTGGAGGTTTTGCACCTCCTTAAGGCGCTCTCTATGTGTTTTCCAGTGTTTATCTGTTTTTACCTTACCTACCTCATCGACAAAATCTTCTAACCCTAATGTTGCCAAGGGGTGAAAACGAATACCTTTACTATGCTTTTCCGAAAACATCCGTAATTCGTCAAGGCGTTTCCGAAAGGCTTGAGTTAAAGCCAGAAATTGACCATCACCAAGGGGGATAAAACGGCTGGGGGTTTTCTCTAATAGTTCTAGTAGTTGCTGCATATCCAGCACTAGGTCGTTATTCAATTTCAACTCCCCAGTTGCTGCAAACCAGTCTTGCTGACGTTGAATTGATAAATTAAAGTCTTTTAGGTCGGCATTGTGGCTAACACGCAGTTTTTCTCCTTGTGGCCATTCTATGACTACGCTACTTTCCAGTGCTTGCAGTTCTAGCAGCAATTCTAAACAGTCCTCTGGGTCAGCTATAACCCATTCACCATCTTGTTCTTCAGTTCGTGTCAACGTGGGACAGGCTTTGATGGCAGCTTTAGCAAGCTGTTTCTCTTCAGGTAGATTTCGTCTGGTTTGCAGACGTTTCCCGTCAATCTCGGCAATTACAGTTTCACCACCTGTACCAGGACGGTAGTAGGGGCCACCTTGGGCAAAGGGGCGCGACAAAAGGCTGATTTTCAAGCCGGCGTTAGCAGGTAAAAGGTGAATATGGGGTAGAGTCTGGGCGGGTACTTCTTTTGCTCCTTCTGAGCCGCCACCAATGTCAGAATGTACGGTGACGATGCCAGAGACGGCATTAATCGCTGCCAAAACTTGCTTTTCGGCGAAGGCAGGCACATTTAATTTATTATCTTTACCAATAATCTCCGCAATGCGTCTGTGTTCGGCAGTAATTTCAATGACTTTGATGCGGGTTGGAGTTTCTTTAATATGTAGAATATTCTGTGAGTCTGGTAACTTAGGAGAAAATTCCAAGGTGAGACGGCCAAGTTTTTCTTTCTTAACCAGTAGTTCTGGCTCTCCCTTGACAATTTCTACACGGATAGTCGGTGTATCTTCCCAAAAAACCAACGGGTGTCCAATTAAAGCAGAGATGGCTTTTTCACCGAAGGTATAATCAACTTTGCCGTAATAAGAGCCATCATTATATGTTTCAATACAATTACATACCCGCATATCTTGGGGTGTGATGTAATCAAACTCAGATAATGCACTATTCAGACGTTTGAGGGCTATGGGGCGACCTTTACTCCACTCCCCTTTGGCATTAACTTTTTGTTCTCGTGGTTGCAAAACACATCTGGTGGGATAGAAGGTAATGAACCATGCTAAACGCAGTTCAGATTCTGGTTTTAGGGATGTTTGTGGTCTTGATTGGAGATTTGCCAGCGCATTGAGGCACATTTCCCAAGCTTCTTGGGGTCGAATTAAGTCTACGATGGTTTGGATCTTGCTATCTTCTCGCAGTGCCTCTGCAAGTTGATTATAGTTACTACTTGGTTTGAGCCGGGATAGGAGTTCTGCGGTTTCCATTGCCAACCAGTGATAACCAGAGGCAAGCGATCGCCGATACAATGGTTCTAGTAAATTAGGTAAGCGTTTTTTAGCACTCTGGGCATCCATCCAGTAAAGGCATAGTGAACAAAACAATGTTTGTAAGCTATTTTCTTCTTCCACGGAAGAAATATGACCGCTAACTACAAATTCTTTTTGGGTAATGTCGCCAAGGTGAACTTGCAGTACCATGTTCAGTCTGCCATAAGTGAACCTGAGCCAATGATCTGATTGACGGGACATCAAACTGGTGTACTCTTCTGCTTCTCGGAGGCGTTGCACTGAACCATCTTTTAAAAGTGCAAGGATAAAAAATAAGCCCCCAATTGTATTGAAATATATTTGGCGTTTGCCTGTAGCCTTTTTGATGGCTTTCAGGGCATCTGTATAATATTTTATGGCTTGTTCATTTTCACCCCGTAGAAAACTTAACCAACCCCAAAAGATAGCAGCGTTATTTTGATATTCATTTGATATACGCTCCAGACTTTCTTGTGCTTCTTGGGTACAACCCTGTAACAACAGTTGTTCTGTCAAAATCAGATGTAGATAATCTGAACAATTTTTTTCGCTGTTAGAACATTCTTCTTCTAGCAGCGTCAACGCATCTTCAGAAGCGGATAATTTTAAGGCTGAATTGAATAGGATACTTGATATGCCACTTTCATATAATTCTTGTGGAAGGGAGTTAAACCAATCTGCATCAAATGGATTATTGTATATCTGCTCAAAGATATTTTCTATTATTATTTTTTCTTCGCTATCACTGTACTTCTGGTAATCTTCAATTTGCTGATTAATAAAACTAAGGTCTTGACGATAAATACCAATGCGGATTTCTCTGATACACTGGCGTAAGCTGTAGAATATCCGAGAATCTCTGTTCCAGTGAGTACGTATTGATAGCTTCTCCTCTACTGCTGTGACGAGGATTTCAAACTGTCCGGTTTGTACAGCATGGCGAGTAGCAATTTCTGTGAGTAACGGATGACATTCAGCACCTTGCCTGTTTTCCTGTATTAACAAGCCTGCTTTTAATAATTTATCAATCTGGGGACTAAGGGTTTTAGTACCCCAAGGTTTATTGTTTTCATCTAAAGCACCAGTTTTACTAAGACAACTTACAAATGAATTTTTGTCTATCGGTGCATAAATTACCGAAAATAACTGGATAACTTTTTGTATGGAAGGATCTAATTTGAAATATTTCTTCGCTAGTAGTGCTTGTTGTATTGTGGAATTAGGCTCAAAAATAGTCATATTATTTATTCAGTTCTTTAAATAATTCCATCAATTTACGTTTACGCCCATGAGCCGCTTCTAGTTGTGAGCGATAAGCAGACCATTCAGCTTTTTGTCCTAGTTGGAGATACGCAGCTTTTACTTTTTTTAGCCAATTAACCGCAGCATCATAACGATCAGCTTTTCCTTGTTCTATAATTGGTTCCGCCCGTCTGCGAGCGTTATCAATTACCCAATCAGGACGATGGGAAACTGCTGCATCCATGACTCGATGAACCAATTCTGAAGCATAGTAACTATCTCTTTCTACTGTTTTAATTGCATCATCAATTAATCCTTCATGGAGGAAAATATCAACTTGAGCTTCTCGTATTCCCCAATCTGGCTGATCTCGTAGTGTTTGCAGTAAATCTTGTTTGAGCGTCAACCAAGTTTCTCCTGCATAGTCTTGAATTTTACCATAGTCTCGAAACGATGGTCTGATTTTAAAAGCAATGATGCTGGCAGTTAAGGCAGTGGCATTATCTTCTAATCCTTGGGCTAAATCACTTGTCCAAGTAGCAAATTCATGTAAACAGTTACCTGTTAAATTTATACCTGCAAGACATATTTCTAACGCTTCAACTAAATACCCATCTTCCCGCAATATTTTTGCCAGGGCAAAACCCTCTTCTGCTTTTTCCATCAGGATTTTAGCCGCAGACATGGCCTCTTCTACTCTTCCCAAAGCTGCTAATTGCGTTAGGTATTGCAGAGTCATTTCTTCTGCTAAAGCTAGATTTAAATACTCTGTGTAACGATTTTGACGTTCAAGAATTTGTAAGCGAATCAATGCTAAATCATCAGCAAAGCTTGGTCGTTCATTTTCCCAAAGTTCTGCGGTATCATCTCCTTGCATAATTTGTTGCAGTGGTTCATAATCCCAACCTTGACGCAATGCTTCTAAACTCATACTAAAGTCTGCACTGATTTCGTCTTGCCATGATTCCAACATCAACTGCAAATCTACTATTTCTCCTGTAGACATTTGTGCACACAAAATTGCTTCTGTCCACTCGCTATCAAGAGGTTCTACGATAGAATAACTGTCTCCACCGTAATCTAGCAACTCGTCCCATTCTTGGGCATAAGTTTCGGTAATAGTTTCGAGAATTGCAATCGCATTATTGCCATCTCCATTTTCTGCTAACTCTCGCGCTTTCTCAATTACAGCCAGTAAATCATCTGTAAATGGGTCTTCTTCTGAACCATACTCTAATTCTTTCAATCCGTCCCGCAAAATTCGCTTGACATGAGAGCGAAAAGGTGATGTGTCAATTTTGCTTTGACGGGTAGAAGACTGTTTTGTTTTGGTTTTGGCAAGTCTATCAAACTTACAAACTCATCAATATCATCAATTAGTTCCGGTCTATTTTCCACCAGTTCTTGCAGTAATCGCTGTGTTTGAAGAATATCAAGGCGATTTAATAATTGTTCTAGTGTTGGACGTTCTTCAACGATCTCTGATTGACGCGAACAGCTTAATAAGGTGGCAACAATATGTTTGCACCAACCATCATAATCATAAGGGCAAGTACAACTTGCTGAGGTAATTCCACCTGCATCAAAACGAATACTGACTTGATATGGTGTAATTTCGCCACCTTCTACCTCTGCTTGAATCAGATTACCTCGTTTTTTGAGATCGGCGTTAGCGAAGCTCACCGTTCGCGTAGCGTTCCGCAGGAAAGGTATCGCACCCCTGCGGTAATATTCTTCACCACGACTGTAGGATGAAGCGTTGGAGTTATGACGTATTATTGCTTCAGAAATTTCTGGAATCGACATAGCACCCAAGTCTTTTATTTTTAGCTTACGCTTAAACTGCCTTTATTTCCTCTTGGGCCTGTATCCCACTTAAATCCAATATCCATGAATGAAATTGATTCAAGTCGGAAAACTGGACAAGGGATACAAGTTTTAGGTGAAGAAGGGGAAGGGGGCAAGGTAAAAACCTCGCCTGCAAGTGGCGCAACCTGTTCATCCCTTTAACCTTTTTCCCTATTTTTTATAATTCCAGTAGTGGACAAAAGCTCACCGTGGCTGAAGTTTTGCTGAAGTGCGTAGACGTAAAAGCGCGGCTTTTAGAGTAAAAGTACACGAGCAAAACTAAACTACTATTAATTGGTAAGCTTGCAGTATATTGTGCTAAAAAGCTTATAATAGCCATATTACAAAAGTTCTGGATTAGCACAGTAGAATATGACATTGAAAAACACTTTTGGTGAATATAGTTTTGTCACTAAACTAGACGTGACTAATCTCGAAGCTAGTGCCGAGTGGTACAAGTCCAAGCTTGGGTTAGTTCCTGAAGAAAAATATGACACACCTAGCTGGAGACAATTTAGTTTTCCTGATATTCCACGCTTTGCAATTGGATTGAACTTGAGTAACTCAGTTGAACCAGGTAATACTGTTAGTACCTTTATTGTCAATGATATAGTTACTGCTCGTCAAAGCCTGAGTGAAAAAGGAGTCTCAGTTGGGCCAATTACAGATGTCGGTCATGGAGTGCAATTATCCACTTTCAAGGATATTGACGGAAATTTGTTAGGGCTTAGGCAAAATCCGCAGTCTTAACCTGGATTTACACCTAAATCAAGGAATTAGGCAGGGATATGATTTGATTTGCAATTTAACCTAACTGTCTTAGTGGGGATCAGCCTAAAAAGCTTGTAAAACGAATCTTGACCCAAGATTTCCTACCAACTCCCCACTTATGACTCCAATAGTCCATCTCAGTAGGACTTTCGGTAATAAGAGAGAGAATCGATTGGAGAGACGAGGGACTCATTGGTGTCAACTTAACATGAAAGCCAGCCGTTGCTGTAGCTCTCTAACTCGAAGCACTGGTATAAAACCGCAACGCAAATCGCCAAAACCAAGTGGAAGCGAAAAACAACGCTACTGCTAATATTGCCGCACCTATTAACCAACTAATGTCACTCCGACCCAGTAGCGCTTGGGCTGGTACAGTAGTTAAAAACGCTACTGGCATTACAAAGGTGAAGAAAAAGCGGTAAGCAGTAGGATATGCTGCGATGGGATATCGTCCAGCTTCTAACAAACCACGTAATACTTCGGTAGCGTTGTATATTTTTACGAACCAGATACTCGTCGCTCCCAGCATAAACCACAGGCTGTACAAAATCACAAAGCTGAACAATAACGGCAGCAAACCAAGTAGATAGTCGTCTATCCCTACACCAAGGCGTTTACCTGCGTAACCAATAATAATACTACCAAAAATTATATCTGGTAGTCCCCAAGGTGACAGGGTATGGGTGGAAAGCCAGAACTGACTGCGGATAGGTTTTAATAATATAAAGTCTAAAGTGCCTTCTTGCACATGGCGGACAATGCGATTCAAGTTAGACGCCAGAAAAGTAGCAGAAAATCCTTGTAGTAAGGTAAAAATTCCTAGAACTACTAAGGCTGCTTCCCATGACCAGCCACTAAAAGTATAACCAGTCCGGTAAAACAAGAATAATCCAAAGAGGCTACCTGCGAGATTTCCCAAGCTGCTGAGGGTAGCTATGAAAAAGTTAATCCGATACTCTAACTCAGCTGCGATCGCAGCACTCCAAAATAGTCTTAGTACTTTCAAATACCTTTGCATCTTGCACACTTACCCTAAAATGTACCATCTGTCACTATATTTCCAAAGATTACATAATAACTTTATGTAAATTTAATATTACTTTTTATTCAGGAAAATTGCTAAACGTTAAGATGTTGTGGATCTATTGTTGAAAGCTAAAAAATTCTATGCATTTGGATTTACCACAACTGATAAAATCAATCGGCTATTTTGGAGTCTGGGCGATTGTCTTTGCTGAATCTGGTTTGTTAATTGGTTTTTTTCTGCCTGGGGATAGCTTATTGTTCACTGCTGGATTTGTGGCGTCTCAGAATTTACTGAACATTTGGGTTCTGATTTTTGGTGCTTTTGTTTGTGCAGTCTTAGGTGACAATGTTGGCTATTTTACTGGGCATAAATTTGGTAGAAGACTATTTAATAAGGAAGATTCATGGTTATTTCACAAAAAACATCTTGTTAAAACCCAAAACTTTTATGAACAGCACGGTAAAAAAACTGTTGTTTTAGCACGTTTTTTACCCATTGTACGGACTTTTGCGCCGATTGTGGCTGGGATTGCTGCGATGCATTATCACACATTTATGTCTTACAACTTAATCGGTGGCTTTATTTGGACATTCGGAATCACCATATTAGGGTTTTTCTTAGGAAAATCTCTGCCACCTGAACAGGTAGATAAGTATTTATTACCGATTATTGGATTAATTATAGTTATTTCTTTACTGCCATCGATTATTCATTTAATACAAGAAAATAGAGCAAACAAAAGTTGAAAGATTTTTTGTGTTTTGTGTAAATATTAGGTATATTTATTTACTAAATTTGGTTAGATATTGGTGATACATCACTAGACTATTAGAATGACACACTAAGACCAGAGGTTGATATTACCATGATGATTTCTTTAAATATCAACCTCTATTTGTTCCGAGAAAATCTCTTTACTGAAACCTACAGAATTAGTTAATCGCAGAATTAGCCATTTTTACCAAAGAAGTGCGATCGCCTGCTTTCACCCCAACAACATATTGCACACCTTGTTGTCTCCAAGTCAAGGTAGCATCTGAACAACCAGCACCACAAGAAAAATCTACAAAATACCCAGTGATGCCTCTAGCTAAAGATACAGGTTTTCCAGTAAGGTGAAGTGTTTTGCGGGTTACAGCTTCAGCAGAAACAACGCCCAAACGACACGCAGAAGCACCATTACAGTCGGGACTAAAACCCAGTAAAATTTCGTACTTTTTTTGCGTAACAGCTTCTATAATCGCGTAAATTGGATTTTCCCCATCTGACTCAGGAATAAACTTCGGCAATAGAATACGAATCTGAGTCTTCTGCTTTAACTTGGGCAAAATAGATTTAAAAACTGGGTGTGGCGGGGTTTTACTCTGCTGTGCTATCAATTGAGACTGCTTATTTACAGTGGCTATGGCTGAGGTGTGAAAACTGCCAACGCTGACTAGTAAAAATATGGCACACACAGCACTGGTATTTCTGAAGCTTAAAATCATCCTTTAAAACCTATTTCATCTAAAGTATTTATTTGTAATACCCATTTTGAAGCTTAAATTTGGTATTTAAGAGCGGCTGGAGTCAGCTAAACTGAAGAAGAAATTACTTAATAAGTTTTAATAATTTTGTTATGAGTACTGATTCACCTGTTAATTCTCCCGATAAGTCTGAATCCAACTTAGGGAAGCGTTTCAGAAACTTTTTAATTGTAATGGTAGCGATCGCTCTTAGCGTTGCCCTCGTCTTAGGATTGCGAACTGAAACAACCTCGGCAACTTTAGCTAAATTAAGCGATTCGTCCACACCGTTAGAAGTAGCAATCAGCAACGGCAAACCATCTCTAGTAGAGTTTTATGCTGATTGGTGTACTGTCTGTCAGAAAATGGCACCAGATATAACTCAACTAGAAACAGAGTATGCTGACAAGATGAATTTTGTGATGCTAAATGTGGATAATACCAAGTGGCTACCAGAGATGTTGAAATATCGGGTAGATGGGATTCCCCATTTTGTATTTTTGAGTCAACAAGGGGAAACTATAGCCCAAGCGATCGGCGATCAACCCCGGACGATTATGGCTAGCAACTTAGAAGCTTTGGTTACTGGTTCGTCTCTCCCTTATGCTCAAGCTAGCGGCAAAGTTTCCAAATTTTCAGCCCCAGTAGCACCAACGGCTAATCAAGATGATCCCCGCAGTCATGGCAGTCAAGTGGTAAATTAGCACTTTGGAGGCATGGGGCAGGAAAACATCAACTACCTAATCCCCACAGAGGAGTTCCCTTCAGGCGATCGATTGCTGCTTGAGACGCTTATGAGCGTACATTAATTCGTCAGACTTGGCGATTAGTTGTTCTAGTGACATATTGCTTTCTGCTGAGTAACGCTCTATCCCAATACTCATCGAAAGTTCATAGTTACGGTTTTGCTGTTGATTAAAGTTGGCGATATTTGTCTGCAAACATTCTTGGATACTGTCAGCGTCCTTAAAGTAGCTGGAGATGAAAACAACAAACTCATCTCCACCCAAGCGGGCGACAATATCCGAGTTCCGAAAACTTTGCTTGAGTAATTGAGCAGCATCAACAATTAAGGCATCTCCTATGTCGTGTCCAAGGGTGTCGTTAATCTGTTTTAGCCCATCTAAATCAATAAAGATAACCCAGCACAACACTCTCGTCCGGTGAGCAATTTTTAACTGTTGTTCAGCCATCAGAAAGAAGCCACGTCGGTTATGCAAACCTGTTAGTTCATCGGTTAGCGATAACTGTCTTCCTTCGATTTCTGCTTGTTTGCGGTTGTGAACTTCCTGAAGAAGTTCCATCTGAGCGATCGCCTGACGACTTAAGCGGCGCAGTGCATCTAACTGCTGGTAACTTAGGTGATGAGGGATTGTATTCATAACACACAACGTCCCAATTGGAAGACCATCGGGCGTAATCAGCGGGACACCAGCATAAAAACGAATTTTGGGATTACCTTTGACTAGGGGATTGTTAGTAAAGCGATCGTCCTTGATGGCGTTAGGAACCACTAATATCTCATCTGGTTTAAGAATGGCATGGGAGCAAAAAGCCCACTCTCTGGGTGTTTCCCTAGCTTTTAGTCCAACCTTAGATTTAAACCATTGGCGATCGGCATCAACTAAGCTAATTAAAGCTATTGGAGTCTTACAAATGTAAGCAGCAAGAGCAGTTAAGTCATCAAATGCTTCTTCAGGTAAGGTATCCAAAATATTGTAGGCCGCCAATACTTTGAGCCTTTCTGCTTCATTCTCAGGTAGAGGAACAGCTTGCGTTTTCACAGATGAGTGTCTAAACCTTAGCCACGAAAGTCGGGTACGCTGGAAATTTTGCAACAATCGCAGGATTACCTTTCCAGCATAAAGGCTGCGTGATAGAAATATCTCTGCAACGAAAATCAACATTCGGTTGAATATACAAAAATATTGTATTACATGATGTTCTTCATGGCTTTGGTTTGCTCTATTGTTCATGTCACCCTAACTTTCACTGTGCAAATTCCCTGAGTATTTAGATGCTTACAAGGTTTTTTTCCCAAAGCAAGCTTGGAAATAATCAATATAAACTAAAAATTATCAAAACTTATTATAATGTCAAGTTTCTAGTTAAGAATTTTATTTTTTTGATACTGGTATTTTATGTATATACACGTATATTACGAGGAACAGCTTCCAACCCTCGGAAGGTTAAAGGGGATCTAAAAATACCTAAAGTCACAGCGAAACACTTTTCAAACAACCTTTAAGGAAACTTTCTCGAAATTTTGTCTCGCGTTTAAATTCGCTTACTCTCAGACCTTTTGAAATTTTGGACTTTCCTGCGGAACGCTACGCGTAGCTTGCTTCCCCAAAGGGTACGGCGTGAGCGCTCAGTCCTTCCCTGCGGGATGCTTTGCTTCCCTTTAAGGGTTCAGGAACCATTGAATGTTTTTGAATTATTCAATCCAAAATCGAAAATTTAAAATCTACAATTCGATGAGTAAGCTGTTACGTATACAACTTGCATTATCAGGGCGGGCAGGATGCCCACCCCACAATCATCTTGAAAAAATATTAGTGCAAATTAAAGGCGCAACAGCTTAACTAAGATTTTTTGCTTTTCGAGACGAAGATGCCAAGTTATTTTTTGGAGGAGAGTCTTTGGGTCAGTTTCTTGCTGCTCTCGACCTTTTTTTATATATAATACTCACTTTTTCTTGTCAGCAAATCAAACTTTATCAACGTGCGATCGCAGTTTTATCAAAAAGCTGGCTTTAAATATCTTGCGATTACTAACTAATTTTTTTTGTTTGGACGAATAAGAAGTGGTTTACAGAAAATCCAAGTGAACCACTTCTTATTTATTTATCTAAAGTCGAATAAAGAAGTAAGAAATTATGAGTGTTCCAAATGTTCCCAATTGGAAATAATTTCAAAGTGAACCGTGAACCTATGCTGCTAACGATCAAGCCTGACAACATACACCGCTTACGCGAATTTAGAAGATGAGGAGTAGGGAGTTATCCCGTGTACCAAAAATGGTATATCCCTTTGTGAAAATTCTCTATAACGATGCCTGCGGTGTTCTCATTGCGATCGCTCTGTCAAAACTTAATAAAATAAGTATTTGTTGGTAGGCTTTGGGCGGTTCCTGAATTTGTAGACAAATCATTAACTTTACCTGTTTTGATGATTGCAAACTTACCATTAAATAGCAAGACTTCACCATTACCAGGCGTTATCCAAGCTTTGCGACTATTGAGATTATTCGGAAAAACTAAAAAACTTGCATCGCCACGGTAAGGTGGAATCAGTTTACCTAAAAATGTTTGGCTATCTCTATTGGGAATTGCATAAGCAGCACTAGAACCAACAAAAATATCAGTGCCATTTGAGTAAATAGTTTTGGGGAAATTGCTATTGCCGTCTCCCAATCCTCCTGTTGAAGGAAGTCTTGTAATACTTAGTTGCCCGCGTTCAACAGAGAATGACGTTAAATCAACAACTCCTGTATAAACTTTTGTCTCATCACGAGTTTGGGCAGCATTAGTATATTTATCTGTAGTGATCAAAGTTTGTGTTAAGAGGTCTTTACCATTCCACCTAAAGATTGAATTACCCCCATAGACCGAACCAAGTACGTAGAGTTTATCCCCAGAGATGTGTAATCTGTTGAGTCGGGTATCTGCCATGTTGTCAACAAGACTGGCAGGACTGTAACCCCAAAGCTTACCTTGGTTCTTTCCTTGCAAATTTGGCAAACCAAATATACTTATGCCATTAAAACCCATTCGGTAAAGAAAAGCAATTTGTACTGGAATGCCTGACCGCTTTTGTTGCTGAAAACCACTAACGTAGAGATACTTATTTTTGTACTCAAAATCCATTACCTCTGTTACTTCAAAGCTACGTTTAGCTTTAAAGTTGAGGCTGGTATCATATATCGATAGAGTATTTACAGACTGGTGAATAATCAAGCCATCTAAAAACTTAACTCTTGTCTTTGATGATACAGGACTGTTAACTATTTTTTGGGTAGTTCCATCAGTTTTTATTTTTACTAATCCTGTTGGAACAGCGAGAACATAAGTCTTACCGTCAATAGCTGTACAGTCACGAGCATCCTGATAAGAGTTTGGAATTAGTTTTTTCCTGCCATCAGCTTCTACTTCCCATACACCCTCAGTATTAATGACCGCAACTTTGCTGCCGTTGACACAAGCTGCTACTGGAGATGCAATATTAAGATATGTGGCGATTGCGGGGCTAGAATAACTAAACATTGTTATCCCTCTATCTTTTTATTGTTGTTTGATTTAACCTCACATCACTATAGGCCACGTAATAAAAAGCTTCCACAATCTGTACCTGGTTACTACAGATCATCTCAAAACTCCCTTCACTTCCATAAACCTCTTGCTCTGACTTGCCGCCAATTCTACCAAACGCACTGCTCCCGGTCGGCTTCGTCCCTAATCCGTTGTCAAATTTATCACTTTCCCAGTAGGGGAAAATCTGTAGTAAGAAATAATCTCAAGTTTTCTCACTTGCATTAATCCTTAATGTCACGAACCCAAACCAATAGCAGTTTTTTAGTTTAATTTGATCTACTTACTTGTTTACCTTCTTTCTCAAGTAACTTGACGGCAGAAATAAAAAGTTAAAATTAAGTAAATAGCTAATCTAAACCGTTTCTGCCATTACCAGGAATCATAAAAATCTTTTTAACAGGTAAACCTATTAATTAATAAAATATGGATCGTCGCAATTTTCTAAAGTATGCCACTTTAGCAGGATCTAGCTTTACCTTAACTAGTTGCATTCAAGGCAAAAATTCCAAATCGCAGGGTGAAGTATCTCCCTCAGCGTCGCCTGTGGCGGTAAATGAACCTCTGAAGGTGGGATTTGTTTATGCCGGCCCTGTGGGTGATTTTGGCTGGACTTATGCCCATGATTTAGGTCGCAGAGACATGGAAGCTAATCTTCAAGATAAGGTAAAAACTACCTTTGTGGAAAATGTCAACGAAGGTGCTGACGCCCAAAAAGTGATTCGGCAACTCGCATTAGATGGTAATAAGTTGATTTTTACAACTTCCTTCGGGTACATGAACCCAACAATTAAAGTTGCCAAGGACTTTAGTGATGTTGTCTTTGAACACTGTAGAGGATACAAACGTGCTGCCAATGTCGGCACTTATTTGGGACGCTTTGAAGAACCGCGTTACTTAACCGGCATGATTGCTGGCAAGATGACAAAATCAAATGTAGTTGGTTTTATTGGCGCATACCCAATTCCAGAAGTAATTCGGGGAATCAGTGCATTCACTCAAGGAGTAAGGCTAACAAATCCCCAAGCAAAAGTTAAGGTACTTTGGGTACAAAATTGGTACGATCCAGCTAAAGAAAGAGAAGCGGCTCAAGCTTTGGTCAATTTAGGTGCGGATGTACTGACGCAGCATACGGATTCTAGTGCTGTTGTCCAATTTGCACAAGAGAAAGGCATTTATGCTTTTGGCTACAACACTGATATGAGTAAGTTTGGTCAAAAAGCCCACTTAACATCAGCTATTAACAAATGGGGCAAATTCTATACAGATAAAGCCTTGGCTGTCATGAGTAATACTTGGAAATCTCAAGAGGTTTGGGATGGAATTGGTCAAGGAATGGTGGATATTTCCCCGATGAATCAGGAAATTCCGGGGGATGTGCAACAACTGGTAAATGCGAAGCGCGATGAGTTTATTCAGGGTACTGCACATCCTTTTGATGGCCCGGTGAAAGATCAAAAAGGGGTGGTGCGAGTGCCAAAAGGTAAGGTTTTGGATGATCAGAAACAACTGGTGATGGATTGGTATGTTGAGGGAATTGAAGCGTCAATTCCTAAAGGCAAAGCCTAGCACTGATAAACAATACTAAGATTTATTTTTTGAATTTTGTTGGAATACAATTATGCGTGACTTTTAACTTCTAGCTTGCTGCACTAGTCGTGCAACTTGTCAAATAGCCATGCCAAAACACCATCAACATCAGCAACCTGCTCCCCTGGCGGTATGGGTGGACGATTTACCATAACAACGTTTACGCCCAGTTCTCGCGCTGCAATAATCTTGGGCTTTGTTGCATCGCCACCGCTATTTTTACTTACTATGGTATCAATCTTGTTATGAATCAGGATTTGCCTTTCATTATTGAGGGTAAAGGGCCCGCGATCGCACAATATCATTCCTGCTGGGACTAAAGCATCATTGGTAGGAGGATCAATCATCCGCATCAGAAACCAAATTTTCTCTAGGTGAGCAAAGGCGGCGAGTTCTTGCCTTCCAACTGTTAAAAATACTCGCTGTGCCTGGTTTGCTAGAGATGCGGCGGCGGCTTCGACACTATTAACTTCAATCCAGCGATCGCTACTTTCTTTTTCCCAAGGTGGGCGTATTAACATCAGACAGGGTACTCCAACTTCGCTTGCAGCATCCGCCGCATTGAAGGAAATCTGAGTAGCAAAAGGATGGGTTGCATCAATTAATAAGTCGATTTGCATGACTCGCAAATAGCTAGCCAATCCAGCCACACCACCGAAGCCTCCAACCCGGAAATCGCCTAATGGTACCGATGGTTCACGGGTGCGCCCAGCTAGAGACGTGATTGCTTCTAACCCTTGGATAGTCGCCACTTTGGCAGCTAGTTCTGCGGCATCTCCCGTCCCACCCAGAATCAAAACGCGCATCATTGAGATAAAGGTAAAGGTGGAATTTTTGCCAAAATGCCCTTTTTCAACGCTTCTGGACGCTCTGACCAAGGGAGTAAACCATTTGCTTTGGCATAGTATTGACTAGCACATTCTAGTATCGCAGATGCACTACCATCAACAGCTAAATCACCAAATAAATATGTTAATTTACCTTTAGCAGCAAAGGCAACCACACAGGAACGATTACAAGCACTCATGCATTCAACTTCCTGAATTGGGAATTTATCTCGTAAGTCCCAATCTTGTGCAAGTTGCTGAAGTTGAGATAGAAGTTTTTCACCGCCACTTTCACCTAAGCGTTTTCCATCTTGCCAAACGCTAGCACAAGTTTTGCAAACAAATAAAGTATGGTCAGCACCACCCAAGGAACTAGTTGGGGAAATATTTACACTAGTAGTCATCTGTACCTCGCAGATATGTGGAACTGATAAATCTATTTCGGCGGGCATCCTGACTTACTCTATTTAGGATTTTAGATTATATCTCAAATGGGTTTACAGTTGCGGGACAGCGCCGGATTTGCACCGAACTTTCCCCGTTACCTCTGGTAGCTGCTCCCCACCAGAACCGAATAACCTTAATTGATCATACACCCTACTCGAATGGGACTTCGCTTATAAGATGGATTTAGGGACTTCCAAATAAAAAAATATATCTCATTGCTTTTAGGGCAGGGGAGCAGGGAGCAGGGGGAGGAAAAATCGTTTTGATTCCAAAAATTGGATAATTTATTTTTTGGAGTTCCTAAGATGGATTTACACCTTTATCTTGCTTTATCAAGAAAGTATGTGTTATTGTTGATAATCGTGTAGATAAGGACGTATAGCTCAGTTGGTTAGAGCGCTACGTTGACATCGTAGAGGTCACTGGTTCGAATCCAGTTACGTCCATTTTTTATTGTTGTACAGTGATTAATTATTTGTTGTGACTTTACCCATAACTTTGCCGCAACGGTAAGCTTATGGTTCCAATAGGGAGCGGCAAAGTTATGCTTCCAATTTTCCAGGTGTAGAGAAAGAAGCCAACTTACTCTGCCCTTTTAAGTTTAATAGCTTTACACTCCAATCCCAAAAATAAACAGCCAAACCGTCTTAATAGCTCAGGATGGTCAAACGCTAACTGTATCCTCTCCCTTAAACTTGGTTGTATCTTTTCCTCGTCAGAACGAACCCAAATCAATTTTCTGGTTGATGGTGATTAATTGGTCTGAAATATTGGATGTGGTAAATGCAAGAGTCGCATCATCGTATACTTGGTTTGGATGATCTGGGTTAAATTTCTTTAGTGCTTGGCGTAGATAGCGTGTGAGAACAACTTCCCGTTTGTCTTTGCGTCCTAGTGTGCCGTTAGTGCCGAAAGTTTCCTTTTTGTATGCGTAAACTGAGTGCCATTTCAGGGTTTGTTCAAAGAAGTTAGCGGTAGTTTGTTGCACCAGGCGGTCTTCGGAATATTCGGCACTCATGGGGGTGATAGGTGATACAGGTAGCTATTATATTGATAGCTTTGGAATTGGCTAAGTAGCAAGTATTACCTAGCCAAAACTGAGAATTTTAATTTCCAATTGGTAATTTATTTATACTGTCCAATCTCCTGTAACCAAATCTGGTACTTGGTTAAAATATATTCATGAGGTTAAAAAATCAAAGGAGACGCGATAAATCGCCGTCTCTACAAAGGACTGATTATTGTAAAGACGGCGATTTATCGCGTCTTTGCCATTTAGGGCGTGTGAGCAAAAAACCTTATCCGAACCGCATTGACTTGTTTTCTGAACGAAAATACTTGTGTTCTGAACAAAAGCCCTCGTGTTCTGAACGAAAATACTTGTGTTCTGAACGAAAGCCCTCGTATTCTGAACAAAAGTCCTCGTGTTCTGAACGAAAGCCCTCGTGTTCTGAACGAAAGTCCTTGTGTTTTGAACGAAAGCCCTCGTGTTCTGAACAAAAGCCCTCGTGTTCTGAACGAAAGCCCTTATGTTCTGAACGAAAGCCTTGATAATGTTGGGTTGAGGAACAAAACCCAACCTACGCCTACGCCTGAACAATAATTAATGGGTTATTTCATCCCGCGTTACCACTTTACACAACCCTGATACATCCACAAACAGCGCTTCGGGAAAGCGAGATTGTAACCAGGTAACTTGTGCTTTCACATACAGCGTAGACTTAATAGCAAAAATAGCTTCATCTCGCACTATTTTGATTTTTGAAATTATCTACGTGGGCGGGGAGTAGGGAGTAGGGAGTAGCGAATAAGGCTTTTTGAGCTGTACCGAGCTTTTTCAGAAATCAATTATTAGTCCTATACTAGGATTTACGTACTGAAAACCTGAAAAGTCTACTGCACAACAATTTTACAGATGACATTAATTTGTCACGGCGACAGTTAATTAGTCACTGTACACATCTTTTAAACTAAATAGCGTTGCACAATCACCACCCTGTGATTGTACAACGCCTAATTTCAAACCCTGTCAAAGAATTGTTATTTATCTGTTTTGTCGATTTAATTAACTGGCATCATGAGCTTAATTGCGATCGCCTTCATTCACTTCTATAAATGAGAATTGAGTCGCTCTAGACGTTGACGCTGTTTAAACCACTGCTGACAAACTTCTGTAGCCAAATGCTTTTCTTCTGGTGTTAATAGTTCATCAGATTTGCCAGAAGCCAATATTTTAGCTGCTTTTGCAGCCAAGTTGTAGTTTACACCGTGTTTGACTAATTGTGTGTGAAAAAATTCTTCTAAGTTTTGGACTGACATAAAAAACTCTCCTTTAATCAAGTTGTCATATTCGGTTAGGGCATTAAAATTTCATAAATAAAATTATGTAACTGCAATTACTGAGAATTATTACAAATATTTCACCTGACTGGCTTCTCTCGGAAGATGCATGAGTAATTATACTATCTATATTTTTTCTTAAATCCCAGTAGAGGGAAAGTCACAGATCCTGCTGGCGGGGAAGAGCGCAGGCCCAACCATCGCCAAGGAACCGGAATCTGGATGGCTTGTCTCTGTCGCAACAATTACAAATGCATCAACAGCATCGCTTGTCTGTGGCACTGCAACAATGCATAAATATTTCCTTGGCTTGTCGCTAGTTAACAGTTATATAACTCTAAATCAAATTCTTTCTATAGGAGTAGTATTTGATTGCGTGAAAAAACTCGCCATCAACTCTCAAAGGCTGATTCCCTACTCCCTACATATCGCGCTTTTCTGCGAGACGCTGCGCGAACGCGCATCACGCAAATAATTTCAAAACTTAAAGCGGATTGCTATATTGGTTTTATTTTATGGTAAAAAATTGATTGTGACAAAATCTAGCTAATATTAATTAGCTTGAGTAAAATTATATTGTTAGAATCCTAATGCGTTATTCTCACCGTTTGCAACTGCCATCAAAATATTTCAATATTTTCATTGCAGTACTAATTTTTATTTTGTTTATCTGGTTAACTCCTGTCGCTGCTCAAACATTAACTAAAGCTCCGGTTATTTTGGATGGGCAAGAGCTTTTTAAGATCAGCAATTCTGGTCAATATAGCGCTCAAGAACGGACAAATATAATCAACTCACAAATAAAATATGCGATTAAAACTTCTGAATTTATTCAAGTTAAAATTGAACAACGCAACCAGCTGCCTACTATTTTGCTAAACGGGCGCTATCTGTTAACAGTTACAGAAAAAGATACTGTTCCAGGTAGCACAGTTGATGAGCAGGCAAGGATTTGGAGGCAGCAAATTGAAGAAGCGTTACAGGAAGCTCGCTTAGAGCGAACTAAAACCTATCTGCAACATACAACTTTTGTAGCAGTAGCAATTTTACTCATAACTGCCGGATTCACTTGGCTATTAGGATGGATTAAGCATCACTTTTTCCGAGCAGCTTCACAACGCTTAACTACTCTTAACAATGAGATATCTAATTCGGAACTACTAAAAGTACTGGAATTATTTTTCAAATTAGTATTAGCGAGTATGCGTATTGCACTTTGGATAAGTGCGATTCTTTATATCACTAATCTCTTTCCTTTCACTCGTCAATGGAGCTACCAAATTTCCAATATCCTGATCACCAGTTTCACCTCACCTATTCTGACATTAGGCAAGAATCCTTACTCTCTTACTGAATTAATAATTTTAATTGGTTTGTTGTTCGGCTTAGTTATCTTTGCTGGAACTTTAACCAATTTTTTACGTTCTCGCATTTTATCTTTTACTGGAATCAATCGTGGCGCTCAAGAAGCGATTGTAATACTTTTCAAATATGGTCTGATTTTTATTGGCACACTGGTACTGCTACAAATCTGGGGGCTTGACATTAGCTCTTTGACAATCTTAGCAAGTGCTTTAAGCGTTGGAATTGGCTTTGGTTTACAGGATATTGCTAAGAATTTTGGTAGTGGTTTAGTACTAGTATTTGAGCGTCCGATTCAGGTTGGAGATTTTGTGGAAGTTGGGGAATATACAGGTACTGTCGAGCGAATAGGTGGCAGAAGTACCGAGATTCGGACTCTTGACCACGTTTCAATTATTGTACCCAACTCTCGCTTCTTGGAAAAAGAAGTAATTAACTGGAGTCACCGCAACCCAATTTCTCGCCTTCATCTCCCCGTTGGCGTTGCTTATAGTTCAGATCCCAAAGTCGTGCAAGCTGCTTTGTTAGAAGCAGCCTCTAAGCATCCCAATGTATTACAGGCTCCTTCTCCTTTAGTACTGTTTAAAGAGTTTGGCAACAACAGCTTAAATTTTGAGTTATTAGTATGGACTGCGGAACCTAATAAACAATTCTTGCTCAAAAGTGATTTATACTACAATATCTACGAATCATTAGAGCAAAGACAAATTGAAATCCCCTTCCCTCAGTTAGATTTACATCTGCGTTCTGGCACGTTGGAATTTACGCCAGAAATGCAGTTAGCCTTAATACAAATGTTTGAACGACTGTCAAACAATAAACAACGCATAGATCCAATCAAGCCAAGTCAAAATCAAACGTAAATTCGGATGCTTGGCTTGCTCTAAGAAAGTTATTTGTGTAATAATTACTAATTACTTAAATTCGATCGACTTTAAGTAGTATTTCAAAAATCACCAAAAGACCTGAGTTTGAGGTCAAATGCTGAGGCAGAAAAGAAAGTAGGGTTTAGGCTACAAGTAGTTGCGATCGCTTAACTCCGATGAAAACATCTCAAGGTTGCAGAAACATCAGTTTTTCGCAAGATGGGATTTAGTAGTAGAGTGAATTTTATAAGGAATATTTATGTCACAGTTGGAGCAAGTAGTGTCAGACACCTTTGTAGCCAAAAGCTTAGAAACTCTCCCCAATATATTCGACCAGGTTGAGGCTTTGGCCAAAGACTTTGCCACCCGTGCAGGAGTACACGACAAAGACGGTTCCTTTCCCTTCGAGAATTTTACAGCTTTGCATGAGGCAGGATTACTCAGCCTTACCATTCCCCGTGAATTAGGTGGTCAAGGTTTGGGGCTAGCAACTATCTGCCGAGTGATTGAAGGGATAGCGCGTGGCGATGCTTCCACGGCGCTAGTACTGACAATGCACTATCTCCAACATGCCCATGCAGCCCGTAGCCGTCGCTGGCATCCAGAAGTATATAAACGGCTGTGTCGTGAATCGATTGAAGGTATTACCCTGCTAAATGCTGCCCGTGTCGAACCTGAGTTAGGAACGCCAGCTAGAGGCGGATTGCCTGCCACAATTGCCGAGAGGACAACAGAGGGTTGGCGTTTAACGGGTCACAAGCAATACACCACGGGCAGCCCCATCCTCAGCTACTTTGTTGTTTGGGCACGGACAACTGAGGATGAACCACAAGTTGGGAATTTTCTAGTTCCGCGCGATCTGCCCGGTTTGCAAATTGTCGAAACCTGGGATCACTTGGGGATGAGAGCTACAGGCAGCCACGATCTCGTTTTGGAGAATGTATTAATCCCCAGAGAGTATGCTTTGAATATCAATCCCATATCTGCTACGCCATCCTTTGATCCTCTAATTTCCACTTGGGGCAGTTTGACAGTGAGTGCTTTATATCTTGGTGTTGCTAGTAGTGCGCGAGACTGGCTTGTAAAATATCTTTGGGAGCGATCGCCTTCTAATCTCAAAGAGCCACTGGCAACTCTGCCACGCTTCCAAACTGCTGTGGGTGAGATAGAAGCACTGCTGTTTGCTAACAATAGATTGATTTATAGCTTGGCTCAAGATATTGATCGGGGCGAGTATGAGCCTAACGTAGGATTACAGGCACAAGCTGTTAAATATCTCACCACAACTAACTCAATTCGTGCTGTAGAGATTGCCTTAGAACTGACTGGTAATCCTGGTCTGTTAAAAAAGAATCCTTTAGAGCGACACTACCGAGACATCCTGTGCAGCCGTATCCATACACCGCAAAATGATGTTATTTGCCAGTCTTTAGGGAAGAGTGTATTGGAAGTAAAGTGAGTGGGGAGTGGAGGGCAGGGTGCAGGGAGCAGGGAGCAAGGGAGAAGAATTTTCCCCTCTGCCCCCCGCACCCCGCCCCTCTGCCTCTTATACCCCATACCCAATCTCGACCAATATGTACTAAAATCAATGACTTGAGTCACAAAGAGAGCAATCATGGCATCCATCCGCGAGTTGCACCAACAGCTGGTTAAGAAAGAACGTTCTGCCGTTGAAATTACCCAAGAAGCTTTAGAGCGCATTCAAGCGTTAGAGCCGAAATTGCACAGCTTTTTATGTATCACCGCAGAACGGGCATTAGAGCAGGCAGGTGCTGTGGATGCGAAAATCGCTGCGGGAGAAGAAATTGGGCTGCTAGCAGGCATTCCTGTTGGGATTAAGGACAATTTATGTACTAAGGGCATTCCTACCACCTGCGCCTCCCGGATTTTGGAAAATTTCGTGCCGCCTTATGAATCAACAGCGACGCAAAAACTGGCAGATGCTGGCGCGGTAATGGTAGGCAAAACCAACTTGGATGAGTTTGCAATGGGTAGTTCCACAGAAAACTCTGCCTACCAAGTCACAGCTAATCCTTGGGATTTATCACGAGTTCCAGGTGGTTCTTCGGGGGGTTCTGCGGCGGCGGTGGCAGCTCAAGAATGTGTCGTTGCTCTTGGTTCTGATACTGGCGGTTCTATTCGGCAACCTGCATCTTTTTGCGGTGTGGTGGGGATGAAACCCACTTATGGTTTGGTTTCTCGTTATGGTTTGGTGGCTTACGCTTCGTCTTTGGATCAAATTGGGCCATTTGGAAACACAGTAGAAGATGCGGCAATATTATTAAATGCGATCGCAGGTTACGATCCCAAAGACTCTACCAGCCTCAAAGTTGCCATTCCCAACTACGCCGCCAGCTTAAAACCAGACTTCAAACCCAGAGGTCAGCTAAAAATTGGGATTATCAAAGAAACTTTTGGTGAAGGTTTAGACTCCGTAGTGGAACAAGCTGTTACCAAAGCAGTAGATCAACTACAAAGATTGGGAGCGGAAATTCATATAATTTCCTGTCCTACCTTTCGCTACGGCTTACCCACCTACTACATCATCGCCCCATCTGAAGCGTCAGCAAACCTAGCTCGTTACGATGGCGTTAAATATGGTTATCGCGCCCCTGATGCCGATAATCTGCTATCGATGTACACTCGTACCCGTGCTACTGGTTTTGGTACAGAAGTCAAACGCCGGATTATGATCGGTACTTACGCACTTTCGGCTGGCTATTACGATGCTTACTACCTGAAAGCGCAAAAAGTCCGCACCCTGATTAAGCGAGATTTTGAAAAGGCTTTTGGCTTAGTTGATGTGTTAGTTTGTCCCACATCCCCCACTACAGCATTTAAAGCAGGGGAAAAAACTACTGACCCCTTGAGCATGTATTTAACTGACTTGATGACTATTCCTGTGAATCTTGCTGGTTTACCTAGTTTAAGTTTGCCATGTGGTTTTGATGATCAGGGGCTACCGATAGGATTACAGCTAATTGGCAATGTCCTGCGAGAAGACCTACTGTTTCAAGTAGCTTACGCTTATGAGCAATCCACTACTTGGCATCTGCGTAAACCGCAAATATCTTGAAAATGGCATTTGTCATTTGTTATTCTTTCTCTCCCTGCCCCCTGCCCCCTGCCCCCTGCCCTCCACTCCCCACTCCCCACTCACTTATTACTAACCATTGACTGTTGACTATTGACTTCTGGAGTCGGGAATTCAGATGTAATTTGTGGTGGATTAAGTGTATGTAAAAGACCAACAGATGCAGCTACTAATAAGAGAATATAGGTAACAATAAGAGGTATATACGTATTTGATTTGTTGCCTGAATTATTCTGATTATTCTTCAAGTCTTGACAGACTACATTGCTTATAAGAGTATGTGATAAAGCATTTCCATCCAGTCCTAAAGCATCTCCATAGCGACGGATGAATCCTTGAATAAAAATAGGCTCAGGCAATTCTTCAAATCGTTCTTCTTCTAAAGCTTGCAAAACACCTGCTCTGATGAGTGTTCTTGCAGCTATTTGTTCTATACATATAGATTTTTGTTGTCTTACTTGTCGCAAGTGTGTAGTTATTTCTTTTAGCTGCTCTACTTGAGCTTGGTTTAAGAGCGTCACTGTCTTCTCCTGTATGGGCTAATTCTACTATTCATATAGTTAGAAGCCCTAAATACGCATACGTATTTTTACTGGATAATTGATTTTTAGGAGAAATTTTTTAAGAATGGTTGAAATCTAGATTGGAAAATGCTATAGCTGCTTATACTAAGTAAATATATTGTTAATATAGACACTTCATATTTATTAAAAACTTAAGGTATGAAAGTTAATAAACTGCAATTTATACAAGTATTTTTGCAATTGCTACTCTGGAGCGGGATAATTGCAGCGTTCCTGCTTCAGGTTGCCGTAGGCATCGCTTACTGTGCCATCTGTCTATTTCTTTTTATTAAGCAACCTCGCTTCATTTTCTTTCCCTCTGCTGTCATTGAAAAGACACCAGAGTTTTTTAATCTCCCTTACGAAGAGGTTTGGTTATCTGTGCCTAAAACAGGCAAGGTAGAACATATTCACGGTTGGTGGATAGAAGCCAAACAACCCAATGCTAAGGTGTTGCTATACTTACACGGGAATGGTATCAATATTGGCGCAAATATAGCTCATGCGAATCGGTTTCATCAGCTAGGGTTTTCGGTATTGCTGATTGATTATCGGGGTTATGGTCGCAGCGAGGGTATGTTTCCCAATGAAAAGCGGGTTTATGAAGATGCAGCCACAGCTTGGAATTACTTGGTGCAGCAACAAGAGATTCCACCCAGCCAAATTTTTCTTTATGGGCATTCTCTTGGGGGTGCAATAGGCATCGACTTGGCAGTGAAACACCCACAAGCTGCTGGTTTAATCGTGGAAAGCTCTTTTACATCCATCCGCGATTTAATCACTTATCGAAACATGTTTTGGATGTTTCCTGTGGATTTAATCTTGACACAGCGCTTTGATTCCATTAAAAAATTGCCAAAGCTAAAAATGCCAGTTTTATTCATTCATGGCGCTGCTGATTCGACTGTACCCTCTTTCATGAGCCAAAAACTCTATGCTGCTGCTCCCCAACCAAAGCAACTATTGCTGGTTCCAGGAGCAGATCATAACGATACAGCAGTAGTTGCCGGTTCACAATATTTACAATGGGTAGAGTCTTTTGTGCAACAAGTGCAACCTCGTAGCTATTTGAATTCCTGAGTCTTCATCAGTTTCGACTAGCTTTGCATTAGCACAGCCCGTCGCAGCCATCGCTTGTGGTGTTGGCACAGTTTTACTTCATAAATCTTCATCAAAATTCTATTCCGATATATCGCGATATATTCCGATATATCGTATAGTAGAGAAAGTTGATTTGAGATTCATTTATGTTTAGACACTTTCGGTCACGCTTTGGCGCACCTGCATGGGCAGGAGTTAACGAAGACGATTCATTGCTTGTCAGGTCATGGTTTGGGCATGGCAAGCATCATGGTAGAGATCATGACAAACACTTTGGCAATGAAATGTTTGGTCGTGGTTGGGGAGATGAACATCGGACTCGTCGGGGTGACATCAAGTTCATCCTGCTGGAATTGTTATCCGAGCATCCTAGTCATGGTTACGACCTAATTAAAGATGCGGAAACTCGCTATGGTGGTTTCCGTCGCCTCAGTCCTGGCTCAGTATATCCAACACTCCAATTGCTGGAGGAAGGTAGTTATCTCAAGAGCGCCCAGGAAGGTGGCAAGCGGATTTACACGATTACCGATGAAGGTAGACAATTATTGGCAGAACGCGCCCAACAGGAAACTTCAGACACTCCTTGGGATGCCTTCAAAAGTTTCGTAACAGGTAAGCCTCAAGAGTTTATTGAGTTGCGGAATGCTGCAACAGAATTAGCTGCTGTTGTGGTGCAGGTTGCTCGTAGTGGCAATATGGAGCGGATAAATCGGGTGCGTGAGCTTCTAGAGCAAGTTAAACGGGAAATTTACGCAATTCTCGCGGAAAAATAAATAGAGACGGGTTAGCAAATTCGCGTCTCTACTCTTGATGTTCTAAGATTTTGTGCTTATAAGTTAGAAGCGATCGCACTCAAATCTGGTTCAATGAGTGAGTTGAGCAATGTCCACAACTGCAAATCAGTAAAATCTGGAATTGCCATAAATGCGCCGACTTCCTGCAATACTTGGGGATCGTGGGTGGAGGCGATGCCAATAGTGCGGATATCTGCGCCCACCGCCGCCCGAATACCAGAGGGAGAGTCTTCTAAAGCGATCGCTTCCTCTGCTGTAATCCCCAAGTTACTCAGGGCGACTTGATAGGGTGCAGGATCGGGTTTACCTGCAATACAATCATCTGCTACAACAATTGTATGAAAAGCTTCTTTGATTCCCAAAACCTCTAGCATAAATTCTGCATTTAATCTAGGGGCATTAGTTACTAATGCCCGCTTTAACTGATGTGTCTGTGTCCATGCTAGTAGTTCAGAAAATCCACTTAACGGTTTTAGATGCGGGGCGAGTTTGCGGAAAAACGCCTCTTTTTCGTCTGCAAATTTTTGCCCTTCTGCTGTTGATAATTGTGGCAGAATATCCTTAACAATTTCTGGATTTAGCCGCCCACTAATTCGGGATTTATAAAATGTTTCGTCAATTTCTATGCTGTAATTTAACAGCATTTCCCGCCAAGCTCGGTAGTGTATGGGGTCAGTGTTGACAATAGTGCCGTCTAGGTCAAAGAGAATTGCAGCCAGCATGATTTTTGGTTAAAATGTAAATAATTGTTAACTTAATTTAAATAGTTTACATTGTTTTTTTGCCTTTATACAGCGCAAAAAGCTATAAATTAATCTGCTAAATCCTAAAATCTATATTGGATAAGCGATGTCAAGACAGACAGGTAGAGCTTCTCAAGTAACTACCGTATAATTGATAACCTTCTGTGTAAGCAAAATGCTAGCCGCTACAAACTTTTTTCGCGTTGATGATTTACTAGTGCAGATTTACAACTCTGAAGTCGAAATGGCTCAAGATGTTGCCGAAATCGCCCAAAAGCATTTACAGCAAGTTCTTAATCTTCAGGATACAACTGCTGTATTGTTAGCAACAGGTAACTCCCAACTCAAATTTCTTGATGCTTTGATTGCATTGGGTGGTATAGATTGGTCACGGATTATTCTGTTCCATCTAGATGAATATTTGGGAATTACGGCTGACCATTCTGCTAGTTTCCGGCGCTATATGCGAGAACGTGTAGAGAAGCGGGTTGTTCCTAAAGAATTTCACTATATAGAAGGTGATACATTGCAACCAGTAGCAGAGTGCGATCGCTACACTAAACTACTCCTTGCACAACCAATTGACTTATGCTGTCTTGGTGTCGGCGAAAATGGACATTTGGCTTTTAACGATCCAGCAGTAGCGAATTTCCAAGATCCTTACAGCGTAAAACTTGCAAAACTGGATACAGTGAACCGTCAGCAACAAGTAAGCACAGGTCAGTTTCCGAATCTAGAAAATGTCCCACAATATGCTTTTACTGTCACCATCCCGACGATTTGTTCAGCAAAAAAAATTATCTGTCTAGCTCCCGAAACACGTAAAGCAAATGTGGTAAAACAGATGTTGCAAGGAGCTATAAGTACAGACTGTCCTGCTTCTATTCTCCGTCAACAATCCCAAGCGACGTTATTTTTGGATGTCAATTCTGCTAGTTTGCTGTCGTGAAAAACGAAAACTGCTGTATAATATTAGCAAACACATACTGTTAGCAGTATTGAATGCTGCTATCAACAGAAAGTGCATCCTCCTCCTAGCACCAATCAAAAAAAACGCCAAGACCTTTTCTTAGTATGCGGACTCCAAAGTTTAGGACAACATTGTGTTGCAGTCCTAAAGGAATACGATGTTGCAGAAACCTAATCCGTGAGTATTAGGAATCCCTGCCGTTTACGGCGAGGTGGATGTCAAAAGAGATTGCTATAAATAACCAAAAGCCAGTTTAATGACTTTTTAATTAGGTATTCCTGCTGAAGCAGAATGTACGCTAAACTGGCTACATGAATTACGAAACAGCTCGGAAACTCCTCATAGATCAGACAAGCACAACCGAGGAAAACCCAGATGCGCTGTTGACGCGTATGAAACAGGGAAAACCACCGGTACCCGGTCAGATCACCTCGATTTTGTTGGCATTGAAAGTGGTGTTTGAAGCCCTCAAAGATGCAAAGAGCCTAGACCGAGAGCTGGCTTTAACCCTTTTTCAGTTAAGCATTAAGGCGCAACAGCTGTTTGCCGCAGGGCGTAAAGCCGGGGTTGATTGGCCGCCACTACTAAAGGAAGATTTACTACGAATTTCCTTAGCATCTGAAAGTATCTTTTCGGGTACATGGCAAACTCTTGCTCCTATAGGGTTGGGGAAGTTGTAGAAAATTCAGTCATCTTTAAATGAGAAGGGATGAGGGAGCAGGGGAGAAATCAATTAAAAATTAAAAATTAAAGAACTTCTGCCCGATGCCCATTATCGAATTTGGAGTTCCCTTTCTAACTTGTCTAGATCAGTTTTGAGCAAAATCGTCATTTGACCAGTAAAAGCTTTGCCAGTCTTGGGTTGGGCAATTTCTACCCAGTATACATAGCGATCGCCTACTCGTAATTCTCCCTTTAAAGCTTCCCGAATTGGAGTTTTGGCAAAACGCGCTGAGTTAACTACGTTTTCGTTGGGATACTGGTACACGACTTGGGCGCGATCGTAATCTTGATAAATCTCTAAACCATAAATCACCCGCAAAGATTCTTGGAGACGCGTAAATGTCATGCCATTAATGGCATCATACATGGCAATGCGCTCAGTCCGAATTGTGCCACGATCTTTGGTAAACTCTACCCTACCGGGAGGCAATACCGATGCTTGAAAAGTGAATCGTTGAGCAGCTGTATCAGTCTTTTGCACAAATAATTGTTCCCCACTCCTGGGGCGGAGTGTGGGATGTGCTTTAATCCAAGTGCCTACTTCCTCTGTACTTTGCCCTGGTAAAGCATTGGCTTGAGAATCAAAAAGCGTTCCCACACACAGCCAGGGCACTATAGAAAAAGGCAAAATCAAAGAGTTAAGCAGAGATTTTTTGAGAATTTTGCTGTTGAGGGCTTTCATGGAAATTTCTCCATTAGAGAGTAACCATAGTCTTCCCGTTTTTCAGCAAGATTATTTCAAGCGTCAACCCAACTTAATACATTAATAGGACTTACGCACACTCTACGAATTTTTGGCGTTCTTCTCTAACGAGACGCTGCGCGTTGGCGGAAGCCTCTCGTAGAGATGGCGTCTTCTCTGCGAGACGCGAAGCGCGATGGCGGTTCGACAAATTAAGCTTTTGGACGATTTTTGCGTAAGTCCTACTAATTAAGGATCTTAATTATCATGGCTCTATCATAGAAAAAGCTAATAGTGATTTACAAGCGATCGCAGATTATTTCTCAGTAGAAAATATTCATCATGGGAACCAGTAAATCCTCATGAGATTAGGTTTTTACGACTATGTGAAATGGATAAATCATAACATCACTCAAAAATTATTAAGTATCGTACTTTCTGTGCCGTTTCACTGGATTCATCCACACTTCTAACCGACTAAATGCTTGTGAAGAAAGTAAAGTCAAACATAAATAAACCAACGCCACAGCCGCGTAAATTTCAAAAGCGCGATAGTTATCGGCGACAATTAGTTGTCCTTTGCGAAACAATTCTTCAAAACCAATCACTGCAACTAAGCTTGTATCTTTCAACAAACTAATAAATTCATTACCTAAAGGTGGAATCATTCGTCGAAAAGCCTGGGGAAAAATTATATAACTCATTGTTTGTACAGAACTCAAACCTAATGACTGTGCAGCTTCTGCTTGTCCTGGTTCAATTGATTGAATACCCGCACGAACAACTTCGGCAATGTATGCGGCACTATTCAAACTTAAAGCAATTACCCCAGCAGTTAGGCGATCAAAACTAAATGTCAAACCAAGTTCTTGCAAAATTGCAGGTAATCCAAAGTAAATCATAAAAATTTGCACCAACAATGGTGTTCCCCGGAAAAAATCTACATACGCCCTCGCTAGCCAACGCACAGGTGCAATATGAGAAAGGCGGATAATACCAATCAGGGAACCCCCAATTAAACCAAACACTACAGAAAGTATCGTCAATTGCAAGGTTACCAATGCACCTTGTAATAAAGTTGGAAAAGCTTGTAAAATCACGCCAAATGAGGTAAATATTTTAGGCGTGTTAGTGTTAGTTTGATTCTCAAATAGTGATTTAGCTGGTAGTGATGGCGGTTCGACTTTAAACCATTTCTGGTAAATTTGAGAATAAGTGCCATTTTTCAGCACCTTATCCAAGCCATCATTTATCAATGCCAAATTCGGCGAGTTTTTTGGTGTAGCAATTCCATAAAACTCCTCCGTCAGCAATTTTTGGACTATTTTAATTCCCTGAAGATTGCCCGTATTAATGGCATATACAGTCATAGGTGCATCATTAATTACTGCATCCACATTGCCATTGAGCAATTCTTGCAAAGCTATGGGCGCAGAATCAAAGCTGCGAATTTGCACCCCAGGAATACTTTTAGCCTTTATAGCCCCAGTTGTACCAATTTGTACAGCAATTTTTTTATTTTTGAGACTGTCAAAACCAGTAATATCTTGATTGTCTACACGAATCGCGATCGCTAACCCAGATTTAAAATAAGGACGGGAAAAAGAAATAGTCTTTGCCCTCTCCTCTGTAATCGTGATGGAACTAATCGCCGCATCTACCGTTTTGGCTCCTAAAGCTGAGATTATGCCATCAAAAGGCAGACTTTTAAAATTGAATTTAAAGTTAGCAGCAACTGCGATCGCATTCATCACATCAATAGAAAAACCTTGTAACTCACCACTTTGTCTTTGAAACTCAAAAGGTGGAAACGTCGGATCAGTAGCAACTTGCAGAGTTTTACCCGCGCTAGAGTTCACAGCACAGCCAGCTAGTAACAAACAGCTAAAACCTACAACCACACACCAGCGCACAAAACCAAATTTAACCATATTATTTTCTCTCCCTCTCTGCGCTCTTGGCGTCTTGGCGGTTCGTTTAAGTTACATCTTGCAGCTGTTCAATCTCCCGTCAAGAAATAAATTTCACAGGCTTCTAGCTTAAGTCTACTGGAAGTAGACTAAAACCCTTACTTAGTCTTCTTTTGAAGACTTTAGCTATTAGCCTCAAAATTAATTCTGAGGCGTTTTTTAGGACTGCTGCACGTCTACCTTAAAACCTTACAATCAACTGTAGAGTAGTTTGACACAAGTAATGAACAATACCATCCCCGCCATTATTTTTGACAATATCGAAAAAAACTTTGGTTCCCTCAAAGTTCTTAAAGGAATCACCGGCGAAATTAACCGGGGAGAAGTCGTTGCAGTTATTGGTTCCTCCGGCTGTGGTAAAAGTACCCTACTACGCTGCTTCAACCGCCTAGAAACAATTGATAAAGGGCGTTTAATCATCAACGGAATTAACTTATCTAGGCCCACTCTCAACTATAGCCAAGTGCGGCAACTACGAACACAAGTAGGTATGGTTTTTCAACAGTTCAACCTGTTTCCCCATCTGAGCGTCTTAGAAAATATGACACTTGCACCTCAGAAAGTCTTGGGAAAAACACCGAAGGAAAGCGCCCAACTAGCAAGGTTATATCTCGAAAAAGTTGGCTTATCTGAAAAAGCCTCGGCTTATCCCGAACAACTTTCTGGGGGACAAAAGCAACGAGTAGCCATCGCTCGTAGTTTATGTATGAATCCCCAAATCATGTTATTTGACGAACCCACCAGCGCCTTAGATCCTGAACTCGTCGGCGAAGTTTTGCAAGTGATGCAACAATTGGCATCTGAAGGGATGACAATGGTAGTTGTCACCCATGAAATGCAATTTGCAAAAGAAGTAGCCCATCAGGTGATATTTTTAGACAACGGTATTGTGACAGAACAAGGCCCAGCCTATGAACTGCTGACCAATCCCCAAAGCGATCGCCTACGTCTTTTCCTCAGTCGCCTTCAAATAATTCGTAATTCGTAATTCGTAATTCGTAATTCGTAATTGGGCATTGCTTATTTCTGCCTCCCCACTGCCCACTCCCCACTCCCCGCTATTCAAAGATACTCACGCAAGAAATCAAAGGGATCATCTTCCCAACAAGGTTCAGGTATCAGCCAAAACAAACTTCTGTGAATATCGGCTTCAATTTCATCAACGTCATCTCTATCAAATAGTTCTATCAAAGCTGTCCAATCACGTTCTCTCAAAGACGTTAAAGATGGGGGATATACCTGGAGATTATTTGAGTAATTCACGCGCAAAGTTGTGGTTGACAGCCGTAAAAATTAGTCTAATGGTTTGTAAATAATTATATTCTAGCTTAGACTGTTGTAGTCACAGTGTTAATAGTAAACCTTGCACACTTTAGAAATTAATTTGAATTTGCATAACTTGTGGAAACCCATCAAGTTTTTATAACTTCAGGAAAGCTTGTCAGAAGAACGGTATTAATTCGGAAGCCACAATTACTATGAGCAGGACAAGATGTTAGGTAAGATGCACAAGCTACTGCTTGTTTATCCAGGAGTATCAACCTACAATCTAACTCTTATCATGCAACCGAAACAAACAGCTTTAGTTTTAGCATTAACCTTAGGTCTTATTGGTGGTGTAACAACACCTAGCAAAGCTCAAAGTTTATCTGATTTAGATGGCAATGCTTTCTTAGGTAATCCTCAAACAGGAAAGTTTTTAGGTATTGTCTCCAGTAATCGTTATGATGAAAAGTCAATCTGCAATCCCTACGATACTTATGGCAGTAAGTATGAAGAGTTGAGTATACACAATAGTTACGGTGATTATGGCAGCCGCTATTCAGACTTTAGTGCCTACAATCCCCGCGCACAATACCCACCTCAACTTTATTTAAGTAATGGTGAAGTTTTGGCAATAGTCTCTGTTAATCCAAAGTGGGAAGGAATTCACCCTGGTGTATTGTTTGGAGTTATTTGCGAACAGAGATGATAAATAATGAGATAAAAGTTTAATAAATTATAGCAGTGAAAAACTATTCAAAAAGTTATGAAAAAACTCCCTTGGATTGTGGGGATTTTTATCTTTGTTACGGTTATTAATTCTAGAAACTCATCCACTAGGCACAGAGAGATAAATCCTTATACGCCTGTTCATAAGCCGTATACATTTGAAGGTTATTGTTATTGTCCTTATAATTTAGACCAAACAGGGGATTTATGCGGGGATAGGTCAGCATACGTAAGAACTGGAGGTGCTGAACCTGTATGCTATGTTCGTGACCTTCGTTAATTAAACGTGACCTCTAACGAAAATAATTCGTTATCGCTGAAACAAACATAATCATGTTTCTAAGGAGTCTAATAACCAAAATAAAACTTAGTTAATTATTATTGAGGAACTGACTCGACTAATTCCACACCGAAGACTTCAGCAAAGGACTGTGCTATATAAAAACGCACTTCTTCGCAGGTGATACCTGGAATCCATTCGGCTAAACTGCCTACAGGTCTATCAGAAATACCGCAGGGTACAATGCGCTCAAAGCCTGTCATGTCTGGACAAACATTTAATGCAAAGCCGTGCATAGTAATCCAACGACTGACTTTAATCCCAATAGCCGCAACTTTTCGCCCTTGTAACCAAACGCCAGTAAAAGCCGGAATTCTTTCTCCCTGCAACCCATAAACTGCCAATACGCGAATTATGACTTCTTCGAGTTCGCGTAAGTACCAATGGAGGTCTTTACGATAACGTTGCAGATTTAAAATTGGATACCCCACCAATTGACCAGGACAATGGTAAGTAACCTCGCCGCCCCGTTCAACTCGATGCACATCATATTGACCTTTATCAATATCAAATTTGAGAAAATCTGAGTTGCTTCCTTGTCCCAGAGTGTAGACCGGTGGATGTTCTAGCAAAATTAACACGTCGTCTAGACTGGGATTATGGATACGCTCAGTCAGGAGCGATCGCTGCCATCCATGAGCTTCTAAGTAAGGCATTAATCCTTGATTATATAGCAAACAACGGTTTTTGTGTGTTCTCATACTATGGATTATGCCAAAAGTCAACTGCATTAAGGGCAAAATATATTTCAAATTACAGGATTGGAGTCAAAAAATGTCAAGATTTGCAAAGGATTTTAAAGGAAAGTCAAGGGAACATGAATTAGAAAATACAAAGTGCTAGCTTGAATATACAACCTCGATAGGTTTTAGGAGGAATTCTCTGCAATAAGCATCATGCCAGATAAAAACGAATGTAATGGCTGATGATTCTCATAATGTTGTTTGCATTTCAAACAGAATCAAATTTCCACAAAGACTTGATATTATTGAACAACAGCAAGCAAACTTCAACCGAACACAGAAGGAGCAACTATCAACCGTTCTGTAAATGTTGTTTTAACACAGAAGACAGTTACAGGAGCTACTGCTAAATTTTCCTCACCAAAGAATTCTATGTGGCGATCCCAATTGGATATCAGCGCAGAGATGAGGAAGAAAATCAAGGGTATAATGAGCAAAAACCTAGATGCAGTAAGTTTAGAAAAGCTTACCAGCAGTACATAAAAAGAGTTCACAATTTGTTTTGGCGGGAGTAATAGACCTTACCGCAATTTCTTTTCATACAAAGCAAATTCACACATTAAATATTCAGTGGGAGAGTTTACATGAAGCTTGTCATCCACGGCAAAAATATTGAAATCACCGATGCGATTCGGGAATATGTACATCAAAAGATTGAAAAAGCAGTTAGTCACTTCCAGAGCATTACAAATGAAGTAGATGTGCATCTTAGCGTAGCCCGTAATCCTCGAATTAATACAAGACAAGCGGCTGAAGTAACTATTTATGCTAACGGTAGCGTTATCCGTGCAGAGGAAAGCAGCGAAAACCTCTATGCCAGCATTGACTTAGTTGCAGATAAAATTGCCCGTCAACTGCGGAAATACAAAGAACGGCGTCAAGACCATAAAACTCAGTCCCAACCAGAAGAAGTTGTTGTTGTAGAATCGGTAGTTACAGATTTAATTGGCGATCGCACCCCCGAATTACCTAACGAAGTCGTCCGCACCAAATATTTTTCTATGCCGCCGATGACTCTTGCAGAAGCCCTAGAACAACTGCAACTCGTAGGACACGACTTTTATATGTTCCGCAATTCTGAAACTGGAGAGATTAATGTAATTTACGAACGCAACCACGGCGGTTATGGTGTGATCCATCCCCGCAATGGTAACGGTCATACTAACGGCAAAAATGGTAAGGCAACCCACGCTAATATTGTCATGCCGGAAAAGTTGCATTCTAAATAGGGAGTAGGGAGTAGGGAGATGAGGGAGATGAGGGAGAAATAACTCCTAACTCCTCATTCCCATTCCCCATTCCCTCATTTTGCAATCTGTTGCAAAGTTTTGAATGCTTCCTCAACATGACCTTTAAAGTTAAACATTGAATCAAAGACGTATTGCACAACTCCTTGTTGGTCAATAACGTAAGTAACGCGACCAGGGAATAAGCCAAAGGCTGCTGTTGCGCCATATAGCTTCCGTACTTGGTCGCCTTTGTCAGTTAACAGCGTAAAAGGTAGATTGTATTTCGCAGCAAATTTTTGGTGAGATTCGGTGGAATCAGCACTCACGCCGACAATTTCAGCGCCAGCACTTTTAAACACTTCATACTGATCGCGAAAGGCGCAGGATTCAGCAGTACATCCGGGTGTGTCATCCTTGGGATAAAAATATAGGACAACATTTTTGCCGCGAAAATCTTGAAGGCTAATTGTTGAGCCGTTTTGAGCAGGTAAAGTGAAATTAGGAGCAGTATCTCCAACTTTTATTGGCATAGCGAGTTGTGGTAATTATTTAACAAAATTTTACCTTGTATCTAAGTTTATAAATTTTGGTTGATTACTTGCATTAAGCGGGGTAGCTTAGTACAGCTTTGCGTAAAATCGTAGCGTTTTTAATGCAAAGGGACGCATTGGCATTGTTAGTCGATGCATTGGCATTGTCAGCCGATGCGTTGGCATTGTCAGTCGATGCGTTGGCATTGTCAGTCGATGCGTTGGCATTGTCAGTCGATGCGTTGGCATTGTTAGTCGATGCATTGGCATTGTCAAATTTAATTCGCTACGAATTAATGAAATGCTGTATTTAGATACTTATGTAACAGAAAATTCCGCTTATGCGCCTGACTTCACTGGATATTTTTCGCGGCATTACCATCGCTGCGATGATTCTCGTCAATATGGCGGGAGTCGCAGATGATGTATATCCTCTCTTAGCACACGCCGATTGGCACGGTTGCACACCAACTGATTTGGTATTTCCTTTCTTTCTCTTTATTGTTGGTGTAGCAATGACTTTCTCGCTGTCAAAATACACCGAAGATAACAAACCAACCTCAACTGTTTACTGGCGCATCTTACGCCGCGCTGCAATTCTCTTTGCCTTGGGATTACTACTAAATGGCTTTTGGAATCAAGGTGTTTGGACTTTTGACTTGAGTAGTATCCGCATTATGGGAGTGTTGCAGCGCATTAGCATTACCTATCTGCTGGCTTCCTTAATAGTTCTCAACCTCCCGCGTAAAGGTCAATGGATACTGGCCGCTGTTTTACTTATCGGCTACTGGCTAATAATGATGTACGTACCAGTGCCAGAATATGGCGCGGGAGTTTTGACACGGGAAGGTAATTTTGGCGCTTATATTGACCGTTTGATTATTCCTAAAGCACATCTATATAAAGGTGATGGTTTCAACTTTATGGGAGATCCAGAGGGACTGTTCAGTACTATTCCTGCGATAGTAAGTGTCCTCGCTGGCTACTTCACCGGTCAATGGATACGCAGTCAACCTGTACAGTCACGCACAAGTATCGGGTTAGCATTATTTGGAGTTGGTTGTTTAATTATCGGTTGGGCGTGGGGGTGGACATTCCCCATTAACAAAAAGCTGTGGACAAGTTCTTATGTAGTATTTACAACAGGTTGGGCGTTACTGTTGCTAGCCGCTTGTTATGAACTCATTGAAGTACGGCTGATACGTCGCTGGAGTAAACCTTTTGAAATTATGGGCTTAAATGCGATCTCACTTTTCGTTCCATCTGTTTTATTGATTAAAATCTTAGTGAAAACCACTATTGGTACAGGTAAAGACGCTCCCAGTACCTACAATTGGATTTACCAGAATTTTTTCGCATCTTGGGCGGGAGTTTTGAATGGTTCCCTGCTATTTGCCATAGTCACCGTGTTGTTGTGGTGGGCTGTTGGTGTTCTGATGTATCGGCAACGCTGGTTTTTGAAAGTGTAAATTTGCAAGCAGGCATCAGAAAATGAAAAAATTTTTGTTGTTATTTACATTTTAGTGTTATCGAGGTTACAAGATGCCACAGAAGGGTTTGCAGATTTATTTTGTCTAATTCACTCAAACTATTAATCCACAGAAAATTGTGAGGTAATGGATGCGTCGCCTTAAATTTTGGGTATTTTTGCCAATTGGGTTGATATTTGGCTGCTCAGACCAACTGTTTCAATCTAATCGGTCTGTAGCCTACTCTAACCCAGCAGTAGTTCCACAAACTAGTCCGACTTTATCAAAAGTGAGTTACCTTTCATCGTTGGAACAAGAGGTAATTGTTGAAACAAATAAGGTACGAACAAATCCTAAGTCATATCTCCCGATTTTAGAAAACTATAGAAAGCGCTTTGAGGGAAACCTAGTAAACGTTTCTAATAATACTTATTGGCAAACTCAAGAAGGAGTCAAAGCAGTTGATGAGGCGATCGCATTTTTGAAATCAGCACCTCCTGTGGGAGCATTGAGTCCATCTAAGGGTATGTCTTTAGGAGCAAAAGACCATGTTAAAGACCAAGGGACAAAAGGTGCTACAGGTCATGATGGTAGCGATGGTAGTACCCCTTTTACTCGCATCAACCGCTATGGTAGATGGCAAACAACCGCAGGCGAAAATATCATTTATGGCTATAACACTGCTCAAGATATCGTCATGCAATTAATTATTGATGATAGTGTGCGCGATCGCAGTCATCGAAACAACATTTTTAATGGCGCTTTTAAAGTGTCTGGTGTTGCTTATGGAACTCACAAAGTATATAGAACAATTTGTGTAATTGATTACGCTGATGGGTATAGGGATAAATAATCGCACTTGGGGAGTGGCGACAAATATCTAAGGTTCTGAATTATTGTACTTACAAAGCAGGCATAATAAATTAAAAATTTTTTTGTGCTTTACGTTTCAGTGTTAGCTAGGTTACAACAAGTATTAAGTAAGCCTTTTTTAACACTCAAGGAACAAAGACGATCCCAGCATTATCTATACTATTGATCAACTCATTTCCGTTCTTGCTAGAGGAATGATCCAAGATTCTGATGTTTGACAATTCTGAATAAAGAAGCGTCTACAAACTTCTGTGTGTGTTGAAAATTATTATTTCTTCTAATTCACTAAATTAATCCTTAGAAAAAATTGTGAGGTAATGAATGCATCGCATTAAATTTTGGGTACTTTTGCCAGTAGCCCTGATATTCGGTTGCTCAAATAAACTGTTGCAATCTAACCCATCTGTGGCAAACTCTAACCCAGCAGTAGTTAAACCTAGCAGTCCAACTTTATTAGCAAAGGCGAGTTATCTTTCACCACTAGAACAACAGGTAATTGTTGAAACAAATAAGGTACGAACAAATCCTAAGTCATATCTCCCGATTTTGGCAAACTATAGAAAGCGCTTTGAGGGGAACCGAGTCAAAACTTCTAATAATAGCTATTTGCAAACTCAAGAAGGAGTCAAAGCAGTTGATGAAGCGATCGCATTTTTGAAATCAGCACGTCCTGTAGGGGCGTTGAGTGCATCAAAGGGTATGTCTTTAGGAGCAAAAGACCATGTTAAAGACCAAGGCCCAAAAGGTGCTCTAGGTCATGATGGTAGCGATGGTAGCAACCCCTTTAATCGCATCAACCGCTATGGTAGATGGCAAACAACCGCAGGCGAAAATATCAGCTATGGCCCAAACACCGCCCAAGATATCGTCATGCAGTTAATTATTGATGATGGTGTGCGCGATCGCGGTCATAGAACAAACATTTTTAACGGCGCTTTTAAAGTGTCTGGTGTTGCTTATGGAACTCACAAATTATATAGAACAATTTGTGTAATTGACTACGCTGGAGGGTATCAGGAAAAACCTAAACGTGAGTTCCACTAACCTCTCCCTGCTTTCAACTAAAGTTCAAGTCTGTCCCTCTCCGACTCGGAGAGGGACAGGTTTTGCGTAGCAGAACCAGGGAGAGGTCTTTTTATAATAATTGCTGACGTAAAAGCGAAATGATCGACTTATTCCCCTGCAACCCAGGTACCATGAAATCCATAAGGCACTCGTTGAGGAATTATCACCCGCGCTACAGGTTCAGCAGTTACATCTTGGGCATTCACCACTACTAATTCTGAAGTATCTGAACCCTCATCGTGGACGAAAGTCATAAGCCAACCATCATCCTCAGCCGTTGCACCAGGACGCGGCACAAACACAGCTTCACTGCCATACCGTCCCTGTCCGTGTTGGTGGATTTGGGACTTTCCACTGCTGAAGTCGTACTTAATAATACCTTCAAATAAAGCTACGGGAGTGTACGTTATTTTGTTAGTGTAGGCATATCGGTTTTGTCGCCCCAATAGGTTTTCGTTGACGCGGGGAAATTCTGAAACTACATCATCCAACATTTCTTCGCGCACTGTCCCGGTGCTAAGGTTAAATCGCCACCTATACAAGCGGGGAATATCTGCATCTGGGTCGGGTTGCAAATCACTAGAAATCAAAACAGTAGTAGAACTCATGCGACAAGCAATCAGCACTACTTCGTCTCCCTCTTCGTAGGCATTGAGGGTATGGAAGACGTAGCAAGAGGGACTTTCAAACCATCGAATATTACTGTTGTTACCGTGACGTGGTACGATGCCGAAGCGACTAGAGCGATCGCGCTCAAACATCATTACAGGTTCTCCCCGTTGCGCTCTTTCTGGGTTAATAGTCAACGGCAAATCCATAAAAATGGTGTAGTTTTCAGTAATGGCGAAATCGTGCATCATCACCCCCATTGGCAGGTCAATTGGCACTGTCCACAACAGTTCGCCTTGTGCTGAAACCAGACTATATTGCAGGTAAGGAGGCGCAAAGAAAGAGTAGCCAAAGAAGATCATTTCACCTGTAACCGGGTCTACTTTGGGATGGGCTGTGAAGGCAGAAACCAGCTTGCCATTATAGCTATACTCGCCAATAGTATCTAATTCAGGAAGCTTGATGGCGTGAGGTTTACCCCCCTCATTCAGCGCCAACATCTGACCCGCGTGCCACACTAAAGCAGTGTTGGCAGTATTTTTGTAAGCACCGTGAGGATTATCCCTTTTTGGTGGTTCTAACAACCCACTCCAGAGAGCTTTACCTGCAACTCGTTCTTTTTTCCATCCGGCTGTCTGGACGTAACGGTTACGATAGGTAGCTACGCCGTTGCTAATTTGCACACCATGTAACATCCCATCCCCATCAAACCAATGATATTCACCGATGGGTTTCCATTGAGGGTTAGGGCCATTTCGGACAAACATCCCCGATAAGTCAAGGGGTAGTTCACCGATGACTGGCAATTTGTCTGTGGTGATTTCTTCACGGACTGGAGCAAAATTGCGATCGAGATAAGGATTGACTGCTATTGTTACCATTGCCTTGATTTATCAGAGTTACACAAAAACGAGCTAGAGCCAACGGCTTCCTCTTTTTGAGATGCTAGCGCAAAGGTTCTGGTGAAAACGCCCTATACTATAATTTTAAGCCTGTGGACGTATCTAAACAGAAGATAACCAATCATCCTAAAGAAAACGGTTGAAACAGGTATTCCCGTTTTAGTGCTAGGGAGTGTCAAAGAATCTGATAATTTGATGCGTAAGGCTTTTCGTGACTGATAACATTGAGCGCTATCTTCAACCAATCAATATAAGTCTGTTCTCTTCGGATCACCAACTCCAGCACCAGCCTTTGCATTACTTGCTCACGGTTGGCAGACTCATCACCAAGTGATGGCAAATCGATGATTTCACATTCAGCAAGCTTTTTGCTTCGAGCCGCTAATTGTTGCTCTAGTAGGTAAATAATAGTTTCATTGGGCAACTGATCTGCAAAATGCAACTGGACTAGCATTGGTTCTCGGATAGTTGGCAAAAGCTGATGAGTCCCAAGCCATCGGGCAAATTCGGCTTTCCCTAGCTCCGTTACGCTGTAGACTTTGCGGTTGGGGCGATCGCGCCCAATCTCAATTGTACAGGTAATCCAGCCTTGCTCAACTAGCTTATCGAGAGTTCTGTAAATTTGTGCCTGGTCTGCTGGCCACAAATGGGCAATGCATTGATCAAAGCAGCTCGTTTTGAGGTCATAGCCCGTCATTTCCTGCTGCTGAAGAAGACCTAGAATTACGTATGCTAGCGACATTAAGACAGTTTTCCCATAATTGATATTTTCTCGATAGGTTCCAGACTATGTACTTCTTATAAGTTTATGCTAATATATGAGTAATCAAATATAAGATACAACAGTTATAAAAAGATATGTTGATTGTCATGCGTCTTAACAAGGAAACCGAATACATGAACTGAGGTTGAGCAGATAGCTAATGATGCTGTTTGCACAAGACAGTGAGGAAGTGGCGATGTATGTTGAGTACCGCTCCCGTATACCTGCGGGGATCTTGCTACGCCATCATTGGATATGCTCCTCATCGCTAGCGTATCACTGAACAAACTAGTTGTTCGCTACAGTCTATTCGTGATGAATACTGACGCAGCAATCATTTAAGCCATTCAAGACTATCGTAACGAAAGGATGGGTAACATTGACTTCTAACACACTTTCAGAAAGAATACGTCAACATCAATATCTGCGTGATTTACGAAATAAATTACTCCACCTTCATAAGATGTTGTTGGATACAGAACGCATTGCCTACGAACAGGTTAGTGGACGAGTATCAAGCGGAGAACTACTTCAGCTAGTTATCGCTCATGAACAATTTGCTTGGCTACATCGCATTTCCGAGATGGTTGTGCAAGTTGATGAAATGCTCGAAGCAGATGAACCGATAGCAATGGAGGATTTTGAAAAGTTGATTGCTGATGTCCGCACGTTGATTATACCGTTAGAGACGGGCAATACCTTCGAGAGAAAGTATTACAACGCTCTCCAGCGCGAACCTGCTGCTGTGTTGGCACATGCAGAAATATCAAGATTTCTCACGTCTAAGGTTTAAGGTAGCCCTGTCAAGGTGACATGGCAAGACTTGGGGCTTAAGCCCCAAGTTATTAAGTTTTTTTGTTTGGCTTCTATCCCTTGGTCTTTGGTAGAATCAGCAGCAAGTGCTAGCTCTTTGGAATTTGACTTTAAAGTTAACTGCACTGTTTTAGTTGGGGGCAAATCATCCGAATACAATAACCTTTCGTGAAAGTCTGGAATACTTGCGGCGGAATCGTCAGCCTTGATTCAGGAAAATGGTTGCTTTTGTCTGGCATTGGTTTCAGTAATTTAGGTAATCTGCATCGGTTGCATTACCCGTCTGAGATTGAAATCCCAGAGATTGAAATCCCAGTCTAATAGCTTAACTCCTCTAAAGAGGACTAATACTAATTCTGTATGAAGATGCGCTAAACCATATTAGGACTGAACTATAAGGAAGAAAAACGAACCGCATTCGCGCAGCGTCTCGTTAGATAAGGGCGCATAGACACGAAGTGGCTTCCCGCAGGGTAGGACACAAAGAAAGACAGAAACAAAGAAAATTTGGCGCAGCCTCACAAAGAAATGGTATAAGCCATTTTTTGAGATTAATTGCAGTCCACTTGAGTGGAGTTAGGCTATTAGCCCGGTACTTTGAGTGCTGGGCGGGATAGGGAGCTAATTAAGATACATTAATGAGCCTCTGAACTCCGTGAACGAGTCTTTTAGCTCCGTTAATAAGTCTTTTAATTATCATCTGCGGTTAAACACAAGTTAATTGCGATCGCAGCTTGGCAATCTCAAACTTTACCATTGCGATCGCAACACCTGCCGTTTAGATTTCTTTCCCCTGTCTCCGTTGTTTAACTGCATACCCATAGGGCAAAGCCCAGTTAGGTTCTTCATCCAAGTGGGAACGGGCATGAATCGACCAATATGGATCGCGGAGCATTTCTCGACCGATGAGAACCAAATCCGCACATCCACGAGTAATTACTTGGTTGGCATACTCAGCCTCCTTGATCATTCCCACAGCCCCTGTCCTAATGCCAGCCTCTTCTCGGATTTTGGCAGCAAAAGGCACTTGATAACCTGTCTGCACGGGAATTCTGGCATGAGGGACTAAGCCTCCTGTGGAAACATCGATTAAATCAACGCCTAATTCCTTTAGTTCACGGGATAATATAACTGATTGCTTGAGATCCCAACCTCCCTCTACCCAGTCGGTAGCAGAGAGGCGCACAAAAAGCGGCATCCCGCTTGGCAAAATCTCTCGGATTCTTCTTGTTACCTCCAGTAACAAACGCATTCGGTTTTCTAACGAACCTCCGTAACGATCTGTTCGTTGATTACTTAGCGGCGAAAGAAAGGAATGCAGTAGATATCCATGAGCCGCGTGGATTTCGATAATCTGAAAGCCCGCTTGAACGGCACGCTGCGCTGTGGCAACGAAGGCTTCAATCACCTCTTCAATCCCACCCTCATCGAGGGGTATGGGAACGGGGCCGCCCTCTTGAAACGGAATTGGGCTTGGCCCAATTACAGGCCAACCACCTTGTTCAGGTGTTAACGGTGTACCACCCAGCCAGGGAAGATTGCAACTCGCCTTCCGGCCAGCATGGGCTAATTGAATCCCTGCGATCGCTCCTTGCTCACGAAGAAAGCGGACAATGCGAGCTAGTGGCTCAATGTGCATGTCGTCCCAAAGACCAAGATCGCCGGGGGTGATTCGTCCTTGGGCTGTTACGGCTGTCGCTTCCACTATAATCAGGTGAGTGCCTCCAGTAGCCCGACTCCCCAAATGGACAAAGTGCCAATCATTTGCAAATCCATCCTCTGCCGAATATTGACACATTGGTGACATCGCTATGCGATCGGGTAGAGTGATATCTCGAATTTTCAATGGACTAAACAAGTCTACTTCCGGTACATCCGAGTCGTGCAGACTTGTTGATTGACAACCGGGGGAATCTATGAATTCTAATTCGGTCTGGGCTGGAGATGATGGCAAGGTACTTAATTTCTCTGTAGTCATGCTGTTACTTTTCTGTGCTTTGTGGACTAAAACCCGTGTCCTTTGTTAGTTCGGCAAAATCAATTCCAGATAAGGAGTTTCAGATATTGGGTGTCTGATTTTTTGTCACTTCCCAAACGATTTTTAACTAATTCCCATAATTCCCCATCCCTCTATAGTGTAGAGATGTAAGGAACTTCCAAATAAAATAAACATCCTATTGCAAACAGACAAGGTAAAATTTTCTCCTTTATAATCCAGCAAACCACTCATAGCCCTGATCCTCCCAATAGCCTTTAGTAGGTAACAAATTGCTGACGAATGTAATTTGAGTTACCCACTTACTTTGCTTGTAGCCCAGTTTAATTGGGGATGCTAAACGCATGGGCGCACCATTATCAACTGATAAAGGTTGTCCATTCTTTTGATAAGCCATGAGAGTTTGGGGATGTACAGCAGAAGCAATATCCCAGCTTTCATAGTAGCCATCAGCAGATTTAAAGTAGACATAGCGGACGTTTGACTTCGGCTGTACCAGTGCTACTAAGTCTCGTAATCGCACACCTCCCCATTGAGCGATCGCAGCCCAGCCTTCAACACAGACATGGCGAATTACCATTGAAGTCAAGGGAAGTTTTTGAATATCTGCCATACTCAATTGCATCGGGTTACTAACCTCGCCATCAATCTTCAGGCGAAATTGCGCTGGATCAATTTGCGGCGTGAAGTCAAAGGTATTAATCAGCAATTTGTCTGGTTCTATGGCACTAACAGGAAATTCTGGTACTAGTTTTTGACTTAGCAGGAGTGCTTCAAGACTTTGATTTAGTGGCTCAGATATTTGCCGCAGATTATCTGAGAACAAATTTGTCCCACAGCCACCTAAAAGAAAGCCTAACCCTGAAAGTCCAGATACTTGCAGTAATCGGCGACGGGATAGGGTGCGTTTGGGAAGAATCAGACTCATAAGTACCTCTACAGGAACATAGACTTAACTAGACGGATGCTTCCTATCTTCAGGGCAAGTAATATTTTGTTATTGAAGAATATCTGCGCTTTGATGCTCATGATACTAATCTATGGCCAACAGAGGAACAAAGCGACTTTTAAGCAATTGCTGGGATATGCGATCGCTAACTAGCAATTAGGGTGGGTAATCAGTGCCCACCCTAACACTCTAACTTGCTACTGCCTCAGCAGGGGCTGCCTCAGCAGCAGTTATGGGTAAATAAACACTAACTTTTTTACGGGTTTTGCCCTTTCTCTCAAACATTACAACACCGTCGATTAAGGCAAACAGAGTGTCATCGCTACCAATACCGACATTGTTACCAGGGTGAAATTTTGTGCCGCGCTGACGCACGAGAATGTTTCCTGCACGTACAACTTGACCGCCATAACGCTTGACACCCAGACGTTGGGCATTAGAATCACGACCGTTGCGTGTACTACCTGTTCCTTTCTTATGAGCCATGATTTCCTCTTGTGTATCTTCTTATTATTATTCAGCAGCAGTTTCAACTTCTTCAGCAGGAGTCTCATCTAAAACGGGGGTTTCCTTCTCCGTTTCTCCTTCAAAAGCAAATACTTCACCGTTAAGGGTGATGGAGTCAATCATAAGTCTGGTAATTTCCTGACGATGCCCCCGCTTTTTACGGGTTTTCTTTTTAGGCTTCATCTTGTATACCAGAACTTTACGACCTCTGTAATGTCGCATTACAGTCCCTTCTACAGTTGCACCTGTCACTAGTGGCTGTCCAATGGTGACTTCACCATCGTGCTGCACGAGTAATACGGAGTCTATTGTAACTTTTTCATCTGGTTCGATCGCAAGCAGTTCAATATCGTAAAACCGGCCTGGCTCTACTCGTATTTGTTTGCCGCCAGTTTCAATAATCGCGTAGGTCATGGAATCGTCCTTGAGGTTGCCGTACAGGTAGCTGGTTTTTATCTCGTGTAGAGAAGCTTTTGCCAGCTTTTGTAATATGTCTACCTGATCCGAGCAGGAATTAGACAGACAATCTAATATAGTATTTTATGAACAGGTGTCAAGTCAAGCTTTTATTTGCCAAAAGTTGTCATAACTGAATCACTCACGCAAAGAATGTAAAATGCATTGATAATTCAAAATCAATGTTCTTTAGTTAAATACTGCTTCCATCTTAGGGCTGAGTTTTATAAATTAACATAAATATTTAGAGTAGAACTTATATTTTCTTATCAGAATCTACACATTTTTCTTCTTTGTTTTAAAATTAAACTTACACTCTTAAATTGTAAGGTTCTTCACAAAATTTAGTGATTCCACAGGAGTCAAATTACTACATTCAAACCTGATATTTAAAACAGGAGATGGACTGTCATGACACAGCAAAATGCTACCCGACTTTTTAAAGCTGTAAAACAAGATCAAGCATTACAGCAAAGACTCAAAGCAACAGCTAATCCAGAAGCCTTCGTCAAGATTGCTCAAGAGCGCGGCTATGATTTCAGCGTCGAAGAACTGGAGAGTGAAATCAGCAAATTGTCTGAAGAAGATTTAGCCGCAATTGTTAATCCAGGATGGGGAAATAGACGGCACATTAATCCTAGATAATTCCTGTTCTAGAAAAGCGAAAATATAGGAACAACTAAATTGACAAGTTTTGCTCCTTAAGGGGATATCGTTGCATCATCTCCTTTAGGGGCATTTTTGTTAAACTAAGCAACTTTTGGTATTAGTCATTGGGTATGGGGATTATTATTCTTCTGCTCCTCTGCATCCCCATTGCCCACTTCCCACCTGCTTAACTCATGAGTTAGGATGACTATATTTTAATCAGGTGATATGGAAAGAATAGAAGTTGAGCAAAGAACTATTTTAATTGGTTTAGCAGGTAGCCACGGCTATGGTTTAAATCGTCCTGATTCAGACTTTGATTATCGGGGAGTATTTATCGCACCCAAAAGGTATTACTTGGGATTTGATAATATAGAACAAAAAGATTCTGGTTGGGATGAACCAGGAATATTTCCCTTCGTTGATGGCAACAAAGACACAGTTATATATGAATTAAGAAAAATTCTTCAGTTATTAGCAGGCGCGAATCCCAATGTTTTAGAATTGCTATGGTTAGCTAACTATCCTTTTGTAAACGCAGTCGGACAGCATTTAATTAATCATAAACAGTTATTTTTGAGTAAGAAAGTAAAACATACTTACACTGGTTATGCTTTTGCCCAAATCAAAAAGATGGAAACTCATCGTAAATGGTTGTTAAAGCCACCGCAAAAAAAACCGATACCATCTGATTTCGCCATAGAAGACGAAGCACCCCTCAGCAAAGATGAACTAAATGCTTTTCTGGAATATCTTTATAACTTAATCAGAGGAAGGATTGAGTTTTTGGAAGAAGCGGAAAAATTATATCAATTGCTGACGGCAGATATTGATTTTAAAGGCGTGTTGAAACAATACACTTTGTCAGATGAAACTTTGGAATATACCCAAAAGTTAACTAATAGCCGTAAAGATTTTATCCGCCTGCTTCAGAAAAGCCAAAGTTATCAAATAGCTTTAAGAGAATGGAAAGCCTACTTATCTTGGCAGGAAAATAGAAATCCGGCTAGAGCAGAAATGGAAAGAAAATCGGGTTTTGACCTCAAACATGGGATGCACTGCATTAGATTGTTACGCAGTGGAGTAGAAATATTGCGGCGAGGTGAAGTGGTTGTAGATAGGAGAATAGCTGGTGATTTTGAGGATTTAAAAGCTATTTTAAAAGGTGAGTATTCTTATGAAGAAGTGATGAAAAAGGCAGAAGATTTGGTGGCTGAAATGGAAATTGTTTACGAACAATCTGCCCTACCTCACAAACCTGATTTAGAGAAAATTAATGAGTTGTGTATGGAATTGGTAGAAATGCAAAATTGGTAAGTTGTTGGGCATTGGGCATGGGAAATTGTTGATTAAGTTTCTTCTCATTCCCTATTCCCCACTCCCCATTAAAGAGCATACATTAAATCAGCAAAACCATAGAGGCTGATGATGAGCAATAGCGATGCTGTTAATTGGGTAATTCGCGTCTGGGGTGAGGGCGCGATCGCTTCTCGCACTAAGATAGAAATAGATGCCCCAACTACTAAGCTCAAGCCTAAAATTAAATATGGTCTATCAGGTAAAATACTGGCTATTGCCAGCATAGCGATCGCTAATAAGAGCATCAATAATTCTACAAACCTGGGCGGGTTGTATTGGCTAGATAGAACAAAGCTGTTAAACCAAAAAGACCAAAATCTCATAGTCAATGTTGAGTGCTAAATGTTGAGTTAGACTCTGCCAATTTTAGATTTTGAATTTTCGATTTTGGATTGAAGGAAAAATCCAAAATCTAAAATCCAAAATTAATTAACTCCTAGCCCCTAATTTTTGACCTGTGCCGTTTTTTTGTGCAACATCACTTTCTGGTAGTTCTACACCAAAAACGCGGCTAAAAACTTTGGCGACTTTGTAGCCAGAATCAATCGATTCTAAGGGGTCTTTCCGCAGCCTGTGACGCAAGCATAGCGTAATTACACGATGGATATCATCAACTGTAACTTCATTGCGTCCTTCATAAGCTGTTAAGGCTTTGGCGGCGCGGTTACTAACAATGTCACCCCGCAAACCATCTACATCCAGTTCTGAGCAGACTTCAGAAATTTTTACCCGTAGTTCATAGTCAATTTTCACTTCTGGCAAAAGCTGTTGAGCATTGACAATTTGCTCTTGCAGTGCTTCTTGCTGGGGTTTGTAATTTTCGAGAAAGACTGGAGGATTTTGGTCAAAATCTGCCCGTTGTTCCACGATTTGCACCCGCAAGGCTGGTTCTTTTACGGTGTGAATTTCTGCGTGCATCCCAAAGCGATCGAGCAATTGCGGGCGTAGTTCGCCTTCTTCCGGGTTTCCAGAACCCACAAGAACAAAACGCGCAGGGTGACGGATAGAAATACCTTCTCGTTCTACAGTGTTCCATCCACTGGCGGCGGAATCTAGTAGCACATCTACGAGGTGGTCATCTAGTAAGTTGACTTCATCTACATAAAGAATGCCCCGGTTAGCCTTTGCCAGCAGTCCCGGTTCAAAAGCTTTGACACCTTCAGATAAAGCTTTCTCAATGTCGATTGTGCCACAAACTCGGTCTTCTGTAGCTCCTAGCGGCAGGTCTACCATTTGGACTTTTTTGTGAGCTACAGGAATTTCCGCCCCTTGTTCTAAGAGTTGGCGAACTTCATCGCTCATCAAGTCGGGGTCGCTAGGATCGCTACTGAAGGGGTCATTGGCAACCACAGAAATTTCTGGCAGCAGATCAGCCAGCGCCCGGATAGTTGTGGATTTACCGGTGCCGCGATCGCCCATGATCATTACACCACCAATTTTGGGGTCAATCACGTTCAATAGGAGCGCCAGTTTCATTTCTTCCTGGCCCACGATTGCCGTAAAAGGAAATACCACGCGACGCGCACTTGCCGTGGATTGAGCAGTTGGACTCACTAAATTACCTTAACAATATTTTTCTTATTACAGTTTTCTATTGTGACACAGGTGGGGTGTGGGGGAGTGAGAAGATCGGGGGCAGGGGGAGATGAGGGAGATGAGGGACAAGAATTAATAACCAATGCCCAATGCCCAATGCCCAATGTCCAATACCCCATTCCCCATACCAACCAATATCTATTGGGCACAAATGCCTACTAGCTGCGTCAACTATCTTAATTTGTCTGTTTTAGTTTTTCTGGTGCAAAAGTTCCATAAGTAGGGAACGAACAACTACCAACTCATGAATTCAATACTAAGCATAAATACTTGTAGACTATATGGTTAGTAGATTCAATCATAAAAACGAGCAATGGCATGTGTGGGTAGTTAATGCATCATTCAAATTTATGAAATCATCTTTTATTGTTCAAAGTTGGCGGCGACTACTCAAGTTTATTTTTCCAATTCTCATTTTAATATCCTTTTTTACTGTATTGTTGGTGGACAGTTTCACTCCTGCGATCGCACAGATACCCCGTCAGGAAATTCGCGGGGTTTGGATGACCACTAATGATTTTGACACCCTCAAAAATCGGGACAAAGTGCAGGATGCGGTGAGTGAATTACGACGGCTGAACTTCAACACAATTTATCCTGTGGTGTGGAATTCTGGCTATGTGATGTATCCTAGTGCGATCGCACAACGTGCAGGTATTCAACCTTTTGTCTACAAAGGTTTAGATGGACATGATATTCTCGCAGACCTGATTACCCAAGCCCATCGCAAAGGATTGTTAGTAATTCCCTGGTTTGAGTTTGGTTTCATGGCTCCCCCAACCTCAGAATTGGCAGTTAATTATCCTGATTGGTTCACACAAAAGCGGGATGGTAGCCAAACTTCGATTAGTGCGGCTGGTGAGGTGATGTGGCTCAATCCGTTCCATCCAAAAGTGCAACAGTTTATCACTAATCTTGTGCTAGAAACTGTTACCCAATATGATGCCGATGGCATTCAGTTTGACGATCACATGAGTTTGCCTCACGAATTTGGCTACGACCAATATACAGTTGCTTTGTACACCAAAGAAACGAAGAATCCTCCGCCAAGTAATTCCCAAGATGCGGCATGGATAAAGTGGCGGGCAGATAAAATTACGGCGTTCATGGTACAACTTAACCAAGCTGTAAAGCAGAGAAAACCCCAGGCGATTTTCTCTGTTTCTCCTAATTACTATGATTTGGCTTACAAGTTTCACTTGCAAGATTGGCTGAGTTGGATGCGGCAGAATATTGTGGATGAGTTAATTGTGCAAATTTATCGTCCGAATCTGCAAAGTTTTATTGCTAATATTTCCCGCCCAGAAATTCAAGAAGCCCAACAAATAATTCCAACTGGAATTGGCATTATGACAGGGTTAAGAAATAATCCAGTTCCCATGCAGCAAATTAAGTCTCAGGTGCGGGCTGCCCAAGAACGCGGTTTAGGCGTAACTTTCTTTTATTATGAAAGTCTTTGGAACGATGCCCTAGAACCTTTAAACGAGCGCCAAGCTGGATTTGCAACTTTCTTTCGATCTCCCGCACTCCGCGCCAAAATTGAATGAACGTGAGTTTGACGAAGCTAATAAGATTCACTTTCAGACCTTACCTTTGCGTAAGTCCTGAAAGTAATTGCAAGCGTTGGCAGAGGCTCTTGAAGAGAAGCAAAGTAATCTCGTCAAAATTGGGATTGCTTTACTAGTGGGACTTAGACAAAAAATACCCCAAAAATATCTTCAAATCTATATACAGTCTCAAGCCTCATCTATAATTACTTTCAGCATGGACATGGAACGAGGATTTTGATTTACTAGAAAATTTCAAAACTTTGAAAGAAGAACTAGAAGAATTCGGATTCTCTGAAGTAGGTGAAGATTGTGACTTAATATTAAGATGTACAGCAGCTATTCTCAAAAAGGAAACTACTCCGGAAAGCTTATTAGAATTGAGCGGACAACAAATAAGAGGAGCTTTTCCAAAAGTTAGGAATGGAATTTTTGGAGCAATTTATTTTATGAGAAAACAGTTAAAAGTGACTGCTCTCAAAAACCTTATATGTTAAAATGATGCCAAAGTGAGATATTTTAAAAGATATTTTATACAGAGCTTTATGTACATGAGATACCTTCGATGATAACTTCAACGCTTTTATAGAAAAAAGAATAGAATTACTTGTCAATTTTACTAAAAAGTTAATTCAAAATTAATACTTGGAGTCAAGTAGACAATAGAAGCAATTTATTAATTGCTTCTATAATTAGCCTTTATGTCACTCGAATGAAAACCGCTAAGAGTTGAGTTAAACCCAACATTATATTAGGTTAACACTGAGTTTCACTGCATTCAACTACCTTGATTAGGCGGTATTTCTTCAGGTGGTGCTTCCGCCGGGGGAGCGAGTACCGCATCCGGGGCAATTTCTTCTACGGGAATGGGTTGCTTCTCCTCAATTTCAAAGTCTGGTTGCGCTGCTTCCACCAATTCAGGAGATGGGGGATGTGGTGGAATCGCTTCCGGTACACTCTCGGTTTTGGCTTCGGTGTCAGTAGTAACTGTCTCCTCTGCTGGTTTTTCTGGTATGGCAGTAGTTTTGTCGATAATCTCAACAGTAGGTTTCTCTGCTATTACAGAGGTAATGTTTTCAGGTTTAGGGGTTGTGGGTGTTTTTTTACTCCCAGTCTGTTGCACCTTGTCTTTCACCCCACTGAAGGTGCTACCAAGACCTTTTTGCAACTGGCCCAGCCGTTCCTGAAGGGAGAACTTATTTACTTGTTCCTGAATGCCAGTTTTCACCGTCTCAGGACTGGGTACTTGGGTTTGTTGTGCCTGGGGGGCCAGTTGGCGACGTAATGATAGAGTTTGCCAGCCAAACCAAACCAAAAGAGCCACACTAGCCACATGGCCTAGCAACAAACCCCCAGTAATGCGTGGTGCAAACACCCATAAGACTAAAGCATAGAAAAGTCCTACACCACTCCAGATAAAGTCATTCTTGCGGTGGATTTCTGGAAAAAAGAAAGCTGCTATATAAATAGCTAAACTACCAAGACCGACCACTAAAGCTAGGACAAATGCCAGCATTATTTGGTTACTCCTTACTGCGTCCTTTGACTATTTAAATTTTGCAAATTTTGCAAGTCAATTGTTGATTTAGATACAAATTAAAATTAATTATCCGTGTTAGTTGTGGATTTTTGTCATTTATTCAAGTCTTAAGGTCTTCTTTAGGAGAGAAGGGAAAATATCGGACTACCCTTAAAGTAAAAGGATCTGCAAGAGTTAGCCAGAAATTTTTTATGACACTACAAAGCTTTGGTGTGATTGGATTAGCCGTTATGGGTGAGAACATCGCTCTAAACGTGGAGCGCAATGGCTTCCCAATTGCAGTTTACAACCGCTCCCGCGAAAAAACGGATGCGTTTATGGCGCAGCGCGCGCCAGGAAGGAACGTCAAAGCCGCCTTTACTTTAGAAGAATTCGTTGCCTTATTGGAACGTCCCCGCAAAATTCTAGTAATGGTGCAAGCTGGTAAGCCAGTGGATGCGGTGATTGCTCAACTCAAACCCTTGTTAGACGAAGGCGATATCATTATCGACGGTGGCAACTCTTGGTTTGAAGATACGGAACGCCGCACTCAGGAATTAGAACCGGCTGGGCTTCGGTATCTTGGTATGGGTGTCAGTGGTGGTGAAGAAGGGGCGCTAAATGGCCCATCTCTGATGCCTGGAGGTACAACAAGCTCTTACGAGTTTCTATCACCCATTTTCAACAAAATTGCTGCCCAAGTCGATGATGGCCCTTGTGTAACCTATATTGGCCCTGGTGGTTCTGGCCACTATGTCAAAATGGTACACAACGGTATTGAGTATGGCGATATGCAGCTAATTGCTGAAGCCTACGACTTGCTGAAAAATGTCGCTGGATTAGACCATAATCAGCTACATGAGGTGTTTGCTGAATGGAACACCACCGATGAACTCGATTCATTTTTGATTGAGATTACGAAGAATATCTTCCCATATCTTGACCCAGAAACAAATAAACCCCTGGTGGATTTGATTGTTGACGCAGCCGGTCAAAAGGGAACTGGACGCTGGACTGTGCAAACTGCGTTGGAATTGGGAGTTGCTATTCCCACAATTACAGCAGCAGTTAATGCCCGGATTATCTCTTCTATTAAAGAGGAGCGGGTTGCAGCATCTAAAGTCCTCACAGGCCCCAGTGGCAAGTATGACGGGCAAACTAAGGACTTTATCAACAAAGTCCGTGATGCTCTCTATTGCTCAAAAATCTGTTCTTATGCTCAAGGGATGGCGTTGCTATCCACAGCTTCAAAAACATATAACTGGAATTTGGATTTGGGCGAAATGGCGCGGATTTGGAAAGGTGGTTGTATTATTCGCGCTCGCTTCTTGAACAAGATTAAAAAGGCTTTTAGCGAAAATCCAGCTTTGCCTAACTTGCTGTTAGCTCCCGAATTTAAGCAGACAATTCTCGACAGACAGACTGCTTGGCGGGAAGTGATTGCGACAGCTGCAACAGTGGGAATTCCAGTACCTGCATTTAGCGCATCCTTGGATTATTTTGACAGCTATCGCCGCGATCGCTTGCCCCAAAATCTAACTCAAGCACAACGCGACTACTTCGGCGCACATACCTACCTGCGTCTTGATAAGCCCGGAAGTTTCCACACCGAATGGGTACCTATTGCTGAAGCTAAAAAGTAAACTTTCACACATCTACATCAGGATATTGTGAAAAGTTAAAAAGTTTCAAAATACAGTTTTAAGGGTGACTCTGAGTTTCAGAGTCACTTTCTTTTTACTGGAGTTTAGACTAAAAGCGATAAGAGAGAACGCAAATCAAAAGGAATTAGAGGTTAAAAATATTCTCAAGTCAGCCTTAAAGCATCCTGA
>NZ_JBALBZ010000080.1:0-36670 GCF_036919495.1 Nostoc sp.
GATTTTCATCTCTGAAGTCTGTTTCTTTTCAACTCAGCATTGCTGAGTCTTTTCTTGTTGCCTAGTCTAAACTCCAGTTTAGTCTAAACTCCAGACCTTAAAGCCAGCAAATTATTGTTCATCCACTTTTTTTAACCTTAATTCAGGATGAAATTTAAATATAGAATTTCATCCTTATGGATAATTGTAAACTAGAATAATCTGTGTAAATAGAGAGTGACTGTCTAGGAAAATGCAATTTTTCTTAATGGTTCAAGTATTGTAGAATCTCCTACTCAAGTTTTCATTCGCTACTAGTAGTACCGTAATTACACACAGCTTTAAAATAAAGGTTTTGCTACCTTATATTAAGTAAAATAACTACTACTATTTTTTAAAACGTCCTACTTAAGGAATAAGTTAAAAGTGAATGACCACTCGAATGAGTAGAAGGGAAAATAAAAAATATATGTATTTTTAATTACAGCTTAGATTTAAGATAAATCAACCTTTACCTACTTCTTTTATCAGAGGATTATTAAAGTACTAATAGTTAGTTTCGTAAATAGGTAAATAAACAATTTACGAAAGTAAGTAAGCATAAGTTAAAAGTTATGGTTAATCCACTCAAACCCCTGCAAAACCAAGTGATTGTCATTACTGGTGCTTCTAGTGGGATTGGCTTAGTCACCGCCAGAATGGCTGCACAACGTGGGGCGAACCTTGTCCTTGCAGCTCGTAATGATAAAACTACTAACTCGATATGTTTCAAGTCTCCATCATCATTCCTACTTTAAATGAAGCAACTAACTTAGGGCGGACATTGTGCCAACTGACTTTACTTAATCCTCCTCCTTCCGAAGTGATAGTGGTAGATGGTGGCAGCCAAGATCAGACAGTGACAGTTGCAAAGCAAATTTTTGAGTCATTTAATCAAACTTTGAATGTACAAGTTCTTTCATCTCAACAACTAGGGCGTTCTCTTCAGATGAACTATGGAGCATCAGCAGCAACTGGAGATATTCTTTGCTTTCTTCATGCAGATACTTGGGTTCCAGATGATTTAATCACCGTCATCAATAAGACTCTTGCAGAGCCTACCGTTGCCTGTGGAGGGTTCATTTCTCTGATGTCAGGATCTCAAACAACTCGTTGGGGTATCTCTCTACATAATTATCTAAAAACCTATTACGCACCACTGTTATTTAAGCCTCACCTATTTTTTCGAGGATTGCGTCTGTTGTTTGGAGATCAGGTAATGTTCTGTCGTCGGATTGATTTTTGGGATTGTGGCGGATTTGATGAGGCATTGCCGATTATGGAGGATGGAGATTTATGCCTGAAGTTAGTTAAAAAAGGACGTATTTATCTGGTAAATCGTATTGTTCATTCCTCAGATCGTCGCGTAGCTAAATGGGGTAGCTTCAAAGCAACTGCAATTTACCTTTACATTGGATTTTTGTGGGGGATTGGTGTTAATGCAAATTATCTCAAACAGTTTTATAAAGATATTCGCTGATTTAAGTTCCAATCATAATAAAGATAGGATATCCGCGTTGAGGCATTAAGAGGATAGTCTGTTTTCAAGTATGAGCGAATGTATTCGGGAAAAGTAGGTGTTTTAAGCTTCTCAGTGATTTTCTATTTTACGAATGATTTAGGTTTTTTGACTGGTTTTAGTAAAACTTTCTCTGACCTTAACTTTATTCTATCTTGTTACTAGTATTTTTATCAAGACAGCAACAGCAAAGTTCGTAATTTATTCATTTTTATTTTAAGCACCTCTTCAATTATGAGAAAGCCTCTAATCTAGAGGGTAGTTAGAGGCTGGGAACTTTGTTATCTGCTTTTCTAAAAGCTACTTCTATCATTAAATTTTTGCCTCTAACTATGGGGTATTTGATGACATAGATGAATAAGGGACTTCCAAATAAAAAAATACTCAACTACTTTTTGTGGGGTGGGCATCTTGCCCGCCTTTGTATATGGGCGGGCAAGATGCCCACCCCACAATATTGGGTAATTTATTTGTTGGAAGTCCCTAATTGTCCAAGTTAAGTTTATATGTAATTACTGATACAAAGGAAAAATACTACGATTATGCAGTCCAAAATTCCAGCAGGGCTAATATCTTAATTTCTCACTCTAGGTGTACAAAGCTTAATTTAACGCTGAAACTTCTGATAGATTATAAAATATTTTTTTTGGGTTACAACCTTAGATATCTCAGTATTAACTAATGGAATTACAAAAGGATTGACTGCAATGGAAAATATCAACGCGGCAAAAATGACAGAGCGTTATACTGCTTTGGCTATTGGAATCGCTTATTTACTTTTAGGTTTAGCTGGCTTTATACCAGCTTTAGTTTCATTGCCAGGAACGAACGAATCTTTTATTCCACTTGATGAATCTACTGGCGCTTATTCTGCGGGTTTTGGTTATATCTTTGGTCTAATTCCTACTAACTTTTTGCATAACCTTGTACGTTGTGCTGTAGGATTGTTTGGAATTACTTCTTACAGTAATGCTAGCACTGCACGCTTGTTCAACCGTGCTTTTGCAATTTCTTATGCCTTGCTGGCTGTCATGGGATTGTTGCCCTTTGCTAAGACATCTTTTGGCCTAATGCCACTGTTTGGTTACAATGTTTTGCTCAATGCATTAGCAGCGATCGCATCTGCTTATTACAGCATTGTCATACCAGCTAAAGTCAAGGGCGTTAATGTAGCGGAAAATATTTAACTCTTCTTGTATCCAATCAGCTTTGGTGGCAGAGAAATAATTTTCCCTTCTGAGGAAAAGCAATAAAACAGAAGCCAATAAATCAGCAGATAGTTGCTGATTGATGCAATGGCCGTAAGACAAGACGGCAAAAACTCCGGTTTGGGCTAGCAGGAATGACTTTACTCTCGCGGCCTCTCAAATATCCAATTGCCAAAAGTGGAACTTAGGGACTTCCAAGAAATAAATTATTCTAAGAAACGAACCACAGAGACAAGGCAGCGCGGTCTTGGGGGTTTCCCCCATGAGCGACTGCCGCGCAGAGAACGCAGAGAGAAGAAATAGAGAGAGTTTTTGCCTCAGTTTTGGAACATTTTTTTATTTGGAAGTCCCTTATTAGTTATGGAAAGCTCAAAGCAAGTTGATTCTAGAGCTATTGAAGGGCGGTTATTATCCCGCCCAACTCGCCCCACAACAACCGCTTTGATCGGGTTACACCCACTAGGCCTGGATGGGCAGCGAGATGGTTTTGTCTATGTACCTGAAACCTATCGAGCAGATCAGCCCGCTCCCCTGGTGTTGATATTGCATGGAGCCGGAGGCGACGCGGAGGGTGCGCTAAAAATCCTTTATCATCTGGCAATTCGCTTTAGGACAATTCTGTTAGCAGTAGACTCACGCCAACAAACTTGGGACATTATTCGGGGTGGCTATGGCCCTGATATTGCCTTTATCGATCGGGCATTAGCACAAACTTTCAGTCATTACGCTATCGATCCGAACCAAGTAGCGATCGCTGGTTTCTCTGATGGTGCTTCCTATGCCCTTTCGGTTGGCATTAGCAATGGCGATTTGTTTAACCACATTATTGCTTTTTCACCCGGATTCATGGCTCCTGCTAGCCAATCCGGGAAACCGCGTCTGTTCATCTCTCATGGAAAGTCGGATACGGTGTTGCCGATTGAACGGTGCAGTCACCGGATTGTGCAGAAATTAAAACAAGCAGGCTATGACCTAGAATACCGTGAGTTCAACGGGTTACATACAGTTCCTACTGCGATCGCCGAAAGAGCTATGGAGTGGTTTACTCAATCAGCACCGGATAAAGTGTTTCATTCGTGACATCAAAACTATGAAAACTGACCCAGGTATCGCTATAGATTCCAATCCTCCGAAAGTGGAGCCTCAAAAAAATAGATGGGGAACTATTGGCATACTGTTATTTTTAGTAATTTTTGTTAGCTTCTTCGCCTCCAGACTAGAATTTGTTTTAGGTAAAACTCCCAGTCTAGATAAGACTTTTACACCTGTGACACAGGCTGCACCTCAAGAAGTTGGTTCTTATGATGTTTTGGGGTACGTCATTAATAAAGAAGAGGCAACACGTTTACTAAATACAGAAGATGGACGTAAACAACTATCCCCTGAGAATGGGGCGTTTGCTGTTACTGAGGAAACTTTAAAACTGGGGCGGGATGCTTTTTACTCAGAAACCTTTGGTAATGAAATTTTCCAAACTGATGTAGTTGGGGCGCTGAACGGCCCGATTAATATGATAACTGTAGGTCAGGCGATCGCTAAACTTGCCGGTAAGCATACAACCAATCTCCGAATTCCTATAAACGAAGATGTAACAATAGGTGGACGCACTTTTAAAGCTGGCACACTTTTGAATACAGGATTAGACGTACCCGCAAATTCCCTTGTACCACTGGGTATGCGTGCCAGCCTGACTAAAGGTAAGTTGAGATTTGGTATTACCTGTGCTTTATGTCACGCCACACTTGACAATAAGACTGGACGGATCTTAGAAGGCGCACCAAACAATGATCTTAATACGGGTTTGGTTTTGGCATTTGCCACTAATTCCGCAGCCATGTTTCGCCAAACAGATGTTAATCCTACTGAAATTCCGGCGGGAGAACATACTTACATTAACGCTGAGGGTAAAGAATCCCGCTTACCAGATGCCAAAACTTTAGAAGATGCAGTCGATGCAAAACTCCTAACTTGGCCGCCTGGAAACTTTGATTCCACTGGCACTCTAGTAAACAATCCCTCACAAATCCCATCATCTTATACTTTTGATGCCTGGCCTTACGGTTGGAGCGGTCATTCAGCGGTTGGTTGGTTTCACGGTTTGACTACCTTAAATAGCAACGTTCACGCCACAAACTCAGACGGGACAAATGGCGCTGATGCCAGTCAATCCACATTAGGTATTGATAAGGAAACCTATTTAGGCGTGATTCTGCAAAATGCCGCAAATCCAGCTTTTAGATTTCCTGAAGGTGCAAAACCATCAGAATTTTTCGACAAAATCGATCCCACTCCTGGGGAACCTGCAATTAATGAAGTAATTCGGATGCCTGGATATCCCAAAGGTTCGCCGTTTATGTTAGATGGTTTAATGGCATCTTCCCCCGGCTTCCCCGTTGGCGAACAGCTGAATGCGATGTCTGCTTGGCAAAATACTCTGGCACCACCACCGATTCAAGTTAGTGATGTTGCATCTCTAGAAAAAGGGGCGACTGTATTTAATCGTGCTGGCTGCATAGACTGTCATAGTGGACGCTACTTTACTAATCATGATGTCATTGCTCAAAACGAGATTGGAACTCAACCATCACGCGCTCCTACATTAGCACCATTCGCTAAGAACTTCACTATACCCCAAACCTACCCCAACAGCGTCTCAGTTCCCTTGCAATCTAATCCTCCAGTGTTAGAAGTTCCTACAGATATTACGCCACAAAAAGCACAACAGTTAGCTTTTGGCATCAATAATCCAGCCGGTGGTTATAAAGTACCAAGCTTGATTGGGTTGTATCTAACTGCGCCTTATTTACATGATGGTGGCGTGGCTGCTAGTGTTGAAGCATTAAAGCAAGATGAACAGAGCGGACAATTTCTGGTGGCAAATCCTGAGCAACTTGGTATGGCTGGTACATTAATGCAAAATATTATACCCGATGCACAAGCAAGCTTACGGGTGCTAGTTGACCGTAATCTTCGGGAGGCAATGGTTGCAGCTAACCAAGCTAATCCAGATTTGCAAAAGTCGAATGTAGACGGCAGAGGACACGCTTATTGGGTAGATGCAGAAGCTGGATTTACCACTCAAGAACAGACAGATTTAATTCAATTCCTGCTCAGTTTGGACGATCGACCAGAAATTCTGCCCAATTCACGTTAACTAAGTACAGTTTTGCATAATAAGCATAGCATTGTTAATGCAAGCTGATGCATTAACAATGCATTAACAATCCAAGCCAACGCATTAACAATCCAAGCCAACGCATTAACAATCCAAGCCGACGCATTAACAATCCAAGCCAACGCATTAACAATCCAAGCCAACGCATTAACAATCCAAGCCAACGCATTAACAATCCAAGCCGACGCATTAACAATCCAAGCCGACGCATTAACAATGCAGGCTATTGCCAAATTGAATTCGCTACGAATTAATGAAATGCTGTACTAAGGATAGACATGGAAAGAGAGATTAAAGATTCAGATGGAATTACATGGACTTGTATTCAAGCATTTTCAGGTCTTTCTGACATTTCAAAAGCTCAAGATGCAGCTGAGGTCGAAGGAGAACCAGATACTTACTGGGTTGTCTGTACTCCTAGTGGCGGCGCCCAGTCTGTACGGCTGAAGCTACAGGGTAAATGGGAAGAAGAATACTCTGATGAGGCGTTACTCAAGGAAATTAGAACGCAGCAATAATTGGCGTTGTTGATTAATCGGCTCAATGCCCTGTTCGCTGGAGCGCGTGGTTAGGCTTTTGGGGTGGACGATGGAAGTGGACAGACTTCCATGACTTGAATCAAGCCGTGCTCAAGGGTGAATCGATGGCCTACGTGTTCATCGGCAAGAACTGCTCCAACCAAGTCACGCACGACCTGATGCACATCGACCAAAATGCGTCCGGCCTCCTCCGAGTAAAAGGAAACCGGCTCGACGTGCGGATCGATCTCGCTCCATTGCTCCGTCCAGTAAGCGCGAACTTCTTCATGTCCACGGACAAAACCGCCTTTGAACGCTTTCGGCCAAGCCACGTCTGGAGTCATAAGGGCAAGGGCAGCGTCAATGTCTCGCGCGTTGAAGGCCGCATAAGCTGCACGGAGCAGTTCGATTTCTGGTGCAGGTTGATCTGACATAAGAGGTATGGTGAAGGAGATGCAGCAGGGCCTAACAGTTTATTCTACCGTTAAAGCTAAGTATTCTTATCTTTGCGGGACACAACTATGCGCTAATTGCGATCGCTGTGGCGAGTTAGTAGTATCCGCTAGGTATAAATTTTATTCGTATCTCGACTCAATACCAATATAAGCTTCTCAAAATCCTCCTGAAAAAGGAGGATTTAAAGTTTTGGATACCTCAAGTACCATTTTTAAAACAACCTCTAAGACGCACAAGAAAAAGCAACTGACATTATGACAAATACAGTAATTATTACAGGCGCATCTCAAGGGATTGGCAAAGCTACAGCATTATTATTCGCCCGTCACAACTATGATGTTGTGTTGGCAGCTCGTCAACTTGACCGTTTAGAAGCTACTGCTGCACAGATACGGGAACTTGGACGAGATGCGATCGCTATTTCTTGCGATGTGAAAGATCCTTTACAAGTAAAGAATCTGATCGAGAAGGGAATAGATCATTTTGGTCACATAGACGTATTAATTAATAATGCAGGTATCTTTTGCTTAGGGCCCGTCGAGGATTTTAGCTTAGATGATTGGCATCAGATAATTGATACCAATTTGTGGGGCTACATCCATACTATTAATGCCATCCTGCCCCATTTCTTAGAACGTCGCAAAGGAACCATTGTTAATGTCAGTTCTATTGGTGGTATAGAACCAATTCCTTATCACATTCCTTATACAACCACTAAGTACGCCATCACTGGGTTGACAAAATCGCTACACGCAGAGTTATCACCTAAAGGCATTCATGTTAGCGGAATTTATCCCAGTTTTATCAGTACTCAACTGATGGAACGAGCAATGTTTCGCGGTAAGGACGAGGAAACGGCTCAGGCGCGTTCTGAGTTGGTAGGTAAAGCAATTCAAGCTCCTGTACTAGAAAAGCCTGAAGATGTAGCAAAATCAATTTGGAAAGCAGTAAAAGAGCAACGTTCTGATGTCATGGTAGGTACAACAAACCTTTGGAAAGCTGTTTATCACTTGTCTCCTAATTTGATGCAGTCAGCTTTTCGGCGTCTCTTCGGCATGGAAGAACGAACAGGCAGGGGAGCAGGGGGCAGGGAGCAAGGGGGAGAACCCCATACATAAATTTAGGGCTACTGAAACCCTTTTTGCAGGGGAATTCCAGTATCTTTCTCCCCTGCCCCTTTTCCTCTTCTTTGACTTTGCCATTGGAAGTAATAACCAAGGTAGAGGTTATGGCAACAACTTTCCAGTAATGTAGAGGCGTAAAGTAACCTGGAAATTTTTCAATGGCATATCAGGGCGTAATTTTGGATGTCGATGGGACGCTTGTTATCAGTAATGATGCCCATGCTCAAGGCTGGGTAGAAGCATTTGCAGCATTTGGCTATGAGGTAGAGTTCGAGCAAGTTCGACCACTGATTGGCATGGGAGGCGACCAGATTATTCCTAAGTTTGCGTCAGGACTTTCTGATAAAGAAGGAAAAGGTAAGGAAATCGCCGACAAACGCAAAGAACTGATCATCAACAAGTTTGGAGAAAATCTGACTCCCGCGAGTGGGGCGCGGCAACTAATATTAAAGATGCTCTCTGTTGGGTTGCGTTTAATTATCGCTAGTTCAGCAACGAGTCAAGAACTGTCAGTGTTGCTCAAGGCTGCACAAGTTGATGATTTACTCAGTCAGGATGAGGCGGCAACATCTAGCGATGCCGAAGCTTCCAAACCCGCTCCAGATATTGTGGAAGCGGCTTTAAGTCAGTTGAAGATGCAGCCCTCCGAGGTAGTGATGCTGGGCGATACTCCCTACGATATTGAGTCTGCAAATAAAGCTGGTGTTGGCGTGATTGCGTTTCGTTGCGGTGGTTTTGATGATAGTCAGTTAAAAGATGCGATCGCAATTTACAACGATCCTGCTGACTTGTTAACACATTATGACACCTCACCTTTAGCACCCAAAGCAATGACGAGCAAATAATCATTTAAAAATGCCACCGTTTACTGGTTTGACCAGTTGCCAACTTTTCCAGCCATGTTGATGCTTCTTTGTACAGTTTGAACTGGCTTTCACTGGCACGAAACTCTTTTGTGTGAACCATTCTTCTGCCCTGAACCAAATTTGTGCCGTGGTACTTGTGCAGCAATTCGTGATATAAGACAAACTCACTCACAAATTCAGGGACACTACCATTGTCAAGGGTCAAGCTGATTACAACCCGATCTCTAGCTGGCTCATAGTGCCCAAACTTCCGGTAAGTGTGAATTTGGCTCCATGCAAGACGCGGTTTGGCAAGAGTTGCCGCAAAATATTCACGGTTTAGTTTATCAAATAACTCATTTAGGTTATAAAACTTACCTTGTGGGTTTTCTGCAATTACTTCTGCAATTAAATCAAGCTCTAGCAGTACATTACTGTATTCTTCAGAACTGGCAAACGACCTAATTAGTCGTGTATTATCTTGATTTCTCCCAAAAAGAGCAGATTCCACTAATGCTATCATTACTTCTTCTGACGCATTAATGAACCCCTCATTAACAATAATGTGAGCAGCATCACCAGACCTTTTACCCTTGTATAAAAGTGCAAAACTACTGAATTCAATCATTAGTTTTACTGATTCTTGTCCATGCTTTATTAGCATTTTTTTAGCAATTTGCTGCATACGACAAGTACTTTCTAGGTGAAGTTGTAGGTTAACTTCGTCCGTTAAGAATTTCATCCAAGAGTAGATTTGCCGCGATGAGCGACTTAGGTTTGCTGGTGTTGCTTGTTTCTTAAAACATATTTTTTCAATTGCTGTTACTGTTTTTACTAAAGTTTGTGTTATTTGTTGAGTCTGTGCAGATTTTAGAGTAGAATTAGATACTAAGTTAAAAACCGATTCCGAAATAATATTCTGTTGTGTTTTAATATTTTTTAATCGGATATTATCAATATTCATTTATTATGTTATTGTTTCGGATTTTCGGATAAAAACTTACTACAAAAACCAATCATTAAATTTATAAATTGTTAATGTCGATACTTCTGTAGAAGCAGTAGCTAGAAACTTTTCTTTCAATAGGTCAAGTATAGCTTTATTGAAGTAAACTCCCTCTAGTATTCAGAAGCGATCGCTTCATAGTCGGCTCAGACCCCAGAGGCTAAAGCAGGGCGCTATAATCGCACAAAACCCACCATTCCCAAACATACTCATATAGCAGTCCTAATAAATCATTTGTGAAAATTATATATCTCTTTCTTCTTTCTTCTCTTTGCGTCCTTGGCGTCCTTCTCTAACGAGACGCTGCGCGAAGGCATTCTCATCTAGCCCACCTCAGAATAAATTCTGAGGCTAATAACTCATTCGTCTCAAGACGACTAATAAAGGCTTTTAGTCCACTTTAGTGGAGTTGAGCTATTAGCCCGGAACTTTAGTTCTGGGCGGTTTATGTCTAGAACGAAATAGCCCTGGACTGCTATATCTTTATTGCACCTAACTGAAAACCTCTATAAATCTTGAGATTTTGTGCTACTAAGCAAGACGACGTAACACCATGATAGAACGGTCTGTAACTGGTACAGTTTGCTCACCTATAACCAATTTTCCTGGGCTAAGGAAACGAGGTTCGTTAGTGTCAATAACTATTTCCCATTCCCTGTCTTGGAAAACATTGGGTAAGGCAAACTCCATCATTTCATAGTGAGCATTAAAAAATAGCAGAAAGCTCTCATCAATAATCCGTTCACCACGGCGGCCAGGAGTAACAATGCCCTCGCCATTTAAGAAAATTTCCATAGCTTTGGCATAACTAACTAGCCACTGCTTTTCAGTCATTTCGCTACCATCGGCATTAAACCAACCAATATCATTGATCCCAAAACCGTGAATAGGACGGCCTTGAAACCACTTACGCCGTCTAAATACTGGATGCTTATGACGAAAATCAATCAGTTCGCGGCTAAAATCTAGGAGTTCGGAATTAGACTTTTGTAAACTCCAATCACGCCAGGAAATTTCATTATCTTGGCAGTAGGCATTATTATTACCCTTCTGAGTGCAACCAATTTCATCTCCTGCTAATAGCATGGGTACGCCTTGCGACAGCATTAGAGTTGCTAAAAAGTTGCGTCGCTGACGTTCCCGTAAGCGGATTACGTCTGGGTCATCGGTTTCTCCTTCTACACCGCAATTCCAAGAGCGGTTATGGCTTTCCCCATCCCGGCTATCTTCGCCGTTAGCCTGATTATGCTTTTCGTTGTAGCTGACCAAATCATTGAGCGTGAAGCCATCATGAGCAGTGACGAAATTAATACTGGCACTGGGATTACGCCCGTTTGTTTGGTAAAGGTCAGGGCTGCCAGTAAAACAATAAGCAAATTGTCCGAGGCTATCATCCTCACCACGCCAAAAATCCCGGACAGTATCACGATATCTGCCATTCCATTCAGACCAACGTAAAGGAAAATTGCCAACTTGATAACCGCCTTCTCCCAAATCCCAAGGTTCAGCAATCAGCTTCACGTCTGCCAGAACTGGATCTTGATGAATAATATCAAAAAAAGCTGCGAGATTATCTACTTCATATAGTTCTCGTGCTAATGCCGAAGCTAAGTCAAAGCGAAAGCCATCAACATGCATTTCTATTACCCAATAGCGCAGGCTATCCATGATTAACTTCAGAACTTGGGCATGACGCACATTCAGAGAGTTGCCGCAGCCTGTGAAGTCCATGTTGTAACGGGAATTATCTTTGACCAAGCGATAGTACACGGCATTATCGATGCCTCGCAACGATAATGTTGGCCCTAAATGATTGCCTTCGCCAGTATGGTTATAAACTACATCTAAAATTACTTCAATGCCAGCAGAATGTAAGTCTTTGACCATCTGCTTAAACTCGGTGACTTGTTGTCCGAGTGAGCCACTAGCACTGTAACCGGAGTAGGGTGTCAAAAAATTAATGGAATCGTAACCCCAATAGTTTTTGAGTCCTTTAGCCACCAGAAATCCTGGAGAGGATAAAAAGTGATGCACAGGCATCAATTCCACAGATGTGATTCCTAGTTGTTGCAGATATTGAATCGCGGCTGGATGTGCTAGCCCTGCATAAGTACCACGTAATTCTTCTGGAATTTCTGGGTGTAGCTTAGTGAAGCCTCTAACGTGAGTTTCATAAATAATAGTTTCATGCCACGGTATAGAAAGTAGTTTGTCGTCTCCCCAATCAAAAGACTGATCGACAACAACACACTTCGGCATAATTTCGGCATTATCTAAATCAGAAAAAGCGAGGTCTTGTTCTGGTGCATCTAAAGAGTAGCCAAAATTAGCTGGATTATCGGTAAATTCCCCATCAATTGCCTTAGCATAGGGATCAATTAGTAGTTTATTAGGGTTAAAGCGATGACCAAGTTCTGGAGACCAAGGGCCGTGTACTCTAAATCCATAGCGTTGTCCAGGCCCTACTCCTGGTAGATAAGCGTGCCAAACAAAATTATTTTTTTCTGTTAAAGGCAAGCGAATTTCATGATTATCAGTATCAAATAAACAAAGTTCTACACCTGTTGCATTTTCAGAAAACAAAGCAAAGTTAGTGCCTTTGCCATCCCAAGTAGCACCCAAGGGATATACATTCCCAGGCCATACAGTTACATACATAAATCAAGTACCAAAAGCTAATTTTAGTGTTAATAACAAAGAAGATGTGTTTAATAGTGATTTCTTTGTTTCAAGATTAAAGCTAATAAATTTTAATTAACGAAAAATTACTATTTTTAGAGTTTTTATCCTTAAGAAGACTTAAAAGCGCATGAGAAGAATGTTTTTCCATTTCCAGCTAGAATAAATTTCTATTGTTTATTGGCAATATTGGCAGCGTCGCTGTTAATGTTTGACTTATAAATTTCCTAACAACTTTGTTTGCAAAATTTTTCAATCTTCATAATTACTCATGATAGCAAATACATACATCTATCAAAGTGAATAAATTTATTTATATCAGCATGTATATTTACTTATACCATCTTTTATGGAATTATAATGCCGATTTTTGTATTGACTTATTGTTGTAGCATTTATCTATAGTAGCAAGGATGATTTACAGTGATAAGATGTGAAATATGGGTTGTTTTTAACGAATGCGCGATCGTCGTGGAAGAAATAACTTTAGTACATCAGCCCTCTGTCTTCATGCTCTTTTTTTAACAAAGATTTTGTTATGAGCCAGTATATTTTCAGTAGCCTCACAGCTGATGAAGAACTTAATTTTTCTGATGAAGCAGAGGTTTTTGTCTTCCCCACTTCTTTTGCCCAGCAGCGATTGTGGTTTCTCGACCAATTAGCATCGGGCAATCCATTTTACAATGTGTCAACAGCACTTCGCCTAACAGGTTCCCTCAACTTTACCGCTTTAAAGCAGACATTCAACGAAATTGTCCGTCGCCATGAAACCTTACGCACTAGGTTTGTGATGATAGAGCAGCAACCAGTGCAGGCGATCGCACCCAGCTTAACTATACCGTTTCCCCTAATAGATATACGCAATTTCGATCGAGAATGTGAGACACAAGTACGGCGAATCGCAACCGCAGAGGCTCAACATCCTTTCAATCTCACCACCGGGCCATTGCTGCGAGTGAAGCTGCTACAACTAGGTGAAGCCGAATATGTGCTGCTGCTAAATCTGCATCACATTGTTGCCGATGGCTGGTCAATTGGGGTGTTAATCAGAGAACTGGGCGTATTATATAAAGCTTTTGTAGAAGATAACCAATGTCTAATGTCTACGCTTCTGCCAGAACTACCCATTCAGTATGCAGATTTCGCCCAATGGCAACAGGAGTGGCTGCAAGCAGTGGGGGAAAACGGCTGTTCGCCTTTACAAACGCAGTTAGCTTATTGGCAAAAGCAATTAGACAAGATTTCGGTGCTGAATCTCCCCACCGACCGAGTAAGACCAGCAGTTTCAACCTACAGGGGTGCAAAACAATTTTTAGAACTACCACATTCTTTAACTCAAGCGTTAGAGACACTTAGCTATCAAGAAGATGTAACCTTGTTCATGACAATGCTTGCAGCGTTTCAGACTTTGCTCTATCGCTACACGCAGCAAGAGGATATTGTAGTAGGTTCAGCGATCGCTAATCGTAATCGTAGCGAGCTAGAAGGGTTAATTGGTTTTTTTGTCAATAGTTTGGTACTACGTAGCGATTTATCAGGGAACCCGACGTTTCGAGAATTATTAAATCGAGTACGAGAGGTAACTTTGGGAGCTTATGCCCATCAGGATTTGCCCTTTGAAAAGCTGGTGGAAGAACTTCACCCAGAGCGAGATTTGAGCCACCATCCTTTATTTCAGGTCGTATTTAGTCTGCAAAATACTCCCATTGAAGCACTAGAGTTACCTGGGTTAAAGCTTTCGTTATTCGATTTCGAGAGTAAAATTGCAAAGTTTGATTTAGAGTTCCATCTGTGGCGAGACTTGGAAACTCTGAAAGGAGAAGTCGTATATAGCACCGATTTATTTGATCAAAGCACCATCACACGAATGCTGGGACATTTCCAAATACTTTTAGAAAGTATTGTTGTCAATCCAAAACAGCGTATTTCAGATTTAGCTTTGCTTACTGAAAGAGAACGACAGCAGTTATTAATTGATTGGAATGACACTAAGAAAACGTACTCAAATAGTAAGTGTTTCCATCAGTTGTTTGAAGCACAAGTGGAAAAAAGTCCTGATGCGATCGCGCTAGTATTTGATAATCAACAACTCAGCTACAAAGAGTTAAATGTACGCAGTAACCAACTGGCACATTATCTCAAAAAAATAGGTGTACAAACTGAATCTATAGTTGGCATTTGTGTAGAGTGTTCCGCAGAAATGATAATCGCCATATTAGGTATCTTCAAAGCTGGCGGTGCATACTTACCTTTAGATCCCAGTTATCCTCAAGAGCGTCTTAACTTTATGTTGCAAGATGCACAAGTTTCAGTATTGTTGACACAAGAAAATTTACTTCAAAATTTTACAGCATTCTCGAATCAAATTATTTGTATAGATAAAGATTTGGTAGCTATTACACAACATAGCGGAGAAAACCCAAACAGTTGCGTAACACTTGAAAACTTAGCTTATGTCATCTATACCTCTGGCTCTACAGGGCAGCCAAAAGGTGTTTTAATTGAACACCGAGGGCTGTCTAATTTGCTAGAAGATCAGATTGAGGTTTTTAACTTGCAACCGAGTAACCGCATTCTGCAATTTGCATCATTGAGTTTTGATGCCTCAATTTTTGAGATTGTCATGGCATTGGGAATAGGAGCAACCCTTTATTTAACAAATAAAGAATACCTTCTATCTGGAAAAGCTTTACTCCAACTATTACGCGAAAAAGCTATTACTCACGTTACCCTTCCGCCTGCGGTTTTGGCAGTTCTACCTACAGAATCATTACCTGCATTGCAAACTATTATTAGTGCGGGTGAATCATGTTCTGAGGATATAGTAAAACGTTGGTGGAATCCTAGTCGTAGGTTTTTTAACGCTTACGGGCCTACTGAAGCAACCGTTTGGTCAACTGTTGCCGAAATTAAATCTGTGAGTGAAAAACCACCTATTGGCCGCCCAATTGCTAACACTGAAATTTATATATTAGATAAGCATTTACAACCTGTACCAGTTGGAATTTTAGGCGAATTATGTATCGCTGGTGATGGGTTAGCACGAGGCTACCTTAACTACTCTGAGTTAACTGCCAAAAAGTTTATTCCCAATCTTTTTAATGGTAAAAAAGGAACAAGACTTTACAAGACGGGTGATTTAGCCAGATATAAACCAGACGGTAATATCGAATTTTTAGGGCGTATTGATAATCAAGTAAAAATTCGCGGTTTTCGTATTGAATTGTCAGAAATCGAAACAGTTATAAGCCAGCATAATAACGTAGAAAAAGCAATTGTAATTGCTCAAGATAATCTATATAATAACAAGCATTTAGTAGCTTACATTGTTTCTAAGTCACCTCAGGAGCAAATAATTATTGAATTACGTCAATTCTTAAAAGAAAAATTACCAGAATACATGATACCAAAAGCTTTTATAATGCTAGATTCTCTGCCGTTAACGGCTAATGGCAAAGTAGATCGTCACGCATTAAAAGCAATTGATACTCAGAGCCGCTCAATAGATAAAGCCTTTACTGCTCCTCGGACTCCAACTGAGTCAACCTTGGTAAAAATCTGGGCTGAAGTCCTTAATGTTGAGAATGTGGGTATTCATGACAACTTCTTTGATTTGGGAGGTAATTCGCTGCTAGCTATACTTTTATTAGACCAAATAAACAAACAGTTTGAGCGTGATTTACCTTTATCTAACCTGTTTTTAAATCAAACAATTGAAAGTTTAGCAATTGCTCTATATTCAAAGACGGATTCTCTGGGGTGGTCTCCTTTGGTTACGATTCAACCGAATGGCTCAAATCCGCCTTTATTTTGCGTCCATCCAATATTTGGTGTTGTCTTTCCTTATTATGAATTAGCTCATCAATTAGGTGAAAATCAGCCACTTTATGGGCTACAGCCTATTGGAATTGATGGGAAAACTCCACTAAATCGCATTGAAGATATGGCTACCCACTACATTGAAGCATTGCGCTCAGTACAACCGAAAGGCCCTTATTTTATAGGAGGTTGGTCTTTTGGAGGTTGGGTTGCTTTTGAAATGGCTCAACAACTCCAAAATTCTGGGGAAGAAGTAGCTCTACTTGCTGTGCTTGACACTGTAGCACCAATTAAGAGCAATCTACCTTCTTTAAGTAATGCTTTCAAGTTTATTTTTACTACAGTAGTGCCATATATGTGGCCCTTTTTCCTCGATTATTTGTGTCTAATTACTACTCCTGGTAAGAACCGAATAAATAGACTAACTTCTCGATTTTATAATTTTAAGGAGTTGATGCGATACTCCCAAAGGGAGTCGCTAAGGCGATCGCTCAAAACAAATCTGTTCTCACACTTTATCCAAAAGGAGGATGCCACAGTTAACCATGTATCTGAAGAATCCAAGCTAAGACTTTTAAGTGAGTCGGCAATTATCCCTATGCTTCGTGTTTTTTACGCCAATAGCCAAGCAGTTCTCAACTACGTTCCGCAAGTCTACCCTAAGCGAATTAATCTTTTCAGAACAAAAGTTCAGTTAAAGGTTGCTGAAGGAGAGCCAAGTATGGGTTGGGATGAGTTAGCTGTGGGAGGAACGGAAATTCATCATATTCCTGGCAATCACCTAACTATGCTGAGAAAACCTCATATTCAGGTTCTCGCAGCGCAGTTAAGAGGCTGTATTGAGAAAGACAAACTTTAATTGTAACGAACCGCAGAGGCGCAGAGAACGCAGAGAGAATAAAGAGAGATTTTCACGAGTGATTTAGGATTGCTATAGCAGTCCTAAATCATTTGTGAAAATTATATATCTCTTTCTTCTTTCTTCCCTTTGCGTCCTTCTCTACGAGATGCTACGCGAACGCGTTCTTCGCGGTTCGTTTCCTTATCTATATTTTTCACGACTCATTTAGGATTGCTATATATGTCTTCTGAAGAGGTTTTTGTCTTTCCAGTATCTTTTGCCCAACAGCGATTATGGTTCCTCGATCAGTTGATCCCTGACAATACTATTTATAATGTGCCGACAGTAATTCGCTTAACAGGTTCGCTTAACTTAACGGCACTGGAGCAGACTTTTAACAGAATTGTACATCGCCATGAAACCTTACGCACGACATTTATAGTGTTAGATGGGCAACCTCTACAGGCAATTGCACTCAGCTTAACAATACCTATTTCTGTATTAGACCTCCAGCTAGTGCCAGATGGTGAAAGGGAGGTTAGAGTAAACAGCATTATTAACGCAGAGATAGAATACCCCTTCGATTTATCCTTTGGGCCATTGCTGCGAGTGAAGTTGCTTGTGCTTTCTAACAAAGAACATATTCTATTACTGAATATGCACCACATTATCTGCGACGATTGGTCTATTGGGGTGCTGATTCGGGAACTGGGAACGCTGTACACAGCTTTTGCACAGAACCAAACTCCGTTTTTATTAGAACTGCCTCTTCAATACGCCGACTTTGCCCATTGGCAACGCGAATGGCTACAAGGAGAAGTACTGCAAACGCAGTTAAATTATTGGCAGCAGCAATTAAATGGTATTTCTATGCTGCATTTACCTACCGACAAACCAAGGCCAGCCATACAAAGCTATGAAGGAGCAACACAATTTTTTGAGTTACCAAAAAAGCTAACTGATGCATTAGAAAAGCTTTCGCAGCAAGAAGATGTCACCTTTTTTATGATGCTGCTGGCAGCATTTAAAACTTTGCTATACCGCTACACACATCAAGAAGATATTGCGGTAGGTTCACCAATCGCTAACCGTAACCGTAGCGAAATAGAGGGTCTTATTGGTTTTTTTGTCAATAGTTTAGTATTACGCAGCAATTTATCTGGAAACCCAAGTTTTCGAGAAGTTTTAGGCAGAATTCGAGAGGTAACACTAGGGGCTTATAGCCAGCAAGATTTGCCATTTGATAAGCTTGTTGAAGAACTGCATCCAGAGCGGAATTTGAGCTATCATCCTTTATTTCAAGTAGTATTTAGTTTTCAGAATGCGCCAATGTCAGCACTAGAACTGCCTGGATTAGCGCCTAGCTTTATGAATATTGATTTAAAAAAAACGCGCTTTGATTTAGAATTACACTTATGGAAGTGTTCTGATGATTTTAGGAGCTTATGGGGTGCAAACTGGGAGTACTCTGAAGGACTCCGTGGCGTAATAGTTTACAACACTGATTTGTTTGATAAAGCTACTATCAGCCGAATGTTAGAACATTTTAAAACTCTGTTGTCAAGCATTATTGCCAATCCAGGACAACGAATTGCAAATTTACCACTATTAAGTGAAGCAGAGCTACATCAGGTATTAGTAGATTGGAATAATACTAAGACAAATTATCCTCATGATAAGTGTATCCATCAGTTGTTTGAAGAACAGGTACAACATCATCCTAATTCTATAGCGGTAATCTTTGGTAACGTTCAACTCACTTATCAAGAGTTGAATATACGCAGCAATAAACTAGCACAATACTTACAAAAAATCGGGGTAGTTTCAGAAAATATAGTAGGTATTTGTATTTCACAGTCTATAGAAATGATAGTTGGCTTATTAGGCATTCTGAAAGCAGGAGGAGCATATCTTCCTTTAGATTCCAGCTATCCTCAAGAACGCTTAAATTTTATGCTGGAAGATGCACAAGTTTCAGTATTGATAACACAAGAAAAGTTACTCAAGTCTTTTGAATGTTTCTTCAATCCAATTGTTTGCATAGATAAAGACTGGGAAATTATTACTCAAGAAAACAAAAATAACCTTGAAAATAGCGTTACATCCAATAATTTAGCTTATGTTATTTACACTTCCGGTTCTACAGGTAAACCCAAGGGAGTGTCTATAACTCACAAAGCTGTAAATCGGCTAGTATGCAATACAAATTATATAAAGTTGTCACCATCAGATAAAATCGCCCAAGCCTCAAATACTTCTTTTGATGCAGCAACATTCGAGATTTGGGGAGCGTTACTTAACGGCGCTCAACTTGTGAGTATTAGCAAAGATGTAATCCTTTCGCCTTATGAGTTTGCATTACAGCTACAACAAAAAGAAATTAGTGTCTTATTTTTGACAACAGCTTTATTTCAACAGATTGCTAGAGATGTTCCCCAAGCTTTTGCTTCATTACGATATTTACTGTTTGGTGGCGAGGCTGTTAATATAAGATGGGTTAAAAGAATTCTCCAACATGGTGTGCCAAAATATTTAATTCATGTATATGGGCCTACAGAAAATACAACTTTTTCATCTTATTATCATATCAAAGAATTAGCAGAATCAGCTACATTGATTCCCATTGGTTGCCCAATCAGTAATACACAAATTTATATATTAGATTCACATTTACAACCTTTGCCCATTGGCGTTATTGGCGAAATATATATTGGCGGTGATGGCTTGGCACGAGAATATCTCAATCACACTGAATTAACTACTGAACACTTTATTACAAATCATTTTAGTAATAATTCAAAAACACGACTTTATAAAACAGGTGATTTAGCCCGCTATTTACCAGATGGAAATATTGAATTTTTAGGACGGATTGACAATCAAGTAAAAATTCGTGGCTTCCGCATTGAATTATCAGAGATTGAAGCGGTTTTGAGTGAACATCCAGCAGTGAAAGAAACAGTAGTAATTGCTGATGAGGACATACCTGATAATAAGTATTTGGTGGCTTATATTGTCCTTAATGTAGTAGGAGTATCAGATTTAGCATCTGTATTACGTAAATATTTGAAAGAAAAGTTACCAGAATACATGATACCAACAGCATATCTGGTCATGGAATCAATACCATTAACACCGAATGGCAAAGTAGACCGTCGTGCTTTACCTAGAACAGATATAGTAACTTTTGATATATATGATTATGTGGCACCGCGATCGCAAGTTGAAGAGTTACTTGGAGAAATTTGGGCTAAAGTCTTGGTAAAAGAGCAGATAGGCGTTCATGACAATTTCTTTGAATTAGGCGGTCATTCTCTACTTGCGACTCAGTTAATTTCCCGAATCCGAGATACTTTCCAAATAGATGTAACTGTACGCAATTTGTTTGAAGCACCAACTATTGAACAACTTGCTAAGTGCATTGATACAATGTTTTGGGCAGCAAAAGGTGCAGATAAAACTGAAACTACGGGACAAGAGCGAGAAGACGTTGAATTTTAACTTATCATTTATGTCATCCGGTATATGTGCGCGAGCCGCAATAGCGATTAACTTAAACATTAAGAAAATGCGCGAACTGGCTGAGTTTAGGCTAAAGGGAATCAATAAAAGCCCTTTGACTTACTTTTTGATGGCATTTATATACAGCCTTACTGCCTGCATTTTTCAGCCTTGGGAGTTTTTAACAAGCTCACTAAGCTTTTATGCTGCCGCCTTCAAGCAAAAATCTCTGGTAAAAATCAACCTGTATCAGGAAGTAGGCTATGCATATTGGATTTCTCAACCCTCAAGGCAATTTTGATTCAGGCAATAGCCACATTACGAAACACGCAGATTTTGGGGGTCAGCTGATCTACGTTAAGCAACTCGCCATAGCTATAGCTCAAATGGGTCATAAAGTTGATATTATTACCCGTCAAATTATTGACCCTGAGTGGCCAGAGTTTGCCAAAGCGATTGACACTTATCCAGGGATCGATAACGTCCGCATTATCCGCTTACCAGCTGGGCCAAAAGAATTTCTCCCTAAAGAGTTGTTATGGCCTCATCTGGTCGCTGATTGGATACCCAACATTTTGAAATTTTATCAACAGCAAGGTGGTTTACCCGATGCTATGACTGCTCACTACGGTGATGGAGGACTTTGTGGCGTTTTAATTGAAGAGGAGACAGGCATACCTTTATCCTTTACTGCTCATTCTCTCGGCGCTCAAAAGATGGACAAACTGGAAGTCACGCCAGAAAATCTCACGGAAACAGACGAGCAATTTAATTTCAGATATCGCATTTTAGCCGAACGCCTGAGCATGAATCGCTCGGCAGTTAATATCACTAGTACACGACAAGAACGCTTTGAACAGTATTCTCATCAAGTGTATAGTGGTGCAGTGGATGTAGACAACGACAATCGCTTTGCAGTGATTCCACCGGGAGCAGATTTCTCAATTTTCGGTGCAAAGGCGCGTTCTGAAAATGAGGAAGCTACCTACCAATACATTCAGGAGCGATTGGCACGGGACATTGCAGAAAACCGTCGAGATTTGCCCGTTATTGTAGCATCCAGTCGATTAGAGCTTAAAAAAAACATATTGGGGCTAGTGCAAGCCTTCGCAATGAGTCCAACACTTCAGGAACGAGCTAACTTGATGCTAATTACAGGGGGACTGGACGATCCTTTGCGAGAGGAAGCTAGTGACAGTATGACTGAAGAGGTTTTAGCCCCTATTCGGGAAGTAGTCGAAGAAAATGACTTGTGGGGCAAGGTGAGTGCCTTTGGCTTGTCAGATCAGTCTCAAGAGTCATTGGCAGCAGCCTATCGGTTTTTGGTTAAACGCCGCTCGGTATTTGCGCTGACCGCGCTCTATGAACCTTTTGGGCTTGCTCCCTTAGAAGCGGCAGTTGCAGGTTTACCAGTGGTAGCAACTAAGAATGGTGGGCCTAGCGAGAGCTTGCGGCAGGAAAATAAAGAATATGGTGTACTGGTTGACCCAGAAGATCCTGCTGATATTGCACGAGGCTTGGAACGGTTGCTATGTGATGCTCAGGAGTGGGAGTATTTTGCCCAAGCTGGTCAGCAACGAGTATTGAAGAAGTACACTTGGGAATCTACTGCTGAAAACTACCTGACTTTGCTTGAGCAGATTCTGTCTTCACCGGAAACCTGCCCTCGCGCTGAACTCCTTCCCATCCATCCCTACTTCCGTAATCCAGAATCGCAGACCGACGTTTTTTTAGAAGAATTGGCCGACCTCTACTTTGGAACTAATCAAAAGGTACTAAGTACAACATTTCATTAATTCGTAGCGAATTCTTTGCGTAGCTCTGCGCTCCTTTGCGTTTAAATTTCAACCCTCAACTCGCCACGATTTTACGCAAAGCTGTACTAAGTACATCTAGCTATGAGCAGCCAGCACAAAACGTGCTGACTGCTTCGGCAAATTGTTCGTTTTGTTCCATCAATGCCATGTGTCCACCTGGTTTTAAGGTGACTCTTTCAGAGTAAGGTAATTCTGCTTTCATGCGATCGCTCGCCACAGGTTTTGTCGCTATATCTGAAGCCCCACACATTACCAATACAGGCACATTAATAGTTGCAAGTGTGTCTGTTTCATCAAATTTCAACATTCCCAGTGTGCCACGAGCCAGAACACCAGGTGAACCCAATGCTGATAATAAACCTGCAAAATTGAGTTGACCGCGTGTTTCAGTACCCGTAAATCCAGATAGTTCGACGGTGATATACAGCGAACCATTGAAATATGAAAGCCAAGTCATCAACCAAAAAACTGGCCACAACAAGATAGTCAGGTACAACACAGGTTCGAGGAGCGGTTTCTGCAATTTACGTGCCAGATTGCTAAAGATGCAAGTTTTTACCGGATTAGTGTAAGTAGTATCTACAAGAATTAAGCCAGCCACCCGACTCCCTAATTGCTCTGGAAACAGGCGGCAGAATGTTAGGTTAATCATCCCACCCATGCTGTGTCCCACCAAGATAACAGGTTTATCCCCTGCGATACTCCCTTTGGGAGTGGCTGTCGCCAACGCAATTACAGCTTCTAAGTCACGGGCATATTTTTCTATAGAGTGATCGTTGTTTTTCGGTTTGGCCGATTTTCCTAACCCTGGTAGATCCCAAACAATTACTCGGAAGCGATCGCTCAATTGTCGCTTGGCATAATACCATACAGTACTGTTTGGCCCCCAACCATGTGACAAAATAATTGGTTGACCATCTTCAGGGCCAAAAAACTCTACTTGCAACACGCTTCCATCTGGACGTGGCAAGCGTTGCACGGTTTTACTACGCATAAACTTGGGTTCCTGTTTGCCAGGACGGCGCAACAGTGGCAAACTGATAAAACGGCCGCCAAAAGTCCACACAACCATTATTAGTCCAGCTACTAAGTACGATGTTCCTACAAGTTCTCGTTCGTACCACTCATAAAGAATGTAGATTCCTCCGCCAAGTACCCCAACAGACAGCAGTTGAACCAGCCATATAAGTAGAAAATTATGAGGCATGAATATCATGAGCCTAAACCTTGTGATACCTTTTTAACTGCTTTTAGCTTCATATTATAGTTAGAATCATCCAACTTTCACTCCCAAGATTGATTTATACATTGTTGCAAGTGTGATAAAAATGCTGGGTTAGTTGATAAACAGCGTAAAGTGGCAAAAATAACTATTAACAAACAATATTCCTTCTGCCTCCAACTTTTTATTAAATAACAATTGTTCCGAAGGGGTATAATTTTGAATACAGTTGAGCTATTATCTTATCTTCGCAGTTTAGATATTCAAATTTTTCTTGATGGTGAAAAGTTCCGTTGTAACGCGCCTGAAGGAATTCTTACAGTAGAGTTGCGTGCAGAGATTCAAGAGCATAAAGCAGAAATTATTGAATTTTTAAAAGCAACTAATCGTACTCATAACCACAGCTTTAAACCTCTCGTTCCGATTTCGCGTTCTGAAAATCTTCCCCTCTCCTTTGCTCAACAACGACTGTGGTTTCTTGACCTATTAATCCCTAATAATCCTTTCTATAATATTCCAGTAGCACTACATTTAACAGGTTCGCTAAATAAAGCCGCATTAGAACAAACTTTTAACGAAATTGTGCGACGACACGAAGCTTTACGCACCAATTTTGTTATCCAATCAGGGCAACCAGTTCAAGTAATTAATCCGACGCTAACAATACCTTTACCAATAATAGATTTACGGCAACTGCCACAAGCCGAACGAGAAATACAAGCACGACAATTCACTAATCAAGAAGCTCAACGCCCTTTCAATTTATCAACTGATTCATTGCTGCAAGTGAAACTGTTGTGGTTGGATGACATACAATACATCCTGCTACTGAATATGCACCACATTGTTTCTGATGGTTGGTCTATTGGAGTGCTGATTCAAGAGATAACAGCACTCTACACAGTCTTTACTAGCAATCAGCCTTCTCCTTTGCCGAAACTTACAATTCAATATGCAGACTTTGCATACTGGCAACGTCAATGGTTACAGGGGGAAGTATTAGAAAAGCAACTTGGTTACTGGCAAAAGCAATTAGACGGCATTTCTATATTAAATCTGCCAACCGACAGACCAAGGCTAGCTGTTCAAACTTATCAGGGTGCAAGGCAACCTCTACAATTATCAAAAAGTTTGAGCGAAGCACTTTTAGCTCTCGGACAGCAAGAAGGGGTAACTTTATTTATAACCTTACTAGCAGCATTTAAAGTTTTACTTTACCGCTACACACAACAAGAAGATATTGCGATCGGTTCACCTATTGCCAATCGCAACTGTAGTGAAGTTGAGGGATTAATTGGTTTTTTTGTCAATAGCTTAGTAGTGCGTACCGATCTATCAGGAAACCCAAGTTTTCGAGAATTATTAAGTCGAGTCAAAGAGGTAGCTTTAGGGGCTTATGCTCATCAAGATTTACCTTTTGAAAAACTTGTAGAAGAACTACATCCAGAGCGTAACTTGAATCAAAATCCACTATTTCAAGTGGTGTTTGCCCTGCAAAATGCGCCTATGTCAGCATTAGAGTTGACTGGTTTAACTTTAAGTCCACTAGTATTTGATACAGAAACAACACGCTTTGATTTGGAGTTCCATCTCTGGCAACCAAATACTCAAAATGGTTTATGGGTAGATAGTTCAGAAGGAATTAGTGGGTTTGTAATTTACAGTACTGATTTATTTGATAACGCTACTATCACCAGAATGTTAGAACATTTCCAAACATTACTGGAAGGTATAGTTCCAAATCCAGAACAACGAATTGCACAATTATCACTTTTAAGTCAATCTGAGCAACATAATTTATTAGTTGAATGGAATAATACTCAGTTAGATTATCCTCAAGATAAATGTATACATCAGTTATTTGAGAAGGTTACAAAACAGAATTCTGATGAAACTGCACTAGTATTTGGTGATGATAAACTCAGCTATAAAGAGTTAAATATACGTAGTAACCAGCTTGCACATTATCTAAAAAAATTAGGAGTTAAAACCGAATTTTTAGTAGGGCTTTGTGTAGAACGCTCTTTTGATATGGTCATCGGGATGTTGGCTATCCTAAAAGCAGGTGGAGCTTATGTGCCTCTAGATCCAAGCTATCCATCTGAACGTTTAAACTTTATGCTTGAAGATGCTAAAGTCTCAGTTGTATTAACTCATGAGCGATGGCTAGAAAATTTAAAAAACTATAATTCAAATATAATATGTTTAGATAAAGATTGCCAAATTATTGCTCAAGAAATTGAAGACAATCTTCCTAGTGAAGTTACAATAAACAACCTTGCTTATGTCATTTATACCTCTGGTTCAACAGGAAAACCTAAAGGCGTACAAATTGAACATAGAGGATTATTAAATCTAGTATTTTGGCACCAAAAAACCTTTGCAGTTTCACCTATTGACCGAGTAACGCAGATAGCTGGGGTTGCTTTTGATGCTTGTAGTTGGGAAATTTGGCCTTACCTTAGTACTGGAGCAAGTATCTATATTGTAGATGATGAAATTAGGCGATCGCCTGAATATTTGCGAGATTGGTTAATATCACAAAAAATCACAATTTCCTTTTTACCAACACCTATAGCAGAGAAGCTTCTATTATTAGATTTTCCTGAAGATGTCGGTTTACGAATATTGCTTACAGGTGGAGACAAACTAAATCAATATCCTTTAGCTTCCCACTCCTTCCAAGTATATAATAATTATGGGCCTACTGAGAACACAGTTGTTACAACTTCTGGTCATATTTCCGTTAAGAATAAAGATAGTTTAGCACCTGTAATTGGTGGTGCGATCGCTAACACCCAAGTTTACATCCTAGATAAATATTTACAACCAGTACCCATTGGTGTGCCAGGAGAATTATATATAAGTGGTGATGGATTGGCACGAGGTTATTTAAACCGTCCTGATTTAACTGCGGAATGCTTTATTTATCATAGTTTTACTAATAAGTTAAAGGCACGACTTTATAAAACAGGTGATTTAGTCCGCTATCGAGTAGATGGCAACATTGAATTTTTAGCTCGCCTCGACGAGCAGGTAAAAATCCGTGGCTACCGCATTGAGTTGAGTGAAATTGAAGCAGTGCTGAGTCAGCATCCAGCAGTACAGCAAACTATAGTAATAAGTCGTGAACATGAAAAGCAAAAACGTCTAGTAGCTTATGTTATAGCAAAAACTGAATACAGCAGTGAGCAGGAGAATGTTCAGTTAATGCAATTGCAGAATGAGCAGGTTTTGCAATGGCAGATGCTCTATGACGAAACTTATAATCAGCCTACTACTGATTCAGATCCAACATCTAATTTTATCGGCTGGAACAGCAGTTACACAAATCAGCCTATTCCAATAGAGCAAATGCATGAGTGGGTGAATAATCAAGTAGCACAAATTTTGACTTTGCAACCCAAGCGAGTGTTAGAAATTGGTTGTGGAACAGGTTTAATTCTATTCAGAATTGCGCCTCACTGTATTAAATATTGGGGAACAGACTTTTCCCCAGTTTCACTTAACTACATTCAGCAGCAGTTAGAAAAGCAAGAAATGCCGCAGGTAACGCTGCATCAGCAAATGGCTACTGACTTTGAGAAAGTAGAAACAGCAGCTTTTGATGCAGTAATTCTAAACTCAGTTGTACAATATTTTCCTACTATTGATTATCTGATTTGTGTATTAGAAGGTGCTGTGAGGGCAACTGCTCCAGGTGGCTTTATCTTCATAGGAGATGTACGTAGTTTGCCACTTTTGCAAGCTTTCCATGCATCAGTGCAACTGGAGCAAGCTGAATCTTCCCTTAGCCGTTCTGAGTTACGGCAACGGGTTCAAATGCAAATTTTCCAAGAAACAGAGTTGGTAATTGATCCAGCTTTTTTTAGTGCAATAAAGCAATGCTTTCCTCAGATTAGCGATGTACAAATTCAACTGCTACGGGGACACAATCACAATGAATTAACTCAATTTCGGTACAATGTGATTCTACATATTGATGATAAAACTATTAATATTAGAAATAATTCATATCTGAACTGGTCTGAAGAGAACTTAACAGTGTCAGCAGTGCGTCAATTATTAATTGAAACTAAACCAGAAATATTATGTATTAATAATGTACCTAATGCGCGGGTGATATCAGCAGTTAAAACAGCAGAATGGCTATCAGATGTAGAAGATTCTAGAACTGTAGGCCAAATGCGTAAAGCTTTGCAAGAACTCGAAAATATAGGAATAGAACCAGAAGATTTTTATACACTAGATATAAATTACAAAGTTGATATTACCTGGTCAGATTCGAGTATTGAAGGATGCTATGATGTGGTTTTTGTACGGCAAGATAAAATAGGTAAGAGAGCTATTTTTCCACATAGCACGACTCACTCTCATTCCTGGCAATCTTACGCCAATAATCCCTTACAAGCCAAAGCTGCGCGTAAATTAGTGCCACAGTTACAGACTTACATAGCACAAAAACTGCCTGAGTACATGATTCCATCAGCTTTTGTAATATTAGAGTCTTTACCTCTAACAGGTAATGGTAAAATCAATCGCCGCGCCTTAAGAACATTTTATTATGATGCAATTCAGCCCCAATTGTCTGAAAATTACATCGTACCTCGGACTCCTGTGGAACAAGTGTTAATGAAAATTTTTGCCGAGCTTTTGGGAATTAAGCGCGTAGGAATTTATGACAATTTCTTTAAATTAGGCGGTCATTCATTATTAGCAACTCAGCTTATCTCTAGAGTGCGCGATACCTTGGGTGTTGAGTTACCTTTGCGTAGCGTATTTGAAGCACCAACAATTGCACAAATTTCTAAGATAGTGGAAGGCTTTAAAGAAAGCAATCCTCAAAGTCAAGCGCCAGTTTTAGTACCATTATCACGCGAAAGTCGGCGGATTAAGTTATCTTCCTTAAACCAAGATACCAAGAGGATTTAGAAACTTGTAGGACTTACGCAAAAACCCTCTAAAACTCTCATTCCTCCGTGACCTCTGCGCCCTCTGTGGTTCGTTTTCCGTTACCCGTGCGTAAGTCCTAACTTGTAGAGAAAGTAAGATACCAAAAGCCTATCCCATTAATGATATTAGAATTAGAGCTGATTCTCAATCGGTGTGAGATGTGTATGTAGGAATATTTCTAGTATATGAAGTTGAAAGTTTGAAGCTATAACAACTACTATTCCAGATTTATCAGCAGCTTTTATGTTTAATTAAATAACTGCAAATTCAGTATACTGTCTGATATGGGGTGGTTGGAAGGCGAGAACAATTTGATTTTTAGGAATACCAGCGTTAACAAGTTCATTGGCTATACCGTATTCTGTACCGTCTCTTTGAATCCAGATTTTATCGTTGATAATGTCAATATGCACTAAGCAACCATGCACCCGTTGATTATTTTCCCAGCCTAATGTTAGTAGTAGGTAATGGTTGGCGGTTTGGTCTATAATTAATTGTCTTTCTAGTTCTCCGTAAGCGTAGGGGAGTTGGGCGTATTCGTTTAATATTTTTTGAATGATTTGGCGATAGTTATCTAAGGTATCCATTGCAGTACCACCTCTCGTTTTGAGTCAAAGACAAGTAAACAAAGGCGTTGATTTTCTAATAATATTTTACCAATTGGTTCTTGAAATAGTTCTGAGTAAGTTTCTTGACGAATAGCCAGATACAAGCGGCGGTCAGGTTCCAAGCGAGTGAGAATGTCGTAATATAAGATATATTGTCCTAAAGCATTTTCTAGGTCAGTGACTGAAGAAGCACCTATAAAGCTTTTAATTTCGACTGCTATTTTCTCTCCACTTTTCTCGGCGGCTATGAGTTTTTCTGCACCTAAGTCAATATATAAATCTCTTGTACCCCATTTGAGAATAAATGGATCTTTGGTAATTTGCCAACTATCTTTTTCTAGGGCATTTCTAACGGTATTATGGTAAATGTCTCTAGCTGGCATAGGGGCAAATTTATATTACAATATATACTATATTAATTTGGAAAATTACGGCACTCTTTTTTGTTTCGCGCAAAGGCACAAAAAAGCGGTTAGAAATAACGGCTACACAAACAAAATCAACCTTCGTGGACTAAAAATAAGATTTTATAACCCGCGAAAGCAGGTCTTGTATACCCGCAAATCTTATAACCCACATTCCGCACTTCAACTTGAAGTACGGAATGTGGGTTTTAATTCTACTCTCTATTGAGAATTTATATCTCCCATACAAAAAAAGGGATAAGCTTTTGGGCTTATCCCTCAAAAAATTAACTAATCAATGTATCAAGTTCCACTTGTCCAAGAATTGATGTACTCAATTTGATCGGGTGTTAAGCTATCAATTGTGATACCAATAGCTTCCAACTTCAACCGAGCAATTTCTTGATCGACTTCAAGAGGAATTGAGTGCAAACCAGGTTGCAACTTACCTTTATTCTTCACCAGGAATTCACAAGCCAAAGCTTGGTTCGCAAAACTCATATCCATTACTGCGCTGGGGTGTCCTTCAGCCGCAGCTAGGTTAATCAAGCGTCCTTGTCCGAGAACGACAACTGATTTACCATTTTTCAACTTGTACTCTTCAGTGAAAGGACGAACTTCTTTGATTTCCTTAGCTTGTGCAGCCAAGTATTTCAAATCAAGTTCCAAGTCAAAGTGACCTGAGTTACAAACGATCGCACCGTCTTTCATGACATCGAAGTGTTCACCACGAACAACGTGCTTGTTACCAGTCACAGTAATAAATATATCACCTTGGGGTGCAGCTTCAGCCATTGGCAGAACGCGGAAGCCATCCATTACGGCTTCAATTGCCTTGATGGGGTCGATTTCGGTGACGATGACGTTAGCACCCATGCCACGGGCGCGGAGGGCTGTACCTTTACCACACCAGCCATAACCGACGACAACAATGTTTTTACCAGCCAACAAAATATTGGTGGCGCGGATAATGCCATCTAGGGTTGATTGCCCAGTACCATAGCGATTATCAAAGAAATGCTTGGTGTCGGCGTCGTTGACGTTGACTGCAGGGAAGGTGAGAACGCCTTCTCTAAACATGGCGCGTAACCGCACGATACCAGTGGTGGTTTCTTCAGTACTACCAATCAAATCAGCGATTTGGTGTTGGCGTTGTTGTATCAAAGTTGCAACCACATCGCTACCGTCATCAACAATAATGTTGGGGCGATGATCTAAAGCTATTTGGACGTGGCGGTTATAAGTTTCGTTATCTTCGCCTTTTTGAGCAAAGACGGGAATTTCATGATCGAGGACGAGGCTAGCAGCTACGTCATCTTGCGTTGATAAGGGATTGCTAGCAATTAAGAGCGCATCTGCACCACCGGCTTTCAGAGCGATCGCCAAATGTGCTGTTTCTGTTGTAATGTGGGCGCAAGCTACAAGGCGTAAACCAGCAAAGGGTTTCTCGATAGCAAAGCGATCGCGGATTTGCCGCAAAACTGGCATTTCGCGTCCAGCCCATTCAATACGCTGTCTTCCCAAGGCAGCTAGGCCGAGGTCTTTAACCTCGTGCTTTAATCGGGGAGAAGTTGCGGTCATCAAAAATTACCTCAAAAAATAAAAAAAGCTACGTAAATTTTACGCACTCTACTAGGTTATTCTACGACTGGCGATTTTTTCTTGTAAGAAAAGCAAATCACTAGTCAATAGTCCTCAAAACTAGCTTGACGTTTGATCGGCGGAATGTCAACTTCATCCCAGGTTCTTCCTTTTTGTTTTATCTTTGGAAAAAGCAAGACTTTTAACCCTTAAGCACGAATTTTAAGTAAATCGTCATCTGTCTAAAGATAGAAAGTAAATAAAAAAACATCAAAATTTCATCGTCTCAAAGCAAAACTTCAACTTTAGATAGGTACATCTACCCAAAGTAATTACGCAGGATAGTTAAAGTAATGATTAATAGATTTTACTCAAGGAGGTGTTTGAGTGCGCTTTCAATTTTTGGCGTTGGCTTTGCCCGCCGTAGGCATCGCTAGTTCAATGGCCATAGCCGTTGTATCTGTGCCAACAGCTACAGCCCAGATTCCTTTGTTACCGCAGCTGCTACCATCTCCTAACAGTGTGAGTAATGATGCAAATAATAGACTTGTTACAGGCTGGATTTATTTAGATGGTCGTCGGTTATTTCAGATAGCGGCATCAAGAAGCAACTTTCCTGAGCGTTCAGAAGATATTCAAAATAAGTTGGAGAAAATTGCTAAAAATTACTTTCAATCACCAGCAAAAACACCAGTCAAGGTAGATATTCGGGAAGTAAACCAATTACCAGTAATTTATGTCAACGACCAATACCTAATGACCGTCACTTCTGAGGATGCTGGACTTCGAGAGGTAGATATATCGACATCGGCAAATCAAGTTAAAGAATCGTTACAAGAAGATTTACAACAAGCAAAGCAAGAAAGACAAACTCAATTTTTAATCGACCAAGGCAAAATTGCTGCGGGCATTGGACTGACAATGATTGTGATGAGTTGGGGGGTATATAGCTGGCAAAGGCGTTCCAAAAACGATGTAGTATACCCCCTTACCTCCCAACCGCCTAGAGGTTCCCTACCAACAGCAGCAGCTCAACCAATTACAACACAACTGAATCAACAGCAACATCGACATATCCAAGAAGCCAAAAGACGATTGTTTCAGCTAACTCAAGCCGGAATTTGGGGAGGTGGAAGTTTCTTTATTTTGGGCCTATTTCCCTACACACGACCATTTCAGGTAGGGATTCTCACAGCTGCCCAATTCCCTTTGCGATTAGGTATTGTGTTCTTGGGAACTTACGTAGCAATCCGTCTCATCTACGCCCTCATTGACCGCTTCACCACCACTCTAATCAGCAGTGGTGCTTTATTGACTCCAGAAAGTTCTGAACGGCTGCAACTGCGAGTTTCTACATTTTCTGGTGTGACTAAAAGCATTGCTACTGGTATCTGCGTAGGAGTAGGCTTCTTGCTAGCGCTGGTGTCATTGGGGATAGATATCGTTCCCTTGCTAGCGGGTGCGAGTTTAGTTGGTGTTGCAGTGTCTCTAGCTTCGCAAAACTTAATTAAAGATGCGATTAATGGTTTCTTGATCATTTTAGAAGACCAGTACGCTTTAGGCGATGTGATTACTGTGGGAGATGTGGGAGGCTTAGTAGAAAAATTAAATCTGCGGATGACTCAAGTGCGAGATTCCGAAGGGCGCTTGATTACGATTCCCAATGGTGAAATTAAAGTTGTTGCCAATCTTTCTAGCCGTTGGTCACGAGCCGATTTAACGATCCCCATCGCTTACCAAGCCGATATTGAAAAGGCTTTGAAGTTGATTGAAAGTATTGGTTTTGACATGGATAAAGATCCGCAATGGGAGCGTCAAATTCTGGAAACACCGCAAGTTTTGGGAATAGATCAATTTGGCGATCGCGGTTTGATTATTCGTGTATGGATTAAAACACAGCCCCTCAAACAATGGGATGTCGCACGAGAGTTTCGCCGCCGCCTGAAAGTTGCCTTAGACGAAGCTGGAATTTCTATTTCTGTGCCTCAACAAGCAATTTGGGTCAATGATGAGCAATTGTTAAATTTTCAGAGTAATGGCAAATCTAATTAGAAATTTGGACTAATTACCGGATTTTTCAGTTAATTAAACCAAACCCTGACCTATCTTATCCCAGGAGCTATGGTCTACACACAAGCCAAAAAATCCTCTAGCCACATTTTATTTTTGTGAAAGTGAAATTGTCACACTCACCGACATCCCGCCCAGAACTGAAGTTCAGGGCTGATAGCGGAAAGTCCACGCTTTGTGGAATTGGGCTATGAGACTCGGAATTTATTCCGAGGCAGGATAGAAACGCAGTGTGAGATTTATTAATTAAAGATATGGCTGCGGACTTGTGTGTATACCGTAGCATCCCAGGAGAGAGAGGAGGGGATGAGGGGGATAAGTGGGACAAGTTTCTTCCTTGTCTCTTCCCAATGCCCAATCTCCAATTTTGTGCGATCGCCTACACTAAGTCTTAATAATCCTTATATTAATAAAAAGCTACTACCTCACTAACGAGTCTTGAACTTTTCCTGGATTTATGTTTGTCAATACCTTCATCAAACGTCCAGTCCTGACGACGGTCTGCACGTTCATCATTTTGCTGCTGGGGAGCATTTGTATTCCGATCCTGCCGATTTCTCAGCTACCAGACCTCGCCCCGGTGCAAATTACCGTTAGCTCCAACAATACTGGTGCAGATGCTCAAACAACAGAAAGTACTGTCACCAACATTATTGAGCGACAAATTAATGGTGTTAAAGGTGTATCCTATATATCTTCTAATACGGGTAATGATGGTTCCAGTAATATAACTGTCTCCTTCCCAACTGATGTAAATAGCGATATTGCTCAAGTAAACGTTCAAAATAAAGAAGGACTTGCTTCACCTCAATTGCCAGATACTGTTCAACGAACAGGTGTCACCGTTGAAACGGCATCGAGCAGTCTGCTTCTCGTCTATGGGTTTTACTCAGATAATAATGAGTATGACAACATTTTTATCAGTAATTATGTTGATCTGTTTATTCTCGATCAGGTCAAACGGCTTCCTGGTGTAGGAAAAGCTACGATTTTTGGGGAGCGCAAATATGCGATGCGTCTTTGGCTTGATCCCAACAAGCTTGCCCAACATCAGCTAACTCCTCAAGATGTGACAACTGCCCTGCAAGAACAAAATATTCAGGTGGGTGCAGGGGCAATTGGTAAGGAACCAGCACCAGATAATCAAAGTTTTGAATTTGCTTTACGGGCAACTAGTCGATTTAAAGATGCGGCTGAATTTGAGGATATGGTGCTGAAGGTGAGTCAAGGTGGCACTAATGGCACTACTAATAGTACCAGTACCACTAATAGCACCAGTAATAGCACCCTAGTTAAGCTCAGAGATATCGGTCGAGTTGAACTGGGAGCCGAGAGCTATCTGGCTGATGCCAAATTCACCATTCCAGGGAATGCTCCCAAGCCAGCCGTGGGTTTGGGGATATATCAACTTCCGGGTAGTAATGCCCTGGATGTTGCCCATGCTGTTGAAGACCAAATCAAAATACTAGAGAAGAATTTTCCACCTGGACTAAAAGGACAGGTGGCATTTGATACCACTCCATTTGTAGAAATTTCTTTAGAAGAAGTTCTACAGACTCTGGTTGAGGCGATTATCCTGGTGGTCTTGGTAATTTTTGTCTTTTTACAAGACTGGCGTACCACGATCATTCCCACTGTGGCGATCCCCGTTTCCCTGGTTGGGACGTGTGCGGCTCTGTTGGTTTTAGGATTTCAGATTAATACACTGACTTTATTTGGTTTTGTGCTGGCGATCGGTCTGGTTGTCGATGATGCCATTATTGTGGTGGAGGCAGTTGCAGTCAAACTGGAGCAGGGCTTGAGGCCCTTGGAGGCTGCGATGGAAGCCATGAAAGAGTTGACTGGGGCAGTCATTGCCACTTCACTTGTACTCATGGCGGTATTCATTCCAGTTACATTCATTCCGGGCACAACTGGGATTGTCTACAAACAATTTGGGTTAACCGTTGCTTGCTCTATTGCCATTTCGACTTTCAATGCTTTAACTTTCTCTCCAAGTATGGCAGCCATCCTCATGCGCCCTGCTCAGACTCCACGGGGCCCTTTGGGGTGGTTTTTTGGGGTGTTTAATCGGGGATTTAGCTGGTTTACGCGCCGATATGTCGGGTTTGTTAGCTACCTTACCCATGTCAAGCCGATTGTAATTGGGGTTTTCATCGCTGGTTTAGTTGCAACGGTTTTGATGTACAAAGCAGTGCCTACTGGATTTATCCCAGAGGAAGATCAGGGTTACTTCTTTGTAGTTGTCCAAGGGCCTGATGGGGTTTCTTTGAAATACACCGAATCTGTTATGGAGCGGGTTGCCAAAGAAGTAACATCGCTTCCCGAAGTTCAAGCTAGTTTTATGATCAGTGGCTTTGGTTTCGATGGCAATGCTTCCAATTTAGGCATTGCCTTTGCTAACCTGAAACCCTGGAAAGTGAGAACTGAAGAATCTCAGTCTGTCTATGGAATACTTCAGAGGATGAACAAAAAGCTCTCTGCAATTACAGATGCTAGAGCGATCGCTGTCAATGCTCCGCCAGTTAGAGGATTAAGTAGTACAGGTGGTTTTGAGTTTATCATTCAAGATAAAACCGGAAGTGCGCCGATTCAAACCCTGCTTGATACTGCTCAAAAATTCATTGGGGCGGCCAATAAAAACCCTGTTCTCCAGCGAGTCTTCACTCAGTTCACCGCTGACACTCCCCAGTTGGACATCCAAGTGAACCGCAACCAAGCCAAAGCTCTCGGCGTTGAACTCAACGACATCTTTGGGGCATTGCAAAGTTACTTGGGGTCGCAATATGTGAATGACTTTGTGCAGGGACAGCGACAGTATCGAGTATATGTCCAAGCAGATGGGGTTTTTCGCTCTAATCCAGATGATATTGGCAAGCTCTATGTTCGCTCTGCAAGTGGGGCGATGATTCCGTTGAGCAATCTGGTGAAAGTTACTCCCTTTGTCGGGCCGAAAACCATCTCCCATTACAACTTATACAGGTCAATCAAAGTCCAGGGCGCTCCGGCTCCCGGTGCTAGTTCTGGACAGGCGATTAAAGCGATGGAGCAACTAGCAGCAGAGGTCTTACCTCAAGGGTTTGGTTATGAGTGGACAGGGACTTATCTCCAGGAAAAGACATCTGGGGGATCTACGGGCTTGATTTTTGCCTTCGCCTTCGTTATTGTCTTTCTGGTGCTAGCGGCTCAGTATGAAAGCTACGTTGACCCGATCATTATTTTGCTGACAGTTCCCCTGGCAGTTTTGGGAGCGATGACGGCGATTTGGCTACGTTCCAATATTTTCATGGCAGGTAGCCTCTTCCC
>NZ_JBALBZ010000081.1:0-62453 GCF_036919495.1 Nostoc sp.
TTGCAACAAATGTTCTTCCATATATAAGAAAGGCTTAAGCATTTGCAGCAAATGTATAATTAGTTGTTGCAAACGCTTAATACTTTGCAACAAATGTTCTTCCATATATAAGAAAGGCTTAAGCATTTGCAGCAAATGTATAATTAGTTGTTGCAAACGCTTAATACTTTGCAACAAATCTTCTTCCATGTATAAGAAACGTTTAAGTATTTGCAGCAATCATTGTAATGAGCTTATGAATCTATTTATTACGTGAAATATAATAGCAAAGGCAGTTTTTGCAGGAGTATTTCTCTAGTATATTTACTGGCTGATTTTTTTATTGAAGCAGACTACATCTATGCTTTCTTTAAGTAAGTGCAATTTTGATGTTAAAGCAAAGCATAAGAGATGATTATGGCTAAATTTCTTTTTGTAACTGACTTGGATGACACCCTCGTGTATCGCACTGTGGGCGATGACAGCGCCTTAGCAGAACTAAATCAACTGCTGAGTCAACATCGCCAAGAATACGGTACAAAAATTGTTTATTCCACTGGGCGATCGCCTGTACTTTACAAAGAACTCCAAGCTCAAAAAAATCTTTTGGAACCCGATGCCCTCGTTCTTTCTGTAGGTACAGAAATTTACTTAGATGGTAGTGATATTCCAGACTCAGGTTGGTCAGAAATTCTCTCTCCGGGATGGGAACGAGAAACTGTATTATCTATTACTAAAAAATACCGGGAGTTAGTTCGGCAACCAGATTCAGAACAGCGTCCCTTTAAAGTGAGTTTTTTCCTAGAACAAGATGCATCTACAAATTTTTTACCACAACTTGAAGCGGAGTTCCTGAAATATAAATTAAATGTAAAGTTAATCTACAGTAGCGGTATTGACCTTGACATTATACCCCATAGCAGCGATAAAGGTCAGGCAATGCAGTTTTTACGACAGAAGTGGAAATTTGCAGCAGAACAAACAGTTGTCTGTGGTGATTCAGGTAATGATATTGCTTTATTTGCTGTAGGCAACGCACAGGGAATCATTGTGGGGAATGCCCGAAAAGAGTTACTCCAATGGCACAATGAGCATCCCTCTGAACACCGCTACCTGGCTTCATGTTTTTGTGCAGGTGGAATTATTGAAGGATTAAATTATTTTGGTCTCTTGTAATGATTAGTTATTTAAAAGGTATAGTCGCTGGTATCCAAACAATTGGCGCGAATCGCGTGATTCTGACTCTGGAAGTGAATGGCTTGGGGTATGATTTGCAAGTTCCTCAACGGCTAGCAAACCAGTTACCAGAGTCAGGAGGAGTGGCACAAATTTTTACCCATTTCCAAATTCGTGAAGAAGTGCCCTTTCTATATGGCTTTGCTTCGCCAGCCGAACGCGATTTATTTCGCCACTTGCTGACTGTTACTGGTATTGGTGCAGCCTTAGCGATCGCCCTCCTGGACACTCTGGAACTACCAGATTTAGTCCAAGCAATTATCGCTGGCAATACACAAATATTAATTCAGGCTCCTGGTGTCGGTAAAAAAATCGCTGAACGCATCTGTTTGGAACTGAAAAGCAAATTAGTCGAGTGGCGCAAATCAGCCGGGTTCTTCGTCGCCACAGGTGGGCCAGCACCAGGAATTCTCGAAGAGGTACAAATGACCCTCTTCGCCTTGGGATATACTGCCCATGAAGTTAGTCACGCCCTGCATGTGGTAAGCGAAGACATCGGACTACCCAAAGATGCCTATGTCGAAGATTGGATTAAACAAGCCATCGCTCATCTCAGCAGCGAACAAGTTTAATTGTCATTAGTCATTTGTCATTTTGTTATTCTTCCCCTGCCTCCCCATGCCCACCGACCCTTATGCCTGGCTAGAACATTCCTTAGCAACAATTCATCGGGCGGACTGGTATCGTTCAGTACAAACAATCCACGGTCGTCCGGGTGCAACGGTGATTTTAGCTGGGCAAGAGGTAATTAATTTTGCCAGCAATGATTATTTAGGATTGACTGGGGATGAGCGATTGATGGCAGCCGCAACTGCTGCGATCGCAGAATTTGGAACTGGTAGTACTGGTTCTAGATTACTCAGTGGGCATCGGCAATTACACAGAGGATTAGAGGAAGCGATCGCATCTACCAAACAAACAGAAGATGCCTTGGTATTTAGTTCCGGGTATCTAGCCAATTTGGGTACAATTACCGCCCTTGTAGGCAAGCGTGATTTAATTTTATCTGACCAGTACAATCATTCCAGCCTGAAAAATGGAGCAATTCTCAGTGGTGCAGTATTTATAGAATACCCACACTGTGATATTGCAGTTTTAAAAACTCAGTTGAGTCAACAGCGACAAAACTACCGACGCTGTTTGATTCTTACTGATAGCGTCTTTAGTATGGATGGCGATTTATGTCCGTTGCCAGCACTGTTGGCGATCGCTGATGAATTTAACTGTATGCTGCTAGTTGATGAAGCTCATGCCACTGGGGTACTAGGAAAAACTGGCGCTGGGTGTGTCGAACATTTTGGATGTACAGGAAAGCAGTTAATTCAAGTTGGCACTTTGAGTAAAGCTTTGGGTAGTTTAGGCGGGTATGTATCAGGAAGTAAAGCCCTAATTGACTTTTTGCAAAACCGCGCACCCACTTGGATTTACACAACTGGGCTTTCACCTGCTGATACAGCTGCGGCCTTAGCAGCAATTAAGATAGTGCAACAAGAACCACAACGCCGTGTCCAATTGTGGCAAAATGTACATCACTTAAAAAATTTGCTGCAAGAACAGTTACCTAATCTAAAATTATTACCTTCGGAATCACCTATACTATGTTTTCAATTGTCCAGTGCAACAGATGCCGTCAAAGCTGGAAAACAGCTAAGAGATGCTGGCATTTTTGCCCCAGCAATTCGCCCCCCGACAGTCCCCACAAGTCGGATTAGAATATCTTTAATGGCAACTCATGAAGCAGCACATATTGAAAAATTGGTAGCAGTGCTGAAAAATGTCATTGCCGCAGGCTAGGCGGACGAGAGTTTGTGAGCCAGCAATTTCTAGTCTGAGGGCAATTCGCCAAAACGGGATGCTCCCCTATTATGTTCCCGGACGAGAGCGAATACGATCGGGTATATGATAGCGATCGCCTAATATTTCTAACAAAGGGCCATTAACGTCAAATTTAACCATACTTACCGACGCGACCAAAATATTCACTCGATAGCGATAGCGTCCCAAATCAATTCCCAGTAAACTGCAAAGCATAATCCGAATCGTGGCTTTATGGGAAACTACTAAAACATTACCTTGGGGATGTTTTTCTTGAATTTCAGCAATTACAGGCATAGAACGGTTAGCAATATCTACCGCAGTTTCTCCACCAATGGGCGCATTCCAAGCGGGTTCTGTCAACCATTTTACATAGTTTTCTGCGTAATTCTCTTGGGCAAACGATTTACTTTTCCTTTCCCATTCGCCGTAACTACCTTCTCTAAGTCCGTCACGCAACTGCATATCCATACCAATAGCATCACAAAATGTCTTGGCAGTTGCAATTGTGCGCTTCATCGGGCTAACATAAACCGCCTCCCACTTCAATTTTTGATAAACATCGGCAAAACCGGATGCCATCTGCATCCCTTCTGTTGTCAACTCCGCATCGGTTTCACCGCAGAAATGACCACTTTGACTAAAAGTAGTTTCTCCATGTCGCAGTAAATATAAATTGAGTGTCATAGCTTATATCGCGATTGGGATAAAGGAGTGCAAAAATAAAATACCATCAATCTAGCAATCGAGTATGTGACAGAAGGACAAAGTAATTAACTATAAAAAGTCGATCAACCACAAACTTTTGAAATCGAAGACAAGAGTAGCGGTTTCAGCTATTTATTTTGATATTTTTTATAAACTTGGGTCAATGCATTTCTTGGAATTGAGTATTTATCGGCAGCAAATTGATGTTATAGATATAGAAGATTAGTAATAAATTCTGGCTTTACATACTATATTACTGAGTAATTAACCTCTTACAAAAGAAGTTTTTTAAATAAATAAAAATCTATCTGTGGATAAATTACTAAAAATTACAAACTAGCTTAGGGTGTATAAAGCCTTTGCAATAAGTATTGGTTATTCCAAAATATTTTCATGCCCCATATTCGTTATTCCCACTTACTGCGTTATGGCATTGTCGTATTAATTGTCACACTTGCATTAGTGCTGATGTTGATGCTAGACCCCTGGTTAAGCATGAGGAAAACTCCTTTCTTGCTGTTTTTTAGCGCTGTAATGGTGAGTGCTTGGTATGGTGGTTTGAAATCGGGGCTGTTAGCAACTTCTTTGTCTGCGTTACTGAGTGGTTACTTCTTTCTCCCCCTATCTGATGATCTGAGTTTTGACTTATCCAATTTTCTCCGAATTGGGTTATTTGCATTACAAGGATTGCTTTTTAGTATCTTATGTGAGGTATTAAAGACTGCTAAAAGCTGGGCTGATGAAAATCTCCAAAAGCTCAGAGTTTGTGAGGAGCGATTTCGATTAGCGTTAAGTAGTTCAGATATCGTAGTATTTCAGCAGGATCGCGATTTGCGATATCAGTGGATTCATAATCCTCAAAGTCTAAACACTGCTGAGGAAATCCTGGGTAAGTCCGACTATGAATTATTTCCAGCCTTAGTAGCAGAGCAATTGAGGGCAATTAAGCAGAAGGTACTAGAAACTGGTATTTCAACCCGTGAAGAAGTTTATCTGACAATTGGTGGAGAAAACCGTTACTACGATTTGCTGGTTGAACCGCTAAGGGATGTAGACAATAGCATTCAGGGTATTATCTGTGTAGGTGTAAATATTACTCAACTGAAACAAACTGAGCAAGCACTGCAAGAAAGCGAAGCGAAGTTTCGCAGTGTGGTTGAGTCTAATATGATTGGTATTGGCTTCTGGCATAGAGACGGTAGGATTACAGACGCTAACGATGCCTTGCTAAATATGGTGGGTTATACCCGTGAAGAATTACTTGCCGGAACACTTCATTGGCAAGACCTAACTCCTACAGAATACCTGCCACTCGATAAGCAAGCACTAACTCAATTTCAAGACAATTCCTTTTGTACCCCCTTTGAAAAAGAATATATTCGTAAAGACGGTTCGCGCTTCCCAATTTTGGCGGGTGGTAGCCACTTTGAAGGGACTGTAGATCGAGGAGCTTTTTTTGTTCTTGATATTACAGAGCGCAAGCAGGCTGAAGAAAGACTTCGCCATATCGCCCAAACTAGTAGTTTACTTTCTACTTCGCTAGATTACGAAGAAACCTTAGAACAGATAGCCAAAATATCAGTTCCCCAGCTAGCTGATTGGTGTAGCGTTGACATTTTAAATGAAGATGGTTCCATTCGCCGTCTACCCATTGCCCATGCAGACCCATCCAAAGCGGAGTTAGCGCGTAAACTTCAGGAGTATGCCACAGATTACAAGGGTGCAAGTGTAATTACTAAAGTACTGCAAACTGGGCAAAGTGAATTAATCTCAGAGATACCTGACTCGCTATTAGTAGCAGGTACTCAGAATGAAGAACACTTAGAACTTGTTCGGCAATTAGGGATAAAGTCTGTGATGATTGTGCCATTAATCGCACAAGGGCAAGTCCTCGGAACTATTAGTTTTGTCAGCACCCAATCAGACCGTCGCTACGATCGCACTGACCTAACTTTAGCAACAGATATTAGCCATCGGGCTGCCTTAGCAATGGAAAATGCCCGACTTTATCGAGACATCCACCAGGCTTTAGTCCATTATGCCGAATCTCTATCTCTTCTAGATGCGCTCTTAGTAGCTGCTCCCGTTGCTGTATGCTTTTTGGATCGGGAACTGCGATATATCCGAATTAATCAAGTTTTCGCTGACATTAACGGTTTAACCATTGAAGAACATCTAGAGCGCAAATTTGGGGAAGTTTTACCAGCGATGGCGGCTGATTGGGAGCTACAGTTACAGCGCGTGTTAGATACTGGAGAACCCCTGCTGAATGTAGAAATCAGTGGTAAGACAAGGGAACAACCAGAACGTTACGGCTACTGGCTGGGCAACTATTACCCGGTCAACAACCCAATGGGGGAAACGGTAGGAATTGGGATTATTTTGGCAGATGTGACAGCAGCAAAGCAAACAGAAGTTGCCTTGCGAGAAAGCGAAGAAAGGTTCCGGGCAATGTTCAACCAGGCAGCTGTGGGCATTAGTTTAATAGCTTTGGATGGACGATTTATTCAGGTTAATCCTGCTCTGTGCGAAATTACTGGGTATAGCCATGAAGAATTAATCCAATTAAACTTTCAGGAAATTACCCACCCTGACGATTTAGAAATTGATTGGGAAAATGCTCGACGAGTTTTAACAAAAGAAATTAGTGGTTATTCTCTAGAAAAGCGCTACATCCGCAAAGATGGTTCTATTGTTTGGGTAAACCTAACTTCATCAGCAGTTTGGGATGATAAGGGACAACCAAAGTATGCATTAGGCATTATTGAAGATATTAGCGAACGGCAAGCTGCGCTCTACGATCACAAACGAGTTGAAGCCACACAACAGTTTTTAGTCGAAGCCAGCACCTTACTAGCTGCCTCATTGGATTATGAAATCGCCCTCGAAAGTGTGGCTAATTTAGCAGTTCCTACCCTAGCTGACTGGTGTATTGTAGATGTTTTCCAGAAAGATTGGTCAAGTAAACAAATTGCGATCGCAATTGCCGATCCCACAAAACAAAGTATTTTAGATGAAATCCGACGGCGTTATCCACCCAAAACTCGAACAAAACAGCTTGTGGAGCAGTTAGGATTGGGAATATCTATCTTTTATCCCGAATTATCTGACTATAATTTTGTCCAGATGGCTCAAAATGAGGAACATCTGCAATTGCTGCGAAGCCTGGGTATTTCTTCTTTAATGGTGATTCCCGTTCGTTCCCGTGGGCAATTATTTGGAGCAATCTCTTTTTTTACAGCCGAGTCAGGTCGGCACTATCAACAGACAGACTTGGCTTTAGCAGAGGATATCGCTCGTCGGGCAGCAATAGCGATCGACAACGCCAGACTATACCAAGAAACTGAAAGGTCTGTCAATCGCACCATACTTTTGCAAAGAATAACTGCTGCCTTCTCGGAAGCCTTAACTCCCCAACAGGTAGCCGATGTAGTGGTGAACCAAGGCATTGCCGCCTTGGAAGCTACTGGTGGTTCCGTTGTCTTACTTACTGAGGGAGGTACTACCCTAAAAGTTGTGCAAGCAATTGGCTATCCGCAAACACTTATAGATACTTGGGTAACTTTTCCCATCACAGCATCTAACCAAATAGCAGAAACAGTCAGAACTGGGCAGCCGGTTTTTTTAGAAAATTTAGCAGCCATGATTGCTAGATATCCCGACTTAGCAGATATTGTGACTGTTATAGGGAATAATGCCTGGGCTTCTATTCCTTTGGTAGCAGAAGGTAAAGTAATTGGGGCTTTGGGATTAAGCTTTACTCCTCTTCAAATATTTAATGAAGAAGACCGGGGATTTATGTTGACACTAGGACAGCAGTGTGCCCAAGCGATCGCCCGCGCTCAACTTTACGAAGCCGAAAAAACTGCAAGGGCGCAAGCCGAGACAGCTAACCGCATTAAAGATGAATTCCTCGCTGTCCTTTCCCATGAACTTAGAACTCCCCTGAATCCGATTTTAGGGTGGGCGAAGTTACTCAGAACCCGCAACTTTGACGAAGCCACGAGAATCCGGGCATTGGAAACAATCGAGCGTAATGCCAAGTTACAAACCCAACTGATTGGAGATTTACTTGATGTTTCGCGGATATTACAAGGTAAGGTTAGGTTAAATCTTTATGCAGTGGATTTGAAAGTAGCGATCGCAGGTGCATTAGAAACGGTGCGTTTAGCGGCAGAAGCCAAATCAATTGAAATAAAAACGGTGCTAAGTCCTGATATCGGCAAAGTTTTGGGTGATGGCGATCGCTTGCAACAAGTAATGTGGAATCTCCTCTCCAATGCCGTTAAATTCACATCCACAGAAGGACGAGTAGAAGTGCGTCTAGAGCAAGTTGGGTCAGAAGCCCAAATCCAGGTGATTGATACAGGTAAGGGAATCATGCTGGAATTTTTGCCCTACGTATTTGATTACTTCCGACAAGCAGATGCCAAGACAACCAGGATATTTGGCGGGCTGGGATTGGGACTGGCAATTGTGCGTCACTTGGTAGAACTTCACGGTGGTACAGTTCAGGCAGAGAGTTTAGGAGAAGGACAAGGAGCTACCTTTACAGTCAGACTACCTTTGCTCAAAAACTCAGAGTTAAGAGTCAGCAGTGATGAGGCTTCTCAACCAGAACTCAGTACTGATGACACATTACTTGCTGGAGTAAAAATTCTACTTGTGGACGATCAAGCTGATGTGCGAGAGTTTTTTAGCTTTGCGCTAGAACAATATGGCGCAACTGTAACACTAGCTGAGTCAGCAACTGAAGCGCTGGAAATACTAACTCAATCAAAGCCAGATATTTTGTTAAGTGATATTGGAATGCCCTTAATGGATGGCTATATGCTGCTGCGCGAGGTGAGAAAATTACCGCCAGAGCAAGGTGGGCAAATTCCCGCGATCGCACTGACAGCTTATGCTGGAGAAATTAACTACAACCAAGCAATGGCAGCAGGATTTCAAAAACACCTACCTAAACCCGTCGATCCAGGAGATTTAGCTAGTGCGATCGTCAATCTCATCGGACAGAATCAATTTTGAAGGAGGCAGAAGGCAAGAGAAAAGAAAGAGTTTTTGAGAAAACGGGTTCTTCGAGTTTAATAAGCAATCAAGCAAAGATAATATGGTTGTTCCCTCTTGCCTCCTGTTACCTCCCCCCTGCCTCTTCACTCAACCAATAGGTCGATTACCAGGATTGACTGCATGAATATATTCACTACCCGATTGCGGTCTTCCTCGTTTATAACAAGCTTCTTCTGGTTTTCCCCATCCTAGCTGCAAAATCATTTCCAAAAAGCTAGAATTTTCCCACTTGCATAAACTTGCCCATTCTGTTATTTGAACAATTCTTTCTACATCAGATGTGACAATTTTTTGGTACTGTTTATTATTATTGAAACTCAAGTATAAATCCATCCCCATCGAGACTTCATACCAAAATTCTACAATAGAATTTTTAGCAGTTTTTAATATTTCTAAGTCACTGCTGAGGGCTATTAACTCGCTGTCTACTTCGGGATAGTTTAAATTTTTACCTTTGACTGTTACCTCACGCCAAATAATACCTGAAACTTGGTTTTCCCTCTGATATTCATGAATTGCAGCTTTGAAATCTTGATAAGCAGTGAACTTTTGCAGCCCATCAGTCATGAGAAACTGGTCAATTACAGGATTGCCAGAGACTGGTATTTCTAATTTTAGGCGTTTTCCCTTGAGGCAGGCTTGGCGTTCGGCTGCCAAAATTTGAATTAGCTCCTGAGTCGTGTAAACTTTTGACATTAGAATACACTCTAGTTAGTCATGAGTCATTAGTCATTAGTCATTAGTCATTTGTTACGGACTATAGACTATGAATAAACTTTCTAATCTGTTAACACAGATATTTCAATATTATGCTTTGACATCGGCGGCAATGTAGTAACAGATATCACTAAAAATTAGGGCAGACCAATTTGGCCTACCCTATAAGTTACTTAGCTAACTCACTACTAAACTCATTAAAAGCTCGCCGTTTTAGCTGTGCTGTTTCAGTGCGTGGTACTAAATCAAAGATTTTACGAAATTCATCGTCTATCTCTTCAAAAGGTACTTGACCTTTTTTATTTAAAACGACTTCACCTGATTTATTAAACACCACAACTTGAGGAACAGCCCCAGAATAATAATATCCTGCTTCTGTAGGATTATAGGTCTGTTTCAGTGGGATACCATCTACATTAATAGGCATAATTTCTGCTACCCGACCATAGAATTCCTGTACCCGTGAAATGGAAATGGCATATCTTTTGGAATCGCTGCTGTCATCCAAATAAAAGGCCAAAAATATGGGTTTATGTTCCGCTAAAGCCTGTGCAAGTGTCTGTCTGGGAGGAACCAATGAACCATTGCCAGCATAAACTACAAAGATGTTGCCATCATATAAATCATTATTGAGACCAGCATGTGCAGGTTGCATACTTATAATGAAAAGACTTGCAAGCAACAACAGGCATTTGGACAACCACCTTTGCCAGCCAGTAATTTGTTTATGTAAAAAAAGAAACTTTGTGCTATTCATCAAAAGGAACCTTGCAAGCTACTACTTGTCGTGAGTTTGTGCTGAATTAGGCAAACTGGGCTGGATATGTAATTACGCCCGCGCACTACTTTTTAAGATAACGTCTACTGAGATTATCTCTTGTAAGTGGATGATGGAGACAATGAACGGAGTTCCGAGGTGGATGAATCCAGTTCTGAGGTGAATGAACGGAGTTCCAAGGCGGATGAATCCAGTTCTGAGGTGGATGAATCCAGTTCCGAGGCGGATGAATCCAGTTCCGAGGTGGATGAATCCAGTTCTGAGGTGAATGAACGGAGTTCCAAGGCGGATGAATCCAGTTCCGAGGGGGATGAATCCAGTTCCGAGGTGGATGAACAGAGTTCCGAGGTGGATGAATCCAGTTCCGAGGTGGATGAACGGAGTTCCGAGGTGGATGAATCCAGTTCCGAGGTGGATGAATCCAGTTCCGAGGTGGATGAACGGAGTTCCAAGGTGGATGAATCCAGTTCCGAGGTGGATGAACGGAGTTCCAAGGTGGATGAACGGAGTTCCAAGGTGGATGAACTAGATTCTAACTCTCCCCTGTCCCCTGCCACCTGTCTCCACTCCCCCTAATTTCCTGCAACTTGATTTTAAGGCTGGCTTTTTCAGCTAGGATTCGCTAAACTCACGCATATTAAATTTGCAATTAAATATTTTCAATTAGCAACTGCCAGAAGACTAGGATACCGATGTGGGAAAGAAAATACAATTCATAGATAGGCTGCGATTGGGTTTCGCGGTGTTAGTGGCAAAAAGTGTAACCTTTATAGTGCGATCGCTCCGTCTGGGTGCTGCTAGTGTATTACCAGGCTCGATTGCTCGTCGCATTGAACCCCGACTTTTACAATTATTGAGTCAGCAAGTTAAAAACGGAGTTATTTTAATTGCTGGTACTAACGGCAAAACCACTACAGCCCTGCTTTTATGCACGATATTAGAACGCAAGGGTTTTCGCGTCACTCATAATTCTACAGGTGCAAATCTGGAAAATGGCTTGATGACGGCGCTATTAGAAAGCACCAACTTACTAGGTACGCTAAATACTGATTACGCCATTTTGGAAGTTGACGAAAATATTGTCCCAAGAGTATTAGCACCACTCCAGCCGCGAATTATTCTCTGTTTAAACTTGTTCCGCGACCAACTTGATAGGTACGGTGAAGTAGATACAATTAGTAAACGTTGGACAAAAGTTATTTCTACCCTACCACCAGAAACAGTGGTAATTCCCAATGCTGACGACCCAACTTTATCTAATCTCGGTCAGCAGTTACCCCAACGGGTGTTGTTCTTTGGTTTGAATGAACCAGAACATTATTTAGAAGCAATTCCTCACGCAGTTGATTCTATTTATTGTCCCAAATGTGGACATTCTCTAGATTACAAGGGTGTTTATTTGTCTCATTTAGGAGATTTTACTTGTCCCAAGTGTGGTTTTAGTAAAAGTAAACCGACTCTCGAAAGTAGTGAATGGTCGCAAATTCTAGTTGGTTTGTACAACAAATATAATACTTTAGCTGCTGCAACTGCGGCTATTGAGTTGGGAGTTGATGAAGCAACAATCAGAGATACTATTAATACCTTTCAAGCTGCCTTTGGTCGTGCAGAAGATTTGGTAATTAACGGTAAACGAGTGCGAATATTGTTATCAAAAAATCCTGTAGGAACGAATGAAACTATTCGCGTAGTTACTCAAAGCACAGATAAAACCACACTGCTAGTCTTGAACGATCGCACACCCGATGGTACTGATGTATCCTGGATTTGGGACGTAGATACCGAGAAATTAGTCGAACGCGGCGGGACTTTAGTAGTGAGTGGCGATCGCGTCTATGATATGGCACTACGTCTACGTTACAGCCAAAAGTCCCCTGAGAGTAACTTAAATTTAATTGTGGAAGAAGATTTGCGACAAGCGATCGCTACTGCATTAGAGCATACACCAGAGAATGAAACCTTGCATATTCTACCCACTTACTCAGCCATGTTAGAAGTGCGAGAAGTTCTGACTGGGCGGAAAATTCTTTAAATTGAGCAGTGGGGAGTAAGGATTTAGATAAATTTTTTCCCATTCCCCAGTTCCCAATACCCAATCAAATTACGAATTACGAATTACGAATTACGAATTACGAATTATGAATATGAGTTCCCAAAATTTAGAATTAACAATAGGTTGGCTTTATCCAACGCTGATGAGTACTTATGGCGATCGCGGTAATGTAATTACTATAGAACGTCGCGCCGAGTGGCGGGGATACGATGTTAAAGTGTTACCCCTAGATCAAAATACTACAGCCGCAGATATTAAAACTGTAGATGTAATAGTTGGTGGTGGCGCACAAGATCGTCAGCAAGAAATTGTCATGCGTGATTTGCAGGGTGCGAAAGCTGACGCGATGCGCGAGAAAATCGAAAATGGAACACCGGGAGTATTTACATGTGGTTCACCCCAATTACTAGGACATTATTATGAACCAGGCTTGGGACAACGGATTGATGGTTTAGGAATCCTCGATTTAGTTTCCGTGCATCCTGGTGAAAATACTAAGCGTTGTATTGGTAACTTGGTAATTGAAGTGACAGCTTCACGCCTAGCGCGAGATTTAAAAGAGATGACGGGTAGCACACCATATTTGGTAGGCTTTGAAAATCACGGCGGACGTACCAAGTTGGGGAAAGTGGAAGCATTGGGGCGCGTGGTGTACGGTTTGGGAAATAATGGAGAGGATGGGACAGAAGGAGCATTTTATCAGAATGCGATCGCTACTTATTCCCACGGCCCTTTGTTACCGAAAAATCCTTTTGTCGCTGATTGGTTAATTCAAACAGCATTGCGGCTAAAGTATCAGCAGGAAATTACCTTAAAACCTTTTGATGATAGCCTCGCTGCACAAGCACGAGAAGCGATGTTTAAGCGATTGAAAGTCAATTTACCAAGTGCTGCTGCGGCGAAAGTTTAAATTTAAACAAGGGCTAATAAAAGTAAAAGAGTATTAAAGACTTGTTCACGAGTATCAAAGCCCGGCGAATAGAATTCTCGGCTATACAAACAAAGTCCGCCTGTGCGGACTAAGAAAGAATTGAGGGTTTGAAACCCACAGAGGTGGGTTTTGCCTGTGTAGACGCGGTTTCTAAGCGCCCTTTTCACTTGCAACAAATTACTGCTCTTCACCTTTCTCCTGAAGGAGCGATCGCCAATCTTCAATCGCCTTCTCCGTCCACAGCCAATTTTTAGCTAATTTATCTACCTGGAAATTGACTGGATCAGACTTGAGAACCATTTGCCGCAGCTTGATCGCTTCTTTCAGATATTGTGTCTGCTTACCATTAGATTGACTCAGTGCAGATTTATACAGTCCGAGAGCTAAACCAGCATAAGAAGTTAAAGCATCTTGAGGCACTGCTGTCTTTGTAGATGTTGAGTCTGTGTTCTGCTTTTTAAGAGCTAAATTCAAAGCCTTAAACCAAGAATCATTACCTCGATTTAGATCGCCTTCAGTGTAGTAAGCAAATCCCAAAGCGTTATTATACAAAAGCGATTCTGGGTTAGCTTTTGCAGCAATTTCCCAGTAACGACGGGCATCATCGACGCTATAGTTATTGTTCCCGACTTGGATAGACTGCCATGCTAATCGTCCCTTGTAAAAGTTCACCGATGGATCGTCAGCTTGTTTACTTGAAATCAGTTTCAGGGCAGTTTCAGCCGCAGTCAGTGCGCCACGATTGAGTAGTTCTTCTACAGCCAATAACCCACTTTGCAAGTCGCCTTGGCTCAATTTTTCTGTAGCGGTGGCAGTGACAATTCCAGTATCTGCTGCCTGTAAGTCTATATTTTGCTGCTTTTTAATGGGTAAAGACTGGGTAGGAATTACTGGGATGTTAGGCAGAATTGACTGCTGGGTTCGATGCCACCACCAATTTAAACCGATCGCAGCTACTAACGCACTGATCCCCACAATACCCACAATCGGCCACACCTGGCGGCGACGGGTACGAGATGCTGGTAGGGCTGGTTGCGATACCTGCGGCTGGCTACGCCTACGCAAAAAATCAGCAGAATTTTGCCAATTTCCTTCCAAGTTTCCAGGAGTTGGAGGCGACGGTGTTGGGGCTTCTCCCCACAAATCTGCTTCCTCTTGCGAAGAAGTCATTTCTTCTGAAACGTGGCTTTGCTGAAGACTATTTTCTGAAATTTGTTGATCCAGTTCAGTTGGAACTGTTTGGTTATCTAGCTGACGAAATAAATCCGAAACTATAGCACAATCTTCTGCATAGCTTGGGTCATCATACTCAATTTCATCAACAAGATCGCCCCAAGTATCTTCACCTAGCCAGTCCAACCCAGAATCACGCGCCAAATTAGAAGGAATCATATCTTCCATTCCTAAAGGCATCTCGCTATCGTCTGCCATAGCAGAGTACATCGTAGAAGTTGCCCCTAAAGGCGAATTATACTGATTGGGCTTTGCACTTTCCGATAACTCAGTTTCCTGGCTCAGAAAACCGTCAAATTCTGGCTGAAGATATAAAATCGGTAATGCCCAATACATCTGGTGAGAACCATAAGCAGAAATTAATCCTTGGCGTACCCGACTGACGCACAAATCTACTGGATATCCCTGACTCAAGTTACGGTAAAACAATTGTGTAAGCGTCAACGCCACTTCATCAGGAATCCGTTCTGACATTGCCAAAACGCTTCTAATTCCGCGCTTCACCAGACTTTCTGCCAGATTTCGTTCGCCAGTATCTCCAGAGGGATCGGATGCAGCTGTGTACGCCCCCAAGCAGGAGTTAAACACCGCCATTTGGATATTATTGTTGACGAGCAAACCAGCGAGATCGTCCCCAGTCAAGATTTCCGTTAAACCAGTTCTGCGACTAGCAAGATAAATTTCTCCGCCATTGGAACCTAAGTTGCTATGACCTGAGTAGTGGAGAACATGATATCTGCCTTGTTCTAGAGCTTGCGTCAGTTCTTCCCGCCCTGGTTGATCTAATACAGTTAGTTCAATTTCTGGAAAGCGATTGCTATTTTCGGCAATTCGTGGTATTCGGTGAAGCTCTGCTTGCAGTTTGACAGCTTCCTGTTTCTGTAAGTCAAGGCGGACTTGATCTGAGGGGGAAGCAATTACCATCAATACTCTTACACCACCTTGTTGTAGTGGTGTGGGCATATTTTGTGTAGGCGTAGCCCCCCGAAGCGATCGCAAAGGCGAAACTCCCAAAATTCCACTTTGGAAGCGAGAAAAAGCGACATAAGGCCCGGTAGCCAGAGGGCGATCGCCTGCGTGCATGACTTCCCAAGGCAGACGAGCTAATCTAGTGTCTTTTAGCCCCAACCGTAAGCGTAGTACTTGTTGATGGTTCTGAGCAATACCTTGGGCAGTAATCCAACTATCCCTGAGAGTGCCTTGAAATAGGGCGTTATAAAATTGTTGACCCAAGACCACCAAATTAACAGAATTTCTAGCTATATCGCTTTCGTGCCCACCAGAGGCAAATGGATCTCCTTGCAACACCGACTTTAACGGATCATTCATCAAATGCCCAGCAGTTATTAACCAATCAGCTACAGGCCAACTCACCAATTCTTCTGCCAATGGTACCCCAGGCGCGACTTGTTCCGTCCGCACCAAGTAGTCATTTCGCCCTACAGGAGTTACCGAAATGTGGAATTCCTGGGTCACAGTTTCTCCTGTTTGCCTCCTAAATCTGGTTTGAAACGCGAAAGTTTCAAGTCGATTTTTCGCTCCCTCTCATAACTTAGATGCATCCGACTCCTGAATGTTTCTGATTCTAGTTGTTTTGCTTTTTCTGCCTTTACAACTTTATCCGGATCGGATTACTTGCGACTAGAACATTTAATTGGTAGATGCACCTTGATCTTCAACTCCCCTAGTTGGCTAAAACCCACTGGGGGTTTTTTTCAATTTTGGCAAACAACAGCAACTTCCGACGCAGATATTCTCTACCAGAAAATAGTGCTTAACCCTAGAATACTTGATTAGTAGATGGGATGTCCCTTGATCTAGAACTCCCTTAATTCAATTAATATCCACTTTTGTTTTTTGGCACAAAAGAAAAATCAATTTTCTCAGAAATTTATCCGGAGCATGGTAGTTAAACCTAGAACATTTAATTGGTAGATGCACCCTGATAACTAGCTCCCCTGGTTGGCTAACGCCCACTGGGGGGTTTTTTTATGAAAGAAGTAAGCACAAAACTTACGCACTAAAAGCTTGAAACCTTTATCTAATACAGCCTACGCCAGTTGCTTCTCCTGCTCAAAGACGTTCTAGCAAGCTTTAAGAGTCAGGGAACCCTTTTAGTAGTTCCTACCCTACGCATTTCTACGTTGCTATCGCTACGTTAAGAGCAATCTAATGGCTCCTCTGGAAAAGGGGAAACTCTAAGAGCTAACTTTTTCAGGGGTTCGAGGATCTCTTATGCGTAAGCCCTAAAGCAGCAATCATGCTTGACACACCGATTATTTAATTGGCAAATTAATCCTGATAACTAACCCCTCTGAGGTTTTTCTTTGATAAACAAACAGTAACAAATTCAACCTCTGCTAATTTATCCGGTAGCGACCCATTTACTGTAGAAAAGATTATTGGTAGATGCACCCTGATAACTCACTCCCCTAGTTGGCTAACACCCACTGGGGGTTTTTTCTAGTTTCGTAGGCGTAGCCTGTTGTAGACATTGCCATCAAAACCGATTTTGACGATTTTCTCCGGAAGATACTGGCTGCCCCTAGAAAAGATTACTGGTAGATGCACCCTGATAACTCACTCCCCTAGTTAGGTTAACACCAACAGGGGTTTTTTTATTTTAATAAATAACTAACCTTTGTACAAATTTATCCGGAGTATGGCGTTTAACCTGAGAACATTTAATTGGTAGATGCACCCTGATAACTAACTCCCCTGGTTGGCTAACACCCACTGGGGGTTTTTTTTGGCTTAGATGCGTAGCGGCTTGTCGTTAGACACTGCCTACGTAACTGTAGTGCATTACTCTACTTGTTGTTACTGCTGGTAGACCTTGAGTATCCTTATGTTGCCAGGATAAAGCGTAACCTGATAATGCCGTCCTGAATCGCTTTCTTTTTATTATGAGCTAGAGATGCTATAGCAAAATGATTGCTATGATATTTAATCATATTCTTAATTTTTTTTCTACATTTTGACCCTTACTCCCAAAGAATTGCCCTCCCTACTAGAAGCAGGGAAGGAAAAAAAGTTACTGGTTCAGGGTTTCACTATTAATTTGCCAAGAATGACCAGCTATATGGTAATATTTCATGGCATTATGCTAAAAAACTTTGCCTAGAATCAAAGAGTCCCCAACCCATGAGTTTAGCTGTAATTAAGTTCTCTTCAGAAGAGTGCGGCATCTGCCACAAAATGTCTTTTTATGACAAAAAAGTGGCTGAAGAACTGGGTTTAGAATTTATCGATGTAAAAATGCAGGATACGGCTGCTTACCGCAAGTATCGCAAGATTTTATTAACTCAGTATCCCGATAAATCAGAAATGGGATGGCCTACTTACATCATCTGCAATTCTCCAGAAGGGGAATTTCAGATTGTGGGTGAAGTAAAAGGAGGTCATCCCAAAGGGGAGTTTAGAAGCCGTCTTCAAGAGGTTCTAAATTCCACAGCTAGTCAGAACTAAATTACCTCAAAAGATTTAACCTCTAGGACAGGGCCAATCATGGCAGTTGTCATGATATCTTCACGAACCTGTCCTTTAACTTTTGCTTTTTGTCCGGCTTTGAGTAAGTCTTTGTCAGCTCCTCTGAGGATTTCGTAAGTAACGCCATCTTCTGTAACTAACGCCCATGCGCCTGTGCCAATATCACGGCGTTCGATTGTACCTGTAAGTGTAATGCTCATAAGAAGTGGGGAGTAGGGAGTGGGGAGTGGGGAGTAAGGGATAAGAAATAGGGGATAGGAGTTAGGAGCTATTAATAACTCTTCCCCCATTCCCCATTTATGCTATTTTTTCGTCATTTTTCAATGCTAAACGAGCAAGTCCATAACAGATTAGGGCGTTGGTGATGAGGAAGAGGCGTGCTAAGTGACCACTTCCCAAACCCATAACTGCTGGATCGAAAAACGCACTTACTGTCAAGCACGCTGTGACACCTAAGGTTGAACCAATGGCAAACCATCTCCAACTAGGATGTCCCAGCAGCAATGCCATTAACACAATGGGAATCAGTACGCTAGCAAATAAAGGATTCAATGCATGGGTTCCTTGGAGAGTATTTCCTAGTTCGGGAATTGAACTGCCTAAAACCCGGAAAGGCCATTGGGGAAGATCAAAAATATAGATTCCTTTGAGGAAGAATAACCCAGAACTACCAGCGATTAGTCCACTAAATAAAGACCAACTCCAAGTGAAGGGGAAGTAAACCCGTAAAAACCAAGCCAGCAGATAGGAACCAACTACCATTAAAATCTTGGGTAACAGTGCTATCGCACCACCATCAATCCAAAAACCGGGGTTAAGATAGCCGCTATCCCTTAACCACCTAAAGAAATCTGGAAAACTGATTTGTCCGCTAAAGGCTAGTTTTACTGCTGCTTCTGCATTGAGTTGTCCAGCGCCATAATAGTTCAAACCATCATCCTGGATAACTCGCGCTGACTGTTTAAGTACTTTTAAGACTTCATCTGGTTCTTTGATGCCAGCAGCTTTGATTAATGCCGCAACACCAGCAACGTGGGGAGAAGCCATGCTTGTACCCTGGAAACCCAGAAATACCCCTTCGCCTTTTTCGTCGATAGTTTCTTGGAGAATCTTACCAGCTTCACTACCACCAGGAGCAGAGATATCTACCCCAGCACCAAAGTTAGAATAGGGCGCTCTTTCACCATCTGGGCCAATTGCGGAAACGCCAATGACGTAAGGATAGCGGGCTGGATAGCTTGCCCCATTGGTGTTTTCATTTCCGGCTGCGGCAATGATAACTACGCCTTTTCTATGGGCATATTCGATCGCTTCTTTCATCAACTTGCTTTCACCGCTACCGCCTAAGCTCATATTAATCACATCTGCGCCTTTATCGGCAGCAAATTTAATCGCTTCGGCAATATCGGCAACAGTACCGCCACCATAAGAACTAAGTACCTTTAGCGGCATCAGACTAGCTTCGTAAGCAATTCCAGCTACGCCATATTTATTATTTGTGGCTTGGGCTATAGTTCCGGCAACATGGGTACCGTGACCATTATCGTCTGTGGCTTCTTCTCGGTCGTTAACGAAATCATAGCCTTTGACGAATTTTGTCTCATATAAGTCCCGCACCTTAGTAATACCGGTGTCTATTACTGCAACTGTGATGCCACTGCCTTTAGTTTGACTCCATGCGCCTTCAATGCCGATTTTGTGCAAGTTCCACTGCTTGCTGTAATATTGGTCATTGGGGCCAGTTAATGAGGGGGTTGTCTCATCATCATCTTCTTGGGGTCTCAAAAATTCTCCTAGCCAAGCTGCTTGACCGGGTTGAGGAATTTTGCTGTAGATATAGTTTGGTTCAATGAATTCTGTAGCTTGGGCAAACTGAGATTTTTTCAGTTCTTTGAGCCGTTGACGATCGCCCTTGATAATATAAACATTATCTTTTTTGGAAAGCTTGTTGTCTAATTGGGGTGTAACGTTGTATTGTTTGGCGATCGCTTGCAGATCCTGTTCCACAACCAGTGATGGGATATCTTCCCGAAAATCAAGCAAAATCGTCTCAAACTCTCCTTTAGCTGCCAATCCCTGGAAATTCAGGAAAGCAAATATGGCAGATCCTAACCCAATGACAAACAAGCACAATAATATAAGTTTTCTCATATTAACTCATCACCGCTTTTTGCCAGTTTGCTCACTACCATAACTTATCTCTATCATTTAGTGGTGGATTTTGCACTTTTAGTTACAAGTTTCACTCAGGAATTTTTTCAACGATGGAACGTGGTCTTTTGTGGTTACCGTTATTAGTAATGTTTTTCTGGTTGGCTTGGCAAGGCTCGAAGGAATATCAAAAAGTTGAAGCCTATCGCGCTTGGGCAGAGCAATTTGAACGGGCTAAGTATGACATCTACGCTGTATTAGGTCAAAAAGGCAACAATATAACTTGGGGAAAACCCACGCCTAAAGGGCCTGTTAAACTAGAAACATTCTCTTTGCTTGATCTTAAAGAAATATATCTTTTAGTAGATGACAAAAAAGTAGATTTAGAAAATATACCAGAAAAAGGTCGTTCTATAGAGTTAGAATTTCTATTTTCCGAATCTGTTGATTCAGTGCGGGTTCCGTTTACAGAAATCCCTTTGGCAGCAGAATGGGGTAAATTTTTGCAGGGAACGTTAGAAAGTTTGCGATCGCAAGGGAATCAGTAGTTATATCAAGTGTGGAAAATATTCTCCTTTTTTGTACTTTTACAATTACGGAGAAGTTGTGCCAGATCCGTACATTTGGGGGAGTGCGAAAAATGCGATCGCAATGCGGGATTTTGATGAAGATATCACCTGAAGATAGAGAAAAATTTACTCAAAAGGCATCGCAACTTACTAATGAATTAAAGGAAGTCCAGCAGATTCTTACATCAAAATGATGGAGGCGAATACCCGTACAATTGTAGAAGCATTAGGGGAAAATATACCCTATTTCAACTAAAGAAGTAAATTAATCAGAGTAAATATCTAACCTAAGACGTGTTATTTTCAAAGTCTCTCCAGAGAAAGAACTCTTTGTAGCTTCGATTTTTTAGAATGCTACTAGTAAAGCTAGATTTGTCAATACCTGAAAAAGCCATGAGTGATAAAAATCAAGAAAATCAAATTAATCAACCAGTAAGTGAGGATACACATTTACGCGAAGAACCGAACGTCAATGAAAGAAACTTAACAGCAAATCCAGGAGATAAAATTGCTGATGAGTCTCAATCTGTTGAAGAAAAGGCTAAACAGGTAGCTGTAGATGATGTACCAGATATTACAGGCGATAAAATCACAGTCCCGACTTATTTTGTTGTAGATGAACCCGACGGCACAAAAAAAGCACTCCACCACGTTAAAGATGCCGAAGAGATTTCTGACGTAATTCGGGCAGCACGAGTTGACGAAAATGGAAATCGGATTTGGTAGTAGCCCTTCACTAAAAAGACGCGGGGACACAGGGATAGGGAGAGTTATTTCTTTGAGTCCCCGTATTTGTCTTCTTTGAGCAAGGTAGTCTATTAATGACGCAATCAAAATCTGGAAACTTTCCCAGGATAGACGGTAATGGCAAATGTCACAACTACCAAAGATTTGGCATATTGGAGTACGACAGAAATTAAAAAACAAATTTTAGAACTTGTTAAGGGACGCGATCTAGAGCCGTTAAAGACTAAAGTAGAATTTTATAAAAATGAATTAGCACCATATTTTGCAGAGTTGAGCCAACGTAACCCTTTTGCAAAAGTTGCAGAGCAAGTAGCGATCGTCACGGGAGTATGGATGCCAATATGGTCTACTATACCTTTTCAAGATATTTTACCTGGTAGGATACACGAGCATTCTTACCAAATTTTTCATAATGATGGTTACTATGCAAATATTGCCCGCTATGCACCAGGACATCAGTCTGGTTTTTGGCAAAGATTTACATCAAAACTACCAGCTTACGACTTAATGGTATTGCAAAAGTATTCCATTCGAGATGAGCAGTGGGATATTAAAAATATTGGAATATTTCAAGCATTGAAGAATAGAGAAATTCCATTGACAATTGACGATGCAGACGAGTGGTTTACAACAACAGTCGAATCTAAATTTAAGGAAGCAGCACCAAACATAGATTTACAGCAAGAACTCAAATTAAAAGATATGGACAGAAATACTGTCAAGAAATTTGAAAAAGTTTACCTAGCAACTTCTTTTTTAGAGCATCTATATATAGATAATGATTTTCGGTTAGTTAAAACTCAACGAGAAGCAACACAAAGGCCAAGTTATACTATTGCTGTTCGTAAAGATTGAACTAACAAAATTTTTAACGCTATGCCGCCACTATAACGACAAGTTAGTTCTATCGACAGCTATAACTACCTGTTATTTTTACCCGATTGGGTACATGTAGATGGAGGCGATATCTACGACGGGCTACGGCTACGCGACCAAATACAACAGCTATTTTTGCCAACAATCCTGTTTTTACATGGTGCGGGCCAGAGAGGTTCTAACTTAGATGATGTGAAAAAGTACGGCGTCCCCAAGATTGTAGAACAACGGGCGATTTTCTTTTTATTGTCAATTTCACCCCAATCTCCGTGCAGTGAATATTGGAATGTAGAGCGATTAAACACCCTTCTGGAGCAGGTTATTGTATCCTATCCTGTTGATCCAGATAGAGTTTACCTGATCGGCTTAAGCATGGGTGGTTACGGAACATGGCATTTAGCAGCAGCACAGCCAGAACGTGCGATCGCGCCTATCTATGGCGGTGGTAATCTACAAGCAGCACGTAATTTCAAAAATCTTGCTGTGTGGGCATTTCACAGGGACAAAGAATAATGTAGTTCCCTTAAGCGAGCCTGAAATCATGGTCAAAGCCTACGACGGAAATGTGAAATTTACAGTTTACCCAGAAGCCAAGCACGACTCTTGGACGCAGACATATAATAATCCAGAGTTGTATAAGTGGTTTTTACAGCATCAGCGACAGAAGGCTATAGATAAAAGATATTTTTCTATGCATTGGAATACACTCTAAATTAAATCAGAATCTATAGTTGTATTAGCATTTATTTCGCTCAGAATTGGTGATACAACTTGCTTTCAATCTGGTGAACTAGGGAGCAATGCGATTTTGTTAGATCGGACTTGAATTCTCAGTTACAGAGTTCAATTCTCAATAAAAACAGTTATTTGGCTGCGATCGCACCACTAAATAGGTGATTTAGCACCCGAATTTTAAGCACCTCACAAAATCGCATTGCTCCCGGTGAACTAAAACATTCCGACTCCATCCATACTCGATAGTCTGTTGTACGTACCACAAGCGTTCTGTTTGGTCTTTAGGGACTTCCAAGAAATAAATTATTCCAAGAAACGAACCACAGAGACAAGGCAGCGCGGTCTTGGGGGTTTCCCCCATGAGCGACTGCCGCGCAGAGAACGCAGAGAGAAGAAATAGAGAGAGTTTTTGCCTCAGTTTTGGAACATTTTTTTATTTGGAAGTCCCTTAACAGTATCCAAAATCCTAACATTATGACCCCAAGAAATTAGTGTAACAGGTTGTTGCACTAATTCCTCGTCTGGATAAGCTTCGGTAAATGCCCGCATATACTTGAGGTTGCGAACTGAAACGTAATTGAGCCTTAGAAATTCGGCTTTTTAATTCACTTCAAAAATCTTCATAGCCAACGATCGCAGATGCACCTCTACTTGAAGCTTCGGATTTATCGTCTCTAGGTATAAAAAAAATTAACGCTACTTCTATACTGCCACCATTACGTATTAGGTATACACTTAGCAGCGAATCCAAAATCATACTTTTGAGGCTGAAAGCCTGGGACGGTAAGTAAAATTTCCTGTTTACCCAGAAGGCGATCGCAATACAACAATCTAGCATCGGCGGTGGAAGGCTATAAGTTAAATTTACCGGGATTTACGTAAGGGTGATTGCTAAAACTTCAACATATTTTCATTAAAAATACTTTTTAGTGTCCATAAATTAAAACTTATAAGAAGTCGTAACTTGCACCTTTGACATTAAAGTATATAGCTTCAATAATATTCTTATGTAAAAATTCGTACTCATATAGGATTCCTATTTGATTTTTGCTAAATATACTGATAGCCAAAACCTAATTCGGCTAGCTCTCAGTCAGCTTTGCTGTAAAAACTCAAATGGAATTGTTATATAACCTGACATTAATAGGGCTGCATCATGCTTTTTTCGGATTCAAAAACCAGTTTAAAAAATTGCAAAAGAAATAATAAAATATGCATAAATTTTTGGACACCTACTAACATTCTACTGCTCAGTGGATATTTAATAGTTCTACCGATTTGTACATTGATAATTTTATCCTTCTTATTACCTTTATTCACTGCTAGCTTATTCGCTTCCATTGGAACCTCGCATTACTCTACATCGATTCCTTGGATAGATAATGCATCTGAATGTGAACATACTGAGAGGATCTGGCACGATCGCAAGTGTTGGGATAATGAACACGATCCTACGTTTTAGATGGACATTGCATTAAAAGGTATTGCCTAATTTGACAAAACAGACTGACAATCTTGGAATTAGATCAAAATGGATATGTAGCCTGTTGTTTGTCCAACCTTGAATCAACCTAACTTCGTGCGAAATCTGCAAGAAACTCACTTAAATCGTGCCCGCGCCAGTCTCAGACAAGCGCTGTCTTGGTATGGATATCTTCGTAAGTCAGGACAGCTTTCATCCAACCCAGAATTGGCAGGTTTGTTGAAACCAGAATTAGAAGCTTTGAACTCCACACTCAAGAAGCTGGATTCTAACGTTATTAGAATTGCTGCCTTTGGTTTGGTGAGTCGTGGTAAATCGGCAGTTTTAAACGCCTTACTGGGAGAGAAGATTCTGCAAACTGGGCCCCTGAACGGTGTCACTCAATGGCCCCGTTCCGTCCGTTGGCAACCCGGCGGTAAAGTACTAGTAGAGTTAATTGATACCCCCGGATTAGATGAAATTGAGGGTGAGTTACGGGCAGATATGGCGCGAGAAGTAGTGCATCAGGCTGATTTGATTTTGTTTGTCGTGTCTGGCGATATCACGCGCACTGAGTATCAAGCACTGCTGCAATTACGTCAAGCACAAAAACCCCTAATTTTAGTATTTAACAAGATAGACCTTTATCCAGATACAGACCAGGGAGTGATTTACCAAAATTTGCAACAACTGGGTGCTGGACATCCTCAAGCAAAGCCTTTACTACCTGATGAAATTGTGATGGTGGCGGCGGAACCAGCGCCAATGGAAGTCCGGGTTGAGTGGCCTGATGGACGTGTCAGTTATGAATGGGAGACACCACCACCGCAAGTAGACGAACTCAAAGAGACAATTCTGAATATTCTGAATCGGGAAGGGCGATCGCTTCTGGCTTTAAATGCACTCATCCAAGCACGGGATGCAGAAGCCACGATCGCTCAAAAAACCATCGACTTACGCGAACAAGAAGCTGAAGATATCATTTGGCAATTTACCAAATACAAAGCTTTGGCAGTAATGCTCAATCCAATTGCTTTTTTAGATATCCTTGGCGGAACTGTTGCGGATTTGGCTTTAATTCGCGCCCTAGCTAGATTGTATGGTTTGCCAATGACTAGCTACGAAGCTGGGAAAATTTTAAAAACGATTTTATTTAGTTCTGGTGGCTTGCTACTAGGAGAATTAGGTAGCAGCTTGCTTTTGGGCTTGGGTAAAAGTACTGCTGCAATAACCAGTGCTGACAATCCCAGCAATATTACTGCCTTTGCTGGCAGTGCGATCGCTCAAGCTGGTATCGCTGGTTATGGTGCATACTCCGTTGGCAAAGCCGCTCAAGTGTATCTTAAAAAAGGCTGCACTTGGGGACAGTTGGGCGCTAGCAGCGTCATTCAAGAAATTCTCTCTCAAGTTGACCAAAATACAATTCTGTATCGCTTGCGACAAGAGTTAGGCATAAAGTATTGAGAATAAATAACAATTGTTTCCCTTTTGTTGCTGTTTATAAGTGTTTATCAACTTCTATCAAACTCTTCTGACAATTGACTGACATTCCGAATTTGGGATGCAAGACTGAGAACATGACCATCTCGACTAGGGACTTCAACTAGTGGAATTCGCCTAGCTTTTTGAATCAAAGATGACAAGAGGGTAATTCCCACTCAAATTAGCTAAAAAGATGGCGGTGTTTACCACCACCTCTTGTGGGAAGCCTATCTAAACTGGAAATGTGAGCAAGGCCTGTCTTGTTGCTCCAACAAAGAGGGACTGGCGTTAGCGACGCAGGAGCGTCACCCGGAGTGTGAGCTTTTTGGGTCATTGAAAGCTCACAGTTAATATCTATCTCTGTAATTAAAGGTAAAAGTATCATGACAACTACACTAAACTCATTTGATGCTGGGGCAACAAATCTTGAAGAAGCCATTATTGAAGCCATTACTGAAGCCCGCACAACTTGTGAGCTAGATGGCAGTGATTCTTCTGCTTGTGCCGTAGCCTGGGACATTGTGGAAGAATTACAAGCTGAAAAATCCGATCAACAGCAAGCAAAATCAAAGAAAACCTCTTTGGAAAATTACTGCGATCGCCATCCTGAATCTGTAGAATGTCTAATCTACGACGTTTAACTCTTCCGTAAATCAGTTGTTGCTGATTGCGTTATTTGCCTAATTGCTTCTAAATCAGGTGGTGGCGTTTCACTTTCCATTCCCAACCACAAAAGATATTCAATATTCCCAGCAGGCCCAGTGATCGGCGACCAAGTTAAGCCTTTGTATTTCCATCCTAATTCGTGGGCTGTTTGCAACACTTGGAAAATGGCATCAGCTTGGTCGTTTGGATCGCGCACAACACCTTTTTTACCCACACGGGATCTGCCGACTTCAAACTGTGGCTTGACTAACAATACAGCTTCTCGGTTAGCTTGAGTTAGTTGCCACAAAGCAGGCAGAATTTTTGTTAAAGAAATAAACGATACATCAACCACCGCCAAATCAGGAATCGGGTCATTTTCGCTATATAACTCATCTGGTCGTAGTTGCCGTAAATTCGTGCGTTCCCGTAAAATTACCCGCGAATCATTTCGCAACCGCCAGTCAACTTGTCCGTAACCGACATCAATACCGTAAATTTTTTTTGCTCCAGCTTGTAAGAGACAATCAGTAAAACCACCAGTAGAAATCCCACCATCTAAACAAATGCGCTCTGCTACGGGAATGGCAAATACTGATAAAGCTTTGGAGAGTTTTTCACCGCCTCTAGAAACAAAAGGCGATCGCTCCTTAATATTTATTTGAGCAGTAATATCAACTTCTGTACCAGGCTTATCAACTAACTGCTGATTAACAGTAACTTCCCCCGCCTGAATTAGCCGTTGTGCTAAGGCGCGAGAAGAACATAAATTTAACTCTACTAATAATGTATCGAGTCGCTGTTTAACCAATTAACTTGATTCTCCTGATAAAATTATTAAATTAAATTAAATTAAATTAAAATAGTCTGTCTTTAGCACTTTTACGAAATCTTTGCTAGTCTTTGCAAAACAACCTGGTATCGTACCTCAACATCCTCTCGATCCAATTTCTCCAATAAATCTTGACTACCACGTTTAATCATATTGGCATGACGTAATAGCGCTGCGTGGTTGTTTTTGTTGCGTGTGTACTCAGCAATAGTTGCGATTGCCTCCAGCAAGCGGATTGTGACTGCTACCTCTTGTCGCGCGTACTGTCGAATCTGGTGAAAGGCATCATCAACTAGTCCTGCAAACGTCACCTGGTCGGCAATTAACCGCAGCTGATTGTTATCATCGTAGCAGTAGGGGGATGGGAACTCCCCTTGAGTCAAACGGCATAGGGCTACACTAAGCTGGTCAATACACCGAATTGCCGTGAATGGGTCGTTGACCGCAGGGGAAATCGCACGAATAGCAATCTCCACTAGTTGCTTAATCGAAAATTCTACATCTTGAAACGCAGTGCGTTCTCTACCCAAAATGAATGCTTGATTTATCTGCTTTGTGAGCTTTTGATTCCCACGTTCAAAAGGAAAAACCCTAACCAGCTTGCTACCTCGCACAATAAACTTGCCTGGGCGCTGCTTTAAATGCAATACAAGGTCTTTCGACTTAGCAATCTTCATCAAGCAGTCGTAATCAATTGCCCGAATATAACCATTGCCAGTCGCTAAGATGGGATAGGCTTGTTGCTCCAAATCCCTTGCGATTTCCTCAACAAGTTGCCCCTTGTGATTGGGGTGACTATTTCCCAGATTTTCAGAGAATACATAATCAATATTAGATTCCAATTCGTCACTAATTTCCCTGATGATATGCCATGCATGAATTGAAGTTGAGGCGTGGTGGATGAAGTAAATTAGTACAGCGATACTGGCGATCGCTAGCAGGATAGCGACAGTGATTGAAATTTTCGGTACAAATCCATCATGAACACTCCGTAGCACGAGCAAACAGTAGATAAACGTAGCAATAAACGTGCCGAGTACGAACTGAAATCTGACATCCTGCATAAAATTTCGCAGCACTCGCGGCCCGAACTGTTGAGAAGCGAGCGTCAGAGCAACGAGCGTGACTGAGAAGACAGTACCAGCTACGGTAATCATTGAACTAGCAATGGTTGAAAGCAGAGTTAGCGCACTATCCGCTCCGCCAGTGTAAATCTTCAAGCCCGACTTTTCCATTAGTCCTGACTCGCCTATTAAGTCAAGTCTGAGCATAAAGAACGCTAGTGCGATCGCTGCGCCTGTTATCAGTAATGGCACAAACCAGTAGCTAGAGCGCAGCCCTTCCTGAAGTTTGATCCGGTTATATTTTTTCATTCGTATATTAAGACTTGCGATCGCCATTTTTTTGGATTAATAAGCTATTCAGAGCGATCGCTACTTAATGTATTATTTTTTGCAAATACAAACATCAAAATAATTAAGATACAGCAAAATCACTGACGAATAATTTCACTATACCGAGCTAGCTTATGCATTTGATAATCCTTTCTAGTTGCTCGTCAAGGCGAAAACTTAAATAAAGCCCTTCTCAACGCCTGGTACAATTCACAAAAAAGCGATCGCTCTTTCCCAACAAAGACAAAAGTGCGATCGCTATATTTTATACTTTTTCTTAAATGACTAAATATCCTGTTCGCTCAACTCGCGTGTGATGTGATCAAATGGTTCATCCACAAAAGCAGTATTAACCACACCTGCTGCTGCCACTTGTTCCTTAATCAGATCCTTGAGAATTTGGATACCGCGAACCGTAGGGCCAATAGGCACTCCTAAAGAATTGTAAGTTTCCCGTAGCCCTTGTAGCACACGCTCATCCAATACATTCGTGTTTCCAGCAACCAGCGCATAGGTGGCGTAGCGCAGATAGTAGTCCATATCTCGCAGACAAGCTGCATAACGACGAGTTGTATAAGCATTTCCACCAGGGCGAATCAATTCTGGCAGTTCTTCAAATAACTTTAAACCAGCTTGCTTGACAAGTGCGGCTGCATTAGAGTTTATCGCCGCCGCCGCTTGTACTCGTGCTGTACCACTGTCAAAGTAAGACTTCAAGCTATCGATCGCATTCCGATCAAAATACCGACCAGCTAAGTCATAATTCTTAATTAAACTTGTTACCGCATCGCGCATTATTTTTTCTCCCAATCCTTGCTATTTATGGTTTGATATTTATTTGGCTGCACTTACGCACCAGTAAATTTTTGTGCTACTTAAAATAGATTTGGCACAAAAACAATTTATCCACTATTTAAGGATTTTATGCCAAAGTTGACCCCTGATGTGATGAACTTTCCAGTTTTGTAGAGATGATCGCTGAAAGGTTAATATAACCTGTAATCCAGATATCTGTAGCACAAGCTACAAAATCTCCTAATGTCTAGTATTTAAGATATTTCTGGTGTGTCACGGCCTGATTGAGATCAGCAGGGTTAGGATGCAATGTAAGATTCTGGTTTACTTTAGGAAATTGGTAGAGAAGGAGTAACAATGACAACACCACAAGAACTCTTGAAGAGAATTCAAGATGAAAAAATTCAACTGATTGATCTCAAATTCATCGATACAGTAGGGACTTGGCAGCACCTCACACTGTTCCAAGACCAAATCGATGAGACTGCATTCACTGATGGCGTACCTTTTGACGGTTCCAGCATCAGGGGTTGGAAAGCGATCAACGAATCAGACATGACGATGGTACTCGACCCCAACACTGCTTGGATCGACCCATTCATGAAAGAGCCAACGCTAAGTATAATTTGTAGTATCAAAGAACCCCGCACGGGTGAATGGTACAATCGTTGCCCACGGGTTATTGCCCAAAAAGCAGTAGATTACCTGGTTTCTACTGGTCTTGGTGACACAGCTTTCTTTGGACCTGAAGCTGAGTTTTTTATCTTTGACAGTGCTAGATTTGCCCAAACCGCCAACGAAGGCTACTACTTCTTAGATTCTGAAGAAGGTGCTTGGAATTCCGGTAAAGCCGGTACAGAGAACAAACCCAACTTGGGTTACAAACCACGCTTCAAAGAAGGTTACTTCCCAGTCGCACCAACGGATTCTTTTCAAGATATCCGTACAGAGATGCTGTTGGTAATGGCAGAATTAGGTGTACCCATTGAAAAGCATCACCACGAAGTAGCTACTGGTGGCCAGTGCGAACTAGGTTTCAAATTTGGGAAGTTGATCGAAGCGGCTGACTGGTTGATGATTTACAAATATGTCATCAAGAACGTTGCCAAAAAATACGGTAAAACCGTCACCTTCATGCCAAAACCGATTTTTGGCGACAACGGTTCTGGAATGCACTGTCACCAATCCATTTGGAAAGACGGCCAACCTCTGTTTGCAGGTGATAAATATGCTGGTTTGAGTGAGATGGCGTTGTACTACATTGGTGGTCTTCTCAGACACGCACCAGCGCTATTGGCAATTACCAATCCCAGCACTAACTCATACAAGCGCCTAGTGCCTGGTTATGAAGCACCAGTAAACTTGGCTTACTCCCAAGGGAACCGTTCTGCTTCTATCCGTATTCCTTTATCTGGCACTAACCCCAAAGCCAAACGTTTAGAATTCCGTTGTCCAGATGCTACTTCTAACCCCTACTTGGCATTTGCTGCAATGCTTTGTGCTGGTATCGATGGCATCAAAAACAAAATTCATCCTGGTGAACCCTTAGATAAGAATATCTATGAACTCTCTCCAGAAGAACTGGCAAAGGTTCCTTCAACTCCAGGTTCTTTAGAACTGGCGTTGCAAGCACTAGAAAAAGATCACGCCTTCTTGACCGAATCAGGCGTGTTCACGGAAGACTTTATCGAAAATTGGATTGACTACAAGCTAGGTAACGAAGTCAAGCAGTTACAGCTGCGCCCTCATCCCTACGAGTTTTACCTCTATTACGATGCTTAATTAAGTACCGTAGCTATCTAACTAAATATATAAGTTTAGCCACCCTCTACTCTAGGGTGGCTTTTTTTCAGAGTTGTCAGTTGAGACATTCACTCAAAATCAACCTTAAAACTCTTGAAACTTAGCTCATGGAAGCATGACTTGGCCCATAAATCATCCGAGTGTTAGCATCAACCTTGCCTTGAATCGGGTTCCAGTAGTGGGATGCTTCTTCAGGAAGACCAAGTTCTTGTGCAGCCCGCATCAGCATTGATTGTTGGCGATTCTTGACTTGCTGATGTTCACGCACCATTAACGCACGAGATTTATCTGCGATAGACATAACCATACTCCTCTTTATTTTGTTATATATTTTTGGCTTGCTCTCTATAAACTACTATAGCAAAAATTCTGTAACATAAGCTACTTTTTTAAAAAATAATGTTTGCTTTTGCTGACAATATCAGGTATTTTTCCCCAAAGCTCGAAAAATCTTCCCTAATCTACCTTTGATGGCTAAAATCATCTGGCTTCGGATTTGTCTCATCTGGGAGCCTTTACCTTTGCAACGGTAAATATTTTTTCGTTACAATTATTTACATAGAAGTATCAAAACTTGAGCTGTTTTTATGACTGAGAGTTTAACTAAGCTGACTTATCAAACCTTTCAGCAGAGCAAAAATTACTTTGGTCTGGCTCACAAAATATTAAGTTCACGGTTGAGGAACCTGGTGTATCCGACACTTGAACAAAAGACCAAACCTATCCCGAATGAGCTTTTACTCAAGCTTCAACAGAGATTGAATCAGTTACTGGAAACAGACTGGCAAGATGCCGAAAAAGGTGTGTACCCGGAAAGTTTGCTGTTTGACAACTCTTGGGATGACTTTTTCCGCTACTATCCGTTGTTATGGCTAGATTCCCCTCAAACGTGGGAGCGGGTTCAAAAACAGAATTACCAAGATTTTTCGCCCGACATTGACACAGATGGTTATCCCAGCTACTACGTGCAGAACTTCCATCACCAAAGTAATGGCTACTTGAGTGAGTTGTCAGCCAACTTATATGACTTACAAGTAGAAATTCTTTTTGGTGGAGCAGCCGATCCAATGCGACGGCGGATTCTCGCTCCCCTCAAGCAAGGATGGAAAGTAATTGATTCGGTTGCACCACGGCAAGCCTGTATTTTAGATGTAGCTTGTGGAACTGGGCGGACTCTAAAGTTAATTCGGGCAGCCTTGCCTCAAGCATCTCTGTTTGGCACAGATTTGTCACCAGCTTATTTGCGTAAAGCAAATGAACTACTATCCCAAATTCCAGGAGAATTGCCGCAACTTTTACAAGCGAATGCCGAAGAGTTACCCTATTTAGATAACTATTTTCATGCTGTAACTTCTGTTTTTCTTTTCCATGAGTTACCAGCAACTGTACGTCAGACAGTGATTGAGCAATGCTTCCGGGTAACAAAACCAGGAGGAGTCTTTATTATCTGTGACTCAATTCAGTTGAGTGATTCACCTGAGTTGGAACATATAATCGATTCTTTCCCTGAAACTTTCCATGAACCCTATTACAGGCATTACACCACTGATAACTTGCTAGAACGTTTACAGAGAGTAGGCTTTGAGAATATTGAGACGCAAGTCCATTTTATGAGCAAGTATTTCATTGCTCATAAGCCAACATAAAACCTTCTCAAACATTTTCTTTAAATAAACTTTACTCAAAAAGGGCAGATGCAAAATTTTGCATCTGCCCTTGGGTGTAGAATAGTTAAGAGGACTAAGAGGAGCTAGCAGATCCTTCTTAATATTTATTTCGTCGGGAGCCATCTGCGAGAAGAAGGAACCAGGGGCAAGAGTAGGTCGGCCCCTTTGGGGAAGTCAAAAGTCAAAAATAGTAAGATTCGCTGCCAAGTGCAATAAACCTATACTACTTGTGCGAATCTCTACTCTAGATAAGCTCAGATGCAGCGCCAAGAAATTTTATGCTTCGGCAAAGCACGCCAAAGTGAAGATCAATTATTTCCTGATGTAGATAGCCAGCTACTCAATGTATGAGAAAACCTATTTGGGAATAAAGTGGATTTGCCTTAAGACTAGTTTCCTCAATAAGCAAAATGTCTGAATTTAGATGTGCTTTAGATTAACTGATAGTCTAAGTAACATCTATTTATAGAAAAGTTGAGGATTGAAACGCAAAGCTTCCTACCGAATATGAGCAACAGTTATGTAACTTTTGAGAAGTTGCTGATGCTGTTAATCAAGGCACTTAATTTAATTTGCGTTTTGATCGCCAGGATTGACGCTAACTATATATACAAAGCTTGCAGTTGAAATACTAAGCGATCGCTGAAGATTTTCGTGTGTCAACTGTATATATATCTGCCAGAAAGCCTGTATAAACGATGTTAGTACAACGCTGTGTTTTCTGGTACTTTGTTTTCGTTGAGAAAAAAGGCATTACCCTACGGTAGTTAAACCACAACATAGATATTTTCGGATTTTTACGTTACTTCTCTACGCCCACTACCGCGATGACGTGGCGCATCATCTGAAGCTTGTTCAGATGATGCCGAGCGCCACTGTTCCAAAGCAGGCGTGGAAGGCAGCCCATAGGATAAGTGATTGACCATTGTTTGGCAGTTAGAAGCTAAGGGGCCGAACATCAGACTAGAGACTAAAAGAGAAATGGCAGTACGCATAGCAGATGTCTATTTTGAAACTCTCCACTTCACTGATACTTAGCTTTTTGATTAATATCCGGACAATTAATCAAAAAGTATTCTGTTTTACTGAAAATAAACTCTTCTTATCCTCCGTTCAAATGTTCGACTAATAACCAATTACCAGAGTGGTTTTGACAACCCCACAATGTAACTAATTTTTCGTGAGGATAAGTGCGTAATTGCTTGTCGATATGCGATCGCAAAGTCACAAGCTGCCAATTTTGACCTTGATATGCGGCTGGTGCTGTGACAGTGAATCTGTATTCCTGCTGACCCAAGCGGTAAAAAATGCCTTGGAAACAGTTACTTTCCCAAATTAATCCCTTGCCAAAAGTAGAGTCAGGGTAATGATTCCACGATGGGCAAGGGCAATCACCACTAGCTGGATAGGCTTGTGGGTTATTTAAGTAATACAGTTGCCAGTGCAGCCAATCCGAATGATTGGGCGGAAGATTAAATAAAGGAATAATTGCTACTTTTGAGCGATTATCTTCCAATAAAGCCCTTTGCAGGGCCCTAACAGGTAAATCCCTCGGTTGGCAGTTTAACTCAACACACATCGCTGCTGCCATCCCTGCTGCTTGACCAATGCCCATAACCACAGGTTGTAATCTAGTGGCCCCATTGGCAATATGGGAGACAGAAATATTCTTTTCACAAACCAAGAAACCATCTGTTGTGGCTGGAATGATAGAACTGTAGGGAATTGTAAAAGGAGTTCCAGTCCAGCGTCCTCCCCAACGGATAGATTTTGGTTGTAGTGGGAATTGAATACCAGGATAATGATGGTCATTGGCGTAGTTACCAACTGCGATCGCTTCTCCTGTCGGAGACGCTTCGCGTAGCTTGCTTCCACGAAGTGGTACGCAAACGCCTGCCGTAGGATGCCCAAAGGGCTGTAGGCCGAACGCTTCATATATAGATGCAACTCTACCTCCAGCGATCGGCAAAATATCCTGTTCTCGGACAGTAGTTAGTCCCACTAAGCGGCGGCTTTCCCGGTAATAGGGATGCAGAGCAAAAGCTGTAGGGGTGTGAGGAAATACTTTTTCTGCTAAACCATAGCGAGGACCAAGCTGATTTTGGATAAAATGGGCAAAATTTTGGCTGTGCCAGCGAGCTTCTTGGATGAATTCACCTCTGGATACATTTGACTCTATCAATCGCCCTATTCCTTCGCCGTAGTCATTGCCACAGATTGGCCAATTCATCATAAATAGGCCACCAGGCAAACGTCCATAATTCAAAAATGTCTCTGTGCCATAGCCATCCCAAGCGCCTGTAAATTGCAATGAATTATAGTTAGGCGCAGGTGGAATTTCTGGTGCCGCAGCTACGCCCGTCGTAGACATCGCTTCACCAAAGTCTTGCATAATCACTACATAAGTGGGCGCTTGCACTGGATATTTTTCAGTTAAAGAGTTAAAAGCTGCTGGGGCGCTGGGTTCTCCCCACTCAGATTGCAATTCCCAGCCCCAGCGATAGGGTATCTCAGCTAAAGCCAATAAATCTCCTAATTCTGTGCCGTCGAGAATAATCTTGGCTGTGACAGCAAAATCAGCAAAGCGCACACCAGTAATAGAATCACCTTGGCGAAACACTTCTATTGGCACTTGTCCAGAAATCCAGTCCAGATTTGGCAATTCCTGCACCCAATCTGCAAAAATCTCTGCCCCAATCCGAGGATCGTAACTAAAAAAGCTTACCCAACTGTTATCTAATCCTCCGGGCTGTCGTTGTCGCAATTCCTGCAAAAACGCACCCCATAATCCCGTTTGAAAGACTTCTAATTCGTTGCCATCGGGTGCGGATACTCCTGCCGAAGTCAGCATTCCCCCCAACCAAGGAAATTCACTCACTAGAATCGTTTTGGCTCCCCGTCGCGCCGCTTGGATAGCAGCCGCAGTACCACCGGTTCCTCCACCGACAACTAAAACATCAGCTGTGTATGTCTGATTAACCATTGCTTATATCTCACTGGAGTTTTGACATATTCTCCCCAGATAGCTTGGCATCAAACAAGATAAATTATTAGGACTTACGCAAAAATCCCCAAATAAATATCAGTTCTATATAGGGTTTCTATTTGATTGCGTGAAAAGACACGTAGGGGAGCCAGTCGTGTGGCGGGTTTCCCTACTTGAGCTAACTGCGTTGTATTACCGCCGATAGTACGGCATCCTTTCCTTTATTGTCAGGAAAAATCAACTTTTTTATCTAGCTAGATATACCAATTTTGGAAAAATGAGATAACTGCAAGTTTTGTACTCAGCTAGCAGAAAGATTTTAGCAAAGTTGTTATTTTTAATTTATGCATCACAGAAGTCAATATAAAATCCTTTATTGGCAAGACTTACAAATAATTTATTTTGACTGGAGATGCATAGGGTTTGGGATTATATCTAACAAGAGCTTGATATCTTTAGTCAGACTCATGAGAGAGAACTTGATATTCAACAGCTATGAAGAAAAACAACTTGTATATACAGCTAAAGATAGAGGTTGTTACTATATTTTGTATTTAAGCTTAATATAAATAGTAAATTTTTATGAATTACTAGTATTAAGTAATAATCAAAATGCTATGTTTACTAATTGCTTTAAAAACAATGATACTTTAAGTGTCAATAAGGATAAGAATATATCAAATGTTGAGATAGCACTTTTTATAGATCAAATCAAAAGTAATATCTGGCTATTTGGTATTCCATCTTGGCTTTTTGGCATAACTGATAGAAGCGTAGCTGCATTTGCGGATGGTTATTTATCTCCTATAGAAATATTTCAGCTACTTACAGCCTCTTTCTTTTTTCTGAGTTGGCTATATCTCAAGCCTGATGAAAGCTTTAATAGCAATGATTTAGACCCCAACGAATATCAAGAATATCTTGCTCGTACTCAAGCTAACAAGCTTCAAGTGAAAAAGCTCCACATGATTAGCCAGGAGTATATTTTACCGTTCCCTTATATTTGCCAAATTTATCATTTATTGAATTTAAGGCATTTAGAAACAGTTCATAGCTTTAGTCTTAATAACCTGAAGATTTTTCAAATTAGCCACTTTCAGCCAACAAAGACTGGTGGAATAATCAAATTCCAAACAATATTGGATTCGCCAGGTAATGCTCTGAGAATTTGGCGTCAACCGATTGTAGAGGTGGATTTAATATTACATACTCCCTATACTGTTGAGCTGAGTATTCCAGTCTACAATAACAAAAGGATAATTGTTATATTTCATGCTTTTCCGTTAAATGACTTAGAGCATCACTTTTTTATAGATATTTATAGTGATTTAGAGTGGCCAAAGCCATTATTACAAATAATATTGCATTTTGCTTCTTGCTTGACACTATTTGAAGATTTGCCGTATCTAAGAGCTTTAACTGATAAAAATATAGGGCGTTTATTTAATTTAAGTAGGACTTCAAATCACGAGACTGCATTGCTGTTTAAAAGATATGTTGAGCTATATGGTTCTACTGGAGAACCAATTAAATTACTTGAGGGGAGTGAAGAGAGGTAGGAGTTTGAGACGCGATGAATCGCGTCTGTACAAGAAAGAGTTAGGAGTTTGTTTGGTTAAGCGCGTGCTAGTAAGGGGGCAGCAGCTATTAAGGTTTTGGTATAAGGGTGCTGAGGATTAGCAAAAATGGTTTTTGTCAGACCGAGTTCGACAATTTTACCGCCATTCATTACGGCAATACGATCGCACAAAAATCGAGCTAACCAAAGATCGTGAGTGATAAACAGATAAGTTAGCTCAAATTCTTCTTTCAATTGCAACATCAAATCCAGCACTTGCGACTGTACGCTAGCGTCTAACATACTCACTGGTTCATCGCAGATCAAAAGTTTAGGGTGAGTAATCAAAGCACGAGCGATCGCAACTCTTTGCTGCTGTCCACCAGACAAATCTGATGGATAACGTTCATAATAGACTTCTGGCGGTGTTAACCCAACTTTCTCTAGCATCCACAAAACCTGTTCTTTTGCCTTAACGGGATCGGCTAGATTGTGGATAAATAAAGGATCGGCAATACTTTGTCCCACTGTCATCGCTGGATTGAGACAAGCATGGGGATCTTGAAAAACCATTTGTATTTGTCGCCGCGAGGAGCGAATTTCTTGACGCGACAGTTTAGTTAAATCCTGTCCTAAAAACTCAACTTTGCCACTAGTGGGACGAATTAATTGTAAGATTGTCCGTGATAGCGTACTTTTACCGCAACCTGATTCCCCAACTAAACCGAGAATTTCTCCGGGATAAATATCTAGGTTGATACCATCTACTGCTTTAATTGTCTGGGCTTGTGTCTTAAACAGCCGTTCAATAAAGTTAGGTTCTATAGTGTAGTACTGCTTGAGTTCACTGACACTCAAAATTGGGGATTGTTTATTAACAATCGGTAATTGCTTTTCTGAGTCATTGGCAATTATCAATTCTCCGTCATCATTTACTGCTTGAATATGTAAAGCTGCTTTTAAGAGCGATCGCGTGTATTCATGTTGAGGGTGTCTAAATACGGTTTCTGTAGCACCCATTTCCACCATCTTACCGTTGTACATAACGCCAATGCGATCGCAATACTCAGCCACCATTGCTAAATCATGAGAAATCAGCAATAATCCCATGTTTTCTTCACCGCACAGACGAGTTAATTCTTTTAATATCTGTGCAGAAACGGTGACATCTAAACTGGTAGTGGGTTCATCGGCAACAATTAACTTGGGGTTGAGGAGTAAAGCTAAAGCGATCGCTACCCGTTGGCGCATTCCGCCGCTAAACTCGTGGGGATACTGATTCCAGCGACTAGCTGGAATATTCACCTTTGCCAAGGTAGCAAGTGCTTTTTCTTTGGCTTCTGGCGTTGATAATTCTGGTGAGTGCGCCTGGAGGGTTTCAATACAATGCTTACCAATCGTCATTAACGGATCGAGGCGTGTCATGGGATCTTGAAAAATTAAGGCGATCGTTTCTCCCCGAAATTTACGCAACTGGTTAGGCATCAAGTCAAACACCGATTGTCCTTGAAATGTCACCCGTCCTTCAATCCGACTAGAGGCTGGTAGTAAACGCATTACTGCCCGTCCTATAGTTGACTTACCACAACCCGACTCTCCCACCAATCCCATTCTTTCACCTGGTTGTAAGGTGAAAGATACATCATCAACCGCCCAGGTTGCTTCTTCTCCACTCCGCGCAGGATAGGCAACTCGCAGATTTTCGATACAGAATAAGGCTTCACTCATAGTTTAGTTATCAGCCCTGAGCTACCAGTTTTTATAATTTCAAATTTAAGATAGTCTATCAGATTAGTATTAAACCTTCGTTGTGCGAACATCTTTTTTGTCTTAGCGTAGGCATAACCTCTACAAAAGAAACCTTGAAGCTAGATTAACCTAATGTATCTATCGGCAACCAACCCAAAGGGAACTACGAGATCCGCTAATCTTCTATCATACTGATTTATAGTGCTTGTCTCAACTTTTATCCGTTCATCTAGGAGACAAGCAAATATTTTACTATTGAGCTAATTAATGTTCATGATCTTGATGATGATCGTTTAATCCTTGCTCAGTTTCTAGTAGCCGTGAAATAAGCACGTCTGCTTTTCTACTAATAACAGACCTAACTTTATCAATAGCAACTACTTCACTGATTTTGACAACCATTTCCCAGAGAGTATCCTCCTCTGTATCTTTGTTGTAAGTTCTATGTTTAAACCACAACAAATCATCCCAAACTCCAATAACTGTGGCGAAATACCATTTGTCTCGTACTAGTATCCAGATTTCTTGTTCTAAGTAAGTCTGTAGAAGAGGTTTCACGATGAGTAAGATAATGGAAAAGATTGTGCTACATATTAAGTAAGTATTAACAGGTAAAGCAACAGTTAAAATACTGATATGGTTTAGTGTAAATTATATTAGCATATTTTAAAACTTAGTAAATAAACTGTATACAAACTGAGGTTTTGCCAATAACTAAGTTAGTAATTTTATTATTTTGGTAAAGACTGACTGTATAAAATACAATTTTATGATTTAGTATTGACTGTTACAGACTAGAATATCTACTACAGCATTATCACTGAACCGGATCGACACCATTCCTAAACTAGTAATTTAGCTGATGTATTACTAAGGGTGCGGCCTATCCGTCCAACCTAACAAGGCTATTTCATTCTCATCTACCCCGTCTCAGAAAGAATTCTGAGTCTAATAGCCAAAGTCATCTAAAGACGACTGAGCAAAGGTACAGTCTACGCTATCCGCAATTTCTGTTCAGTTTACCAACTGAATTCTGACAACTGATGCCTTTATTATTTTTGATAAAACTTTAGCTAATTAATTCACCCATTTGTGGGAGATAATTAGTAAACCAATAAGTATACTTTGCTTATAATCAGACCAACAGAAGATGGTTTGAAATAACATTCACGCAATAGATGTATCAATTATGTTAAACCTGATATTCACCGGATGTATAAAAATAAAACCCTTGGTTCTTTCAACAGCTTTTTTACTGGCTATACAAACTTCTGCCAATGCTGAACAAGCCTTTCCTAATTTGACTCCAGCACAAGCTCAACATTTATCCCGCGACTTAGTTCCATATAACTCTCAAGACTTTTTGAGGCAAGGAAAAAATTTGATTGAGAGAGAAACTCAAATTCTTAGGCAAAGGCAACTGCGCCCAATTAAACCTGTTCTTAAGATTAATTCAGTACCGCAGATAAAAGTACCCCGTACTCAGCAAAACCCTAATATCTTAACTAGGTAAGAATCATCATGCGTTTATAAAACTTTAGAAGCCTCAGTTATCACAATTATTATGATCTGCGTCCCTCTAACAGAGTTTTTGTGTTTCAATAAATTTTGCAACACAAATTTATAATCTTAATCGTCTAGTAAACTCATCAACGCTTGAACTTCACCGTTTTGGGACTCTGATAATTGACCTTGTAACTTTGATAATTCTTCTTCTAATGCTTCTGCTACATATAGCATATTAGATTCTTGTGCAATTTTTAGCTGATTTTCTTTAATCTTGATTTGTTTAAGCAAGTTATTTTCAAAATTAATTGAATTGTAATGTTGAGTAATCATAGCTTTATATTTTTTATCAATCTACTGAATGCAATTAAATTTACCACCTATGTATTATTTCACAGTTTCACCATTTTTTAAATATTTGGTAATTTAATTTTCATTGCTCGTAGGACAGCACAACGTAAATAAACATACTATTTCAAATGGCGCAAAAGCTTGGGATACAATACTTTTGACTTTCGCTTTGCGGTAGTAGTATTTACGGGTATAACAGGCTTAATACATCATGCCCGTATTTTTAGAGGCTTTTATAAAAATGGAAATTATGATATAAGATTGGTTGACTTAAGGGGAATTTTAGATAATACATAGGACTTACGCATGAGTACCGGAAAAACCTAGACGTATACTCCTACAGAGAAGCAAGCTATGCAAAACGTCTGTCTGCGACACGCTGCGCGTTCGTAGATAATAGGTTTGCCGCAGGCTACCACAGAGGATATGGCAAAATCACAGTTTTAGAAAGTTTTTGCATAAGTCTTCATAGATCAACTTGTCTATTACTTCACAGAGTATTGCCCCATAATTTAAAAAAATTTTGTGAATGATATGAATTTAAAGCTTATAAAAAGATACATTTTTACCTTTGTAAAAATTATCTCTACAATCCTTATAACAAGCGCGATTGGATTGGAATCATGGAATATTTATGCATTAATAACTAATACTAATCTATCAAGCAGCCTTAATCCAATTTTTTGGATTGAGCGTTTTGCCGTCACTAGCCATTTTATCGAAAGCATTATAGCAGCTTTTTATGCACCTTCAAGAAAAAAGATGCCAATAAAATATGCTATTTATACTTTTTTCGTAGGCACAATTGGGTTGTTAGAACTGTTTGATCGAGAGAATGATTCCTCTACGCCTTAAGGTATAGGTTTTTGGATTAGGTCAGTTGGTAGGGCGTATTAAAGCACCCTACGTAAGAAAGTTGTAGGTTATTAAATCCATGCTATTAAGTAAAACGGCGTAAATAATTAAAGCTTTGTAGTAAGGACTTTAGTCTTAAAAAAAGGACTGAAGTCCTTACTATGAAATGGATTACAATAATTTTACATTAATTAACATAGTTCGATTTATTCACATCGGCTTACTTAAGCAAAAATCAGGTGTGGGGTTTCAATAATCTAAGTGACTGGTGAATCTGACAGGCAGAAGGGAGTATAGTTTGTATAGTTAGCTTTTTGCTGAAATTTGAGTTTGACACTAAAGGATTAGAAAATGTCTACAGATACTGACATAGTTACTTACGTTCAAGAAAGCGAATTTGATACTGTTTTAAATGGAAGTGAAGAGAAAATTGTTGTTGTTGATTTTACTGCTACTTGGTGTGGCCCCTGTCGCTTGGTCAGTCCGTTAATGGATCAACTTGCTGAGGAATATAAAGGTCGCGCCAAAGTTGTTAAGGTAGACGTTGACAGCAACAAGCCAATTTTCAAAAGATTTGGTCTTCGCAGTATTCCAGCAGTTTTAATATTTAAAGATGGTGATTTAGCTGAAACTATCGTAGGAGTTTCACCTTACGAGGACTTTAGCAAAGCTGTTCAGAAGCTTCTTTAGGTAATTCGTAATTCGTAATTCGTAATTCGTAATTAAAAAGGGTTTGATATTAAGTCCAGGTAATCACTTATGATGGAAGTTTCCTTGCGTCAATCATAATGATAAGTGTTAAACGGAACATAATATGATTCCACTGCCTAATGATGGCAGTCACGTAATTATGAATTATGAATTTTTTAAATCTTCTGTTTTCGCCTATAATACGCTTGAAGTAAGCCGGTAGAATATTGTTTTGAGCTAACCAGTTCCAATTCTTCTTCAGGGCTAGGCGGTGGGAAAAGGCGTATACCGCCACCTAAGATAATTGGAATAGTTGAAATAATATATTCGTCAATCAAGCTGTGCTGAAGAAACGAATTGATTAATGCTCCGCCACCAACTAACCAGATGTTTTCATAACCTTGAGCCTCTATATTTGCTAAGGCTGGCTCCACTGGATCAGAAATAAATGTAACATCTTCACGGTTAGATTGGAGAGGGCGCTGGGTGAAAACGAAGGATTTTTTTCTGGATAAGGCCATTCATTAAAACCAAGCGCTACTTGATATGTATTGCTACCTAACACGATCGCATCAATCGATTCGTAGAACTCAGTGTAACCGTAGTCTTCACCTTCTGTATCAAGGATTGATAGCCAATCAATTCCGCCATCACTGCGAGCGATATAGCCATCCAAACTAGCTGCAATGTAGAGTGTAACTTTCGTCATTGTGCTTCTGAATTTGGTAGTTTTCACCCAATTACTTACGTTTTTTGATTGTGCGATTTAAACCGACCTGCAATAAATTCTCGCTTAGATAAATGTTTTGTACTACGTTTGGTGACTCGCTCTCGCCACATCTGAAAACTAGATTCTTTCATTTCGCGCCTCATTAGAGCGATTACCTGTTTCTCCAGTATCCCAAACTGAGCCTCAATAGCATCAAAAGATGTTCTATCTTCCCATGCCATTTCAATGATGCGATCAATGGTTTGTGAATCGAGGTCAGGTAGCTTCATACTTTTGCTGGCAATTGATAAATTAGAGCTATATCTATATATTTTAGTTTTCGTTTTGAAGAACCATTGTGTCTGCTGTACCTAGTTGCAGGGCATAAAGATTGGCATATTCGGCACAGCAAGCTTTGGGTGTATATGTGCCTCATGAGAAGTAGTCACCAGCCTATCAGTTAACCCCAGTTATCGCGGAATGGCTACTCAATGGCTACTGAAGTGGGCATAGAAAACAAAGCAAGTAAGCTAAGGCTGAGACTACCAAGAGCTATCGCCGTAGGAAGCTCACGCTACATCAGCACAGGCTTGGGCGCAACACCAGAAAACCTAAAGAAAACTCAGGTAGTCGCTTGGCAGATAGAAGAAGACATTAAGACAGGACAGCTAGACCCTACTTTAGAGCGATACAAACAACAGTTTAGACCCAAGACAGTTGTAATAACACAAAAGAAAACACCTGACTTACTAGAGCTTTGGTTTGATTATGCCGAATACAAAAGAAACCAGTTAGCTGAGACAACCTACAGAAAAGATTACTTACGAAAGTTCCCCTACCACTTGAGAAAGCTACCAACTAGAAGCTTAACTGAAGCCATCGTAATCAGAGACTACTTACTTCTAAACTTGAGCGCGGCTACAGCAAAGAAAGTACTCAGAAGTTTAGCAGCGTGTTGTGCGTGGGCTGTGAAGTCTGGGATAATAACTGTTAATCCTTTTGCTGGCATGGCTGCTGATGTGAGACAACCTAAGCACCAGAGAGCCATAGACCCATTCACCTCAGAAGAACGCACTGCAATCTTAGAAGCCTTTCGCCAACGCAAGCCCCACTACTTATCTTTTGTTCAGTTCTTGTTTCTCACTGGTTGCCGCACAGGTGAAGCTATCGCCCTCCAGTGGAAGCACATAAACTCAGCTTGTACACAGATTACTTTTTGTGAGTCTTACGATGGTGAGCTTAAGCTTAGGAAGACTACAAAGACTGGCGTAAGTAGGCGTTTTCCTTGTAATCATCAGTTATCCAGCCTGTTATTATCTATCCGCCCAACTAACCCAAGCTCTGATTCTCTGGTGTTTACCTCGCCTACAGGTCTACCAGTGCATAACAGTGAGTTTACAAATAAAGTATGGAAAGGTAGGAAAGATGGTCAGAAGGTTTACAGAGGTATAGTCACAACTTTAGTAGACGAAGGCAAAGTACAGCGCTATCGTTGTCTCTACAACACTCGCCACACATTCATTAGCCAGTGCATAGAGGCTAGTGTGCCTATTCCTCAGATAGCTAGGTGGGTTGGCAACAGCCCAGAGATAATCATGAGACATTACGCAGGGTGTGTAAGTAGCCTAGAAGTTCCCAATCTGTTGTAAGCGGGGTAAACTTTGGAGTGCAACAACATTAAGGAGAGTGCTAAGTGAGCAGAAACACCACTCAGCTACTATGGTCAGCATCCGTAAGCTTAGAAGTGTATCGTCAGCAATTACCTAAAGAGTGCGCCGAATATAGAAGTGTGTCTAAAGCTTTGAGCTACCTTAATAAAGCTAAGGTTTTCTACAGCCTCACAAGAAAGGGGCAACAGGAAGAGGAAGACCTACAGCTTACACAAGTGCCTTAGACTTGGGTTAAGTGTCCTTAGCAGGGGACAGCAGCAACAGAAGACAAGAGAACCTATGACACTTAGCCTATCTAACTATTGTAAAACCTTGCCACCACTGTATTAGAACCACATGAGATTACTTTCCGTAAACATAAGCGGGCAGGTATTTATACTCATGCTTTTATTATTCCACCGTAGAGAAACACACTCGCATAGCCTACACTCTTTACCCAATAAGCAAGAGAGCCGCCAAGCTTGGGTTATCTCCTGCTGTGGAGAGTTTCAAGTGTGTGGCTGACTTGTGTGGAGAGAAAAACTATAGTATAAATTCTCCTGTGTTTTACCGTCGTACCATCGTAGCTCAGTATCCCCCTATTACTTTAGTGTCGCTTTGCTCCAAGCATACTTAAACATTTCTTTGTTAGATTAACATAAGTATTAGTACTCACCTAAGATGAAGCGTGGCTGTAGTGAGTACTCTGCTGTGACTTGTAGCTGTGGGTGAAAGAGCTTATGTATGGGGCAAAGAACTGAGAGAGGGGCGCTCATGCTGCTGCTAGTCTTTTGCTTAACGATTGCTTACTCCAAGCTGTACCTCTACTTGTGACAAAGCCCTCTGAGGTTAGGGCTTTCGCTGTGGCTTCTAGAGATAACCCACCTTTTCTTAACTCTTGCGCCCTTTCCAAAGCTGATGCTGTCTTGTCCTGTGCTTGGGTTGAGTGCGCTTGTCTGCCAGCTAACCCAAGTTGCTTACCTTGCTTCTTTAGTTGAGCTAGTGCGTCTTTTGTTCTCTGACTAATGGCTTGCCTCTCTTGCTCACTCACCATAGCTTTGAGGTAGATTTCCATAGGGCTAGCTTTAGGGCTATCTGCTGCAATAAGTGGGGGCGTCTGTGAACCAAAGAAGTAATTGTTTACATAGCCTGAGACATGAAACACCTCTCTAGAAAATCTATCTTGCTTACTCACTAGCACACTTGCACCGTTAGCTTGGGCAGTGGTTAGGGCTTGCATAAAGATAGGGCGTTCTCTTGGGTCAATCTTTCCGCTAACTATCTCAGAGTACACACCCACGATAGACAGCCCTCTCATCTCACATAGGCGTTGGCAAGACTCAAGTTGGGCATCTAGACCTAAGCCGCTTTTGCCTTGCTCATCTGTGCTGACTCTTAGGTAGATAACAACTGCGTTAGGGTTGGGTTTGGCTTTCTTGTTTCTCACTGTGGCGCTCTCTACTTGTGTTTGTTCCTTAACTATAGCCAAGTAATCACAAATTGTCAACTTCTAACACCCCTTAGAAAGCTACAGCGAAGTTATTACGCTTTTGTGTCGTGCTGTTGTCTCACCCAATCTTCAAGTATGAGCGTGACAAGTGTTTGCAATGTAGTGTTGCGCTCTAGTGCTTGTCTCTTAAGGTCTTTAGATAACTCTGCGGGGAAATTGCGAATGTAAAGAGTGGTAGTGTCTTGGGTCATGTTCATTTTACTCACGCTGCTAACATTGCTAACAAATGTGATATACTATAGCTAGCTAACAAAGCTAACAATAGTTGTCTGGCTCACACTCTCTAGCTTACCTGAGCCTCAAGTAGTTTTCAGCAAACTTTAGCCCAAGAGCGAAGCGATTATGTTCACCAGCGATTCTTCATTGATAGACGACCCAAGGCTGACGGTAGATGACAAGGAAGTGACATTCTCTGTAGGAGATGACAAAGAAACAACTGTCTACAGCATGTCAACAGACGAATACAGCAGCGCTCTAGAGATTGAAGCTGTTGTGATTGACGTAGTGAACGACAAACGCAAGTAAAAACATAGGAGAAGTACAAGTATGACACCGACAGAACTAATCACCAGTAATGGTAAGAACACGGTAGACAGTAATAGCAAGACTAAAGCAAAGCGCCAACGAAAGCTACCTACGCTCATAGCAACAGGTACGCAGGAGCGCAAAAGCCTTAAGCTGTCTGGCTCTATCTCAGCAAATGCTCAAGAAGTGGCAGGCTTGAAGTTTCCTTTACTCACTCCTTTTGTGACTTCTCAAGAGAGTAGTGAGCTATTCGTCAAGATTAGTAAGCATGAGATTGTCAGCCTACTTAGTCAGCAACACTTCAGTACGGCAGGAGTTGTTGGGTATCTTGTGAACCTTAGCTGACGTAAGGAAGCATAAGAAGACATAAGGAGACATAAGAACTTGGACAGACTTGCAGCAGCACTAATGATTGGAGGTCTGCTGCTTTTACTTTCAACAGGTAAAAGCGGTAGTAATCGCACAGAGATAAACCTATGTTTCTTTTGCACTTACGAGGGAACCGAGCATGAACAACAGCCCACAGACAACACTTACAGAGAACCGCGTCAGCACCAACCTAAGCCAAGATAAGACTGCACTCACCATCACTTTTGACGGGAAGCAGGAGCAACTACCACAGCCCACGGCAGTAGACAAAAGTGGGATTGGGGCGCTTCTGTTCTTAGCTCTTTCAGCAGCCTTCACAAGCGCCGTCATCACACAACTGTTGTTAGCTCTAGCTTTGCCCATAATCTCTTTTGACCGACTCCTATCATCTGTCGTAGGGTGTGCTGTGTTCGGCTTAGGCTTGCACTGGGCAATACGCTCAAGATTAGAAACAAGCGCCCTTCTCTTTTGCTGTGCTGTAGTGGCTGGTGTAGTCTTAGGAGGGCTGTAGTTATGCAAAGTGAACGCAGTGAATATCCAGTAAGCTTCGTAAGAACACTTTTGAGACTACAGCAAAGCACTAAGGCAGGTGTATTGGGCTTAGGTGTGGCTAGTCTTTTGCTATTACCCACAGTAGGACTACAGAATAAAGGCGTAGGTAGGCTGTCTGCTGCTGTAGCTGGGCTTGCTTGCAGCTTAGTGGGCTACAGAATGGCACAAGATAATAATGCACTGTCAGCCATCTCTGAAGACTTAGGCATCATAGACCGTAAGCAGTCGATAGCATGGTATAACGGGCTGCTGTCAAGGAAGCAAACACTTACGGTAGAGAACATTAAGCCTATAGAAGCTGACTTAATCACTGATGTGGTGGGCTATTGGCAAGCAGAAGATAAGCACCTTCTCATTGTGGGCGGCACTGGCGCAGGTAAGAGTACTTTTGTGCAGGCTTTTGCATCAGTGTTGGGCTACAGTTGGCATTACAAAATATATGACAATGACTGTACCGTAGATGACTGGCTTTACTTGCGCTCTCTTCCTAGCTGTTCTTTGTTTGAAAGCTACATCAGCATAGGTGAGCAGATGCAGGCGGATTTAAACGCCATAGAAGACCTAACACAGCAGAGAAAGCAAGCAGGCAACCGATGGCAACCCAATCTTTGCCTCACTGTGGCTGAGGAAATGCCTGCTTTGGTTGATGAGATAGAGGTCACAAGAGAATGGATGTCTAAGCAAGCAAAGAGAGGGCGTAGGGTTAAACGCTTCATTGCTGTAGTGGCACAGAACGACACAGTAAAGAACTTGGGTTTAGAGGGTGACTCAAGCCTAAGAGACAGTTGTTTTGTGCGCGTTTACTTAGGTCAGAGTGCAATAGACAGGGCGAAGCTACTGAAGAACACAGCATTAGTTGACTGGCTAGAACGAGGTGGTAAGCAGGTGTGTCTGGTAGATGATAAGCCAGCCTTACGCCCCACCCTTGCCCGAACTCATACACAACCGACTTCCCAGTTCAACAAAAGTTCAGAGACAGAAACGGCTGAAATCCTTACAGAGAGCCAGTGTTCAGACGTTCAGAGCGTTCAACAGATGCTAGAAAACTCGCCTTTGACTGGTGTTTACGTGACTCCTGAACAAGTGAACGCCCTAAGAGAACTCTACCAAAGTGGCATGAGTGTAGCGAATATTCTTGAGGGCAAGCTTGGGCAGAAGAGGGGCGGAAGTTGGCAGAAGAAGAAAGACTGGCTTGAGCTTTTACTTTGTTCTTGATTGTGTCAACCAAAGGAGGCGTGAGTATGGGCAGTCTAAAGACAACCTGGGGCGGCGATCACAGAAGTAAATACAAAGGACAGAAGACTAAGACCTTTCGCATTCCAGAGAACATGGATGGTGACGCTCTCGTGAGCCTAAGAGATGACCTCAAAGCTGTAGTGAGTGCTTGGGAAGCTGAGGCTAATTCACCAGAGCATAAGACTAGCCCAAGGTATGACGCTTGCAAACGCTTGCTAGAGGAGCTTAGAGGGCTATTGGAAGGAACACAGCATAAGTGTTAGCTGAGGTTCGGCAATCACTACTAAAAGTGTAGGGCTGTGGTTCGGTCAAGTCCTCAAAATCCCATCCACAGACTTATTAATAGAGACGGATAAACGTCTGTCCTGAGTTAACTAAACACAAGCAAGGAGGCTTTTAGATGAGTAGACGACGTAAGTATGGGGCAAGCGCTGAAATTTACTTCGAGAGTCAAGAGCAGATAGATGAGTTCAGGACTATAGCAGCCGCACTTGGGTTAAGTCTCTCAGCCTATATCAGACAAGTGTTAAGTGACACACAAGCAGTAAGCACAGGAGATAAGTAAAGTGACCAAACCTAAGCAAAGTAAAGAAACCGAATACTTTAAGGCTGAGGCAGAGAAAGTAGCAACTAATGAGAGTAAGCTTTTAGGCGCACCTGTGAAGCCCAAGAGTAAGGCACAGATGAAGCGAGAGTATAAAGCACAGATGGACGCTGCAAAAGCTGTAGTAGACGCTGTAGATTGCTCAAAATACACCGCAGACGACTTCATAGCTTGGCTTGACCGCACCGAAAGCTTTATGGAAGTCAGCTTCGTAGAAACAAAAGCCTTAACTGAATACTTAAGAAGAGACATACACTACTGCAAGGGCAAGTCTGACGCTGAGGTATTGGTCATAGAAAGCAAACTCAAGGCGGCTTGCAAGAGAGTAAGGGCGCACGCTGAGGAAAGAGGACGCCTAATGCTGACCTCTGAGCAAGTAATAGGTGGGCTTGTTGTTGAGATAAGGGCTGATGAAAGCTTCAGAGTACGCATCCAGCCTGGTATTTACTCTCGCCGTTACACCACTGAAGACATTGAACAAGTAGCAGAAGACTTCCCAACCGTAGCTGAGGCGCTTGTAATGGAAGGTTACAGAAACCTGCCACGAGTGAAGCTAGGAGATGAAACCATAGTTAACCTCAACGGTAGTCCAATTAGAGAACACAACGGCTTAGTTCATCTAGATGATGTGCTGCGCTTGTTCACTGAGGAAAACTAACAAGACAAAATCAAAAGCCAGCTAAGGCGGCAACCAAAGCTGGCTCTTATTAACAAAAACAAAGGAAAAAGAAATGAACTATTTTGACTCAATTGTATCTCAAACTCAAGACTACGCGCAAGCCCAAGCCTATATCTCTTATCTTTGTGGGACACCATAGAGGAAATCATGGCTGGTGTACCTGAGCTAGAGACAGCTAAACCTAAGCCCAACACTAAGGCAGTAGCCCAACAACAAACTATTGCTGTGCCTCCTAACGCTAACTTCACTGCGACACTAGACACTTTCGCCAACAAGCTGAGAAAAGCTCCTGAAGGTGAGCGCAACAGCACACTCAACACGTTAAAGTACACACTCGCTGGGGCATTTCCAGACAAACTGGAGACAATAGACGAAGTGCTTAAAGCTGTGGCGCTTGAGATTGGTCTATCTAAAGCTGAAATAGATGCCACTTTAGCCAGTGCCAACAAAGGAACAGAGCGCCCGATTACACTTAAAAGTAATGGAGGCAACCGAAGCAAGAGCAACATAATGAGAGAGGCACTAGACAACTACTTTGATGGCAAACTTCAGTGGGATGAGATGAAGAATAAGCTTAGGTTTAGGGGCGAGTGCTTGAGCTTAGAACAATTGCACGACACAGCAGAAAGGGAACTAGACTTAGACCTACCTTTTGATAACTTCAAGCGCATAGCCTCAACCACAGCCCAGCGTTACCCCTACCATGCTGCGAGAGCTTACTTACAAAGCCTCACCGTAGCAGCAGACCCAACACCAATCTTAAGCGCCCTCTATCAAGCTATGGGTGTTTATTCGCCACTGCATAGGCTTTACATCCGTAAGTGGCTTATCTCTGCTGTTGCTCGTGCCTTAGAACCAGGGCAAAAAGCTGATGTGGCTTTAGTGTTACAAGGTGAGCAAGGAAAGGGAAAGACAACTTTCTTTAGTTCTTTGTTTGGCGAGTTCTTTCAAACCTTGGGTGAACACAAAAGCGATGTAGACCAACTGTTAGCGATGGCGCGTAGCTGGTGCATTGAGTATGGCGAAATAGAAAATGCGTTTAGTAGAAAAGCTGTAGCGGCAATCAAAAGCTTTATGAGTACCGAAAGCGATACCTTCCGCAGACCTTACGCCAGTGAACCAGACGAATACCCCAGGCATTTTGTTATCTGCGGCACGACAAACCAAGGTGAGTTTTTAAGCGACAGCACAGGCAATAGACGCTTTTGGGTAGTGCCTGCGACAGAAGACATTGACACCGAAGCCATTACCCAAATGAGGGATGATGTTTGGGCGGCTGTACTTGCCCTTTTCCTAAACAAAGAACAATGGTGGTTGACTAAGACAGAGACAGCCTTAGCAGCTTTAGATACCGCCCAATATGAACACGTAAGCCCTTGGGAGGAGACTATCGCCGCTTACCTGACCCACCACACCCCCTGCACCCTCAAAGACATCATGGAAAATGCGCTAGGGTTTGACCTAAGCAGGTGTAACGATAAGAAGGCACACGCTGAAATCACTGCTATCTTACGTAAGCTTGGGTGTACAAAGAAAGAATGTAGGCACAAGGGCGTTAAGGGCTACTACTGGGCTTTACCTTCTCTTGCTGATGTTAAAGCAAATGATGTGAGGGTGACTAAAGAAAACATCCCAGCCGTTGAGTATTACTAACCTCAAGCCTAAGACACACAAAAGAATAATAGATGGGGCGCTTACCTTTGTAGGCGCTCTTTTCTTTTGCTGTCTTAATGTCGCCACCTCAAGACACGGTGCTTAAGACAGGATTAAGACACACAAAACGCTTACACAGCAAGGTTTTCAGGCTGCTGTCTTACGTGTCGCCAGGTGTCGCCAGCTTTTTCTAACAAATCTAGAGAGTTAAAAAATCCTGTGCTAATGCTGCTACTCCTGCCTATACCCACTAGTCTTAAAAACCTTAAGACACCTTAAGACACTGAAGACAGAGGTGGCAAGTGTTTTGTGGGTAAGGGTTTTAGTTGTCGCAAGGTCTGTCTTAAGCTGGGGTTTTTGTCGCAAGGTCTGTCACACAGCAGCCAAACTGATGCCGTGCGACCAAAGCCCTACCCAGCAAGCGATTCTTAAGAACTAAGGTTAAAAGCAAAAGAGAGGGCAAAACTAGGGTTGAACCAGCCCTTCTCTATTGAGTGGTTGCAGGGGTTTTAGGTCAAGCTTAACCTGATTATCTCTTAACACCTTACTAAACTCTTGCTGTTCCTTCGTGCTATCGGCTACTATTTGTTCAGCACGCTTGGTTAACATAGCGGACACTTCTCTTCTGTTTTGCTCTTCCTCTTGTAACCTTTTAGCATCAGCTTTCAATAGCTTGATTAAAATTTCCGCTTTCTGTTTATCTATGATTGCTTGCTCTTGTTTGTCTCTAAAACGTTGGTATTCTGATAAAAAGATGACAGATACATTAGCTAAAACTGCAATCAGTAGAGTTGGTATAAGTATATGTTTGTTTTTTAACATTTGTGCTTACTTCTGTAGACTTTAATACACCCAGTTTAGCGTGTAGGCAAATGAAAGTTTTAGCAAGGTACACTCTCAAATGCTACTCGATTCCTTAGCCGAAAGTAAGAACAAGGGCAATAGAAACGCTGCTAAATCCGCCTAAGTTTTCCCCACTGTTTACCCTTGTTTTTGAAAAAAGGGGGTACGGTGGGGTATCGAATGGCTTAACCACAGGGGTTTCAGAATAATGTACCTTAATGGGGAGAAGTACAGACCCCACGATAGACAGCAAACTCAAGTTAGATACACCTATGACGGGTGATACAAATCACTGACGTATGTTGAACTACGGTAAATACTAAATTCTATTATGTATACATTGACTTATGAATAACTACCAACGCTATTACGAAAGCAAATACGGTAAGCCAAAAGAAAGCCTTCAACCTAAAGAAGGTCTATTATCTAACCGCGCAAAAGAAAACTTAGAAACCGTTACAAACCCAACCAACGCTCAAGTCGTTGCTTTTATCTTGTCTTTCCTAACTTTTGCATTTGTCAGGCTTGCGCCAAAAGCTATACAGCATTGGGATAAGATACTACCTCAAACTGTAGAACATACACAAAAGTAATCTGTAGCTAAATAAAAGAGGGCGCACCTAAAACACGTACCCTCTTCTAGTGTCAGTTCACGGAAACAACGGAAGCTCTAAGCCCTCTAGTAGTTCTTTTGCACTCACGCCCCTAGATGCTGCAACCATACCAACAGTCAACCACAATTGCCAATTTAGAAAAACTTGTTCCATTGTGTTTAGCTCTTGTTTATCATCAGTTCCAAACAACAGCTTATAAGTAGCGCTATGGCATTCTTCAATCCTTTGTTTCAGAGCAGTTCCTTTAAGTCCTGTACTCAGTTGGATAGCACGACAAAAGGCTTTGTAAACACGTTCGCTTTCTAACATAAGTTCGACACTAGGAGAAGTGTAAGCAGTGCCAGTGTTGTTACTTTGGGTGTTCATCTTGTTCTGTGTTACTATTGTCAACTAACGCTGTTGGCTACTGTCTGGCTACTCACACCAGCTAACTTGACCCCAGTTATCCTTAAACCATTGTGTCTGCTGTACCTAGTTGCAGGGCATAAAGATTGGCATAGACACCTTGCTGATTGATGAGTTCGGCGTGAGTACCCTGCTCTACAATTTCTCCCTGCTCAATTACTAATACCTGATCTGCCTGGGTAACTGTACTGAGGCGGTGGGCAATTACAAAGCTGGTACGACCTTGCAACAAACGAGCGATCGCAATCTGTACTAGCGCTTCTGTACGCGTGTCAATGCTGCTTGTTGCTTCATCAAGAATCAGTATTCGGGGATTAATCAACACCGCACGAGCAATACTGATTAGTTGTCGCTGTCCTTGGCTCAAGGGTGCGCCCCGTTCACCCAATTGAGTTGTATAGCCTTGTGGTAGTGAGGTAATGAACTCATGCACATTTGCCAACTGTGCAGCCGCTTCGATATCAGCTTGAGTGGCGTAAGGAACGCCAAAAGCTATATTTTCGGCTACAGTGCCGCTAAACAAAATATTGTCTTGCAGAACGATGCCGATTTGTCGCCGTAGACTTGCTTGAGTAACGCTACGCACGTCAATATCATCAATTTTCACTGCACCACCAGATACATCGTAAAAGCGCAAAATCAAGTTAATAATTGTACTTTTTCCTGAACCGGTCGGCCCTACTAACGCAATCATCTGCCCTGGATAGGCGTGCAAATTCACCCCTTTGAGAACCAGTCGATCTGGGTTATAGCCAAACTTGACATTCTCAAATGTCACTTCACCGTGAATAGGAGGCATTTCTGTCGCATCGGGTGCGTCATTGAGTTGTGACGGTTCATCTAGCAATAGAAAGATTCGCTCTAACCCTGCGAAGGCAGATTGAGCTTGGGTGTAAAACTGGCTGAGAATTTGGATCGGACGGAAGAACTGCTGGACGTAAAGTAAAAAGGATGTTACCACACCCACTGTTGCAACTCCGGTGACTGCGAGATAGCCGCCATAAGCCAGCACGCCTGCCGTTGCTAGGGTGTTGAGAAAATCAATGGAGGGCAAAAAGGCCGAAGTAATTGCTACAGCCTCGACGTTAGCATCTCTATTGGCTGCGTTAAGAACGTCGAACTCTTGAATATTCATCTGTACACGATTAAATGCCTGTGCTTCTCTGACGCTGCCAATATCTTCTTCTAACTTGGCGGAAAGCTCGCCAATAGTTTGTCGGGTAACGCGAAACCTGGCTCTCGCCCAACGGGCAAATAAGCTGGTGGTAAAAATCATCAATGGCACAACCAGATTGCTCAATAAGCCGAGTTGTAAGTTGATTGAGAGCATTGCAATGATGATACCTACCAAACTGAAAGTGTTGCCCAGCATTTGGGCGATTGTCAGTCCAAAAGCCTGATTTACAGTATTGACATCATTCAGCAGGCGGCTCATTAAATCGCCTGCTTCGCTGCGATCGAAAAAGCTAAGTGGCAAACTTTGGATTTTGGTAAAAATATCTTGCCTCAGTTGAGCCAGCAATCGCTGCATAATCCAGCCGACTCGAATAATTTGACCTCGGATTGCTAATACACCAAGTCCGTAGTTTAGTGCTAGTAGCCCTAATAACAGTAGCAGTCCTTGCAAATTTCCTTGTGCAATTAGGTGATCAATCGACCAACCGAGGAAAAACGGCCCAATTGCCTGGGTTACAGCACCAATAAATACTAATGTCAGGGCGATGGGAATTTCTTTGCGATAAAGTAGCAAGTATTGCAAAAAGCGCCGCAGGGTGGAGAGTTGTTTACTCGCTTGATCCTCGGATGCAACAACGGGAACTGTGCCTCTCATAGTAATTTTGGATTTTAGATTTTGAATTTTTGATTAAAAGTCTTTGTTTTGATTACAAGGCTGTGATAAAAATCTGATGCAAGACTATTTATTTTAGTTTGGTATCATTTTTTTCTTTCGCCTTTACTTGAGATTCCAAAATCACACCATAGAGTGGGCTGGTTTGCATCAATTCCTCGTGAGTGCCTTGTGCCATCAATCGTCCTTTATCCATGAGAAAAATGCGATCGGCATTTTTAACGGTGCTAATGCGTTGAGCTACTACAAAAGTTGTACAAGCTTTTTGGCGCATTAAGCGATCTAGTTCGGCTTGAATCTGGGCAGCCGTTTTAGCGTCTATAGCCGAGGTGCTATCGTCCAGAATCAGAATGCTGTAATCGGTCAGTAAGGTACGAGCGATCGCAATTCGTTGTTTTTGTCCACCAGATAAGCCCACGCCCCGTTCACCCACAATCGTCTCGTACCCATCAGGTAGACTACTGATAAAATCGTGCATTTGGGCAGTTTTTGCCACCTCAATCACCTCATCTAGGGTTGCATCGGGTTTTGCATAGGCAATATTTTCACGGATTGTGCCAGAGAAGAGGGTGGTTTCCTGAAATACAATCCCAATCCGCGATCTGAGGCTTTTGAGGGTAAAACTTTTTACATCTCGTCCGTCAATGCGAACTGCTCCCCCTGTGACATCATAAAAGCGGGGAATTAAGTTCATAATTGTGCTTTTCCCGGAACCAGTCATCCCTAGAACGGCGATTAGTTCGTTGGGTTTGGTTTCAAAGGAAACTTCTTTGAGAGTTTCAGTGCTGGCTCCCGGATAGCGAAAGGAAACATTTTCAAAGGTGATTCTACCGCCACAGCTTTCAAATGGGACAGCACTGGGGCGATCGCGAATTTCTACTTCTGCATCTACAACTTCGTAGACACGTTCGGCGGAAGCAGCTGATTGAGCGATCGCAGGTGCAGCAAATCCAATCAACAAAATTGGTTGGAGAATCAAGGCTAGGTAGGAGTTAAACGCCACCAGTTCGCCAATAGAGAACTGATTTCCAATCACTTGCGCTCCCCCGTAGGCGAAAACTGCCAGTGTGACTAAGTTACTCACCAAAAAGATAAAGGGGAAGGTATTATGGATGGCGCTAATGGTCTTCATGTTTGCCTTCACTAGACCATCATTCATGGTTGTGTAACGCGACCTTTCGGTTGATTCCCGGACAAACGCTTTCACCACCCGGATTCCTAACAAGTTCTCTTGCAATACAGCATTCAGGTCGCTTAGTTGCTCTTGTACTTGCCGAAAAAGTTTATTATTCCGAGTCACAAATTGTGCCATCAACCATGCGGCTATAGGCACTGCCGTTAGCGTAATCAGTGCTAGTTGCCAATTCATCACCAGCAAAACCACTGATATACTCACCAGTGTCACAATTGAACCGACGACCTGAATTAAGCTAGTGCCAACAAAGGTACGGATCTGCTCAATATCGCTGGTGACACGGGTTAACAGTTGGGAAGTCTGCGCCTGGTCATGATAACTGAAACTAAGATTTTGAATTTTGCTGAAAATTTTGTTTCGCAGGTCATAAGCTACACCTTGAGACGCTGCTTCTGCTAGATAGCTTTGTCCAAAGTTAAATACACCACGAGCGATCGCGGCGAGTACCATCCAGGCGGCGCTGTATAGCACAATTTGGAGGTTTTTTTGGATAATGCCCTGATCAATTCCCCACCGAAATAGTTGTGGGGTAACTGCGTTTGCGATCGTCAACAGCAACAAGCTAACCAATGCTCCTAACGAAGTCCATCGGTAAGTGCTTAAACTCTTAAGCACACGCTGAACTGGCGGCTGTATCGACAAAGTTTCCTGGAGTTCTGGTTGCTGAACCACTGGAATTCACCCCTGTATCTTTGGAAAATTATCTCGTATTTTGATGTAAAAAACCAATTGCTCAGTACGTAATGTAGGATCTATTTCTGCTTGTAAGTCCAAATTTTAGTTCAAATTTTGGGACAGTGGCATGAGAAAATACCTCTTTGACAAGCATTGTAGCTAATCCACTTCAATAACCTCAGAAAACCCAAGAACAAGAATAATGGCTCAAAATTTTCATAGCAATTTCCAACTTCCCTCAGACATGTCAACTGCTATCAATCGCACAGCAAAGCCAAGTTCTGAGTTCTTCTCTATTTTTTCTGAGGAAGAAGTTTTAGGCATAATTCATGCATTAGAAGTCAGACGAGAAATACCTCTAAAGTATTCTTATAAAGGTAGAGGAGCAAAAATATGGGACGATTTTTATCAAAAATATGTGATTCCAACATGGTATCGAACATCAAATGTAGAAATTGAACTTTTAAAAGATAATTTTAAATACTTGAATGACAATATTCAAATTGGTAAAAAAATCAATATTGTAGATGTTGGCGCCGGAAATTCCTATCCTGTTAAAAAGTTTATTACAAGACTTAATAAACTAGGAAAAGTTAATAAATATATTGCTTTAGATATCAGCGAAGAATTGCTTCATGTATCCAAAAATAATTTTACCAAATGGTTTCCTCTAGTTGAGTTCATCAGTTCTACAATTGATATAGAGAATAGTTGTGTACCCAAAAGTTTATTCCAAAATAAAGTTAGCCTTGAAATTGACGACACAGCAAAAATATTTTTCCACTTAGGTGTTACCATCGGTAATCATCAAAATAGAGATGAGGTACTAAAAAACTTTAGAGATAGCATGGCGAAAAATGATTTTCTGGTATTTACTAATGAAACTGGTTCTACCTCTCAATGGGATGGAAACGTCAGAGGTGGCTGCAAGTATCATGTAGAAGAAATATATGGATGGGTTAAAAGCAAGATTGGTATTAAATCTGAGGATTGTGAATTGATCAGAAAGTATGATTTAAAAACAGATAGTATAGTTGCTAATATGAAACTCCACCATAATTACACTCTAAATTTCAGTCGGATGGGGATAGATAAGAAGATTGAAATATCTGAAGGTGAAGAAATTACTATTTGGCGACATCATAAGTATGAAATCCCTAAACTCTTGCAAGAACTAGAACGTTCTGGACTGGAACTTATTCACTATACTATTGACAAATATAAATCACATATTATGGTGATTTGTAAGGTTGCTAATAGCTAATACCAATTCTGCATGAAGATGCACATACTAAAACCCCTTGTAGTCCTCCCTTACCAAGGGAGGATGGCATAGCCGAGGGTCAAAAGAGGCAGGGGAGCAGGGGGCAGGGAGCAAGGTGGAAAACACCAGACGAGCTTGTACTCCGCCCCAGTAAGAGCGCCCTTTATGGCGGGGCTTCATACCCATGTTCCGCTCCGCTCCACGGCTCCAGGTCAGGGCTTGCTCCCCAAGCTTTGAGCGCCCTGCCCCTCCGCTTCTTCGGTAAATATATGCAGCTTGATAAAAACGGTATAATCTTATTAATTATTAATTATGTTGACTTTGCTTGTGTATTAATTACGATGTGCATCAAACGCGGTCTAACCTGAGGAACTGGACGCCCTAAATCTTTAGCTGTTTCTATCCATTCTTGCATCACTACTTCTAAATTATGCAGAGCTTCCTGATAAGTATCACCGTCAGCAGCACAGCCTGGTAATTCTGGTACTTCCGCGACAAAGGCTTGATCTAATTCACTCCAGTAGAGAATAACTTCATAGCGAAACATCATTTTGGGTTCCTAATTTATACTTAAGAATTACTGCACGAACTTGTTTAATTTGATAACTTTTGGCTTTTCCTTTCTTATGTTGCAGGTTCAATATTTCCTCAACATCGGCTTTGCTAAAAATACGATGATCGCCACGAATTCGTTCCTCAAAGCCTAGTCGATATAAAAGTTGCCACAGTTGAGCGAAAGGGATGTCTGTATCAGAAGTCCCAGAGAGGATCTTTTCTAAGAGTTTGTCTTGCTGACTCACGTTTTTATGGCTGTCTTAATGCTTCTATAGTCTCATATTTATTTAAAATCAGGGTATATGTAAATGTTTACTCAAATTTACAAGTGATGTAGACAACTACAGAGGGCAAACTGTTCAGATTGCTCATATCATAATGCTGAGGTATAAATCCATCTCAGTTAGCATAAGATATTGAGTAATAAATATTACACGAATATGAAGAAGCAAATTTTAGCCATAGCTGCCTTTTTAACTACGATTATTTTGACAACAAGTGTACAAGCAGCAAATTCTGAACATGTTAAACAGTTATTGGCAACTAAGCAATGTCAAAACTGCGATTTGACTAATGCAGGTTTAGTGATGGCTGACTTATCTGGAGCCAATTTGAGCGGTGCTAATCTCACAGGTGCTAACCTCAGCCGGGCAAATTTGAGTAGCGCAGATTTACGGGGTGCAAACTTGAGTGGCGCGAGTTTATTTGGTGTTAACCTAAGCCAAGCTAAATTCCGTGGGGCAAATTTAGCGGGTGCTGATTTGAGAAATACCTATTTAGTAAATGCAGAACTGACTGGTGCAAACTTGAATGGTACTAACTTCCAAGGTGCAGTTGGTATACCATCACAAATTGCTTCACCAGAGGAATTTTATGCTTTGGGTGTAGCAGAAGGGCAAAAAGGCAATCAACAGCAAGCAATCAGTTATTTTAATCAAGCGATCGCTATTAAACCAGAATTTGCAGGTGCTTATTTAGCTCGTGGTATCGCTCGTTACCAAATACTAGATAGACAAGGTGCATTTCAAGATGCCCAAGTTGCTGAAAAGTTGTTTACATCCCAAAGCAATACCCCTGGAACCCAAACAGCCCAAGCTTTTATTAAAGAACTGCAAACACCCGTAGATCAAAAAGTGAGTGCTGGTAGCCCCAGTTTTGTGGACTTCTTGGGAAGTCTTGGCTCAGTCTTGCTCCAGTTTTTCCCTTTTTAAGAGTGATTGAAACAACAGAGGGATAATGACAATTGACAAATAACAAATAACAAATGACTTTATCTCAGGAATTATGGGCAGCAAATCAAGACTTAGCCCAAGCTTGCCTAGAGCATCCTTTCGTTCAAGGCATTGGCGATGGTACTCTTGAGAAAGCTAAATTTGCTTACTACGTAGGGCAAGATGCTTTTTTTTTAGAAGCTTTTGCCCGTGCATACAGTATCGCCGCAGCTAAAGCACCAGACTGGTTGGGTTTTACCACATTTCATAACCTAGCTAGTGGAGTTTTAGAAGAACTGCGGTTGCATAGTGGTTATGCTTCCCAGTGGGGAATCAATTTGCATTCTGTAGAAGCAGGAGGCGCTACCCGCCGCTATACTGACTTTTTGCTAGCAACTGCTTGGAGTGGAGATGTGGGTTTAACTGCTGCGGCGATGTCTCCCTGTATGCGTTTGTACGCCTTTCTGGGAGAACAGTTAGCTGCTAACGGCATTCCTAACCATCAATATGCAGACTGGATTCGTACTTATAGCAGTGCAGACTTTCAACCATTAACACAACAATTAGAAAATTTGGTTGACAATTATGCCGCTAGCAATTCTGTTGTGCATTCAACCTATCGTTATGCGATGTTTTGCGAACGCGACTTTTTTCAGGCTGCGTGGATTTTGGAGTAAGGTAGCACAGCTAACTGTACTACCATGTTAAGTCAACAAATAATAGCTGCCCTATTAAGTAATATAAAATTAGACATTGCTCAAGCTGCCTTTGCCGTTAGTTGCAGTTTGGGTGGGTTGAGTAGTGGGAAGCGCTACAACTGAAGGAACTTGTGAAATAGATTTTTTACTAGTACTCCGCTTTCGACTAGAGCCGCCTGCCTTTGAATACTCCATGCTGTTTCTGCCGTAGACAGTCGCAACTCCAGTAAGCATCCTTTCAGACAGTTCCGAGAGTGCATTGTCCATCTGAGTTATCGTCTTACGAGATTCCTCAAGATTAGACAGAAGCGTATTATGAGCTTCTAGCATGGCACGGGTGTTATCGATAAGGTGGGTATAAGCTTCAATGCTTAATCCATACCCTAAATCTAGATTTTCATTGATGGATTTAAGCAGGGCGAGACGGCGTTGAGCTTTTTCTACAGCAGCAGAACCGCGAGTTTTTAAAGACATGGGAAATATTTCTGGAATAGTTCTATTTCAAGATACTGGGATGTGTTTCTGCGTGATAAGAGTAGTTTTGTGGATTTAATTAAAGCTGAATAACCGAGACTTACACTGTGTTTATACTTATTGATTCGTATCTGTCTCTTATTTCGGGTTGAACGCAACAAGCAAATGCGATCGCCCAACAAGCAAATGCGATCGCCCAACAAGCAAATGCGATTGCTCAACAAGCTAATGCGATCGCCCAACAAGCAAATGCGATCGCCCAACAAGCAAATGCGATCGCCCAACAAGCAAATGCGATCGCCCAACAAGCAAATGCGATCGC
>NZ_JBALBZ010000082.1:0-27618 GCF_036919495.1 Nostoc sp.
ATGTCAGGTGCAAGGGCAAGAACCCGACTAGAAGGAAGTCCAGCAACTTCTGCATCTAACACAGCTCCTGTATTTGGATTTAATCGTAACAAACCATTGTTAGTCCCAACCCAGACACTACCATCTTTAGCAAAACGTACTGCCGTTACGTCACGTCCACGCAGGCGAGTTACAGACCGCAGTACTGCACCAGTTTTTGGGTTAATAACTAGTAAATTATTTGGCATTCCTGCCCAAATTAATCCTTCTGGACTGATAGCTAAAGCTTGGACAGTCGTCCCTGGTAAATCGGCTATCCGCTTCATAATCGCAGCACTAGCAGTATTTATCCGTACCAATCCATCAAGAGTGCCAACCCACAGTTGACCTTCAGCATCTAAAGTCAGTGTATTGGCGCTGACACCAGGCAGATTTTTTAATGTTGTCATAATCAAGCCTTGATCGGGACTAATTAGGGCTAAACCGCTATCGGTTCCAGTCCACAAATAACCCCGTTTGTCAACTAACAATGACAACACCCGTTTAGAAGGCAAAAATAAGTTCTGCGCGGTAATTTCGCTAGTACGGGGGTCTACTCGGAACAGTCCATCATAACTTCCTACCCACAAACGTCCTACTTTGTCTTGGGCTAAAGCACCAATGGCAACATTAGCTAAACTAACACGAGAAATAATCTTGCCGGTTTTAGGATCAATCCGCGATAGTCCCCGCCAAGAACCTACCCAAAGATTGCCAGTAATATCTCCTAGTAAGTTACCGACACGATAATCAGTTTTTGGCGAATTTTCTTGCACTCCTCGCTGGTCGGGCAAAGGTTCTACTCGCGGTGGCGGTGCAGAAGATGGGTAAGCAGGAGTTAGATCAGATGAATTAATATCAGGGGTTTTTTGTGCCCATCCTATACTTGGCAAAGCTATCAACCCCAGCAAGACAGAAGTAGTCAATAAGCTAGTACGCTTGCAAAACAATACCACGGTGACATTTCCTTTGGAGACAGTACCCATACCCGTTACCTAAACTGGCTTTGGGTTAGTTCCAGTGTTCCCCTAGTCGGGATTTTTTAAACATTGAGGATTGGAGACTAGGGACTAGGGAATTTAGGAAATAAATATTTAGAAATACTTTCTCATTACGTAATAACCCAACACCCAGTTCCTATACCTCAATCTTTAGATACCATTGATGACACCTTGTAAAGCATCTGTAACAAAATGTTAAATTTTTCTGTAATAACAAAATTAAATATATAAGTTAAAAACTTTCAAAGAATAACTTATCGAATTATTGATATATTGTGGAATAAGTTACAAATTACGTGGTGTGCAATTTTTTATCTTTACGCTCACGACTCTGCTAAATCTCTGTCAAGTAAATTCTTTTCTGGTATCTTTTCCATCAACGGAAAAGATATAAGGAGTGTAGAGGCGGGAATGTGTGCCAGCCAGCCCAATCCCCTGAATACCCCGATTTGTAGGGAAATTATCTAAATCAAGCCGCAAAAGCGGAAGTTTTGGTGAAATTGAGAAGGTTTAGTTAGGTGCGAAGAAGAGGTAAAAAAGAATTTTGATTCGTAAGAAGAGGGAACAGTAGAAGCGCTAGGTCGTGTACCCCTAGAAGGGGAGAACACTGGTGAGGAGGGCTACCACCGCTACCAAAGTGTCAGCCGCAAAAAAACTGCTACCCTTTGCCAAAAACAACCCTTAACAAAAATTTTTACCGTTCTTTTCCCCGATGTAGGGGGAAAAAATCGGGTGAGGGGAAGTTGTACAAAACGTGATTTGATAATTAACAAGAGTGATTTCAGGGAAGGATAAAATATGTCTTACGCTCAAACGAAGACTCAGAGCAAGTCTGGGTATCAAGCCGGGGTTAAAGATTACAGACTAACTTATTACACACCCGATTACACACCAAAAGATACCGATCTTCTAGCTGCGTTCCGCATGACACCCCAGCCTGGTGTTCCTCCCGAAGAAGCAGGTGCGGCTGTAGCGGCTGAGTCTTCCACAGGTACTTGGACAACTGTGTGGACAGACTTGCTCACCGACCTCGATCGCTACAAAGGTCGTTGCTACGATATCGAACCAGTTCCCGGTGAAGACAACCAGTACATCTGCTACGTTGCCTATCCTCTGGACTTGTTTGAAGAAGGCTCTGTAACCAACGTTTTGACCTCAATTGTAGGTAACGTATTTGGTTTCAAAGCTCTGCGGGCACTGCGTCTAGAAGATATTCGCTTTCCAGTAGCTTACATCAAGACCTTCCAAGGGCCTCCTCACGGTATCCAAGTTGAGCGCGACAAGTTAAACAAATACGGTCGTCCTTTGCTGGGTTGTACCATTAAGCCCAAATTGGGTCTTTCTGCTAAGAACTACGGACGCGCTGTATACGAGTGCTTACGCGGTGGTTTGGACTTCACCAAAGACGACGAAAACATCAACTCCGCACCATTCCAAAGATGGCGCGATCGCTTCTTGTTCGTAGCTGAAGCTATCAACAAAGCTCAAGCAGAAACCGGTGAAATTAAAGGTCACTACCTAAACGTTACCGCTCCTACCTGTGAAGAAATGCTGAAGCGGGCTGAGTACGCAAAAGAACTCAAAATGCCCATCATCATGCATGACTACCTCACCGCAGGTTTCACCGCCAACACCACATTGTCTCGTTGGTGCCGTGATAACGGTATCTTGCTGCACATTCACCGTGCTATGCACGCTGTAATTGACCGTCAAAAGAACCACGGTATCCACTTCCGTGTATTGGCTAAAGCCCTACGTTTGTCTGGTGGCGATCACATCCACACCGGTACAGTAGTTGGTAAGTTGGAAGGTGAGCGCGGCATCACAATGGGCTTCGTTGACCTGTTGCGTGAAAACTACATTGAGCAAGACAAGTCTCGTGGTATTTACTTTACCCAAGACTGGGCTTCTCTACCTGGTGTAATGGCAGTTGCTTCTGGTGGTATCCACGTATGGCACATGCCCGCCCTGGTAGAAATCTTTGGTGATGACTCCGTACTACAATTTGGTGGTGGTACTCTGGGACACCCTTGGGGTAACGCTCCTGGTGCAACCGCTAACCGCGTCGCCTTGGAAGCCGTTGTTCAAGCTCGTAACGAAGGCCGCAACTTGGCTCGTGAAGGTAACGATATCATCCGCGAAGCTGCCAAGTGGTCTCCTGAACTAGCTGTTGCTTGCGAACTGTGGAAAGAAATCAAGTTCGAGTTTGAAGCAATGGATACCGTCTGATCTGAGTTAACAGTTAAGAGTTAAGAGTTAAGAGTTAGGATTTGCATTAATTCATAACTCATAACTCATAACTCATAACTCTTTAGGGCTGGGGTCAAGCATGAATCTTAAGCAAATTGCGAAGGACACAGCCAAAACTCTCCAAAGCTATCTGACTTATCAGGCTCTAAGGACAGTATTGGCACAGCTAGGCGAAACGAATCCTCCATTAGAACTTTGGCTGCATAACTTTTCTGCTGGCAAAATTCAGGATGGTGAATCATACATTGAACAACTGTTGCGAGAAAAACCAGATTTGGCTTTGCGAATCATGACTGTCAGAGAACACATTGCGGAAGAAATAATCGAATTTTTACCGGAAATGGTTCACACTGGCATTCAGCAAGCCAATATGGAACAGCGTCGTCAGCATTTAGAACGCATCACACGAATAGACACATCTAGCCCCAGTCTGCAACCAGAACAGCAAGCAACTTCAGATCCGAATTTGGATAACTTATCCAATTAGTTCGCTCAACCTAAGTAGTCAAAAATCGCAACCCATTATCAAAAAGCTATGCAAACTTTACCAAAAGAGCGTCGTTACGAAACCCTTTCTTATCTGCCACCCCTGACTGATGCTCAAATTGCCAAGCAGATCCAGTACATTTTAAATCAAGGTTACATTCCAGCGATCGAGTTTAACGAAACTTCTGAGCCAACAGAATTATATTGGACAATGTGGAAGCTACCTTTGTTCGGTGCTAAATCCACTCAAGAAGTATTGAGCGAAGTTCAAGGATGCCGTTCTCAATTCAACACCAGCTATATCCGTGTTGTGGGTTTTGACAACATCAAGCAGTGCCAAATTCTCAGCTTTCTTGTTCACAAACCTAACAAAGCTAACAGATACTAAAGCAAGCGTTGCTCTAAGTAATTAGCTTATCTCCATAGGAGAGGTGGAATTATCTGCCTCTCCTATTTACTAGGTTTGTTTTTAAACGCAGAGGGACGCAAAGGAAAACGCAGAGTAACGCAGAGAATAACTCAATGTTCCTTTGCATAAACCTCTGCTTTTTTTAAGTGTAATAAATGAAATTACAGCATCTGCCGGAAGTAAGAATTTGCTTTGTTGGTGACTCTTTTGTTAATGGTACTGGCGACTCAGAATGTCTTGGTTGGACAGGGAGAGTATGTGCTAATGCTAATAAAAAAGGTTATGACATTACTTACTATAATTTAGGAATTAGGCGTGATACGAGTACTGATATATCAAAGCGTTGGTTACACGAAGTATCACTGCGATTACCTAAAGAATATGATGGCAGAGTTGTGTTTTCTTTTGGATTGAATGACACAACATTAGAAAATGGTAAAACTCGTGTGGATTTGACCGATTCTATCAAAAATGCCCATGAAATTTTAAGTGAAGCTCAAAAGTTATATCCTGTTTTGATGATTGGCCCAGCACCATACGCAGGACAAGAAGATAGTCAAAGAAGGAACAGAAATATTGATTTATCTAAACAGTTTCATTTGGTTTGTAATGAATTAAATATCCCATACTTAGATGTTTTCCCGATATTAGAAAAATCAAGTATCTGGATAGATGAAGCAAGAGCTAATGATGGCGCTCATCCTAAAGCAGGAGGTTATGCAGAATTTGCAAAAATTGTGGAAAATTGGGATGCTTGGTTAAATTGGTTTCCCTAAAGTTTAGCAAGGGGCAAATAGCGATCGCCCTAAGTTATCCTATAAAAAAAGGGGAAATAGTTGCATGGCATGGCCAAAAAAGGGAACAAGGCCGATTACGGTGAATAATATAACCTACCGTTGGACTGTTAAACCCGATAGCGGTTACATAAAGTTGATTGTTGTACGTGAACCCCAGACAGGACAACGATTGGCTACAATATTTCCTTATCGATTGATGGTTATTCCTTTGATTATTCCTTCTGTAGTACGTTCAGTTATCTTGCTAGCTTTGGAGCAAGGTTGGCAACCAACTGAGCGAGGGTTGAAAGAATTTTGCATTTTTGATGTCGATAAGCAAGCAATTCCCAGTTTTGAAATTATCGGAAAAAAAATATATGCAGCATATTCCTCTAACTGAAGCATCTAAAAATTTACCCGACTTAATTGAAGCAGCACTCGGAGGTGAGGAAATTATTATTATCAAAGATAATCAACCTTTGGTGAAGTTAACTCCTGTGTCGCCACTTAAACACCGTCCTAAGTATGGTAGTGCCAAAGGACTTGTAACAATGTCTGATGACTTTGATGAACCACTAGAAGATTTTAAGGAATACATGGAATGAGGCAACTACTGGACACTCATACTTTTATTTGGTTTGTGATGGGTGATCCAAAAATCAGCGTTAGTATGCGATCGCAAATTGAAAATAATGAAAATCTACTGAGTATTGCTAGTGTTTAGGAAATGGCAATCAAGCACAGCATTGGTAAACTCAACTTTGGTTTGGCTTTTGATGAGTTTATCGAACAGCAAATAATTAGGAATGGTATTGAATTACTGCCAATTACTATAAATCATATTACTGTTGTTGCCACACTACCCTTACATCATCGTGACCCATTCGACCGAATTTTAATTGCACAAGCACTCGTGGAAAATATACCTTTACTGAGTGCCGATAAAATTTTTGATGCATATCCAATAAGACGTGTGTGGTAGCTAGCGTTGCTTTTCTACCAAAAGATAAATAAACAGTCATCACCAAAAAAACTTAACATTACTTTAAGCAGTGCTAGGCAAAGATAATTTTATGGGTTATTACATCGCTCCCCGCTTTCTGGACAAATTAGCTGTCCACATCACCAAAAACTTTCTAAAGCTTCCTGGTGTGCGAGTCCCCGTGATTTTAGGTATTCACGGACGCAAAGGAGAAGGCAAAACATTTCAATGTCAATTAGTCTTCGAGAAAATGGGTATCGAGGTGACTAACATATCTGGCGGCGAATTGGAAAGTCCAGATGCAGGAGATCCAGCACGGTTGATTCGGCTGCGTTATCGGGAAACAGCAGAACTAATCAAAGTACGCGGCAAAATGTGTGTACTGATGATTAACGATTTAGATGCGGGGGCTGGACGCTTTGATGAAGGCACTCAATATACTGTAAATACGCAGTTGGTGAATGCCACACTCATGAATATTGCTGATAATCCCACAGATGTACAGTTACCTGGAAGCTATGATTCCACGCCTTTACATCGTGTACCAATTATTGTCACAGGTAATGATTTTTCCACTCTCTATGCACCGTTAATTCGGGATGGACGGATGGAGAAATTTTACTGGGAACCAGACAGAGACGACAAGGTGGGAATTGTCAAGGGGATTTTTGAAGCGGATGGACTTTCGCAGAAGGAAGTTGAACAGCTAGTTGATACTTTTGTCAATCAGTCCATTGACTTTTTTAGCGCTTTGCGATCGCGCATTTATGACGAACAAATCCGCAACTACATCCATCAAGTAGGTTTTGAGCAAGTATCCTTGAATATCGTTAACAGCGTTAAAGGGCCACCAGAATTTAGAAAACCAGATTTCAGACTGTCTCATTTAATCGAGTCTGGTAACTTCCTCGTTGGTGAACAAAAACGAGTGGAAAATTCCCATTTGGTTGATGATTACAACCGACTCAATCGAGGTAGAAATTCTCAATCTGCACCACCTGCTGCTGTAACACCAATTAATCAACCGTCAAGCAATGGTGCAACTCAAGAAGTAAAAATTAATGGATTCCAGAAACAGCAAGCATCGAGTACCCATTTAACCCTAGATACACAAGCTCAAATTAGGCAATTATTATCTCAAGGTTACAAAATTAGCATTGAACACGTAGATGAACGCCGCTTCCGCACAGGTGCTTGGCAAACTTGTGTTCATAGCCACATTGATGCCGAGTCTGATGCAATCTCAAATTTGGAATCAACTCTGACAGAATATAGTGGTGAGTACGTGCGCTTGGTAGGTATTGATCCAAAAGCCAAGCGCCGGGTGGTGGAGACGATTATTCAACGTCCGAATGGAAAAAATTAGTCATTAGTCATTGGTAAAAGAAAGTGGGCAGACAAACTAATGACTATAGTCTATAGTCATTTTCAATCCGGTTATGTACAGGTATACAAATAGACCTAACCTCCTTCCCGCTTTGAGAAGGGGGTTATATCTGTATTGAACTCAACCCAGAAGCGCTACATAGCGAGTTTTTGACAGAATGAGGCTTAGGCGGTACATGATAATAAAAATATGCATCAAGGCATAATAAAGTAAGACTTCTTGCCAGATCATAAAATCATGCTTAACCTTGGGATTAAATTCGCCAGAGGATCAAATATTTGTGCAGTAATTGACTGGGGAAGAAAGATAGTTAGTTAGAATTCAGGAACCAGAATAGTTAAAGAATCAGGAAAACATTTGATGAATATTTTGGTATCACTCTATTTTTTTGGGAATGAGGCTGGCGCTTTTTGTTGCACTATCCCAAACAATCCAGCTAAGGGAATTATCTAAATCATCGGGGCTATTTGAAACTTTGAAATATAGCTTTTCTGCGCCTTTTGTTTCAATAGCAAAGTCGGCATTTTGAGCATAAACGACTATAAAACCTTTGTCTCGTAAACAATACATCGCCCAGGCTTTCAATGATTGCTTGTATGGTTCATGTGGAATTGGCGGTTTTGTGATTGTGTCTTCAATTAGTTTAAATATTTGCGTGATTTTCGCGGTCATAGTAGATACTCTGGTTATTACCCTTAAGTTAACTAGCTTCTGGATCGCAACGAATTTCAATCATAAAGCCATCTGGATCGTAAAAATACACTCCTCTACCAGTAGGACGAGTGACTGGGCCATGTGCGATCGCTATTTTATTTTCTCTGATCACTGTCACCGCGCGATCAAATAACTGCGGCTCAATGTCAAAGGCTAGATGGTAGGCTCTGGTGAAAGTCTTTTCTGGATTGGGATCTGGTGGTGATAATTCTGGTTCTCCAAATAAATCCAGAATTGTACCATCTGGGGTGATAAAGTTGGCTACTTTCCCAGATGCGACAAGTTCCACCAGAGTTGCGGGTACTTCGTCGCCTGTAAGTTCATGCAAACCCAAGATAGTGCCATAAAAGTAGCGGGAAGCTTGCATATCTTGGACGTTGAGGGCAATATGATGCACTTTACGCAGATTTCCTGGCGCAAGGACACTTTTTACGGATTGGGTGCTAGATAGCATAATCAATAAAATCTCAATACTTAGATAGAAGTTGAACTTTTTTTTTAAGTTTATTATTCCTAATAAAAATCTATCATGGCTTTTGATTATTCTTTAGACTTTAAAAATATTGATTTTCGCCAACATCCTGAACTCTATCGTGTGGGTAAAGGTGAGCAGGGTGTACTTTTGATTGAACCATACAAATCAGAAATTCTTCCTTACTGGCGGTTCAAAACTCCTGATATTGCTAGAGAGTCAAGTGAGAAAATATACGAGATGTTTCTTGATTATTTAGAGAAAGATGATTTTATTGGTGCGGATATGGCACGGAAATTTATTCAAATGGGCTATACTCGCTCTCGCCGTTATGCTAATCATAAAAGCGGCAGGAAGTATAAACAAAATTCCGAAACTTCAAATTCCAAAAAAGAAATTCTTCCTTATGAAGTTGACCCAGTTAAAGCAGAATCAGCAGCAATATTTAAAGCCAAGTGGGTACAAGCAAAGACAAATGAGAAATATCAAGAGCTTTTAGCCAAGCATAAGCAGACGTATGAGGTAGAATAAAACACTATTAACTTTCAATTGAGCAGCTTTCAAAGAGTGCGTTAGGTGAATGAACTTCTGAGCTTCGTAAATGAACCTCGTTAGACTTGGAAGCTGAAGCGATCAAAAATGTGAAAATACTCTGAGTTCTTAAGTTCTTAACTGCTGTCAGCTCCGTTTTATCCAAGTGAGCTTATTGGGTTTATTGGCTGCGGGATGGACAGAACAAAAAGTTTTAGAAGATTATCCTACTCTTAACTCAAAAGTACTAAGAGCAGTGTTCGCTTCTATCTGGGGTTAGACTAGATGTTAAAGAAAAAGGGGTGTCTGATTGAACACAGACACCCAAATCGGCATGGTTTGCAGGGGTAGATTTCACAATAACCTTCACCGTATTATCTACCCTTTTTCCCAATAATTATCGCCGATATTCGTCGCCGCAATCGCCGATGAGTTGGTATAAATCGCGTGATTGGCGAGATACTGCATTGATGTGATCGCGATCGTCAGCATCTAAACTAAAACTAAATACTTTGGCGTTATCTTCTATATGTTCAGATACACCAAGTTTTGCACCAACTATCACACCTCCCACAGTTGGCTGATCTAAAATGTAACGCACTGCTACGTTAGAAATGCTTACCCCATGCTTATTAGCAATTTCCTTCAGGATAGCCAGCAACTCTTGAAATAATCGCCAACCACCCCAAGCATCGATCATATTTTTATATTTTTTCAAACTAGCAGTGGACAAATCAAAACCTTGCGGTTCCGGTTTACCCAAATAGTTTTCTGATAACAAACCGCCGCACAGTGTACCGTAAGTAAAAAGCTTTATGTCATGCTGTTGACAAAACTGCACCATATTAACTTCGGGACGGCGGTCAACAAGGGAAAATTGCACTTGGTTAGAAACAATTTTGATTCCTGATTCGGTAATAAGCTTTAAGTTTTCCGTGTCAAAATTAGTTAAACCTAGATGCTTAATTTTACCCTCAGTCTGAAGTTCTGCCATATATTTGAGGGCATCTAGGTAATTTTTATCCTGATATTCCCACCAGTGGAATTGCATCAAATCTAACGATTGTACATTCATCCTTCTCAGGGAGATATCAATATTTTCCTCGACCAGTTTTTTCGTCATTTTGCCTGGACGGGGCACCCATTTTGTAAAAGCTTGCACCTGGGATAAAGCATCTTTACCACGAGTGTCAATTAGTTGACAGCGAAACTCACCAATAAAGTCTTCTGCGGGGCCATAGTGGTCTGCTAAATCCCAAGTAGTGAAGCCTGCATCTACATATTTAAACATAGTCTCAATAGCGGCTTGAGGATTGATCTGTCCGTGTGCGCCGGAGACTTGCCACATCCCATTTAATATGCGGCAAATGTTCAAATCAGGAGTGAATTGGAGACGACTAGCTGTGGGTAAGTTCATTTTCAAGTTTAGGAGGAGTGATGAGTGAGGAGTTATGAGTGAGAGGAATGAAGAATTAGTTCGTAAGCATCTTATTACAAGATTCTTAGCCTTTATACTTTCTTAAGAACCATTTATAACAGCGATAATCAATAACTCTTAAATCTTAACTCTTAACTCCTAACTTTTGTACAGACGCGATTAATCGCGTCTCTCCTAACGCCAGTCTTTTTCAGCTTGTTCGAGAACATAAGCAGCAACATCTTGAATTTGCTGTTCAGTGAGACGTTCTTTGTAGGCTGACATATTATTTTTACCATTGGTAACTATAGATGTAACTGCCTCTATTGAATCCATACCATATTTTTTCAGCGCTTGCTTTTTGAGATTTTTACCTCGCCTGATGATGTTGCTGCCGTTGATATGACAACCAGCACAATGAACACTAAATATTTCTTCACCGTTAACTGTGTTTGCTGCACTAGCAGGTAAAGTAAAAGTGTTGATTAATAACAAAAATGTTACTAATACTAACGTAAGTAGTCTTTTCAATTAACTTCTCCCAATTTGGACATACTGATTACAGGGATTAGTATCAGAAGTAATACTACAAGGATTCAAAGTCAGTTGTAAATCCAGCAAAATTTGCACAATCTTCTTGAAAGGCTTCGGCATCGCTAACATCTTCAATTTTATAAGACATGATGCGCGTCCCATCTGGCATTTTTTTGGAACCAATTAATTCACCTTGATATTTTTCTGCGATCGCTTTAAATTCAGTACCATAGAGCTTCCAGGCATCGACTGAACAAGTAATATTTACTCGCCACATATTTGCATCTCAATTACTACCAACAATTAATCATCTCACGAATGGGCAACATGCTACCATCACCTCTTTCGGGTTATTATTTTCTATCTAAAGGAAGTGCCCAGCCTTTTTAGGCTACGTCATAATGTGGATATGGGAACATGTCTAGAAAATATTATCCAAAATAGTTAAACCCTAAGAGTTGAAAATGCCTAACAATATCAAACAACAAATTCAAGCAGACCTGCAACAAGCTAAAGAAACTGGACAATTAAGAACTGAGCGGATTCGGGAAATTGTAAAATCCGCAGTTTCTCAAGTAGGTTCTGAGTTTAAGCAAGGCTCTAGTGAACTTCGTAATCTTGTTAAAGATGCCGTTTCTGCTGTAATTGAAAACTTCCAAGAAAAAGGTGGCGAACTTAAAGATGAAGTGACAGCTTCTATTGAAGGAGCGCTAGAAGGGATTAATAGCAAAAGACATGAAAGCATTGCTAAAACTCAGACAGATATAAAACGGCTACAGGCTCAACTAGATGGTGAAGAAGAACAACTCCAGCAAGAGGTTGATGTAATTTTGGCAGAGATTGAAGAGACAGGTAAGGAAAAACCTGCTAGTACTAAAACTGCAATTGATTCTGCTATCAATGCCCTTAAAGATAGTGAAGAAGCAGGATTGTTAAAGAAACGTTACGCGCAACTGCAAGCGCAGCTAGCGATTGTCCGAGCTAACTTAGCTGCACGCTATGGCGGACGTAATATGGAAGTTCAAGATTATCTAGACGAGGCTAAACACTGGTACGATAAAGCTCGTCCTCAAGCAGAATCTATGGCTGTGCAGGTAGAACAGAAGCGATCGCAGCTTGAAGATAAACTGGGTGAAGCTGGTACATCTCTAGCAAGAAAAGAGCGCCAAATTAAACAAACGTTGAGAGAGTTACTCTTAACGGCAGCTGACTTATTCAAAGATAAGGAACCTGCTAATAAAGAGCGGGAGACTATTCATAAATAGATTAGACTGCTTTTGACAAAAACCCTCATACATATAGAATTTTAGTAGGGACATGGCATTGCCGTGACCCTACTAACGTATTTGTATAATTATTATTAAAAACTCAGCTTTCGTAGGGTGGGTTAGCGCACAAAGTACGGCACTATTCCTAGCTTGTGGTGCGTTATGCTCTGCTAACACACTCTACAAGACTACTAGTATTTTCTCAGAAATAAATTAAATATAATTCCTATATGCAAGTTAAATTTTGAATAACTTATAATATCATGTCCGGTTAATTAGTTACAGTTACCACATCTATGCAAAAATCGGAAAACCCTCTTTCCCTCTGCTCCCTGTCCCCTGCGGTCTTAATGATAAGTCTTTAAGCGGACACGATATAACTCAATACAGTTGAGTTAACATTTCTTTCTTTTCTCGGTGTTCTCTGCACCTCTGTGGTTATAGAAAAAAATGGTGCGTATGGGTTTAGCCATAACGCACTCTACTTAACATTCCTTAAAATTTATCTTGCGTATTAGTAAATATTTCCTTCTCTATTCAGTTGTTCATCATGCTTGGCAATAACCCAAATTGCATGAATACTACCGGGTAGCCAACCTAGAACTGTGAGCAAGATGTTAATAAACAGAGTTGGGCCAATTCCAACTGTCAGGAAAACGCCTAAAGGAGGCACTAACAAACCTAAAACAAAACGAACTAATTTCATGATTTTGCCCTATGTGATTTTCTTTAATTACATTCTGCTGAAGATACCGAATTAGGAAATCCACCTTCGGATATTTTATTTGGAGTAGAGATGTGAGAAAACTGGTATTTCTACTCCTTAATAATACTTATCTAGAAGGTAATTCACCTTGGGTTTTTTCGCCACTGCCTGTTAACAGGTTTCTTTCAACAAAGTAGTTGTTAATGAAGGTGTTAGCAAAAGTTAGAATCACTGGCCCAAGAAGGAAACCAATAATTCCGCGAACTGCGAACCCAGGAACTAGCACTGCTGCTAACCAGAAACACAAACCGTTGACGACGAGCGAAAATGCTCCAAATGATAGAAAGTTAAGTGGTAGAGAAAGAGCAGACAAAACTGGTTTAACTGAACCGTTAATTAGACCAATTACTAAAGCAGCAATCATAGCTGCGGGAAAGTTAGCAATATTAACGCCTGGAACAACTAAATCAACAATCAACAGGCTCAAAGCTGTAGCTAGGGCGGTTAATAATGGTGTTAACATTTTTCTTACCTAATCACTAAAGATTTTTTGTAACTTCTTATCTCATCTTCAACTATCTGCTAGGTTTTAACCTCTCTTGCAAGGTAGAATTTGCTTCTACCGTTAGGCCGATCATTAAGAAAAAAATAGCGGTTTGAATACTACGTAAATTTTACTTCAGAAAGTACTCCGAGGTAGGTTTGGTTGAGGAATGAAACACAACATTTTTCACAGTTTTGTCGGTTTTCACTACCTACAACCCTACCTACGAATATTCTTAACTGATTAATATGTCAATCACTTAGATTTTCCAGACTCAGGCTGATAGTAAAGAGCTGATTTATACAAGATTTGTTCTTGATGGGTTTCTAAAGTGCAATTAGATAAAGGGTAAGTTACACAAGTAACAACATAACCAGCCTGTACTTCACTTGGGCGGAGAAATTTTTGCTCACTTTGATCGACTTCACCGCTAATCAGTTTGGCGACACAGGCAGAACATTCGCCTTGTTTACACCCGGATGGTAGGCGAATACCAGCATCTTCTGCCATATCCAGAATATATTGATCGTCTGGTACTGAAATAGTGCGATTTAATCCAAGTGTAGGATTGATGAATTGAACTTGATAAACTGCCATCTGCTATTTGTAATTATTGTTTAACTGCTTTCATCGACAAACTAATCCGCTTCAGTTTCTCGTTGATTTCTAGCACCTGCACTTTGACTACTTGTCCGACTTTGACAACTTTGTTGGGATCGTCTACAAATCTATCAGCAAGTTGGGATATATGCACCAAGCCATCTTGATGTACGCCGATATCAACAAACGCGCCGAAGTTGGCGACATTTGTAATCATTCCCTCTAGTTCCATTCCTACCTTTAAGTCCCTGATTTCCTTAATTCCTTCTCTGAAGGTGGCATACTTAAATTCTGCACGGGGATCTCTACCTGGTTTTTCTAGTTCGCTGAGGATATCGCGCAGTGTGGGTTCGCCAACGCTATCGGTAACATATTTCTTCAAGTTGGTTTTTTTAAGTTTTTCGGCAATTTGTGTCACCTGATTTAATGGCACATTTAGATCAGATGCGATCGCTTCTACTACAGAATAACTTTCTGGATGCACTGCTGTATTATCCAATGGGTTATCACCGCCGCGAATCCGCAGAAAACCCGCCGCCTGTTCAAAGGCTTTTGGCCCCAGCTTCGGAACTTTCAAAAGTTGTCGGCGATTTTTAAAGGCTCCATTCTGGTTCCGATAGGCGACAATGTTATTGGCAACTGTTGCCGTAATCCCAGAGACGGAAGTCAGAAGTTCTTTGGAGGCCATGTTCAAGTCTACGCCGACGTAGTTAACGCAGCTTTCTACAGTCTCATCCAATTTCTTTTTCAATAACTTCTGATCGACATCGTGCTGATATTGTCCCACACCAATAGATTTGGGATCGATTTTCACAAGTTCCGCTAGAGGGTCTTGCAAACGGCGGCCGATGCTAATCGCACCGCGCACGGTAATATCTAAATCGGGAAATTCTTCTAGCGCTACTTTACTTGCAGAATATATAGATGCGCCAGATTCATTCACCATCACCTTAACTGGTTTGCGTTCTATGGTTTGTAATACTTGCGTGACAAACTCCTCTGTCTCGCGGGACGCTGTACCGTTACCAATGGCGATTAACTCAATCTTGTACTTTTCAAGCAGATTTTTGACAGTTTGTGCAGCTTTAGCGCGTTGTTCAGCAGCTTGGTGGGGAAAAACCGCTTGGTATTCTAAAAATTTCCCGGTTTGGTCGAGGACAGCAACTTTACACCCAGTTCTAAATCCGGGGTCTATCGCCAAGGTGGGTTTCATTCCGGCTGGTGCAGATAGCAGCAACTCTCGCAGATTAGTTTCAAATGTCTTGATTGATTCCATGTCCGCATAGACTTTATTCTCAGAAATTACCTCTCCCATTAGAGAGACTTTCATCAAACGGTTGAATGCATCCTTCAACATCGCCTGATAAAAATCCCGAATTGCCCGAACTTTGGTTTTAATTTCTTTTGACTCAAGATAGTAAAGTACCGTATCTTCATCAAAAGCAATTTCAAAGCTTAATACTTTCTCCGTTTCACCCCGACACAACGCCAGCATATTGTGGGGTGCAATATTTTTTACCCTAATTTGATAGTTACGGTACATCTCAAATTTGGTTGTACCTTCAGGATAATCATCTTTGATGCGGGAGACAAAGACCCCTTCTTCGAGAAGATAATCGCGGATATATGCGCGTAATTCCGCTTTTTCAGCGACTTCTTCCGCTAAAATATCAGCCGCACCTTTAAGTGCCTCTTCTACTGTTTTTATCCCCTTGGCTTCAGAAATATACTTAGCCCCTTCTTCTTCTAGAGAAGCTGTTGCAGCATTTTTTACATTTAATGACTTGATGAATTCCGCCAGTGGTTCGAGTCCTTTTTCTCTGGCGATAGTGGCGCGTGTGCGTCGTTTTGGGCGATAGGGTAAATATAAATCCTCAAGTTCGGTTTTTTGTAAGCAGGATGAGATTTTGGTTTTGAGTTCATCTGTGAGTTTACCTTGTTGGGCGATCGCACTTAAAATCACAGATTTTCGTTCTTCCAGTTCTGTTAAATAAGTATATCGATCAGCCAGTTCACGTAGTTGCACTTCATTCATCTCATCAGTGCGCTCTTTACGATAACGTGCAATAAAGGGAATTGTTGCACCCTCCGCCAAAAGTTCCAGCGCGTTTTGCACCTGATGGGGTTTGAGATTTATTTCTGTTGCCAGTAATTGAGGAATGTTCAGCATTGAGTGTCTAAAAGGAAAAAATGAAAATGCTACTTCTAAAGGTAATATGCAGTACCGCAAGGCAGAAGTCAAAAGAAGCCAGTGCGTTGGGCGGCGAGCCACTCTTGTTGCAACTAGCTCTCAAAAGTCAAAAGTCAAAAGTTTTGTATATCAAGGCTTTTGCTTGTTTAAAATGGTAGCTTGATTTACGCCGCGCTGTATTAAATTCTGATTGTGGCGCAAGGCCAAAGTTTTAAGCTAATTTACCAGATGATTGCTCACAAGAGTGCAATTGGCGAAATAGACAAAACCTACCTAAGCAAGTTTTAAAGCCTTTGTATCCGTGTGGGTATACAAGAGTTTGTATACCATAACGCAGCTATCCTGGGTCAGGATGTCACCGGAAGAGATTGTGAACTCCTCAACAAGCTATGCGTAAAGTTTCTTAATCTCCCTTAAAGCGAGCTTGGCTCACTATCGGCCACAGAAGAAGGAGTTATTCGTCAAGCTTTTAGGCGCTTCTTATGTCGCAAGAATTATTTCAATTGGTGTAAAATATGACGTTGCCTAATCTTTATTTTCTATAATATTTATTTCAATAGGCTGTTGTGGTTAAAACCTTATTGGATGTAAAATTAACCACAATTCCAAAAAACAAGTTTAATTTGTTTTATAAGCACAACAACTTATACTTCAGAAGTTAGTAAAATGGCTTTGTTTTTCTTGTTCCCACTGTGTACTGCTTTAGCCACTGGCTACTTATTTAAAAAGAGTAGCGATGAAATTGCATATATTGCAGGTGTATTTGCAGCTATTAGCTTTATTTTCAGTTTAGTATTAGCACCCTGGCAAATTCAGTTTGGATTGTTAATCATTGTCTTAATTATTACCAACAGACTTTTGCAGGAAAACGAGTCAAAACAAACTCAAAGCAAAGGAAAACAATTTAGGGAAACTAAATAAGGGACTTCCAAATAAAAAAATGTTCCAAAACTGAGGCAAAAACTCTCTCTATTTCTTCTCTCTGCGTTCTCTGCGCGGCAGTCGCTCATGGGGGAAACCCCCAAGACCGCGCTGCCTTGTCTCTGTGGTTCGTTTCTTGGAATAATTTATTTCTTGGAAGTCCCTAAGACCAACTACCACTAAGTAGCAAATATAAAGTTTGATAGAAATATAAATTAAATAACATCCAAATGTGGTTTTTAACCTTACCCGCCTTTGACGACAGTCAAAGTCTCCTCTCTGCTTGGAGACTTGCAATAAATAAATTACTACTACTTGTGGAAGGCTCGTATCGCCTACCCCACAATAAATAATTGGATATTTTTTTATTTGTCAGTCTCTTAGTAAGAAGCTAAAGTGTATACACAAGTCTTAAAATCCTTCCCTGCTGAGATACAAGCCTTGTTGGGTAAGGTTTTGAGTTAGTCAAGCTGATTATCATCAGTTATCAGTGGGTTGCAAGTCAATTGAGAGTCAGACTCCCCACAACTGACAAATTGTGTGTTTCAGTTAGCGTCAAATTCCCACACTGTTACCGTGATAACTGATAAATGTTGACTGTTTACTGATTTAATAATGCCAGATTATTGATAGAGGTATAACGGAAATTCAAGGATTTTAAAAATAATTTTCCGTTCTTTTCTGTCCATTTGATTCCAGACCCGACTTGTGTCTACACGGTAGTATTGAAGGGTTGGGGGTGAGAGTTTTGTACTTTATTAAGGGACTTCCAAATAAAAAAATACTCAAAAAACTGGCGAAAAAACTCTCTCCTCCTTATTCCTCTGTGTTCTCTGTGTCTCTGTGGTTCGTTTATTTGGATAATTTATTTCTTGGAAGTCCCTAAATCCACCTTCCTAAAAAAATTCAGAAATAGGGACTTAAGCCTTATTTGCTGTCTAAGTTAACCCTAAAATAAGTTTTGTTTAAGATATCTGAATTTGAAGATTCTCATAGATAAATAAAAAACGATTCAGATTATTAATTAATATCTACGAGCTTGGAATTAAGTGTGTTTTTATACTAAATATGAGTACTTGGACTAGTGTTCAAGTTTCAATTCTGCTTTCTCAAGCTCTTAGCTTTGCACTTTAAGAATCTGATACTGAATCGCTACTTCTGCAACTTTATTAATCAGAAAGTGGTATACAAATATAGAAATTATTAAAAGTAAATATTCATCAAGAGGAAAATGTAAATTTTATAAAGTTTCTGTTTAGGTATATTTTTCTAAAATGAATTTTTGATGAAGTGTGGCGATAAATTTGCAACATTGTTTTCTCATGGTATTCTAGTAAGTAATTATATGTAGAAATAAATTTTGAGATAAACCTCTAGTTAAAATTACATATAGTTAAAAACAATTAAACAGCACTATTACTAAGATAATGTAAAAACATCTCAAATCCACTTAACTCAACATAAGTAAGCTGCGAGTTGCTCGCCAAACGCTAGTTTACATTGCTCCTTGGTGTCGTCAAAAGCTCCATTCTTACATGCAATAAAATTCTCCAAAAACATGTAAGGCGCATGACTGTATAGTTATCTATAGATGGTTTTCGCTCTCAGGCAGATTTTTTTTAACGATTGTGTTCCTATGTCCAAAAAGAGTACGTATACACACTATTTTTGAGTACAAATTTTTATGAATCGGCTTAGTTTCCGGTCGAGGTTGCAGATATGTGTGTAAGCCTGGATAAATTCTATGGCATGTCGGAGAACTAATAAACACTTCCTGGAGAGAATTAAGAACATTTATCAATCCAGCTTAGTTTTGATGCATAAGTTAACGGCTTTAGAAGTTGAGTAGTGTCTTCAACAAGGTTTCTATAGCAGGATACAATTGATGAAAGTTAATGAATGGATTAATAAAAAATTCCAGGAATCCATTTTTACTCGCTTAACTCCATCTATTGAACATACAGTCCGAATGCGAGTTCAGCATAAGCGATGTCTCACTGCTAAACTTTGTCAACAATATTTGTGGCAGAGCACTCAGTGTTCCCTATATCTGCATCTACTATGACATAGATATTGCGATCGCCTACGGCGGGCGGATACGCCATCGCACTAAAACTAGTCTGGAAACATAACTGGCTGATACGGAAGACATCTGCAATTCCCAATTGGGCAAAGCCTAAATTTATTTTGTGCTACTTGTCAAGCAAGGAAACTGTTATGTCTGGAAGTGTAAGGCAACAAGCAAGTCTAGCATACTCTATTCCAATAATATTCGGGCGTTGCCATAATACAGCAACTTTCCTATAAGCTGTATAGTATTTAGTTGCTAACTCTTGGACATGAGCTTAGATGATAATTTTGATATCAGTCACTTCAACATAGTTTTCCTAATTTTGTTGTCTATTTACTGAAGTGAAAATTGAATTGCACATAAGGTATGACCGAAATATGAAACTGTTTAAAACTATGATATTATTTACTGTTCGATTCATACCTAATATCTCGATTGAGGCAAATGTACTGTGAAACCTATCTCGCAAGCTTCAAATATTAAAATAATTCCTTATATTATATTGTTTATCAGTATCTTATTTAGTATTTCTGGTCAATTGCTGATGAAGCATACTATGAGCCATACAAATGAGGGATTATTTAATTGGGTATTTATTCAAAAATTAGTATTAGCTATTAGCGTTTATTGCTTGGGAGTAATAAATTGGATATTGGCTCTTCGCTCTGTAAAATTGAGTATTGCATATCCACTGACTAGTTTAAACTATGTCGGCATATTTTTTGGTTCATACTATTTTTTTAATGAAGAGATTACACTTACTAGAATAGCAGGAGTAATCACTATTTTTGTGGGTGTTCTTTTAGTAGTTATCCCCCTGAAAAAATCTACATCAATGTATAGCAAATCTCATCAAGAAGATTGAAAAATGAACATCATTACTTGGCTAGTCTTAATGCTCGTGGTTTTATTCGGAACAACAGCGAACCTATCACTAAAGTATGGACTTCACATTTCTAGCCATACTAAGGGAGCAAGCGCATCTATCCAAAATCTGTTATTGTCTCGTTATTTTTGGATTTGGTTTGTTTGCTATACATTTATGACTATATTGTGGCTTTATGTATTGCAGACAATTCCTCTGAGCCAAGCATTTCCAGTTTTAGGATTAATGTATGCATTTGTACCAATTGCTTCTCACTATCTTCTAAAAGAGCAGGTTGTATTTAGCCAGTGGTTAGGAATTTCCATTATTATAAGTGGTGTAGTTCTTGTTGTAAATTGATAGCTAAAAAGTAGACAGCAAGGATATTAATACTAAAATTCTCTGAAAATATAATTTCAAAACCACCATTACAAAAATCTAAATTAAATTTATGAATATAGGCATCATTGGCGGAGGTATAACTGGGCTAGTATTAGCCCAACGTCTTTCAAATCAAGGACATAAAGTAACTGTATTCGACAGTAATAAGCAGCTTGGTGGACTTACCACTTATCATGATTATGGGTTGTTTACCTGGGATCGGTTTTATCATGTTATCCTCCCTTCTGATACTCATTTAATAAATTTTCTCCGAGATATTGGTCTTGGAGATAAGCTGCGTTGGCATCGAAGTTTAACAGGCTTCTACGACAATCAAAAATTTTATTCTATCAGTAACTCTATAGAATTTTTGCGCTTTCCTCTGTTTGGACTTATAGGTAAAATCAGATTAGCTTTCACTCTACTGTATGGTTCACGCCTGAATAACTGGCGACGCTTAGAGAAGATATTAGTTGAAGATTGGCTATTGAAACTCGGTGGTAAAAGCACATACGAAAAGCTCTGGAAACCCTTGCTTCTATCAAAATTAGGAGAGAACTATAAGCGAATATCAGCAGTTTTTATCTGGGCTTATATCAAACGGTTATTTTCAGCGCGTGATTCTTCATTAAATAAAGAACAACTTGGTTATGTTTCAGGCGGTTACAAAACTGTTTTTGATCATATAGAAAAATTAATTTACACGGCTGGGGGTCATATCCACACAGGCGTTGCGGTGGAATATATTGCACCTCATCCAGAGGGGGGAATGGGGGTAGAATATCAGGGCAAAAAGGAACATTTTGATAAAGTCATTTTTACTGGCCCAGTTAATATTCTGCAACAGATTGCTGCAAAAGAACTGGTGAAAGTTTCAGAGACAGGTGAAACAGTAGAATACCTGGGCGTAATCTGCATGGTACTTATTACTCGCAAGGCTTTAATTCCTTATTACGTAGTAAATATTGCCGATAGAAATGTTCCTTTTACTGGAGTTATCGGCATGAGTAACCTAGTTTCTTTGCAAGAAACAGCAGGATATCACATGACATTCCTACCAAAATATATACTTTCCACTGACCCGTTATTAAAACAGCCAGATGATGAATTGCGCCAAGTATTTTTCCAGGGTATACGTTTGATGTTCCCAGAACTCAAAGCAGATGATATTGTTGCAGCACACATGAATCGAGCTATTAAAGTACAGCCACTACAAGTTTTAAATTATTCAAGCCTTGTTCCAAAAGTGAGTACTGAAAACGATGATTTTTTCGTCGTCAATACTTCACAGTTGGTCAATGATAGCGTCAATAACAACGCAGTCGTCCGGCAGGTTGATGAATTTCTCAAGAAATCAACATTACTTAATTCTTAAGCTTAGAGAATAATATTTTGAAAATTACACGAGGTACTTATGAGTCTTTTTGTTCTTTTACCCGCATACAATGAGCAAGAATCAATTCGCCCCTTGTTCAAAAAGTTTCAGGTATTGCAGCAAATATCTAATATGGATATCCGGCTGATTCTTGTTGATGATGGTAGCAAGGATGCAACTGCTCAGACTGCAATAGAAGAATCTCAATCGCTGGGGATATCACTGAAATTAGTCCAACATCCCAAAAATGCTGGTTTAGGTCAAGCAATTAAAACAGGTTTCACAACTTTCTTAGAAATTTCTAAAGAAGGTGATTTTTTAGCCGCAATGGATTGCGATAACACTCAACCACCAGAACTATTAATCAAGATGTATGAGACAATGATAGCTGGTAGCTATGATATTGCGATCGCATCTAGATATCGAAAAGGCTCCAAAGTCATAGGCTTATCAAAATTCAGAGAGGTGATGAGCTACGGAGCAAGCTGGCTTTTTAGATTTGCCGCCCATGTACCAGGTGTAAGAGACTACACTTGTGGTTACAGACTGTATAATCGTACTTTCGTCAGCAAACTAGATATTTATTATGGCGATAGTTTATTCACTGAAAGTGGATTTGCTTGCATGATAGATTTATTGCTGAAAGCCAAAGCGCTCAAACCAAAAATTGTAGAAATTCCAATGGTTTTGAGATATGATGAAAAGCCAAGTGCCAGCAAAATGAAAATTATTAAAACTATTACTCGAACTCTAAAGGTATTGTTTAAGAATTTAACATCGCCAGCGCCAACTACTGCTAATGTAGGTCAGACTTTTAATCAGCAAGAAACAGTAAGAATTCCCTTGAAAATGACAAATCGTAAATAAAGCTGAGAAAGAATAGGCTCTCACCAAGAATTAACTAGATGGAAAATGGTAATTTATCAATGGTATCATTCTAGGCATGAGCAAGGCATAAATCAAAAATAACTTTGATTAAATTGTTGCTTTTACCGATATATATGGATATTCTTTCCTAAAAGTTTAAGAAATTGGAAGACAGTCTAAGGCTGCCTTCCAATTATTTATGTATGAATATTTTAACTTTCTGGTTTGCTGATTCTCTGCGTCTAAATATCATGTCCGCAAAAATAGTTATGCTAACCACATAGCCATTACACCCTACCCATTAATCCCCTATTCGCTTGCTCTTAGGGGAGACAAAGCGTAGCTTTGGCGGGATGGGGTTCTTCGGGTTTAATTAGTAATCAAGGGGATATCATATAAACATTACACCCAGTATTGCATCGCTCTCCAAAGGGCGTTACTTAAATATTTCACTCACGCTTAAGAGAGGGAAATAAATTTCCAAGGTGAGGAAACCCCTACTACTTAATTACCGACTCTGACTTTCACTGATTTGTTAGACTGAACACACCAGGATTTTTCAGTCAAATCTCTGAACTACGCCAGCAGACGAGGCTACCCATGCTTACAAGTACGCTACTTCTCTCGAATCAACTTCCCACCCTCCAATATTCCTCCACACCAGAGCGTTTCGATGAAACCTGGGAAGCCCCCCTGGCTACCCTCCTGGGACTAGGACGCGCCGCAGGTGCTGACTTCATCGAATTATTTTTAGAGCGTCGCAACTATATTAGTTCTCTTGCAGAAGACGACTCCATCACTAGTATTTCACCCAGTCTGTCTACAGGCGCGGGAGTCAGAGTATTTCGTGGCAAAGCTGATTGCTACGTTAGCACTAATGACCTTTCGTTTTCCGGTTTGAAAGCAGCTTTAGAAAAAGGTCTTTCTATCCTGGGATTGCAACTACCCACTGCTAAAGCTTTCATCCCAGAAATCAACCTAGAATTATTAAGAGATTACGCCACCAAAAGAGGTAAAGATGCTTGGCTACCAGTGTGTAGTTCCATCCGAGAAATGGGAGAAGTCCTCCTTGATGGTACTGCCAACCTGAAGCAAAAAGCTAGCCACGTCCAATCGCGCCGTGCTACCTATTTCCGGGATTGGCAAGAAGTTTTAATCGCCGCCAGTGATGGCACTTTTGCGCGTGACATTCGCCTCACCCAGTCAGTAGGATTTAACCTGTTGTGTGCTGATGGTGCTAATCGTGCTTCCATCGCTGAACGCGCTGGTAACACTAGCGATGCCAACTTCTTGAGGACTTGGGATTCTCAACAAGCCGCCGAAAAAATAGCAGAATCTGCTGGCAAAATGCTCTACGCCGATTATGTAGAATCAGGTACTTACCCGATTATTATGGCCAATCACTTTGGCGGCGTAATTTTCCACGAAGCTTGCGGACACCTGTTAGAAACCACTCAAATTGAACGCAATACCACTCCCTTTGCTGACAAAAAAGGCGAAAAAATTGCCCACGAAAGTTTGACAGCCTGGGATGAAGGGCGGTCTGAAAATGCCTTCGGGACAATTGACATGGATGACGAAGGTATGCCTGCTCAAAGAACCTTGTTAATTGAAAAAGGCGTTCTCAAAAACTTCTTAGCAGATAGAACAGGTTCTGCACGCACCGGACACCCTAGAACTGGAAGTGGACGCCGCCAAAATTATACCTTTGCTGCTGCTAGCCGGATGCGTAATACTTATATTGATTCTGGCGAATATAGCATTGATGATTTATTTTCCTCGGTTGATAAAGGTATTTACTGTAAAAAGATGGGTGGCGGAAGCGTTGGTGCTACAGGCCAATTTAACTTTAGTGTTGATGAAGCTTATTTGATTGAAAATGGCAAAATCACCAAACCGCTAAAGGGAGCAATTCTTATCGGTGAAGCGAAGGAAATTATGAATAAAATTTCCATGTGTTCCCAAGATTTGGAAATTGCACCAGGTTTTTGTGGTTCCGTCAGTGGCAGTATTTACACCACAGTAGGACAACCCCACATCAAGGTTGATTCTATTACCGTCGGGGGAAGATAATAATTTTGGATTTGATATTTTGGATTTTGGATTGTAAATGATCAGGATATTACGTCAATAAAAAGAAAGCTACGAGACAAATATAAGTCATAAGCTCATAAGTTATAAGCTCAACCACATCTAGCATAATGCTCAATTGTAGGGTGGGCGTCTCGCCCGCCCAAGAAATACAAGCAAATTTTTTGTGGAACAGCTTACTTAACATCCAAAATCCAAAATCTAATATCCAAAATAAAATTGCTTCCAATCTAAAATTCAAAATCCAAAATTGACTATGCCAAATATCAATGAGATTGCAAATTCTGCCAAGGACAATGCTAAGAAGCTTGGTATTAAGAAATTCGACATTTATGGCTCAACAGTAGATGATACTAGCGTCCAAGTAGACCAAGGTGAGCCAAAACAAGTCAAAGCCTCAAACCGCTCTGGTGTTACTGTTCGTGTCTGGAATGAAGATAATACAATGGGTGTCACCAGCACCACAGATGTAGACCCCAAGGGACTGGAATTAGCTTTGAAAACTGCCTACGAAGCCAGTTTCTTTGGTGTTAAGGAAAATGTTCCTGATTTTAGTCCAGAAGCTACTGTTCCTATTGAAAATAAACCCCAAGATAAGACACCCCAAGCACCTGTTGCTGAACTTATAGAAAGATTGTTGGTAGCTGAAAAAGAATTACTAGCAGCTCATCCAGCCATTAAAGGTGTGCCTTATAATGGGTTATCGCAAAGAGATATTGACAGGTTTTATCTCAATAGCGAAGGTGCAGTGAGAACTGAATCTCATTCTTTAGCATCAGTTTATCTTTACAGCAAAACTGAGGAAGAAGGAAAAAAACCTCGCAGTGCAGGTGCTTTTAGAATCAACCATAATTTAGATAATCTAGACATTAATGGTTGCATCAAAGAAACCGCAGATAAAACTATCAGTCACTTGAATTATGAAAAAATTAAAACTGGTAAATATCGGGTTGTTTTTTCACCGGAAGCTTTCTTAAGTCTGTTGGGTGGTTTTTCTAACTTGTTCAACGCTCAAAGTATTTTGGATAATCAAAGCTTATCTACTGCTGATGATTTAGGTAAGGAAATTGCTTCTCCTCTGCTTTCAGTTTTTGATGATGCACTGCACCCAGCTAATGTAGGCGCAGAAAGTTTTGATGGTGAAGGAACTCCTACTCGTCAGATTTCACTGATTGAAAATGGTGTTTTAAAAAGCTTTCTCCACAGTGCAGGCACTGCCAAAAGGTTCAATACCCAGCCAACAGGTAATGCCAGTATTGGGGCAAAAGTAAGCGTTAGTCCCAATTTTTATCACGTTTTTTCAACAGCAACTACTGAAGAAGAGTTAAGTTTAGAAACTGCTGAAAATGTGATTTTTATCGATGATTTACAAGCTCTCCATGCTGGAGTTAAAGCTTTGCAAGGTTCGTTTTCTTTGCCGTTTGATGGTTGGCTAGTTAATAAGGGTGTCAGGACAAGTATTGAGTCAGCAACTGTTGCTGGCGATTTCTTGGAAGTCCTGAAGTCAATTATTTGTGTAGGAAAAGAGCCAGAATTAACCCCAGGGGGAGTTTGCCCGAAAATTTGGGTTAATGAACTGTCAATTACTGGTGAGTAAAAGTTAAAAAGTAGAGAGTTAGGAGTTGAATATAACTCTTAACTCATCACTTTGAAATCATTATTCACCATTAGTATTCACCACCAATGCTAATGGCAGTATTAAATACATCAGCACCGCTTAAATCAATATTAGCCATAACAGCGCCATCTACGTCACTATTATATAAACGGGAATTACTCAAATTAACGTTGGTAAGATTAGCGTTATTTAAGATAGTATCGCTGACAAATGCTTTTGTGAGATTAGCAGACTTCAAATTTGCACCAGTTAAATCAGCACCTTCTAAATTAGCACCTTCGAGATTAGCCCCTTTTAAATTTGCATTTCTGAGGTCAACACCTATCAGGTGAGCGCCTTTGAGGTTTGCTCCTGTTAAATTACATCCAGAACATTCTCTAGTTTCCAGCAAGCGCCGGACAGGGGCGGAGTTTTCTGCTTTGACGGAAACGGGAGCAGCTAAAGATAGCGTGCTGAGTATGGCTGCTGCCGTCAAAAAAATTCGTTTCATATTTACCTCCGACACTTCTAGAAGTCATTAAATTTTTGAACTTCTACGATACCAGTGTGCCAATATTACAGAATTCTGTACTCATGCGATCGGAGGAATATATAATATCTATGAGATTAGGTATTCTTCTTTAAGCTAGTCCGATCGGACTAATATTAATATTATTGGACTCAACTGCAACAACTGCAAACCGCTATATATTTTTAGTCGTTAATTGTTCCATCAGGCATGACCGCACCACGCAAATCTGCACCAGTCAGATTTGTACTACTCATTTCTGCTCTGATTAGATTTGCTTTACTTAAATTAGCACCAGTCAAGTTTGTTCTAGCAAGATAGGCATCAACCAAGTCTGCTTCAGTGAGGTTAGCCCCACGCAGGTTAGCCCGACTTAAATCAACTCTATTTAGCCTTGCAAAACTCAGGTTTACTCCACTCATCTGGCATCTAGTCAGTTTAGCATCTGCCATAATTGCACCATACAAGTTAACACCTGTAAGTTCGGCATCAATGAGATTTGACCGTTCCAGTCTAGCGTTCATTAGGTTAGCACCTTTCAAGACACTGTTGGCGAAATATTGCTTAACAATTTTGGCAACGTAATATTGCACGAAAATTCTGATTACTTCCGCAGCGATAGGATAATTAAATCC
>NZ_JBALBZ010000083.1:0-2131 GCF_036919495.1 Nostoc sp.
AAGGAGGCAGAAGGCTTAGAGATGGGCGCTGTTGAGATGAAACTCTCCTTTATATATAACGAATCTGTCTCTAGTATCGGTAGAGCCGTTCCGACTAATTAACTATTTCTAAATTAGGAAAAAAGTCACAATAACTTGAGTACTTTTTTACTGGTTAGGTTAGGAATTCTAGCTCATGTGCAAACTGATTCTAACTTTTAAGATTAGCTTGTGTAAGGAAAGCAGCGACTTTTCAAACATCTTCTAAACAGTTATTCGTAATTACACACAAAAAACAAGAGAAGTAAATGATTAAAAAACAGATAATTTTACCAACTCTCCTACTTGCAACTATCCTGATTGGAGGAATGACAGGCTGCACCAGTTCTAAATCTCCAGATGTATCTCAAGGGAATGACTCTGGAACAAAGGTATCTGATACTTCTACGACAAACTCTCCAGCATCGAATACGCCAGAACGCGCCCAGAAGCGCGAAGAAGTTCGCAAGCAAGTTGAGGCAGTTCTAACCCCAGATCAGGCAAAGGAATTGTCAACGAAATTACAGCAAGGTGAAAAGATGCGTAAAGCAGTGTTGAGCCTGAATCTCACGGCTGAACAAAAGACTAAAATTCAGGATATTTTTAAGACTGCCTATCCTCACCGCAAAGGGCAATCCCAAGGTAATTCCTAGTAGTTTTCTGAAAACAGAATTCAGTCGTCAGTCGTCAGAATGGGCTACGCTAACAGAAATAATTATTTCCGACTGGGGTATTCAGTCCTTCATAGATTACATTCGGAATTATGTATTATTCTTCAAGAGTTAAAGCATGTTTAAACAAAAATGGTTCGTCAATATAGAACTAGCCGTTATGGCAGTAATCCTTGCAGGAAGTAGTTTCTACGCTTCAAAAGCTCTAGGTAAACCCCAATCTAGTCCCCAAAAGATGGTGGATGAGGTGTGGCAAATCCTAGATAAAAATTATGTTGATGTCAGCTTTAATCATCAAGATTGGAAAGCAATTCGCCAACAGTATATTAGTCGTTCCTATACTTCCAAGAAAGAGGCTTATGGAGCGATTCAAGAAATGGTAGCAAAATTAGGCGATCGCTACACCGAGTTTTTCGACCCACAAGAATTTAAAGCCCTAAATAATGACATTTCTGGCAACCTCAGTGGCGTAGGACTAGAACTTGCACAGAATGAAAAAACTAAAGCTTTAACCGTTGTCGCCCCAATCGCAGGAACGCCTGCTTTTAAAGCGGGTATTTTGCCGGACGATGTAATTGTCCAAATTAATGGTCAAAAAACTCAGGGGATGAAAATTGAGGATGCTGTTAAGCAGATTCTCGGCCCGGTGGGAACCAAAGTAGTACTCATGATTCAACGGGGCGATAAATCGCAAACTTTCAAACTTACCCGTGCAAATATTGCTATCCATCCTGTAACTTATAACACGCAAACAACAGCAGCAGGGAAGATTGGTTACATTCGCTTGCCAGAGTTTACACAAACTGCCCCCACAGAGATGCATCGGGCAATTCAAGCATTAGAAAAACAACAGGTGCAGGGCTACGTTTTGGATTTGCGCTCCGATCCTGGGGGACTGCTGGATGCAAGTTTGCAAATTGCCAGTATGTGGTTGAAGCAAGGGGCGATCGTGTCTTTGGTAAATCGAGACCAAGTTAAAGAGAGCTACAATGCATCGGGGCATCCTCTCACCGACAAACCCTTAGTAATACTGGTTGATAAGGGATCTGCTAGCGCCAGCGAAATTCTTTCGGGAGCGCTGCAAGACGATCGTCGCGCCACCTTAGTAGGGACTCGCACTTTCGGTAAAGGTTTAGTTCAAGCCGTTGAGCCTCTAGAGGATGGTTCGGGACTGAAACTAACTATTGCTAAATACTACACACCCAAAGGTCGAGATATCAATCATGTTGGTATTGCCCCAGATATTAACGTGGAGTTAACCGAGGCACAACAGAAAGCTTTAGTGCAAAACCAAACTTTGGCGACATTAGCCGATCCTCAATATGCTAGCGCCGTTGCTAACTTGAGCAAATTGATTCAGTCGGGGGACAATCATCTTAGTTTACAGCGTGGGAAATAAGTATACGGATACCTTTGACAATTATCCTCAATAAGTCTGGAAG
>NZ_JBALBZ010000084.1:0-9077 GCF_036919495.1 Nostoc sp.
ATCCTGCCAATGTGCCGTCCATACTACAACTTCGCTGTGCCTACCTCAATGGTCAACTTGCTATCTAATGTCTTTGCAAAAATGGGATGCTCCCTATCCAACCTAAGCAAAGCATTATTACTGGTGCTGTTGAAAAAGGGTGGAGTATTCGTGGTGTAAATTATGCTTTGTTACCAGAATAGATTAATTATTCTCCCTGGTGATCCAGAGTTTGACTGGACTTTACAGACTTCAATTCCTCCCCATTGGCGACAAGTAGCTCAACAAGATCCAAATGGTTTTGCATTTTGCGCTCGTGCTGAATCTGGAGTCCTTGAACCCATGACAGATAAAGATTTAGAAGAATATCTTTATGGGGGAGAGTATGACGAGCGACTAGAGCAAATAGGGGAAGCTGATTTGGAATTTGCATAATGTCTTGGCAGACAATTACTGCTATTCAAGTAACTGATACTTGGCAATTCACCGCACCGATTCAAGGGAGTCTTTTTCGACTTAAACATAGTTTGCTTGGTACTGCACCACATAGTTTTATATCGGGTTGGGTATGCCAAGCAAATTTTACCAACGATAATAAGGTAGAAATTTATTAACCTCAGAAAATTTTTCCTGAGAATGAATTTACTATTTTGGAATTTTTGTCCCCAGCATGTTTTTATGAGCGGAGAATTGCAGTTAAAAAGTATAGTTCAAAAGAAATAAATAATTTAGTTTGGATTGTAGAAATAGATATGTTTTTCACCTCACAAATAAAGCGCCAAGCTACAAACGCTTTACCTGCTACTGAAATTACTGTTACCTCTACCCAAAAAAGTACTATTCTTAGTGAAAAAACGGACGGAAGTAGACCTTCTTTTTTAATTATTAATGCTGGAAGTTCAACACTCTACTGTAAGTATGTTCCTCTGGGAACAGATTTGACTGCTGCTAACAATGGTGTAACTGTTTCTGCAACAGTTTACGATTTCTTGCTTGCTGGGGGAGAAAAATTTACTGATGAGAGTGCTAGCCAGAATGCGATTGTGGGCATTTGTTCAGGACTATTGGCAACTACTAAACTTAAGGTAACAGAATATATTTATTCTTGAATGAATTCTACACAATCTACAGTCGCTGTTAGTAATTCGGTGTCTTCACCAGCAATTACAATCAGTTTAGAATCTGTTGGCATATTTACTGGCATTTTGGTAAGTATTTCGGTTCTGGGAACTTTAGCAGTAAAGCTTGTTAGCAATTTGAATAATATTTCAGCTTCAATTACCCAAATAAAAGAAGATTTGAAAGAACACGCTGATAATGCTGAAAAAATTAGAGATTTAGATCACAAGCTTGATTTGCACATTCAGGACTACATAAATCGAAAGGATACTGTAACTTTGCTGATTGCTCAAGTTACCCAAACCCTTGAACATCGTACAAATCGCCTTTATACTTCTATGAAGGATATTGAAAACTTCTTGCAGATGCAAGGATTTAAAATCAGGCAGTTCCAGGATTTGCGTAAACTAGAAAAAGAAGAATAAGATACTAATTTCAGAAATTAAAGCTTATTTAATTCGACACAACGATAAGGAGTAAACATGAAAATTACAATTGCGACGGTTTCTTCATTATTTCAATCTATGGCATTACTATTGCAAGAAATTGAGTCACTACAAAACCAACAGCATCAAACACCTGAAGTAAATCCTTTACAGATTCAGCCCGTGAAGGATGTTACTAAATCTTGATTACTGACAGGTTTTATTAGCCATAGCCCCGCTTCCCATAACGGTTACTTTTCCACATTCTGAGCCATCCCTAAAAATTTTGATTTCTACTGTGCCTTGATTTAAAGTTGCCCCTGCGGCTGAAATCAAGGCATTTTTTGAAGCAGAAAAATTAACTTTATAAGGTAGTGTTGTTGTGATTTTTTCTACTTTTGAAGGTGTACTTGGATTTTTAGACGCTATAACATAGCTTCCAAATAACTTGCTTCCAGTAGTTCCAGCCCATTGAACTTCATAATTGGCTGAACCACTTGAAGAGATTGAATTTATCAAAGGGGTACATGCTGTCGATAAAACGGCTACAAGCGCTAGGCTCGATATTTTTTTCATTTTGGTAAAAATAATCAGTACAAGCCTAAAGTACCCAGATCCTGTTTTATTCTTACTGTGGGCATAATCTCCATTTCGTCACTTGTACCCTGCTAAGTGCTTTAATTGCGTTTGGCACTTGGGACAGTTTGTGATCAGCGACGAAGCTTCACCAAAACTAATCTCAGCACCACACAAGGCAATCACAAAAGCTTCGCCCCTCCAACCACCAGAAACATAATGCGTGGTTGGTGGCCCTTCATAAAAATCACATTGTTCAGCCCAGTTAACGCCTGAGTTAAATTGCCCTTCCAAAAAATCAGTATGAGGGGAGCTACAAAAAGGTTCCCACGACCCCCCGACTATATCCTCACTTGCATGGGCGCAGTTACGGCAATAGTTAGTCATAATTCCAGATTTTCATCTTTGGTTAGTAACGCGGCTCTAAACTCTTGCTCTAATTCCAGCATTGCCCTAGACCAAGCAAGAATTTCTATGATCGGTTTGTCCTCCACATTGCCAATATTTTCTTTCAAAAATCTTTTGAAAGCTTCTGACATGATCTGAAGGGCATATTTTTGTTTTTCCGCGTCATTCATCATAATTCTTCAATTAACTTTCACTCAAGCTAAGTTTGAAAGCCCTTAGTTTGTTAGGGCATTTGTCGCAGAAGGGAGTTTTAGAAAGCATGTCAATGGAACAGTTGTCAGATTTATAAAAACTACAATCAGGTTGCTTCTTTTCTGCCATTATTCAAAATTCCCTTTTCGTATAATGGAGATCCCTGGTAAATGCAAAGGTTTTACCTTCCGCCTCTGCCAGGGCATAATTCCGTTTTTGTCACATGAAGGCTGTAATGCCTATAATATCGTTCCCAATGAGTAGCATTTGAGTAGCGCGATCGCTGGTTGCGATCGGTAAAAATCAGAGTAAAAATGGTGCTTTTGAGTAGCAAATGAGTAGCATTTTATGGGGCAGATGTTAAAAGCCTTGATAGTCAACGATTACCTAAGATTTTATTTGAAGCTTGGCAAAAAGGCAAAAATGCGATGGAAGAACGGATGAGGACAATTGACGAACACTTTGCGCGACACCTAATAGATTTACAGCGTCCTTATCTTAATCCCAGTTCTGAGGATATATATAAGCCAATACACTTGGGTTAAGGGTAAAACTCTTTGTCAAAGTCAATTTTTTTAACGGTTTGCGGAAGTCTCCACCTTCAAGGTACTCATAAGGTGGGAAAAGGGTGGGCAAGTAGCCCACCCTAAACCATTAATTACTTAGCAATACTTTAAACAGGTGCTTCAGTAGCAGTTTTGCCAACCAGCATTGCAGCATTTTCCTCGCTTTCAAGGATACCGAATTCAATCAACAACTCTTCTAACTCTTCCATCTCGATAGGGGTGGGGATAGTAAGGTTCTTGTTGTCAATTATCTTTTGAGCCAATGTCCGATATTCGTTACTTTGATTGCTATCAGGTGCGTACTCGTTAACAGTCATCCGGCGCAATTCTGCGTGTTGTACAATGTTGTCACGAGGTACGTAGTGAATCATTTGGGTGTTCAAACGTTTTGCCAAGGTTTCGATAAGATCGATTTCCCGGTCAACGTTACGGCTGTTACAAATCAAACCACCCAAACGCACACCGCCAGTGTGAGCATATTTGAGAACACCACGAGCGATGTTGTTAGCTGCATACATCGCCATCATTTCACCGGAGGTAACGATGTAGATTTCTTGTGCCTTGCCTTCACGGATAGGCATAGCAAAACCACCGCACACAACGTCTCCCAAAACGTCGTAACTTACAAAATCAACATCTTTGTAAGCACCGTTTTCTTCTAAGAAGTTGATAGCGGTGATAATACCACGACCAGCGCAACCCACACCAGGTTCAGGGCCACCAGATTCCACACAACGTACATCCCGGAAACCGGTCAGCATTACTTCTTCGAGTTCAATATCTTCTACAGCGCCGCGTTCAGCAGCTAATTGAAGAACGCTTGTTTGAGCTTTACTGTGTAGCATCAAACGGGTAGAGTCAGCTTTAGGATCGCAACCAACAATTAAAATGCGTTGACCCATTTCAGCCATTGCTGCTAGGGTGTTTTGAGAGGTGGTAGATTTACCAATACCGCCTTTACCATAGAAAGCTATTTGTCTAATTTTTGGGTCAGTCATGGTTGTGTTTCCTAGAATGATTTAATTGATGGGTGGTAAGCTGGATGTAGTTGTTGACCCTTGGTGTCGTAGGGAAGTAGAGCCTGTTGTCGCTAGACATCGCATCCTGACAAAAGCAGTTAAAATCAGAACATATTTACCCACGAAGCGATAGCTTAAGGGATAGAGAAATCTCTATTTCCTAGTAACGAAGCCTTTAAAAGTTTGACTTCAGCATTGTCAGTTTTTGTAACAGAATCCCAAATGGTTGCTCAAGCCTGAAGAGTGGTTGCAGCAGGAATTCAAATGAACGCAGATTTATTCCCTGAACCACACAACCAACCAAATTGCAATCCACTCTAAATGGTCACTGCAACTTCTCTGATTTTGCTGATATCAAGTCCCTAAGAACTTCTATAGCGCTTCTCGTTTCGTGATTGATGCAGCAGGATGAATTTCAGCCCAAAAGTGAAAGCTACTGGTGCAATACTATAATGCTTGCACAGGCAACCTGTAACACTCTGGCTGAGATAATATCTTGGTGAGTTTTGACAGTATGGTTAAATTCCTAAAAATTGTGGAACAACACCATATTGCTTGAAGTTTTCCTTCCAAAAGTCAGCAACTGCTTCAACTTAGTTCGCGGTTGAAATTGTTTGCTTCCGCAAGAGTAAGTTCGTAAATATTCTGTATTTCTATTGATTTGTCAGGCTGTACTAAGAGTCTTTCTTCCCAGACTCCAAGAGTAATCGCCTTTTGTGAGTAATTTTCTAGCTAGGTTAGCCAACTCTTATTGGCTCATACCCAGATAAATTTCGATTGACTTCAAGTTCTTACAAAGGCTACTATCTTACTCAATCTAGTTTTAGATTTTAGTTACAAAAAGATGTAGCGAAGTGAAGTGGACTTACCAGAGCAAAAAAACTTTCTTGAGCTTGCCTCAAAGTTTCTTGAAGTCTTTTGTGCTTTTTATTTTTTGATTCCTATAAAAACCATAACATACATCTCACTAATTTATTTGTCGAATCTCAAATTATTTATCTATTTGTCAAAAGACTATCTTTCTGATCTTTAGTAGGTATAAGTTACGCGTTAATAGGTTGCCATCTAGTAAAATTATTTATCATAGCTAATTTGTGCAATTAGATACTTTTGGTATTTTATAAAAGTATTTAAAGCTAATGTTTTACAACAAAAACAATCTTTCTTATTTTTGCGATCAAAAATTTTGTTATGAAGTAGAATAACTCTTGCGATCGCACCAAGCACCCAACCCAAGCGATAGTTAAACTATCACACTTACCGACATCCCGCCCAGAACTAAAGTTCCGAGGCTGGATAGAAACGTAGTGCGAGATTTATTAATAAAGATATGGCTGCGACAAGATTTGTGTGTACACCGTAGGCTTGCGGGGAAGGGAGACGAAGCATAGCTTTGGCGGATACTCCTTTAGGAGAGAAATTGTTGTTAAATTTTATGTGAGTTTATTTTACCAAGGCGTAGTTTATTGTCATAGGCATTGCAGTTTGTCTTTCAGCCCAAATAAATATTTGGACTCATCCCACGGCTACAAAAACATCGCTTTTTTTTCCGACATGCCCCCGCGATCGCAACACTCGTAGACTCGTTAACGCTCCGCTATCGTTTTCATAAAAAGCTGTGCAAAAATCAAAGTCATTAGTACCAATGACTAATGACAAATGACTAATAACTAAATTTAAGCAGCACAAAAAATCGGGGCAGGTTTGGAACCCGCCCCGATCGCTTCTGATATACTGCGCCCAACGGCTGTAGCTACAGGCTTTAAACTATCAACTAAATGCACCATATCTTCTAAAGAAAGGGCTTGACGGGCATCAGAAACAGATTTTTCTGGTTCTGGGTGACATTCAATAATTAATCCATCAGCACCGCAAGCGATCGCAGCCCTAGCCACAGGTGCAACTAACTCTCGTTTCCCAACAGCATGGGAAGGATCTACAATCACAGGCAAGTGAGTTATTTGCTTGAGTGCTGCCACTGCCCCTAAATCTAGGACGTTACGGGTGTAATCGTCGAAACTGCGAATACCTCTTTCGCACAACACCACATTAGGATTCCCGTGGCTGAGGATATATTCAGCAGCCATAACGAATTCTTCAATTGTCGCTGCTAACCCACGTTTGAGCAGTATTGGTTTACCAGCTTGTCCCAAAGCTTTGAGCAAATCGAAGTTTTGCATATTGCGGCTACCAACTTGAAGCATATCAGCGTGGGCAGCGACTACTTCAATTTGAGAAATTGACATAACCTCGGTGACAACTGGCATATTGTAATGCGATCGCACCCTTGTCAAAATTTCCAATCCTTCTTCTCCCATACCCTGGAAAGCATAGGGAGATGTGCGAGGTTTGTAGACACCGCCACGCAATCCTTGGACGGATGCAGTAGATAGCTTTTGGGCGACTATCTCCATTTGTTCTAAACTTTCAACAGTGCAGGGGCCGCCGATAATTACCAGTTCTTCGCCCCCGAAAGCGACTTTTTCTGAAATTTTAACGATTGTTTGGTGGTTTGGATGAGATTGTGCGGCAAGTTTGGCGTTAATCATGGTTTCGTTCTCCTAAAAATTAAGTATTGGGCACTATTTTGCGATAACAAAAAACCCGGAACCTTTGAAAAGTTCCGGGCGCGTTCTGAATCATCGACATGACGCTATTTACCCGGAATTTAGTCTGGGCCAAAAATAAAAGCCATAAAACCAGCTATTCAAATAAGTCATGACGATGAAATTCTCCTTAAAACAACAAAAACCGCAGAGTTCGCTCTGCGGTTCACCGGGCAGTTTCCGTTAGGAAACTCAATTCACTCCCGGTGAACCACCCTAAACCAAAAATAAAAGTAGGAATTTGTGTGAAGCATTTGTGCGGATTTTGCTGGAAAACTTAATAAATATGCTTATGTAAAGTAACATTAACAGGAACACTAACCGGTGTCAAGACCCCCACAAACCATAAAAAAGCGATAGACTCAGTAAAAATGTGGGAAGTGAATAAGAGACAAGGGAGCAGGGAGCAGAGGGAAAAGAGGTAATTTTTGATCGTAAGTTCAAGGACTTAAGACCCGTACATCTATATGTAGGACAAGTTTCAGTTGGGGTTTAAATCCCCATTTCAAATGTCTAAAATGTTTGAATTTTGAATTTTGAATCTCCCCCTTGCCCCCTGCCCCCTGCCCCCCTGCTTGTTTATCTTAGGATCATTCAGTTTGATTATGCCCAGTTCCAAAATCTTAGCCCAATCTTTCGACTATTATGGAGTTTACCCCTGCCCAGTCTGTCGGATAGGTAAGATTTCTCACATGCCAATGATGGAAGCTATGGCTTGTGACTTTTGTCAAGAGATTTTTACAGTCAACTTAGAACTAGAGCAAATCAAGATGCCTTCTAGACAACCACCCTTAATTTGGCGTTGGAATGGGTTTAGTTGGACAGAAGCCCAGTTGGAAGGCGTGGAATTAGGTTGGGGTTATGGACTAGCAGCAGCAGTTTTTGTAATTCTTCCCACTACTCTAATTGGCATAGTAGCTTACTATTTTCCTGCTAATCTCAAAGAACCCATTACCTGGACGCCATATATTTGGACGATATTAACTTTCTTATCACATTTATCAATTATTGTTTGGATTGTGATTGAAATTTATCAGATTCCAGTTGCAGCATATTTAAGAGCGATCGCTCGATGGAGAAATGGGGAGATGGGGAGATAAGGGAGAAATCAATTCAAAATTCAAAATGACGCTCTCTACGAGACGCTGCGCGAACGCGGACTCGCTAACGCTGCGCTAACAAAATTCAAACATTTTAGAACTTCTGCCTCCTGCCTTCTCTTTCCCAATGATCAATAACAAATGATGCAGCGAATAAATGGCTCCATCACTCATAATTAAGTTGATTGTCCACCAAAATATCGTATGAGCGATCTGGAGCACTACTATAGAATTTTGGAATTAGAGCCTGGAGCAACACTTGAAGAAGTGAACCAGGCTTACAAAGATTTAGTCTTTGTTTGGCATCCCGATCGCATTCCCAAAGACAATCTCCGTTTACAGCAAAAAGCACAAGACAAGCTGAAAGCTATAAATGAAGCTCGTGAAAAGTTGCGCTCTCTAAAAACCAAACATCAAACCACACATCACTCACCGCCACCTCAACAGGAAAAACCATCTCAAACAATCCAGAAACCACCAAAGCAAAACTCAGACTTGAGTGGCAAAGATTACAGTCGGGCAAATTTGAGCAATAAAGACTTATCTGGCAGAAATCTGAGTTATGCCAATTTGAGCGGTGCTAATCTCAGCGATACTTTTATGCACAAAGTCAACCTCAGAGGGGCGAATTTATCTGAAGCAAATTTATTTCGGGCAAACCTACTTTTAGCGGATCTCAGGGAGGCAAATTTACGCGCTGCTAATTTGATTGGAGCGGATCTTAGTGGGGCCGACTTACGAGGAGCCGACTTAACGGGAGCGCGGATTCGCTCTGGTGAGCGCCTTTTGGTTAAACTAGTTGGTACTAACTTAGCAGGGGCAATTATGCCTGATGGTTCAATTTTTCAATAGCTGAGGCTGTGCTATGACACATAGTATATGAATTATTAAAATGAACAAGCATTAAAACATATCGCTTTTTGAATATACTTTAATGCTTGTCCAAAACACAAAAATAAATGAGTATAGAAGTTGAGCAACTGATTTACAACTGGGGAGCATCCCATTTTTGCAGAAATACTGATTCATGAGTGTAGTATGGGGAGAACACAATACTTACTTAAACCATAGGCATGACCCCCGAAGA
>NZ_JBALBZ010000085.1:0-103778 GCF_036919495.1 Nostoc sp.
ACTCTCAGAAGCCCAAGGGCCATGAAAGTTAAAAGTAACTGGTACTCCCTTTGGTAAAATATCTAAAATAGGAAAGCTATATAATGCAAAGTGCAAATTAATAGCATCTGGTTTGCTTGTTCTTGTTTTCTGGAAATTAGTGCGAATAGACCATAATCTTTGCCAAATAGCACTGTCGGGACTCGCTAAATTAGTCAGCTTAATCGGCGAATTTGTTTCCATCTTTGGTAGACCGACTCCGCATAATTCAACCTGGTCTTTATTTGCAGCTAATTTATGAGTAAGTTCATAAAGATACCTTTCTAATCCTCCGGGATTTTTGGGAAACCAGCCCAATCCAAGGGTGAGAATAGATGCAGATGACGAAGCAAAATTTTCTGGTTTCTTTTCCACTGATATATCTCCTATAAATATATTAAAACAGGCGCACATCTATGCGCTCCTTCATCTGTATCTAAACCTGAATCATTAAAATTTACGAATATACATTACCAATAAGATTTTTTGTATAGAACACTAATTTATAAACTATTTATATGTCAACGTCAACAAGGAATGAAACCTGTGTTTTTATTAACTAAACAACACTGACATAGATATATATGATACCTTCCAATCTAGAAAGTTGAATACTATATAGGGAGAGAGGAAAGCTGATATAAAGTAATAAACTTTAAATTACTTTGTATTAATTTTTACCATTAGCATTAAATAACAAGTAAAGATTAATACATAAAATATATTAGCTGAAAATTCAAAGAATCAGGTGAGCTTTATAAAGCTTATGTAAAACTTACTATAAAATGTTATGTCTATGCATAGCCTGTATCTTAGCCACTTCAAAATAGTTATATTTTTTGCGGATTACCGAAAAACCTATTGTATATAAATAATTAAAAGCTTAAAAAGTATATGAAAAATAAATTACTGGCGCAGTTAATAAAACTCCGTCACCAACTCAACCAGCACCTCGAAAAAATATTTAAGATTAGATATATACAAAAAAGTAAAACTTTTAATTTTTTACTCAGTCTGACTGTTGGAGTAATTGTTACTACTCTTGGAATTACAACAGACTGGGCGACAACAGGAACACGCACGCTTATCTACAAAACATCGTCGATAAGTAATACTATTGGCAGTGAGAATCTGTCGATACAAAAACATACCGAAACACCCACACTTATACACAAAGAAATCTCGCTAAATAATACTATTGCCAGTGAGAATCTGCTAGTACAAAGCAATACGGGAATATCCACACCTACCTATAAAACATCGTGGATAGGTAACACGATTGGCAGTGGAAATCTGCGGGTACAAAACAATATTGAGGCAATGTATGTTGCCCCTGATGGCACAGTTTATACTAACAGCCATTGGGATGAGGCGGGAATGGAAGCAGCCATCTATAAGGATGGTAAGGTTGTTGCTGCTATTGGGGATACTCACGGCTGGAGTCGTGGTGGTGGCATAGCTGTAACAGCGAATAGTAAATATATTTACATTGCCATGACTCAGGGATCGAAGGGTAAAACCAATGAAGATTACCCAGCAGAAGGAACAACTTGGCATTGCGTTAGACGCTATGATTTGTCGGGAAAGCCTGCGCCTTTTCCTAAAGGGCGTGGCTGGGATAAAAGTATGTTAATTACCAGTACTAAAAGTGAAGTCACTGGATTAGCAACTGTGGAAAACGAGTTGTATGTGAGTGATTTTGCTGCTAATAAGATTCGTGTCTATGATACTGATACGATCAAGGAACTCCGCAGCTTTACCGTTGCTAATCCCGGAGCAATAACTATTGATCCACAAAAAAATCTGTGGATTATTCAAAATAAAAATGGTAGTAAACCTACCAAGATTTTACATTATTCCCAAAGTGGAAAGCAATTACCCCAACAGATTGCAGATATTGTTGAACCAACTGCGATCGCAATTGATCATCAAGGTAAGCTATTGGTGGCAGAAAATGGGCCACGTCAGCAAATGTTGATTTATGACATCAAAGATCAGCCGACGCAGGTGGGTAGTTTTGGTTCTAAAGGCGGTATCTATGCAGGAGTTGCCGGTGAAGTTCGAGATTTGAAACTTTATGGACTTACCGGAGTTGGTGCAGATGCTTCAGGCAATATCTATATAAATAGTAATGGTTTCAATAAATCAGGCACAGATTTGCGGAAATTTTCGCCATCGGGAAAACTAATGTGGCGATCGCTGGGATTGATATTCGTCGATAATGCAGATGCAGATCCTAAAACTGATGGTGTAGATTTATTCACCAAACAAGAACACTATCTCATGGATTACAGTAAGCCTGCTGGTAAGCAATGGACTTACAAAGCCTACACCTTAAATCCTTTCAAATATCCTCAAGATCCCCGTCTGCATACATCGCCAGATGGAACCTTTGTTCGCCGCATCCAAGGGAAGCCGTTTTTATTCCTCACAGATATGTATAACAGCTTTCTGCAAATATATCGTTTCAATCCAGCCACAGATGGTAAAATAGCTATCCCAGCCGGAATGTTTGTCGGTAGCAATGGCGCAGATAAACCATTTCTCAAGGGAAATTGGCCACCGAATCAACCAAAACAAGGGGAATGGATCTGGCGCGATCGCAACGGAAATGGCAAATTTGAAAACAACGAATATGATACCAGCAAAGATTATCCTTATATCGGCGGCTGGTGGGTAGACAGCAAAGGAGATGTTTGGAAAGCTTTGCGAACAGAAGATGGCATCCGACACTATCCTTTACAGGGAATAGATGCTAAAGGCAACCCCATCTACAGTTATAGTTCGATAGAAAAGCAAACTACTCCCAAAATATTTAACGATTTACGGCGAATCGAATATTTCCCCCAAGCAGATACTATGTATTTGTCAGGCTTTACAGGAGATCACCCTGCATTTGGTGACGATACTGGAGTTGCTGGATCTGAGATTGCCCGTTTTGACAATTGGAGTAAAGGAAATCGTACTCCCCGTTGGCGGATTGTGATTCCCTACGACACTAACGGTAAACGCGAAGTGTCTACGGCGGCTATAAGTGTGGCGGGAGACTATGTATTTGCCGTGACAGTTAAAACCGCAGAGGTATATGTTTACAATACCAAGACAGGAGCGCAAGTACAACAGTTAAAACCAGGCCCAGAAGTTGGCAGCGAAAGTGGCTGGATTGATATACCCTACGGTATCCGCGCTTTTCGTCGTTCCAATGGTGAGCATCTGGTATTTGTGGAAGAAAATTGGAAAGGAAAAGTAATTATCTATCGGCTGCCGGGGTAAGCGTTTAATATCGTGTGCGCTTAAAAAAGTTTAGGGAATAAGCTATAGCAATCCTATCTGATTTGTAAAAATTCGCGGTGTCCAGATCCACGACTTATCAAAAAAATCGAAGAGCTAACTTTTCACGAATAATTGAGGATTGCTATAACCATATTTCCAGATTTAGTATTCCCAGATATATTAAGTTTTTTATAAACAAAAGTAAAAATTTACAACGGAATTTCAATGATAAATTCTGTATCCTGTATCTGTGTGGAAATGCAGCTTAACTGACCCCTATCTTTTTCTACCATAATCGAATAGCTAGTTAATAATCCCAAGCCTGTAGCACTACCTACTGATTAAACTATCTCTTGTTGTTTTTGACTTAGATGCATTGCAATTCCTTTCTCATAGTAAGCTGCTTCATTAATAAAAATAGGATAAACAGTAGACTCTCCTTCATAGAAAATGTCTTTTCCTTCAAAAGTTATAAACATTGGATCGCCTGGATTCAAAGGTTCATAATCCCTAAACTGGAGGTGAGGGTGAATCATGGCTTTAATCTCACCACAATTGCTTCTCGGATAATCGACAGATTTAATGTATTGATAGAATGTAAGCGTATTGTTTATCTGCGGAATATTCCCTTGGCTGCAACCCTCAAAATAGTCTAAAATTCCATAGATAAGCTGCTCTGTTTGCTGAAATAATTCTGCGTTTAAGATATTCTGAGCCACAGCACCAACTTCTATAACAAAACCCAACTCGCACAAAGAACGGAGAAATCCACCTTCTCTAGATTGTTGATTAACAAAAACCTTTACCATCGGATTTATAGAACTTAAATAAGCGCCTAACCGTAGTAAAAAAGGATGCATATCGCAAAAAATTAGACTTAAACCCATATTGGCAGTTGTGCTGTGCAAATCAACAATTACATCTACAAAGGGCTGATTTTGCGGTTGCAATATCTGTTGGATTGCTTTTGCCCGCGTATCTTCATAACTTGAGAGTTGAGGATTTTGTAAGCCTTGATTAGTAAAGCAACGATTTAAATCTTTGTCAATGTATCGTTTGCCTTCTTCAATAGCTTTGAGATTACCAAGTAATGCCAGAGTTTCAAAACTTGCTCTGTCGATTAAATTTGGATACTGCTGAAACTTTTTGACAAGATGTACTCCTGTTAACTCATTACCGTGGTTTCCTCCAACGATCGCAACTCGTTCAATCTGACTCATAACAACCTCATCTCTAAAAAACTACCCTACAGTTATTGAGAATAGTGCAAGATACAAGATAGAAGTATACCTGCTACTGACTAAATCTTGTAAAAGGCTGACGCGATGTCTACGACGGGCTATGACGCTCCTGCGTCGCTAACGCTACGCTATCGGCGTCGCTCCATATTAGAGCCAAAATATGATAACTGTTAAGCTGTTGGTTTTAGCACAAAAGGGGAGGAAATTTATGGAGTATAATTTTCAAGCGCTCGCTGAACTTTACAAAAACGCTCTCCTCAACGATGTCCTCCCCTTTTGGGAAAAATATTCTCTCGATTGGCAGCAAGGCGGCTATTTCACCTGTCTCGATCGCTACGGCAAAATTTATGATGCCGACAAATTCATTTGGCTGCAAAACCGCCAGGTGTGGACTTTTTCGATGCTTTACAACCAGCTAGAAAAACGCGAAAACTGGTTAAAAATTGCTAGCAATGGCGCTAATTTTCTTGCTCAACATGGCAGAGATAGTGATGGTAACTGGTACTTTGCCCTCACCAGTGAAGGGAAACCACTGGTTGAGCCTTACAATATCTTTTCTGACTGCTTTGCAGCAATGGCATTTAGTCAATATGCACTCGCTGGCGGTGAAGAATGGGCAAAGGATGTGGCGATGCAGGCTTATAATAACGTATTACGCCGTAAGGACAATCCCAAGGGCAAATATAATAAAACCTATCTCAGCACACGCCCGATGAAATCGTTGGCTGTACCAATGATTTTAGCCAACTTGACTCTAGAAATGGAATGGTTGCTGCCAAAGGAAACGTTAGAGAATGTCTTAGCTGAGACAGTCCGCGAAGTGATGAGCGATTTTCTCGACCAAGAACGGGGGTTAATGTACGAAAATATTACCCCTGACGGTTCTCACATAGATTCTTTTGAGGGAAGGCTGATTAATCCAGGCCACGGTATCGAAGCTATGTGGTTCATCATGGACATCGCCCATCGCCAAAACGACACCAAAACTATTAACCAAGCCGTTGATGTCGTGCTAAATATCCTGAATTTTGCTTGGGATAGCGAGTACGGCGGATTGTATTACTTTATGGATGCAGATGGTCATCCCCCACAACAATTGGAATGGGATCAAAAGCTGTGGTGGGTTCACCTAGAATCTTTGGTTGCATTAGCAATGGGTTATCGCTTGAGTGGGCGTGAGGAGTGCTGGGAATGGTATCAAAAAATGCACGATTACACCTGGTCACACTTTGCTGATTTAGAATACGGTGAGTGGTTTGGCTACCTCAATCGGCGTGGAGAAGTATTATTGAACCTTAAAGGTGGCAAATGGAAAGGATGTTTTCACGTACCGCGTGCATTGTACCTTTGTTGGCAGCAATTTGAGGCATTGTGATGCCTGCGGCGGTAAACAACGCACTCAGTTTAATCTTCAGGGAAAACGCATCTTATTTTTTATGCTCAAACAATTATTTGATGGCGTAGACTATACAACCGATCCACTTTGGATAGTCAAGTCATACTTTAATGCAATAGAGGGTATTTCTTTCCCTGATGCATTAAATTATCTTCTTGAAGGTACTGGTTATGGTAGTGAATATGCCATGTGTGAATTTCCTTGCGAAGATGAGGATGATATGTTTGAAGGAGTTCGTTTTTGTTTTCTGGATAAAGATGAAATAATAGTTTCTCAGGAGATATTCAAAAAATATCTCAAAATAGCGGCTGAAAGGTACATTGAACTTAATCCAGAAAGGGCAGATGAGGTTCAAAATGTACTCAAAAAATTATCTTAATAGCACTGAAAACTTCAAGACTTGTTAAATTAAGCAACAAATAAAATTTAGCAGATAGAAATTCAATTAATACCTTCAAAGTCAGTTTTAAATCAATTATAAATTACGATTATTTAGAAATTGTGAAATATATTGAGATGCCATTTCTGGCTGTTCAACTTGAGGGGCATGACCACAATTTTTGAGTTTTATTAATTTAGAATTGGCAATGGATTGCTGAAATTTTTCTGCATCTTCAGGTGGGAGCATTTCATCAGCTTCTCCCCATAAAAGTTAAGAAAACGCAATCTTAACCCCACTGAACATTTACTACACTCCGTACCCAAAAGCTTTACAAATAATAGATTTGCCCTAATCAAGCGTGCCATTTAGATATAAACTTTAATGCTTAACTGATAAAGTTAGCTGTGCTTCCCTGCACTAAATCTATACTCTAATTAACGTGTCATTCAAACCCTATGAGCTGCGAACATTTAGATAGTCTGACTACGGAGACTCTGATTTCTAAAGCAAACTACCCAGTATTTCGTTGTGAAGAGTGTATCCTAATAAACAGTCACTGGGTGCATCTCCGTATTTGTCAAAGTTGCGGCAAGATGCTGTGCTGTGATTCTTCTCCTCATCAACATGCCCGACAGCATTATCAGGAAACTGGACATTCAGTAATTAGCTCGGCTGAGTTAGGAGAACAGTGGTTATGGTGTTTTTTGGATGAACAGGCAAAAAACTATTAAAGTGAGGTAAACACAGGAGCAAAAGAGTGCAGAGGAACTGGAGACACTGCGCCAAGGGAAACCGCTACTTGATGATTATTACTTTTGCTATTTCTTAATAAAAGAGACATCTCCGAAAATGATTGTAGAGATGTTGCATTGCAACGTCTCTACAAGGGTTTCAGGTAACGCATAATTAATTTCTGGAGATGTCAAAGGTATTGAATGCTATATTTCCTTTATTTACAAAGGATAGCCAAATATTGCAAACATAAATCAAAGTTACACAACTGTTGTCAAAAGCTGAAAAAGGGTTGCCTTTTTAATTGCAGCATAGCTTAAAATGAGATTTTAGACTATTCACCCTAAATTAAATAATTTAATTAAAAATATCATCTTAAAGAAGATATTTCAATATTTCCAAAGACTGATGAACAAGTGTTAATTCTCATAGTTAATTGAAATTACTTAATTTAATATCAGGAGTGGTTATTGTGGAAAGTAATAGTAAACAACTCATAATTATTGGCGGAGCCGAAGATAAAAAGGAAGATTGTCAAATCCTACGCGAGTTTGTACGACGCGCTGGGGGTACGAAGGCAAAAATAGTAATTCTGACAGCAGCCACAGAACTACCTAAAGAGGTTGGAGAAAATTATATTAGAGTATTTGAACGGTTAGGATGTGAAGATGCTCGGATTGTTGATACAGAAACTCGTGATGATGCATCTTCGTCTAGTGCATTAGAAGCTGTCAGCAAAGCTACAGGAGTATTTTTTACTGGAGGAGATCAAGCTCGAATTACAAGCGTTATTAAAAATACTGAACTTGACAGAGTTATTCATAAGCGTTTTGCTGAAGGGGCAGTTATTGCAGGCACAAGTGCAGGAGCAGCTGTAATGCCAGATAAAATGATTGTAGAAGGCGATTCTCAAACTAACCCTCGGGTGGAAATTGTAGATATGGGCCCAGGTTTAGGCTTTTTGCCTGGAGTAGTAATTGACCAACATTTTTTACAGCGTGGACGCTTGGGACGCTTAATTTCAGCTTTGATACAAGAGCCTGCTGACTTAGGATTTGGTATTGATGAAAATACAGCGATGGTAGTTACTGATAAACAAGTTGAGATCATTGGTGAAGGTTCAGTCACAATTGTCGATGTAGAGGCCACATATAACAATAGGGACGAAATTTTAAAGGATGAGTCTTTAGCGATTTGTGGAGCAAAGCTTCATGTCTTACCGCGTGGCTACAAATTTGATTTGAAAACCCGCCAACCAATCTTAAATAATGGTTCTATGCCAAATGTGACTGTATTAGTAGGTTCAGCAAATAGTTAACTATACATCTGGTGAAAATGAATGTAGAGACGTAGCAGTGCTACGTCTCTACAAGGAAGGGTTCTAGATAACGCATATTTAATTTCTGGAGATGTCTTATCCTTTAATGAAATTATTGACGACAAAAATAACTCTAGCCAAATGGCTAATAAAATTGCACTTTATCAAGCTTTTTTAAAGCAAAAAATAATGAGCTAATATGTAATGTTTGCAGCAGAATACCTTTATCGATACCTTCAATGAGCTTTTTTAAAGGCAATAAAACTACATCAATTTGTTCGGTAAGGTCTAACTTTAAATCAGCTACACATTCCACATCTGTTGCTAAAAAACAATGGGTTAAATTGGTATGAGTCGCTGGATTGGGTGATAATATACCAGTTTCAATAAAATGATTGCTAGTGTAACCAGTCTCTTCCAATAATTCGCGTTTTGCAGCTTCCATTGGTAAAACATCTTCAGTTTCTACAGCACCACTAGGTAATTCTATAATTGTTTGTTTCAGACCGTGGCGATATTGCTTTACTAAAATAACTTCCTGATTTTTGGTTAAAGCTACAACATTTACCCATGTTGGATATTCAAGAACATAATAGGGGTCAACTATTGTTCCATTAGGCATTTGGCAAGTATCAGACCGTACTGAAATCCATCTATCTTTTACTAGATATTTAGATTTTAATACAATCCAATCAAATGGAGTTACCATATTTAAACCTCTATTCAACCTGTGTTACAGGAATTATTTTTTATGAGTTTAAATCACCTAAAGCTAGTATTATGACCACTCACTATTTTCTCTGGCAGCTAATATCTAACTAAAATACTATAGCAGTCCTAAATCATTTGTGAAAATTATATATCTCTTTTTTATTTCTTACCTTTGCGCCCAAAGCCAATACTTTGCGGTTCATTTTATTATTTATATTTTTCACGAATAAAATAGGACTGCTATAGTCATACTTTAGAAACTCACACTGGCAATAATGAAACATGGGCTGAAACTACCTTCCATCCTTCGGTAAACCTGTACCAAGTCTGGCTTTGTCGTCCGAAACGCTCTACACCATTGATGATTCGGCGAAATTCTAAAGTTACGGTTACTGCATCTTTCCCAAAGGTTACAACCTTGAGGTTCGAGATTTCTCGCTCTATTTTTGGGTTGGGTCGATTCTGGCGAAAGTTACGAACTTCCTCGCTACCATAGAGGTTTTCTGTGATTCCAAAGCGCACTACTTCGACCGCATCCCAAAACAAGCTATCCATCACCTCCAAATTGTTATTACAAAGAGCTTCTTCATACTTGAGGTACAAATGAGTTACTTCAGCGACAACAGCAGGGTCATTTATAGTAGTCATTGTTGTTACCAATTTTTGATGTTATGGCTGATTATGCACTCTTTTGAATTGTCAAAGCTATTTTTCTTTTAAGAATATCGAAGGCGTTGATAATCCCTTACAGCACACCAAGAATTGCTATGCACTGGATATTAATCGTACCGCTTAGGGCTAGCCAAGTTAGAGCTAAAGACTGAAGCATTCCTAGAATTTGGTGACGATTCCAGCGAACGGCAATGATTCCACCCAGGGGAATCAACACAAGTGTGGGAATTTGGCTGGCAAAGCCCACTAGACCTAGTAACCAAGCAGAATCGGTGAGGCGATATACTAACCAACTAGTAGCCACTTGAGTCATGGACGTACCAATCAGAGAAATTGCCTGACCTGTGTAGTACAGGCGAAAATTTCTAGAACTAAAAGCACGCAGCATGACCTGTGATTTGTTTGATGCTTCCATACATCACCCCTGAGTAGTTCCCAGTTCTTAACCGTGAATAAAAAAGTAGGCAGTCATTGTAAAGGCAACAATCATCACAAATTTCCGAATTAAGTGCGGTTCAAGTTTACGAGCATAATGGGCGCTTAAGTAACCACCAAGAGAGCCACCGACTGCCATTAAAATAGCTTGATGCCAAGCAATCACACCTGCAAAAATAAATGGAACGATCGCAATACCATTGATACAACTCCCTAAAAATGTCTTGAAAGCATTCATTTTGTGGATACTTTTGATACCTAAAAACGTTAGAGTTGCCAGCATTAAAATCCCTAAACCTGCGCCGAAGAAACCGCCATAGATTGCGATCGCTAGTTGAGCCAGTACCAAATTAAACAACGGTACAGATTCCGGTGATGTATTCTGGTTTCGACGCTGCAACCACTTTTTGAACGGTTCGCCAAAGGTAAACACAACTGTTGCTAGCAGCAATAGATAGGGAATCAGCTTTTTAAAGACATCTGGCGATGTATACAACAAAGCTATGGAGCCAATCATGCCACCAACTAAACTGACACCACATAGAAGTAAAAAATCTCGCCGCTCGATGCCCAAATCTTGACGATATGCTCCAGCACTGGCTAGGGCAGCCACCCATATAGCTGTATTATTGGTGGCGTTAGCTGCGATCGGTGGTACACCTGTAAAGATGAGAGTTGGAAAGGTGATAAAACTTCCACCACCCGCTACAGCATTTAAGCCGCCTGCAATGAAAGCGGTACTAAACAGAAGTAAGCTATGGAAAAGTGTTAAAGATGGTGGCATTATTTACGAATTATTAATTTGGGAATATCACTTGGAGAATGGGCAATCCAATCAGCACCATGAGCTTTTAATTCTTCCTCAGTTCCATAGCCATAGGTGACACCAATTGAAGCGATATGATGGCGTTTGGCTCCAATGATGTCATGTGAGCGATCGCCTATCATTACCACAGTAGAAGGTAAAAGTTTTTCTGTTAATAAAATATGGTGAATTAAGTCACCTTTTATGCTACGCGTTCCATCAAGTTCGCTACCATAAACACCATCAAAAAGCAATGATAAGCCAAAATATTCAATAATTTGTGTCGCATAAATATATGGTTTAGAAGTCGCCACAAAAGTTTTATAATCAGCAAAACCAATGGCTTTTAGGACTTCTGAAATTTGGGGATAAAGGGAGTTTTCAAATAATCCAATGGTGGCAAAGCGACGACGATAAAGTGAAATAGCTTGTTCAATTACTGTACTATCCAAGGTATTGAGTAATTGCGAAAAGCTATCTTTCAGTGGTGGGCCAATACACCAATGTAATTCATCAGCATTCGGTGGTTTGTAACCGAGTTCAGAGAGTGCATATTGAATACAACTAGTGATGCCAGGTTTAGGATCTGTCAAAGTCCCGTCTAAATCAAAAAGGATAGCGGAGAAAGGCATATCTTAATTCCCAATTCAACCCCTAATTTTGAGCGATTTCACAAAGCCTTCTGCACTAAGTAACGCGATGCCCAAGGTGACAACACCAATCCCTACACTCTGAATTACATTTAAAGTTTCGTTAATGGTTATCCATGCCACTAGCGCCGTCAATGCTGGACTACTAGAGCCAATTATAGAAGCGGTAGATGCGCCAACCATCCGAATGCCTACATTGTTTAAAGTGTGTCCGAGAAAGCTGACAAGACCCGAAAATATGCTACCAATCCATAGGGGTGTCCAATCAAGTTGGCCGCTCTTAGCTGGCCAAAACAGTAAGCTAACACCAGAAAGCAGTAGAGTGGAGGCAAAACTGATCCAAGTAAAAGGAATTGGATGGAATTTTTCTAAACATTTTTGGGCAATGATGCAATAAAAGGCATAAACAATCCCAGCGCCAAAACTAGCGAAAATACCGATCGCAATGGTATGACTGCTGTAGGTGGCAGAAGATTGGGGAATGGTGAGAGCGCTTCCCACCAGAATAATAGCCATTACCAGCCAACGGAACAATGTGGGGCGATCGCCAAAAAACCTCCAAGACAACAGTGCTGTAAATACGGGATATGTGAAGAAGAGTGTCAAGGCAATACCTGTGGGAATCAAGCCAATAGCAATGTAGAGTGAGGCAATATACACAAACATCAGTACTCCACAGCCAAGAGCTTGAATCAGAACATCCCTGCGCTTGCGGGTGAACAAGTCTTGGAGTTCTGTCCAAGCAGATGGATATAGCTTGAATGATAGAGATGCCATGAGTGGAACCACCAGCAGCATTCGCATGAACATCAGCAAGAAGGAATTCTGCAAATCCGGTTTAACGTATCCACCGAGTAAAAATAAACCTAGTACGAGATGTTCTGAAAACAAAACTCGGACAGTAACGTTGTGAAACGTCAAAACAAAGGAGGATAGAAGAACCGTCAGGATGCCCAACACGATAAAAAGTTTCCTTAGAGACGACTTGATTGTATTGTTAAAACCACTGGAATAACAAACCAGATGAAGTTTGAGGAAATCAAAGCCGTCGCTTCAAAAACACTGCCAGTTGTTCAATCAAAATTATGCCAAGGAACCGACGCCCACAGGTTCAGGAGCAGTCTTTGTAATGAACTGGTTCACCGGACGAGGCAAACCAAGATTTTCACGCAAAGTACTACCTTCATACTCAGTACGAAATATTCCTCGGCGTTGCAGTTCGGGAATTACCAAGTCCACGAATTCTTCTAAACCCCCAGGTAGCCAGGGCGGCATGATGTTAAATCCATCAGCCCCACCATTAACAAACCAATCTTCTAACTGATCGGCAATGTGTTCTGGTGTTCCGAGAATCGTTCGATGTCCCCGCGCTCCTGCAATCCACAAATATAGTTGTCGGATTGTTAAGTTCTCTCTACGAGCAAGATCGGTAATCAACTGCAAGCGGCTTTTGCCACCGTTGGTATCAGGCAGATCCGGTAGGGGCCCATCTAAGGGATATTTGGACAAATCATGGCCACCCACTAGCCCAGAAAGCAGCCCTAATCCAACCAAGGGATGAATCAACTCCTGAAGTTGCTCATATTTATCCTTAGCTTCTTGCTCAGTCTTACCAATTACCGGGAATATCCCTGGCATAATTTTGAGATGGTCAGGGGAACGTCCGTATTTAGCCAATCTCCCCTTGACACTGGTGTAGAAGGCTTGAGCTTCTGCCAATGTCTGTTGTGCAGTGAAAATCACCTCTGCTGTTTGGGCAGCTAAATCCTGTCCAGCCTCGGAAGATCCAGCTTGTACGATTACTGGATATCCCTGCGGTGGACGCGCCACATTGAGCGGGCCGCGTACCGAGAAATATTTACCCTTGTGGTGAGGAACATGCAACTTTTCTGCATCAAAGTAAATACCTGACTCCTTATTGTGAAGGAAAGCATCGTCTTCCCAACTGTCCCAAAGTTTGGTAACAACATCCACAAATTCCCTCGCCCGTTCATAGCGCAGCGAGTGTTCTAGGTGGTTTTCTTGGCTGAAATTCTGCGCTGCGGCTTCAGCAGCAGAGGTTACAAGATTCCATCCGGCACGACCACCGCTTAAATAATCTAGTGACGCAAACTTGCGGGCGAGATGAAAAGGCTCATCATAAGTTGTTGATGATGTTGCCACCAAACCGATATTTTCTGTCACCGCAGACAGAGCCGACAATAAAGTTAAAGGTTCAAAGTGGACGCTGAATTGTCCCGAACGGCTAAAAGCCTCAGCCCCTTGTCCTCTATCCCAGACAGCCAAACCATCTGCGAGGAAAAGCATATCAAATTTACCCCGTTCAGCCGTTTGTGCCAGCTGCTTATAATGTTGGAAGTTCAGACCTCCATCAGCCGGGGTGTTGGGATGCCGCCATGCTGCTACGTGATGACCACTACCGGGTAAAAATGCTCCGAGTTTAAGTTGTTTTTTTGTACTCATGTTTGTATTGGCAAGGGCGTACTTATGCTTTTTTCGTTCTCTTGTTTGGAACAAGAAAATGTTAGTTATTAAGACTCTGGTCTTGTTGCTTGGATGGAGGGTAGTTTAAAGAATTCATCGTACCAATTAGCAAGTTTTGGATATTTCTGCCGCCATTGCAGATCGGGAAGGCGGATTTCTAGTCCAAGTGCAGAGGCGAGGGTTATATGAGCAAGTTTAGAAGTTTGGTCGAGTTTATCTGATATCTTCTCGAAGTAGTCCAAAATTCTCAACGCCCGCGATCGCTCAAACTCGATCACCCCAAGAGACTGCTCGCTGAGAGGACGCCTTAACTCCCTTACCCAAACAGCAATACCATCTATGAACCCACCAGTCATACCTTCAAGTTGCTGTAAAAAGCCATTAGAAATGTCAGCAACTAGTTTAATTTCAGGATTTAAGTGATTCAGATAGACGCAAATTATACGTGTTTCACTTAAGATAAATCCGTCGTCAGTCGCTAGCGTTGGCACTTTACCTGTAGGGTTGTAATTTAGTAGGTCGCTGTTTGGATCTCGTGCAATGACTTTTTGCGTTTCGATGCGATGGCACAGATTCAATTCTATTATTGCTACCCGTGCAATGCGTGCATAGGGTGAGTTAGGTGTATAGAAGAGTTTCATGAAAAGCGCGATCGTGATTAGATACTGGCTTCAAACGTCTATCATTTTTGGATTTTAGATTTTAGATTTTTCCTTCAATCCAAAATCCAAGTTGCACTGTAAGCGCACCAAAGGTGCGACTCAAAATCTAAAATTGGTAATATCTGCTGATTTCTAATTCCTTTTATCTGCTAAACACCAGGAGTAGAGCCGCCATCAACGATAATCTCTGTTCCTGTAATCGATGCAGCAAGATCGGACACCAAAAATAACGCCAGCGCGGCAATTTCTTCTGGCTGGGCGATTCTTTTTAAAGGAATACTTTGGATGTTTTGCGCCTTTACTTGCTCAACGGTAATCCCTTGCGCTTGGGCGTTCTGCCGCGCTAAAGTCTCGGCACGCTCAGTAGCTGTAGCACCGGGCGATATGGCATTAATGCGAATATTGTACTCGGCTAACTCTTTAGAAATGCCCTTTGTAAAGTTGAGCAGAGCCGCATTGCTTGTACCACTAGCTAAAAAGTTAGGACGAGGTGTCCGTCCTGCACCGCCGACTATATTGACAATCCGTCCATCACCGCGACTTTTTTGATGGGGAACGACGGCTCTAACTAGGCGGATATAGCCCAATAATTTTAAGTTCCAAGCATCCAAAAATAAATCATCAGTGGATTCTAGGAAAGACCCAGCACGGGCTGAACCTGCATTGTTAATCAAAATATCAATCTGATTAAATTGGGCTAATGTTGTGGAGACAACTTTTTCAACATCCTCTGCTTTAGTTAAATCGGCGCTGATGGCAATAACTTTAGCGCCTGGCGTGGGTAAGGACTGGATGTCTGCTACAGCCCGATCTAAGCGTTCTTGATTGCGGGCTGCGATTGCAACATTCACACCTTCACTATAAAGTGCTTTGGCGGTGGCTAAACCAATTCCCGCACTTCCTCCGGTGACGATCGCTGTTTTACCTGATAATTTTAGTTCTAAACTCATACAACTTACGCTCAAAAATGTAATTTACTTGCGAACCAATAATATTGCCGATTGAGAGCCTGTATTGTGGATATCCAAGATGACTCGACTTTCCTCAGATGTACAACCCAGAAGTATCTTAATTTCTGTATCTCGCTTTTCCAAGTCAACACCACAAATGACGGCAGTTACTGTTTGACTAGATAAGCTACCTATCCAAACATCAATATCATTTCCATCTCCAGAGCGAGTGTCTTGTAAATATCCATAGTCCAGGGGATAAACTAAAGATGGATAACGTGGATGTGATGTCCCTTTTGGGCGATCTATCTTGAAATTGCTAGCGGCTACAAGCCGATCTAGTTTGAACCAGAAATCAGTACTATCCCCCATTTCATCTACTAATACTCAATTGGAAATGTGCAATACAGCCTTGCCAGGAAAACGCCTGTCGAGTAATTGTTGGGCTACATCAGCTATTTGTGTCCAAGAAGCTTCTAAATCAATGTGAGGACGCAACTTACCTGCTTCTACTAAACTTAAAAGCCGTTTTAGACCAACTGATGCTGATTCAAATCTCAATTCATCAAACAGACGTAAACCATACAGACTCACGCCACCAGTCCCGAAAAATTGGGCAGCGTTGAATGTCACTTCTGCTCCCCCAGATACTCCATACAGCACAGTTTTTCCATCCTGTGCCAATAAGCCAAGGGCTACCCCCAAAGTCTTGCCACCTACTGACTCTACAATTAGATGATAGGGGCCATAATCGCTAGCGGGTGAGAGGTCTTCGCCAATCACCACCGATTGTGCGCCTGCTTCTCTAACTAGAGTTTCATAACCAGCTTGACGAATATATGCGACAACGTGCGCCCCTGACAGCCGCGCTAATTGGATAGCAAAGTAACCAACACCTCCTGATGCACCTGTAACCAAAACTGGGCGGTCTAACAGCGAACCACCTTTTAGCACAGCATGATATGCGGTTAAACCTGCTACAGGCAGTGTGGCAGCTTGAGCAAAGGATATCGATGGCGGCACTTCTGCTAAGGCGTTGGTGGGAACAGACACGAGTTCAGCCCAAGCACCGGCGCGGCGCAAGCCAACAACACGCGTCCCTTGGGGAGGCCCCGACCCATCAGCAGCAGAGGTTTCCACTACACCTGCCAAATCCCAACCAGGCTGCCAACCAGCCTCAGCAGAAGTTGAACGTTTCACCTCTCCCCGATTGAGAGAAATCGCCGCCACTCTGACTAGTGCCTCATCTGGGGCAGGCTTCGGTGCAGTCACTTCACTTAGTGCCAAACGTCCAACCACATTCGGATCAACAATCACAGCACGGATTTTACTCATAGAGAATGCCCTGGCTTAGAGATGAATTTCTAGAGCGTTGGTTCACGATGTACTGCCTACAAGAATAAACTCGATAGATTTAGCTAGTCCTTTTTAATACCACATCTCTACAACTAGGTTAATGATATTTAATAAACTACGGTAATTTGATGGGTTTATAGTATTTTTAGGACGTAGAAAGAAAACTATCACAAGACAGACAAAAGAATCAAGCACCCAGCGAAAAGATTTGTTTCATCAATGCTTGCATTTATTGCTACGTTGTAAGCTAGTCGCTGTGAATATCCTACTCCTATGATAAGCTGCCTTGCAGGCATCTAGAGATATTACTACGTACTACGGGAGTATTCAAAAGTAAATAATTTTATTTTATGAAAATCAAGCGTTATTTATGGATCGCTATTTTAACCATAACTGCATTATTAGGTATCATTCTTCCAGGGAACACTCAGCAATATACCTCATCAAAGACTCTATTCCAAACATCTACATTTACTGCTTTGTCAATAGGTCTTTATGAGGGAACTACTAATTTTACCCAGTTGAAAAAATACGGTAATTTTGGTTTGGGGACAGTAAATCGTCTTGATGGAGAAATGATTGGATTAGATGGCAAATTTTACCAGATGAAAGCTGATGGAGTTGCCTCTGTCATTCCTGATTCGATGACAAGCCCTTTTGCTACAGTCACCTTTTTTAAACCACAAATATTAATTAATTTAGAAGGGCAGATTAATTATCAACAATTGCAGCAATTATTAGATCAGCGCTTACCGACTAAAAATTATCCTTATGCTATTCGTATCCAGGGTAATTTTCCTTATCTAAAATTTAGAAGTATTCCCAAACAAAGCCTACCCTATCGTCCTTTGACAGAGGTTCTTAAAGAACAATCAATTTTTGAGTTAAAGAATGTCAATGGTACTTTAGTGGGTTTTCGGACACCCAAATATATGCAAGGAGTAAATGTTAATGGCTATCACTTTCATTTCATAACTGAAAATCGGAAAACTGGAGGACATATTTTAGATGGACAATTTCAAAATGCTAAAGTAGAACTTGATACTTTATCAAACGTTGAGATAAATTTGCCCAAAACTGCTGAATTTGACCAAGCGGATTTGGGAGATAGCAAACCTGCTGAAGTCAACAGAGTTAGACGGTAACTAAAGATTTTTGGATTAAAGCTATGTCACTACCAGAAACTATTGCACAAGAAAAAGATACGCGTCCCCCGGTGGCGATTGGGCATTTGAGATTATATGTGAGTAATGTACCAGAGGCTAGGGATTTTTTCGTTAAAATAGGGTTGCGCCCGATCGCTCAATCAGAACAATTAGCTGTTTTAGAACTACGGGGAGGAACGCACTTAGTTTTGAGAACAAGTTCAGAGACGATCGCTCCTGGAATTAATGCGCCTTTTGATCTGATGGTAGATGATGTTTTTGCCACTAGAGATACTTTTAAGAAGTGGGGGCTGACTGTTTCTGAGATCGAAACAGGCAGAATCCACACTTCGTTTACTTTGACTGGGCCGGACGGCTATCTATTAACGTTAACTTCCTCACATACAGGCGGTAGAGAAGTTTAACAAAAAACAAGAAAAGTATCAGCCGTCAGAATTGGCCATGAATTAGAGTCCGACTTAGCTGAGGTGCGTAATCAATAGCGATGCTTACAGTGGGCTGCGCCAACGCACCTCAGCGACGTAAGCCAATTACCCGCTCTAAGTCTGCTCCGGTAAAAATTGCATCAGTCACATTAGCATTAGTCAGATTTGCATCTTCTAGATCGGCTTTCGTAAAATTAGCTTTGCTAAGATTTGCTCCCGTTAAATTTGCCTTTCCTAAGTCTGCATCGGTTAAATCAGCTCCACTGAGGTTAGCATTACTCAAATTAGTTTCATCCAAGTCAGCATCAATCAGGATGGCATTACTCAAATCTACTCCGTTGAGATCGGCTTTATCTAAGTTTGCGCCTCGGAGGTTACAGCCTTGACATTTTTTGGTGGATAGAAGTTTTTGAACTGAGTCGCTTGTTGCACTTACAAGGGTGGAAGGAGGTGAAAAAGTCTCTGGATTTTGCTGATTTGTTTGTAGGGATGTATTTGGAGCCGGGGCTAGATTCGGTTCTGCCGCCTGGGGTTGTTCCGGTCTAGAACATCCGGCTAAAACTCCTGCTGCTAACATGGCGATCGCAGCTAGACTAATCTTTTTCTTCACAGCTACAGACTTCAATTTTTATCACCATTTTCTGCTTTACATCAATTCTTAATTTAGCAATTCAAGCAGTAAGGGCAAGTCTATCTTAAGTTTAAAACAATGATTATCAAAAATTTTAACTGCTAGCATCACAGAATTTAGTAATAAAGCTTAGATGCATTTTCGTAAGCAAAACCAAGAAAATAGTGTTTTAAGGGATCAGTTACATTCAGTGGTTTTAAGTAGTCTACACAAGCTTTTTTTGAAATTATTGGAACAAATTATGAGTTGTATAAGTTTGAAATACTAATGTATTATAGGACTCATATTTGATTATTGAAATATACGTAGGGTGCGTTACGCCAAAGGCTAACGCACCGCCCAAAGGTTAGGTGCGTTAGGCTACGCCATAACACACCCTACTTACTACTTAGATTTTTTCAGAAATCAAATCATAGTCTTATAGTACTTTCTAAAAAGTTATGAATTTCAGAGTATTTTCCATTTTTCAACACCATGTTTGCACAACATGACCCTTAATCTGTTGTCCTAGCCAAGGTGTATTTTGTGAAAGTGTATAAAGACTTTTTCGTTCGACTTTCCAAATTTGCTGGGGATCAAATAAAGTAAGTTCTGCTGGTTGATGAGGTAAGATCGCACTAACTTTTTGCCCCAAACACTCTGCTGGACTGGTACTCAATGCCCGCCATAATTCTAAAGCGGTAAATTCTTCAGTTTCAACGAGATATTGCCACAGCAAAGGTAATGCTAACTCTAAACCAATTGCACCGGGAGGTGCTTCGGCAAAAGCTTGAACTTTTTCTTCGTAGCTGTAGGGTGTGTGATCAATAGCGATCGCATCTATCACACCCGCACGCACTCCTGCACGCAACGCCGCTACATCACTAGATTTTCCTAACGGCGGGTCTAAATGCAAGCTAGTGTTATAACTCTTAACAGCTTTTGTATCAAGTAAAAGGTGCATCCAGGTGGTGCTGGCGGTGATGGGTAAACCAGCAGCTTTGGCTGAAGCGATTAGTTCCACGCTGCGGGATGTAGAGACGCGCATGATATGGACTGGTGTACCTATAGTTGCAACCAATTCTAATAAAGCTGCGATCGCACTAGTTTCGGCGCTGGCGGGTATTGGGGGTAAACCGAAACGCAGAGCATCTGCCCCTTCTCTCATTACACCATTTGCTGATAACTGGCGATCGCTTGGCCAAAATGCTACTGGTTTACCCAACGGCTGGACATACTCTAACACTCGCCGCACCAGCGCCAAATTCTCTAAAGGCTTACCATCGCTAAAACCAATAACTCCAGCAGACGCTAAATCTGCCAACTCCGTCATTTGCTTGCCAGCAACATCTAGGGTGATAGCACCCCAGATATGAAGCAGGGGGAGAGGAGAGGCAGGGAGAGCAGGGGAGGCAGGGGAGGCAGGGGAGGCAGGGGGAGCTAAATTAATTTTTTCGCTCTCTTTCATTTTCCCGTGTCTCTTTTGCTGCAACTGTGCCACAAGTGCAGGGTTATCAATAGCTGGGGATGTATCGGGTAAGATGCTAATTCTGGTAAAGCCGCCAGCAGTAGCAGATTGTAAGAGCGATAACAGGGTTTCTCGTTCTTCAAACCCTGGTTCACCGGAATGGCTGTACAAATCCACTAACCCCGGCCCGATAACCAATCCCCGACAATCTCTGATTGGAGTATCGGGGCTAATGTCAGTAATGTGCGAAGCCACTTCTTGGATATAACCATCAGCAATCAGCACATCAAAGAGTTCATCGATTTTAGAAACTGGGTCAATTACCCGTACTTTTTGCAGTAGTTCAGTCATAAAAGTTTTTAGTTATGAGTTAGGGGTTAGGAATTATGAGTTATTTGTTCCTCAGTCATTGCTTCTAACCTTAATTCCTCACTTCTAATTCCTCAGACGCGATAAATCGCGTCTCTCTTGTACAGACGCGATTCATCGCGTCTCTTTGTCTTTTTATCACAACGCTCCTGCTGCTGTTTTATCTAGTACACCTCCGCCAAAGTGAGCGGTGATGTTCATCGCTTGCAATACAGGTAAACTATCGATTCCACAAGGATAGTCGATAACACTAACTGCGCCATTACCCTGACGGAAATTCCAGAAATTTTCCAGCGATAAACCTAGAACGTGACAAAGTAAGGTTTTATTAGTTGCATCGTGAGCTACTACTAATACAGTTTTAAATTGATTAGTTGATGCTGTTTCTACAATTGATTGCCAAGCTGTAACGCTACGTTCCCACACTTCTTGCAAATTTTCTCCTTCAGGCATTTGCACTTGGGCTGGCACTAACCGCCAGCGCTGCAACTCTCCGGGAAATTCTTGTTCTATTTCGGTTTCAAATTTTCCTTCCCAGAGTCCGTGGCTGATTTCTCTTAAACCATCTTGCAAGTCTAACTTTACATTAGGATGTTGTTTTAGGATGATTTCTGCTGTTTCTTTAGGGCGCAGCATTGGGCTACTTACAGCATAATCAATCGCTACGTCTTGGAGAAATTCGCTTGCTTTTTGCGACTGTTGTCTACCGTTGTCATTGAGAGGGACATCAATTTGCCCTTGAAACCTGGTTTGGCGATTCCAGTCAGTTTCACCGTGACGCACTAATAATAACCGTATTCCTTGATGATCCGGTCGCAATGAGGGTAGACTTTCCCCAGTGTGTTGTGTCTGATTTAAGGATTCTAGCTGAACTGGTTCCCCCAAGCCTCCAGCAAAATTTAGTACGCTGATGCCACAGTTAGATTGCTGTATTGAATGGTAGCGACTTGCAGGGATGCCCAAGGCTGTGCTAATCAGGGCGCGATTAATGCCGTTATGTCCCACTATCAGAATAGTTTCGCCTTGATGTTGGGACAAAGTTTCTTGCCAAAAGTGCCGCGCTTGTTCGTATAAAGCAAGAACAGGAAAATGTTCTCTTGTCCCTTGTGCATCATTTAGCAGCATCCGCAGTTCGTCGGGGCGTTGATGCCAAGTGCGATAATCTTCGGCAAATTTCTGCTTAACTTCAGAAGTTAGCAATGCTTGCCATAAAGGTAAGTCAATTTCTAGCAGCAAATCAGAAACTTGGATTACAGCAGACTGTTCAGGATGAGTAGCTAACTCACTATGGATAATATCTGCTGTATGTTTCGCTCGTTGCAGGGGACTGCTGTAAATCGCATTAAATAAAATATTGCTGAGGGCTTTGCCAGTTTTAGTGGCATCGTTACGACCTTTTTCGGTTAATGTTGACGCATCAGTGCGTCCCTGAATACGCCGCTCGGTGTTATAACCGCTTTGACCGTGGCGCACAATGATGACACGAGTCATCTAAAAGCCCTCCTCTTATCTAGACGATTAATTCTACTGCAAAATGATTGCACATTTAGCAATTCAGGAAGGCGGATTTAGTTAAATAAGAAACTTGATTCTTGTGGAGGACGTAGGATAAGCAGCTAAAATTGCTGCCGTGTTAACAATATTTCCTAACAAAACTGTTTTGATTCAACCAGGAATATTTGGTTTGATACTATTGAAAAAAATTTTTGCAACACATCAATAATATATAGGACTCATATTTGATTATTGAAATATACGTAGGGTGCGTTAGGCCAAAGGCTAACGCACCGCCCAAAGGTTAGGTGCGTTAGGCTACGCCATAACACACCCTACTTACTACTTAGATTTTTTCAGAAATCAAATCATAGTCCTATAGCAATCCTAAATGAGTTTTAAGGAAATTTACCCCCCGGCTAACGCCGTTCCCCCTTGGCAAGCTAGGGTGTACACACAAGTCTTACAGCAGCCATATCTTGATTAATAAATCTGGCACTGCATTTCTATCCCGCCTCGAAATGAATTCCGAGTCTCATAGCTAAAGTCCACTCAAGTGGACTAAATAATTAATTCAGTCCACTTGAGTAGACTTTGGCTATAAGCCGCTGAACTTTAGTTCTGGGCGGGATGCCAGTAAGTGTGACAGTTTCACTCTGACAAAAATGTGGCTAGAGAATTTTTCGACTTGTGTATACACCGTAGCCTTAGCAAGGGGGGACTAAAGGGGGGTATTGATAGTCTAAATTTTTTACGAATGATTTAGCATTGCTATAGGAGATGCGTACAGTTGTACATTGGTGTAAATTTAACGCTAAATTAGGGACTTCCAAGAAATAAATTATTCCAAGAAACGAACCACAGAGACAAGGCAGCGCGGTCTTGGGGGTTTCCCCCATGAGCGACTGCCGCGCAGAGAACGCAGAGAGAAGAAATAGAGAGAGTTTTTGCCTCAGTTTTGGAACATTTTTTTATTTGGAATTCCCTTATTCTCTGTCTATATCTAACTGCACTTGCAATCCATCATTGTCACTCCCAGACTGAGCCGGTGCTAATAAAACAGAAGTGTCTGGCTGTGATAATGATTCGTTAAACTGTATTCTGACTGGAGTTTTATTGTCTCTTCTATTATTGTTGGAAATGCTTGCTGGATTAGTTTGCTCAAAAAAGCTTTTAAAGTCATTTTGGGCTGTTCTATTATTAATTCCATCGAGAGAATCACCAGTTAATCTGTATTGCTCTAGATTTGAGCTTGATGTTGGTGACTGTGCGTATACTTGGCTTCCTAAGCTTGCAAAGGCTGCCGTAATCCCCAAGAAAGCAATAATTTTGGTGTTCATCTGTTTTATCCAAATTATCTTTAATATTGCTCGTCTGTTATTCTCTGGAAAAATTATTTTGATTAACTCTATTGTTAGGTTCTACAATAATAATTGTATTGCGTATCTACTTAGAACGTCAATGATTCTGGCTCTATCTAAAGATACTTATACTGTTATCGTATTGCTTAGATTTGTACAAGTTAGACAGTAAGGTTATCTGGTTCAGTTTCCGAGCGATCGCACTTAAGTTCTTTAAGATATGGCAGGATGAAATTAAGGATATTTAACAGTCGCTCTAGTGCGATGCCTACGGTGAGCTACGCCAACGCACTCAGCACAGAAAGCGGTAAGATTGCGTAGGCGTAGCCACGTCTTATACTAATTCTGTATGAAGATGCACATAATCAGTCCCCCCAAAACATCGGGGGGTAAATATATGCAGCTTCACAAAGAAACGGTATTAGAGGATGTTTGAAAAGTCGCAAAGTATACTATAAACCCCTCTCCAAACCTCTCTCCGTATCGGGGCGTGTACACACAAGTCGAATTACCCCCCTTAATCCCCCCTTATAAAGGGGGGAAACCGGAAATCTAGTTCAATCCCCCCTTATAAAGGAGGGAAAGCGGAAATCTAGTTTAATCCCCCCTTATAAGGGGAGGGAAAGCGGAAATCTAGTTCAAATCCCCTTTATAAGGGGAGGGAAACCGGAAATCTAGTTCAATCCCCTTTATAAGGGGAGGGAAACCAAAAATCTAGTTCCCTCCCCTTTATAAGGGGAGGGTTAGGGTGGGGTAAAACCTTGGGCTAATCAGCTATTTCAGACTTGTGTGTACACCGTAGCCGTATCGGAGAGAGGCTTTAAAACCCACCTTCGCAATAGCAATCGGCGATGTCTTGCAGTTCCTAAACCGATGCAGCGAAGCCTTAGAGCGCTACGAAGCAGCATTGGCATTCTACCGCGACATAGGTTTCTTGCTTGGGTGAAGCTAATACATTACAAGCAATCGGCATCTTGCAAGAAAATTTAACTTTGGATCATGGTTTTCATTCACAAAATCACGAGTTTCATTCACAAAATCATGAGTTTCATTCACAAAATCGTGAGTTTCATTCACAAAATCATGAGTTTCATTCACAAAATCACGAGTTTCATTCACAAAATCACGAGTTTCATTCACAAAATCATGATTTTTGCGCTAAATACTGAGTTTTTTGTTATATTAAACACTAATTATTGAGGACTTTACTGAACTAAGATCCAGCTTTAATAAGGCAAACTAGCTCTAAAGCAGATAAAAAGGATACACTGATGTCTCGTCAAAAACGTACATACCGCGTTCTCGAAAAAGCTGAATTCAGAACGGCGGGACTTAAAGCCATCGATCCTACTATGGATTTTGGCGATGGGCGCAACATGGAAAGCATGACACAACTAATTGAGCAATACCGTACCAAGATAGATGCTTATAATACTGCTCTAGCTGTGATTGACTCTTCTAAAACTGAGATGGACGAATTGGATAGAACCTTAAGCGATCTAACTGAGAAAATGCTCTTGGGAGTTGCCTTTAAGTACGGCAAAGACAGCCATGAATATCAGATGGCGGGTGGTGTTCGCAAAAGCGATCGCATCCGCAAAAGCACAGCAACACGTTTAAAGACGACTTCTAAAGAAGCATCTAGTGCAATACTGCTCGGTTAAGAATATTTGTAGGTTAGGTTGAACTTTAGTGTTACCCAACAAAGCCCCAGAAATGTTGGGTTACCCTGCGAGAAGCAAGCTACGTTCCTCAACCCAACCTACGAATTTTAAGCTTTTTCCGCTTAACCGAGCAGTATTGGCATCTAGTGAGAATATTAAAACTGCATCATAGTTTAATACGCTTGGGTTAATACCAATTCACGAAAGCCCTAATCTAGCAAGGAACTGGAGACTGGGGACTGGGTGAAAAGTCTTTTTGTGTCTAAGCTTTATCATCTGTTGATGTCATAATCACCCCCCTTAGTCCCCCCCTTACAAGGGGGGGAAACAAGAAAAATCCGGTTCCCTCCCCTTTATAAGGGGAGGGTTAGGGTGGGGTAAAAATATTTGGCACATCAATCATGACTTTTCAAACATCCTCTAAAGGCATGGCATTGTCCATTGTTGTCAACTTAAACAAAAAATCAGCATAAAATTTAATCTAAGAATATCAAACTAGATGTTCTTAGATTACATCATAAGTAAAAAATGTTAGCGTTCAAATGTTTTAATAAAATAGCGATCGCTATTTTAAGATAAAGCTTAATTCCCCGACTAATTGCTATTTTAAAATTTTATTTAATACTTCAATTCAGCAACACCTAAAATTAAGCTGTTAAATTATATTTTCAATAGCCTCTGCTTGAAAATGATGAGTATCATCAAGGCTCCAGCTTAGGAGTTCGCCAGCTTTGCCGTTTTGAACAGAAACTATTATATACGAGTAACCTTGCCAAGCGTATAGGCGATCGCATTCTGAAGGGATAGCAGGATGATCTGGGTGGGAGTGAAAAATGCCAATAATGTTGAGCGATTTATTGCGTGCTTCCCTTTGTGTTTTTAACATAACTTCGGGTGCGATCGTATATTGCCGTTTTTTACTTTCTGCTGTGTATTCCCCTGCAAACTCAGCCGCCGCTTCTGTATTCCAGGCATTTTCTGTTGGGATGACTTCTACCACAATTTTACCCCCATTAGCCAGATAGCCCAAAATCATACCACAGCACTCCTCTGGATAGGTGCTTTCTGCATGGGTGCGGATAGTTTGTAAGTGTTCTTGGCTAAATCGGATCATCTCTGCGTTTGTAATTTTAGTAACCTATAACGATTTTTGCACAGATATAAGATATTGCTAGGCGTAGGCTAGCAAGAACCGCAGCGATCGCACTATTCAAATATGTATTTTGTATCACTCATTTAAACATTAGCCTACTGCTTTTTGGAAATTATTGCCTAGAAACTAAAACAATATGAAGAAGAGACAAAGTTCAGTATTTGTATATACATCTATGGGCAAATAATGTGAAGAGTATGCAAAGACGTTTATTTAAGTATAAACATTTAAGTAAAATATTGACTATGTAATCATTTGAGGCTACCTATTCCTATTGAGATGTTATCTATTTTCAGCCTACACACCCAGAGCTATTTCGTTCTAGACATAAACCGCCCGGAACTTTATTTAGTTTTGGGCTAATAGCCCAACTCGTCTAAAGAGGACTAAAAGCCTTTATTAGTCGTCTTTAGACAATTTTTGCTATTAGCCTCAGAATTTATTCTGAGGCGGGCTAGATGAGAATGAAATAGCCCTGCTACACACCTGCGGAGAATAGCTCACTAATGTATAAGATTTTTCATAGACTGAATCTTCAAGAAATATTAGGGACTTCCAAATAAAAAAATGTTCCAAAACTGACGGAAAAACTCTTTCTATTCCTCCTCTCTCTCTGTTCTCTGTGTATCTGTGGTTTGTTTATTTGGATAATTTATTTTTTGGAAATCCTTTACTGTTCCTCAACAGTGGCGTGTAAAGTATGCCGAAAAGGTCAAATTTCGATGAAATTTTATGCCCAAAAACAGCACTAAATTCAAGATTGAGAACTGAAATTACTGAAAAAATCGATTTAATTAGGTAAAAATCATGGCAGATATTATTGGAACCAACGGGAATGATACCCTACTGGGTACTGACAGCGCAGACACGATTAAGGGTCTTGCAGGCAACGATACCATCACCGCTAAAGAGGGCGACGACACCCTGATTGGTGGTGGCGGCAAGGATACATTTGTTTACGATTTCGGCTACTTAAGCAACACTGATACCATCACCGATTTCGGTGGCGTAGGTAAAGGAACAAACCCAACAGCAGCAGTTACTGCCGAAGTGGACACCCTAAAATTTCAAGGTACTCCCTTCACTCCTCAAAATCTGCTGCTCACCCAGAATGGTAGCAATCTGGAAATCACCTTTGAAAACGACTCTTATGATACCAAAGTCATCCTGCAAAACTTTGCCCTAGAAAACCTGGATAACCTGAGCAAATCTACAGGAGCCACTGTAAACTTGGGCAATATAGAGTTTGATGGGCAAACTAGTGTTAGTGATAGCTTTGATGTCTTCAATGCCAACTCCACCCAAAGCACTATCTTTAATAAGAACACAGTTACCTTCCTTAACGACCTGAATAATAACGTTAACGGCTTTGACAACTCAGATGATGTCATAAATGGTCAGGGGGGTGATGACATCATTGATGGCAAAAGTGGCAACGATTTATTGCGGGGTGGTGCGGGCAATGATACTCTCATTGGTGGTGTAGGAAATGATACACTGTTTGCTGGTGCGGAGAATAAGATCCTTGGTAGTATTGGCAATAACTTGAATGCTGACTATAAGTATATTAAAGGCGATAATAATCTTCTCTCTGGTGGCGATGGTAATGATTTTCTCGATGCTTCTGGCGACACATACATTACTACTAATGTTTATTATGTCTCTGGCAATAACACTCTCAACGGTGGCGCTGGTGACGATACGTTAAATATTAAATTTTCAGAAGGCGATAACCTGCTCGATGGTGGCGATGGCAATGATTCTCTCTATGCCTCTAGCGACGCCAGCGACTCTATCATTGGCGTCTTTGGCAATAATACCCTCAACGGTGGCGCTGGTGACGATGACTTGAGTGTTAACTCTTCAACAGGCAATAACCTGCTCAACGGTGGCGATGGCAATGATTTTCTCTCTGACTCTGGCTTTCAGTACTTGCTTGGTGGCAATCTTGGTGCTTCAGGCAATAACACCCTTAACGGTGGTGCTGGTAATGATTACTTGACTGCTAACTATTCAACAGGCAATAACTTACTGGATGGTGGCGTTGGTAGCGATACCTTGGATGTTAGCGCTTCACAAGGCGATAACCTACTTAATGGTGGCGATGGTAATGATTATCTCACTGCCTTACTTGGGAGTCCCAGATCCGGCATTATTGATCTCTCTTCAGGCGATAACACCCTCAACGGTGGAGCAGGTAATGATACATTTAATATTAACTATTCAAAAGGCGATAACCTACTCAATGGTGGCGATGGCAATGATTCTCTCTCCGGTTCTGGCTCTTATTATGATGATTATGTAGGATTCGTCGCCGCTTCTGGCAATAATACCCTTAATGGTGGCGCTGGTGACGATACATTAAATGTTAACTATTCAAAAGGCGATAACTTACTCAATGGTGGCGATGGCAATGATTCTCTCTCCGGTTCTGGTTCCTTAGAGGATTATGAATTGTTCAACGGTTCTGGCGGCTACTTGGAGGTGCACGAATTCTTCGCCGCTTCTGGCAAGAATACCCTCAACGGTGGTGCTGGTGCGGATAACTTGAATGTTGACTATTCATCAGGCAACAATCTGCTGTCTGGAGATGATGGCAATGATACTCTTAGTGCCTCTGGCTACAAGTACGACAAACAGGGCAAGTCTGGTAAAGGAGTTTATTACAGAACATTAGGAAATAATACCCTCAACGGTGGCGCTGGTGCTGATAACTTAATTGTTGATTATTCAACAGGCACTAATTTGCTCTTAGGGGGCGATGGCAACGATACTCTTAGTGCATATAGCGCATTAGGTAATAACACTCTTAATGGTGGTTCTGGTAATGACATTATCACGGGTGGCAACGGTAATGACATCCTAATTGGAGGGGATGGTACTGATACCTTTGCTTTCAAGAGTTACAATGGGGGCATTGATAGTCTTTATGATTTCAACGCCACTAATGAGTTGATTCAGGTATCGGCTACTGGTTTTGGTGGCAACTTAGCAACACCTTCACTTAAGCCAAATCAGTTTACCATCGGCACATCTGCAATCACTAATGCCCAACGATTTATCTATAACAATGTTACAGGTGGATTGTACTTTGACCAAGACGGCAGTGCATCTGCATTTACTCAGGTAAAATTTGCCCAATTATCTGCTGGATTATCACTAACCGAAAACAATTTTGTGGTTGTTTAATTGTGATTAGCGCTCCATTACTTTAGGCAGGGATTGCGAGGTGTTAAAAATAGCATCTGGAAGTCAGAGTCTCCTATGAATAATATAAATGGCCTATTTCAGTCGGGGTTAAATCCCGACTGCTTTCAATGAGTAATATCATGTCCGCTTGATTGCTTATTAAACCCGAAGAACCCCACCCCGCCAAAGCTGTGCTTTGTCTCCCCTAAGAGCAGGCGGGGAGGGGTTGGGGGTGGGGTTCTTTTATTATGGGTAATTTGACGGACATGATATAACTGTTTGTACTTTCAGTATGTGTATGAATGATTGCTACTCAACTCAAAGTTGAGAACTAAGGTTACTGAAAAAATCGATTTAGCTAGGTAAAAATCATGGCAGATATTATTGGAACCAACGGGAATGATACCCTACTGGGTACTGACAGCGCAGACACGATTAAGGGTCTTGCAGGCAACGATACCATCACCGCTAAAGAGGGCGACGACACCCTGATTGGTGGTGGCGGCAAGGATACATTTGTTTACGATCTCGGCTACTTAAGCAACACTGATACCATCACCGATTTCGGTGGCGTAGGTAAAGGAACAAACCCAACAGCAGCAGTTACTGCCGAAGTAGACACCATCAAATTCCAGGGTGCAGGCTTAACTGCTCCAAATCTGCTGCTCACCCAGAATGGTAGCAATCTGGAAATCACCTTTGAAAACGACTTTTATGATACCAAGGTCGTCCTGCAAAACTTTGCCCTAGAAAACCTGGATAACTTGAGCAAATCTACAGGAGCCACTGTAGACTTAGGCAATATAGAGTTTGATGGGCAAACTAGTGTTAGTGATAGCTTTGATGTCTTCAATGCCAACTCCACCCAAAGCACTATCTTCAATAAGAATACAGTTACCTTCCTTAACGACCTGAATAATAACGTTAGCGGCTTTGACAACTCAGATGATGTCATTAATGGTCAGGGGGGTGATGACATCATTGATGGCAAAAGTGGCAACGATTTATTGCGGGGTGGCGCGGGGAACGATACTCTCATTGGTGGTGTGGGAAATGATACACTCTCTGCTGGTGCGGGGAATAAGATCCTTAGTATTAATAGTATTCATAACAATAAATTGAATGCTGACTATGACTATAAGTATTTTGAAGGCGATAATAATCTTCTCTCTGGTGGCGATGGCAATGATTTTCTCTTTGCTTCTGGCGACAGTAAATTATACAGTATTACTCCTGTTTATGATTATGTTTCTGGCAATAATACTCTCAACGGTGGTGCTGGTAACGATACGTTAAATATTAACTATTCAACAGGCAATAACCTGCTCGATGGTGGCGATGGCAATGATTCTCTCTATGCCTCTAGCGGCTACGACAGCTCTAGCATTAGCGTCCTTGGCAATAATACCCTCAACGGTGGCGCTGGTAACGATAACTTGAGTGTTAACTCTTCAACAGGCGATAACCTGCTCAATGGAGGCGATGGCAATGATTCTCTCTTTGACTCTGGGTTCCAGTACTATATTGGTGGTGCCCTTGGTGGTTCAGGCAATAACACCCTTAACGGTGGTGCTGGTAATGATTCCTTGACTGCTGACTATTCAACAGGCAATAACTTACTGGATGGAGGCATTGGTGATGATACCTTGAATGTTAGCGCTTCACAAGGCAATAACCTACTTAATGGTGGCGATGGTAATGATTCTTTTACTGCCTCTGGTGAGAGTCCCAGAGTCGGCATTGTTAGCTCTTCAGGCGATAACACTCTCAACGGTGGAGCTGGTAATGATACGTTTGATATTAACTTTTCAGAAGGTGATAACCTACTCAATGGTGACGATGGCAATGATTCTCTCTCCGGTTCTGGCTCTTATTATGATGATGGTTTCTTCAGTCCCCCTAAATTCATCGCCGCTTCTGGCAATAATACCTTTAATGGTGGCGCTGGTGACGATACATTAAATGTTAACTATTCAGCAGGTAATAACCTCCTCAATGGTGGCGATGGCAATGATTCTCTCTCCGGTTCTGGTTCCTTGGAGGATTACAAATTCTTCAACGGTTCTGGCTTCTCGGAGGTTCACGAATTTTTCGTCGCTTCTGGGAATAATACCCTCAACGGTGGTACTGGTGACGATAACTTAAATATTGACTATTCATCAGGCAACAATCTGCTGTCTGGAGATGATGGCAATGATACTCTTAGTGCCTCTGGCTATAAGTATGACAAACAGGGCGAGTCTGGTAAAGGAGTTTATTACAGAACATTAGGAAATAATACCCTCAACGGTGGCGCTGGTGCTGATAACTTAATTGTTGATTATTCAACAGGCACTAATTTGCTCTTAGGGGGCGATGGCAACGATACTCTTAGTGCATATAGCGCATTAGGTAATAACACTCTTAATGGTGGTTCTGGTAATGACATTATCACGGGTGGCAACGGTAATGACATCCTAATTGGAGGGGATGGTACTGATACCTTTGCTTTCAAGAGTTACAATGGGGGCATTGATAGTCTTTATGACTTCAACGCCACTAATGAGTTGATTCAGGTATCGGCTACTGGTTTTGGTGGCAATTTAGCAACACCTTCACTTAAGCCAAGTCAGTTTACCATCGGCACATCTGCAACCACTAATGCTCAACGATTTATCTATAATAATGTTACAGGTGGATTGTACTTTGACCAAGACGGCAGTGCATCTGCATTTACTCAGATAAAATTTGCCCAACTATCTGCTGGATTATCACTAACCGAAAACAATTTTGTGGTTGTTTAATTGTAATTAGCACTCCATTAAAAAGCGAAAAATTTTGAGAATGCTAGGTGCTTAAGATAGCATCTTGCATTCAATTTATTAATGCAATGAATGTTAATAGAAAATAGTGTTGGCTTACTTTGTCTTAAGCCGCCCTAGCTACAGCAAGCCACTTTTTGCATGTCTACAGGTGTCTACATTCCTCAACTTTCGGCATGTGTACAGATCATTTATCAGTTTTACTAGTTAATTTAAGCTATGTCTCCATTTTTACGCTTATGTACGTATACTTGTTATCACTTAGATATAGTACATTGTCACACAGTTTCTTTATCTTGCTCACTCGGTAAGCGTAGCCTAACCTAAGCGATCGCCACTATTAATTCTATATTTTTTTATTATTATTTCAAGCATCTAACAAGTTTTCTCCCTTGAAAGCCTCGGCACAAAGCACTTTTTGCCTATTGCTTTGTGTAAATAAATTCTGACTAGAAAAATGTTATAGATACGCAAGCACAAGTATTTACATATACATCAACAATAAGTAATATGAAGAGTATACAAAGATGTGTTTTAAGTATGGACATCTCGGTAAATATTCATATATGGTTATTACAGATGGTTATTAGAGTGTTATTTAAATGTTTTCTATTTTAAACTAGACACCCACGGGCGATAGTCCACAATCAGAATATGAAAATTCCTTGACCTATTTTTAAGATAACAGTACTTGCGTATTGAAAAATTAAAGTATGGAATGTGAGTTTCAGGCATTTAAGCTTAATTTGCCGACGTTTTTCAGTGATTAATATTCAATCAAGGATGATTAGAAAAAGCCTGAAACGACTTATTTGAGTTGATACACATAGTCATTTGTGCAGTGTGTGAAACTCTAATACTTAGACAAGTGCTACTTGTAAGCTTGTCAATAGGATAAATTTTCGATAATAATTACTGTTCCTCAACAGTGATATAAAAAAACTTGCCGAAAATTGAAACTTTCGGCTAGTTAGTTGTGCGCTAAAACAGCACTTAGAACTAAAGTTACTCCAAAAATCGATTAAATAAGGTAAAAATTATGACAAATATCATTGGAACCAGCAGTAATGATACTCTACTGGGCAGTAACAGTGCTGACACGATTAAGGGTCTTGCAGGTAATGATACCATTACAGCTCAGAAAGGTAATGACACCCTGACCGGTGGCGGTGGCAAAGATAAATTTATTTACAATTTGGGCGATGGCACTGATACCATTACCGATTTTGGTGGGGTAGGTAAAGGCACAAACCCGACAGCAGCAGTGATTGCCGAAGTGGATACCATAAAATTCCAAGGTGCTGGCTTAACTGCTAAAAATCTGCTGCTGACCAAGAATGACAACAACCTAGAAATCACCTTTGAAGGGGTGACTGGCACAAAATTAATCCTCAAAAACTTCAACTTAGAAAACTTGGATAACCTGAAAGCTTCTGGAACAAGACCAGCTCTTGGTAATATCCTATTTGATGGGCAAACTAGCATTACCCCCAGCTTTAATGTCTTAGATGCCAACTCCACTGCAACGAGCTTAGGGATTAAGAACACTGTAACTTTTCTTAATGACCTATCCAACAACATTAAGGGTTTAGATAATTCAGATGATGTCATTAATGGTCAGGGCGGTAATGACAAAATCGACGGATTAAGTGGCAACGATTTGCTGCGCGGTGGTACAGGCAATGATACCCTCATTGGTGGTGCGGGGAATAACACCCTCGTTGGTGGTACTGGCAGCGATTACTTAGACGTTAACTCTTCAACAGGCAATAACCTATTAGATGGTGGCGATGACAATGATACTCTCTCGGCCTTAGGTGACTATGATGTGGTATCTGGTAATAACACCCTCAACGGTGGCGCTGGTAATGATAGCTTAAGTGCTGACAGTTCAGCAGGAAATAACCTACTGAATGGTGGCAATGGCAATGATTTTCTTAGCGTCTCTGGTAGCTACTATGACCCGGAAGTATCTGGTAATAACACCCTCAACGGTGGTGCTGGTAATGATAGCTTGAGTGCTTTCTATTCAACAGGCGATAACTTCTTGGATGGTGGCGATGACAATGATTATCTTAACGTCAATCTTGCCAATGGTAATAACACCCTCAACGGTGGTCTTGGTGATGATTCTTTGAGTGCTAACATTTCAACAGGCAATAACCTACTGGATGGTGGCGATGGCAATGATACTCTTAGTGCCTCTAACTTCGAGGGCTACAGGTTTGATAACACCTCTGGCAAGAATACCCTCAATGGTGGCGCTGGTAATGATTTCTTGACTGCTGACTATTCACGAGGCGCTAATCTGCTCAATGGTGGCGATGGCAATGATACTCTCACAGGCTCTAACTACGGCTACGGCTACGGGGGAAGGTGTTATACCTGCACTGGCAAGAATATTCTTAACGGTGGTGCTGGTGACGATAACTTGAATGTTGATTATTCATCAGGCGATAATCTGCTCTCTGGAGATGATGGTAATGATACTCTTAGTGCCTCTGGCTATAAGTACGACGAACAGGGCGAGTCTGGCAAAGGAGTTTATCGCAGAGCATCAGGAAATAACACCCTCAACGGTGGTGCTGGTGCTGATAACTTGATTGTTGATTATTCAACAGGCACTAATTTGCTCTTAGGGGGCGATGGCAACGATACTCTTAGTGCATATAGCGCATTAGGTAATAACACTCTTGATGGTGGTTCTGGTAATGATATCATCACAGGTGGCAACGGTAATGACACTCTAATTGGAGGAGATGGTACTGATACCTTTGCTTTCAATAGTTACAATGAGGGTATTGATAGTCTTTATGACTTCAACGCCACTAATGACTTGATTCAAGTATCATCTGCTGGTTTTGGTAGTGAGTTAGCAACACCTTCACTTAAGCTAAGTCAGTTTACCATCGGCACATCTGCAATCACTAATGCTCAACGATTTATCTATGATAATGTTACAGGTGCATTGTCTTTTGATCAAGATGGTAGTGCGTCTGCATTTACTCAGGTAAAATTTGCCCAATTATCTGCTGGATTATCACTAACCGAAAACAATTTTGTGGTTGTTTAATAGTAATTAGCACTCTATTACTTTAGGTAAGCATGGATTGCGAGACGCTGAAAATAGCATCTCGCACTCAATTTATCAATGTAATTTAGTGCTACCAACAGATAGTAGATGTTGGATTTGGTTCTTCAACTTTGGCTTGCGATCGCCTAAATCTTTGTCAATAAATAAAACTCAATGATAAAAACTTTAGATTTTATTGACAACAAACTGTTCTTATTGACATGACGCAGCCACCTTGGTAATAATATGAAGAATATGTAAACTTGTTATTTTCAACATAGACATTTAAGTAAACACGTTAGTATATAGTTATTGTCAAGTTATTTAGATTTTTCCTATTTGCAAGCTAGACATCCACGGACAACAGACCGCAAGGAGCGTATAAAAATATCTTTGACTATCAAAAGTAAACTATTCTCTATTTAACGCTAGTAGGACTTAGGCATTGATAAAAAACCAACTTATTGAGTGTAAGTTTTAAGCATTTCAGCTTTCACGGCTGATATAGCGGTTCTCGACCTGGTGAGGTACATTTTGAAAGCTACTAACCTTGTCAAACAAGATTTGCGTGTACTTCAGTTGCTTAGGAAACGCTATAAAGGATGATAAAAAAGCCTAAAACTATGTGTTTTACTAAATGCACACGTTCATGAATTTGTACAGTGCCTAATACCATTTCTTTGTGAAGCTGCGCCAAATCTCTTAATTTGTTATTTCTTGGTATACTTGGCGCTCCTGGCGGTAGCCTGCGGCAAGCCCCTCCGGGTGACGCTCCTAACGTCGCTAACGCTGCGCTAACAGCAGTCGCTCATGGGGGAAACTCCCTTCTCTACGAGACGCTCCGCGTTGGCAGAGCCTCTCCCTTTGGGAGAAGACCGCGCTGCTTCACCACTTTGCGTCTACGTTCTTTATTTCTTGCACCATAAGCGCATCTTCATACAGAATTGGTATAAGGCTTAGATAGTCCTAAAATCAGTTGGCAAGTATTACTTACAAGCCTTTTTATATGCTCAATCTTCAAATACAAAGTGCTGTCCCTCAAGGGTGATATGAAAGTATACCTAAAACTTAAATTTTCGGGGGCTTTTTTGTGCCCGAAAACAGCACTAACAAGAGGTTAAGGACTTAAGTTACTGAAAAAATTGATTTAGTCAGGAAAAAATTATGGCAAATATCGTTGGAACCGACGGCTACGACTTGCTACAAGGTGGAACTGGCAATGATACTTTCATTGGTGGTCAGGGGGATGATACGCTGACTGGTGGCGGTGGCAAAGATATTTTTATTTACAACTTGGGCGATGGCACTGATACCATCACTGATTTTGGTGGGGTAGGTAAAGGAACTAACCCGACAGCAGCAGTCATTGCTGAAGTGGACACCATCAAATTCCAGGGTGCAGACTTAACTGCTCCAAATCTGCTGCTTACCCAAAATGGCAGCGATCTGGAAATTACCTTTGAGGGTAAGGCTGATGCCATAGTTATCCTGGAAAACTTCAAACTAGAAAACTTGGGCAATCTGAAAGCTTCTGGAACAAGACCAGCTCTTGGTAATATCTTGTTTGATGGGCAAACTAGCATTACCAGCAGCTTTAATATACTGGATGCGAACTCCACTCAAACTAGCCTGGGCATCAAAAACACCGTGACCTTCCTCAATGACCTATCCAACAACATTACGGGTTTAGACAACTCAAATGATGTCATTAATGGTCAGGGGGGCAATGACCGCATTGATGGCAAGAGTGGCAACGACTTGCTACGGGGTGGTGCGGGGAATGATACTCTCATTGGTGGTGCGGGGAATGACACTCTCATTGGTGGTACGGGGAATGATTCCCTCGTTGGTGATAACCTGCTTTCTGGGGGCGATGGCAATGATTCTCTTAGCGTCTCTGGTTACACCAGCTTCAGCTACCCAGACGACGTATACGACTCTCACTCGTCTGGCAAGAACACCCTCAACGGTGGCGCTGGTGACGATAACTTGAGTGCTGAGGGTTCAACAGGTAATAACCTGCTGTCTGGGGATGATGGCAATGATTTTCTTAGCGTCTCTGGCTACTACAAAGGAAATGACTACCAAGACTACGACTCTCGTTCGTCTGGCAATAATACTCTCAACGGTGGTGCAGGTAAGGATACTTTGAGTGCTGGCGGTTCAACAGGTAATAACCTGCTCTCTGGGGGTGATGGCAATGATTATCTCTCCATCTCTGGCTACTACAGCTACACTCCCAGCGACCCGTACTCACTCCGCGACATCTCCATCACATACGACTCTCGCTCCATAGGCAATAATACCCTTAACGGTGGCGCTGGAGACGATAACTTGAATGCTAGCAATTCAAAAGGCAATAACCTACTGGATGGTGGCGCTGGCAATGATTATATTTCCGCCTCTAACGCTTCTGGTAAGAACACCCTTTATGGTGGCAGTGGGAATGACACAATCTATGGTGGCAGTGGAAATGATATCCTTGCAGGTGGTTTTGGTAATGACACTCTCTATGGTGGCAGTGGGAATGATACTTTTGTTTTTAATAGTTTCAATGAAGGCATTGATAGACTTTATGACTTTAAGGCCACTAATGAATTGATTCAGGTATCGGCTGCTGGTTTTGGTGGCGGGTTATCACCAGGTTCACTTAATACAAATCAGTTTACCCTTGGAGCATCGGCAACTACTAATGCTCAACGATTTATTTATGACAATGTTACAGGTGGATTGTTCTTTGACCAAGATGGCAGTGCATCTGGGTTTACTCAGGTCAAATTTGCACAATTATCTGCTGGATTATCTCTAACCAACAACAATTTTGTGGTTGTTTAATGCTGATTAGCGTTTCATTTCTTTAGGCAAGTATTGCGAGTTGCTATTTTTAGCATCTCGCATTTGATGAATCAATGCAATTCGCTAAAGTTGATTCCGGGCTTTGAGTTGCAGATATCGCTCAACCACCTGATCGGCAATTTGATTTGCTGGTGCATCTAGTACTAATACACCTTTCTGTTTCAACTGAGCATAAGCTACTTGTCGTTGCATTAATAAATCTAGTGCCACTGCACGGGCATAAGCATTTGTAACATCATCTGTGAAAGTGTGTGCTAAACGATCAACTTGCGGATCTCGCAGAGTAACACAAAATGGCAGATAGCGGGGTGCTAGTTTGGAGAGTGCAGCCAGGAGTTCTGTAGAAGCGGTGACATCAATTAAGTCGGTAATCACTACTACAAGCGCCCTACGAGTTTGACGCTGCAAAACATTTGTCACCGCCCCCAAATAATCAGATTCAAATAACACTGGTTGAATTGGTGTCAGGCGATCGATTAGCTGATTTAAATGATTTTGACCGCGTTCTGGGGGAATCCACGTATGCATCTGGCGGTCAAATACACCAACACCCACGCGATCGCCTCGATGCAACCCTGCTAATGCTAAGGATAAAGTTGCATTCAAACCCCAGTCAAATCTCTGCAAATTCTGCACTTTTGCTGTCATTAATCGCCCGCGATCGAGCAAAATTAGTAAAGTTTGTTCCTGTTCGGGTTCTAGAACTCTCACCAGTGGCGTTGCATTATTATAGGCCCCAACCCGACGGGCGGTAGCTTTCCAATCAATAAACCGCAAATCGTCACCAGTGCGATAGTTCCGCAGTTCGGCAAACTCTGTACCGATACCAGTTTTGCGAGATTGGCGGATTGATCCTGATGATTGCAATGTTAAACGAATTGTTAGCGATCGCAATCCCACTAAATCAGGATAAACTTTCACTGGCAAACTTTGGGTAATCTGCCAATCATCCCAAGCTAATCCCCAAATTCCCAACTGTCGAACTTGAATATTTCCCCAAGAAAACTCGCCGCGCTGTGTTGGGTTGACGGTATATGTCAATTCTTGAGTGGTATTACTGGGAATAATAGCGCTGAGTGTGGGTGCAGATATACCAAATCCTGTTGGGTAGTAATCGCAGATTTCAATTAGGGCGTTGGCATTTGGCGATGTTACTTTTAACACCACTGGATTATCCCGCCCAATAGATAATCGTGAGGGTAATTCGCGGGTAATTTGCACGCGAGAACGGCGTACCCGCAAACCATCTACAACCATCAATCCGAGAACGATCGCATCAAATAGCAAAATGATGGCGATCGCTGCTTTAATGTTGAGAAAAAGGCATAGGATCGGGGCAATTGCTATACCTAAAACCAACAATAAATAAACTCGTCTGGAAGGAACCATTTTTTAGAATGAAAACTTAGGAAAAGATTAGCTTAACCTACATCATCATGGGCAAAGCGATTAAAGAGAAAATCTAAGGCATAATTACGTAGTTGGTAGTATTGTGGATCTTCCATGATACGGGCGCGATCGCGGGGACGAGAAAAAGGAATTTCCATAACTTCGCCAATTTTCGCATGTGGGCCGTTGGTCATCATTACCAATTTATCAGCTAAAAATAGTGCCTCGTCGATGTCGTGGGTAATCATCAGCACTGTACAACGGTTATCGCCCCAAATTTTCAGCAATTCTTCTTGTAATTCTTCTTTGGTGATAGCATCTAGCGCCCCAAAAGGTTCATCTAAAATTAAAACTTTCGGGCGAATCGCCAAAGCACGGGCGATAGAAACCCGTTGTCTCATCCCGCCAGACATTTGCATTGGTTTCTTTTCCATTGCATCAGCTAGTCCCACCATTGCTAAATGATCGCGGACGATCGCTCTTTTTTCAGCTTGTGGTTTGTTGGGATAAACGGCGTTAACAGCTAAGTAGATGTTTTCAAAAGCAGTTCGCCAAGGTAACAGGGCATAATTTTGGAAGACAACCATCCTGTCTGGACCTGGCTGGGTGATTGGTTCTCCTTCTAGTAAGACTTGCCCGGAGGTGGGAAAGTTAAAACCGGATACCATATTTAGCAGCGTCGATTTGCCACAGCCAGAGTGGCCGATGACGCAAATAAACTCGCCCTGTTCTACGTTGAGGTTAACGCCATCGAGTACGGTGAAGGGGCCTTTCTTTGTCGGGTAGACTTTGGTAACGTCCTTAATTTCTAGGAAAGGTCTGCGGTTGGTGGTTGCAGTAACAAATGGTTTTCCTAGTGTGTTTGTAGCTGTCAGGTTGCGGTTTTGCATGGTATTTGGTATTTGGGGATTAAAATGCTTAATGTGAAAGTTCAAAGATTCGTTGACTCAGAACTTGCACCAGTCCCTACGACCGCCTCAGAATGAATTCTGAGGCTTATAGCTAAAGTCTATCTATTGAAGACTAAGTAAGTAAGGGTTGTAGTCCACTTGAGTGGACTTGGGCTATAAGAAAAGAGAATTTATTCTCAGGGGGGATAGGTAGGTGCAAGATATAACTTGACGGAGTTCAAAGGTGGATTCATCCAGTTCAAAGACTCATTAACGGAGTTCAAAGGTGGATTCATCCAGTTCAAAGACTCATTAACGGAGTTCAAAGGTGGATTCATCCAGTTCAAAGACTCATTAATGGAGTTCAGAGGTTCATTAATGGAGTTCAAAGACTCATTAACGGAGTTCAGAGGTTCATTAATGGAGTTCAAAGACTCATTAACGGAGTTCAAAGGTTCATTAATGGAGTTCAAAGACTCATTAACGGAGTTCAAAGGTGGATTCATCCAGTTCAAAGACTCATTAACGGAGTTCAGAGGTTCATTAATGGAGTTCAAAGACTCATTAATGGAGTTCAAGAGATTTTTAACAACTAAAATTATTTAATCTTGTGGGGTGGGCATCTTGCCCGCCTTTGATTACGGGCGGGCGAGACGCCCACCCCACAAGAAGTAAGATGTGCTACTTCTCCCACTCCCCCTTTCTCTCACCATTCTTTTATGATGCGAGTCTTCTTCTCGGTGCATCAAGAACAACTTCCGCAATTGAAAAATCACGTTTAATTTTTAAGTTGTTGAGATAAGCGATCGGATCGTCGGCGTTAAAGGGAGTACCATCGAACAGTTGAATCGGTTGGCGAATATAGCTAATATCCAAACCTAATTCTCGTGCGGCGGTGCTGAAAACACGCACGCGACACACCCGTTCCACAACTTCTACCCAATTTCTGGGGAAGGGAGTATCACCCCAACGCGCCAATTGACTCATAATCCAAATTTGTTCGGTGCGACTGGGGCGGTTGATGGCGGAATCGGAATAAAACTGGTGATGGGCATAGTCCCGCAACGGATGATCTAAGTCACAGGTGAGACTATCTGGATCTTCGAGTTGAATGTATTCTAAATCAGTGCTGACATAATCTCGCCCTGCTAAAATTTGCCGAATTTCTTGGGTATTTTCAGGATTTGCACAATACACGCAAGCTTCTAACAAAGCTTTGGTTAAGGCAATATGCGTATTTGGATAATTTTCTGCCCAATCTTCCCGCACACCAAGAACTTTACCGGGGTGTCCTAGCCAAACTTCTAAGTCGGTAGCGATGGTAAAGCCGACATTTTCCACAGCAGCGCGGTAGTTCCAAGGTTCACCAACGCAGTAACCATCAATGCTTGCGGCTTTTAAGTCAGCTACCATCTGCGCTGGGGGAATGGTTTTCATATCCACATCGCTATCGGGGTCAATTCCACCAGCCGCTAGCCAGTAACGCAACAGTAAATTGTGCATAGAAGCGGGATGTACTACTCCCATTGTGTGCCGTTGGTCGCGGGTGAGAATCAGGTGATTTCTAAAGTCTGATAAGGTTTGCACACCTTGGTCGTAAAAGCGTTTTGCCAAGGTGATGGCGTTACCGTTGCGAGTCATGGTAAGGGCGGTGACAACAGGGAGGGGTTGATTATTATGTCCTCCCAAAGTTAGCCACATCGGCATCCCTGAAGGCATTTGAGCGGCATCCAAATAACCGCCACTTATGCCATCTTCTATACCCCGCCAGCTACTTTCGCGCACGAGGTTAACTTCATCTAAACCATGCTTGAGAAAGAAACCTTTTTCTTTAGCAACTGCCAAGGGGGCGCAAGCGGTTAGAGGTAAAAAGCCAATTTCTAAGTTAACTTTTTCTAATCCATGACGGGCAATGTCGGCAGTTTTCCGCGCCCGAATTTTTTTGATCCGTTTCTGCTGATTGAGGAAGTAAATCATCTCACTTCGCAAGCTGTAATAGCTGGGATGTTCTACTACTTCCATGCGCTTGCGGGGTCTGGGAATATCCACTTCTAAAATGTCACCAATTTTAGATTCGGGGCCATTAGTTAACATCACGATTCTGTCAGATAAAAGCACCGCTTCATCTACATCATGTGTCACCATCACGGCGGTAACTTGATTTTCTTCGCAGATTTGCATCAGTTGTTCTTGCAAATTGCCGCGTGTGAGTGCGTCTAATGCACCAAATGGTTCATCTAGCAAGAGTAATTTGGGACGAATCGCTAAGGCGCGGGCGATCGCAACTCGCTGTTTTTGTCCACCTGATAACATTCCCGGCTGCTTATCAGCATGGGGACGCAAACCCACCATATTAATATGTTTTTCGATAATAGCGTTGCGTTCAGCTGCGGGTAAACCCTTCATTACTGAATCCACGGCGAGGGCAATATTTTCTCTAACTGTTCGCCAAGGTAATAGCGAATAATTTTGGAACACCACCATCCTGTCTGGGCCGGGTTTGGTGATTCTTTGTCCTTCGAGAGTGACAATACCCTCAGTTGGCAAATCCAAACCCGCAATCATATTTAATAAGGTGGATTTGCCGCAACCGGAGTGACCAATCAAAGAAACGAATTCTCCTTTTTTAATTTGGAGATCGATTCCTTTAAGGGCGATATATTTGCCACCACCAGTTAATTCAAAAACTTTTTCAATTTGATCGACAGCTACGAACATAGGATATTTGGTATTTGGTATTTGGGCATTGGGTATTGAAGATTAGAGATTATTGGGGATTAAGGATTGGAAAAATCTTTCTTAGTTCCCATTCTCCATTCCCCATTCACTATTTTTGCTCTGCTGGTAAAATCTTGTTTTGCAGCCAGACCATCGCTTTATCTAGCACCAACCCAACAATGCCGATGTAAATTAGAGCTAAAATAACTTCGCTGACGTTGTTATTTTGATAAGCGTCCCAGATAAAAAAGCCGATGCCGACAATACCGGACATGACGATTTCGGCGGCGATAATCGCTAACCAAGCTAAACCGATCGCAATTCTCAAACCGGTAAAAATGTAGGGTAATGCCGCAGGAATCAAAATATTAATGAAATATTCTTTGCGGCTAAGTTGGAGAACTTTGGCGACGTTGTTGTAATCTTGGGGAATTTGGGTAACGCCGACAGCAGTGTTAATTAAGATGGGCCAAATGGCGGTGATGAAAATTACGAATAATGCTGCGGGTTCGTTTTGTCGTAAAGCTGCTAAAGAAATCGGAACCCAAGCTAGAGGTGGTACTGTCCGCAGTAGTTGAAAGATGGGGTCTAAAGCTTTGGACATGGTTTTATTAACCCCAATCAAAATGCCCAAGGCAATACCAACGATCGCAGCTAGGGTATAACTAATGGCAACTCGTTGCAGACTAGCAAGAATCTGCCAAAATAGACCTTTATCAATGCCACCTCGGTCATAAAATGGCCAGAAAATCAAAACCCAAGTGTCTTGGATAACTTGTATTGGCCCTGGTAATGTGGCTCCTGGAATCCAAGCGAAGAGTTGCCAGAGAACGAGGAAGATAGTTATAGCGATCGTTGGTGGTATCAGGTCAGGAAATTGCTTTTTCAGGCTGGATATAAAGCTATTACTCAATCTAGGGCTTACAGGACGTTTTTGAGCTATTGTCATGATGTTGTATTCTCCGCAAATTTTATTTGTTATTTGTCCTAGACGCGATTCATCGCGTCTCTACAAGAGTTTAATCGTGCCTCTAAATACTGACTTTTTTGATTTTCAAACTCTTCAAATATTCTTCTGGCTTTTCGGGGTCAAATTTGATGCCATCAAAAAACTCTTCTACACCACGGGATGTATTTGTAGGAATATCAGCAGTAGCAATGCCAGCTTCCTTAGCAGCTTCTTTCCAAATATCTTCACGGTTGACTTTGTTGATAAGTTCTCTAGCCTTAGCAGCATTATTGTCTACGTAATCTTTTGGCAAGAATCCCCAACGAACGTTTTCGACTATGAACCATAAATCGTGACTCTTATATGGATAAGAAACATTACCTTTTCCATCTTTCCAGTAGTAAGCAGCCATTGATTTATCATCAATTTTGCGACCATCACCCATGTCATATTTGCCTTGGTATGGATCTGCCAGTATTTCTGGTGAAGGAAGATTGAAATAATTTCGTGCAGCCAAAATCTGAGCCGCTTCTTTGCGGTTATCAAAATTATCTAGCCACTGTTGGGCTGCCATAATTCCTTTTAAAATTGCTTTGGTAGCCTTGGGATTTTTATCAACCCAATCGCCTCTGATGGCAAGATATTCTTCAGGATGATTCTTCCAAATCTCTGCGGTTAATGCTGCTAAATAGCCAATTTTTTCTTGAACAAGACGATAAGGCCAGGGGTCGCCTGTACTAAAAGCATCCATTGTTCCTGTTTTCATGTTGGCCACAGTTTGCGCGGCTGGCACTGTGAGCAACTTGACATCTGCATCTGGATCTAAGCCGCCTGCTGCTAACCAGTAGCGAATCCACAAATCTTGGTTGACGTGGGGAAAGGTAAATGCAGCTGTGAAGGGTGTTGAAGATTTTAATTCCTTAAGCAAAGGCTTTGCGCTGGCTAATTGTAAACTAATACCTTTGCCTTGGTGCTTGTTTGCGATCGCAATTCCATTTCCATGTGTAATTAATTGACATAAGACATACATGGGAATTTTTTGATTGCCTTTGGTAATTAAACCTTCTGTGATTAAATGTGGCATCGGCATCTGCCATTGACCGCCATCTATACCACCACCAGCAGAACCAATTTCTACGTTGTCTCTTGCTGAACCCCAAGAAGCTTGTTTGGAAAGGTCAACATTAGTCATGCCATACTTGGCAAAAAAGCCTTTTTCTTTAGCAATAATTAAAGGAGCCGCTTCTACAATAGGAATATACCCCAGCTTGACTGTAGTAGTCTCTGGTACTTGTTCGGAACTAATATTAGCAACCGACTGAGCAGTTGGTTGGGCTTTAGTGTTTCCACCAGTTAAGTTTTCGGGGGGATTACCCAAACAGCCTTTAAGGAATACAGCACTCGCAGATACTCCGGCTGTGAAAATGAATTTGCGACGGGAAATTTGATTAAAAAATTCTGTCATAATATCTCCTGAAAACGTAAATTTTATTTTTATAGCTATGACAATTTTGGCAAAAAACATTATGTTTATTGCGCTATTTCAATGATTAACCAAGCTATATTTGGCAGAGCGATCGCCGTCATCTTAGCAATGACACGATTACGTATATTAAGAACTAGGCTAATATATTGGCTCTACTCTACTACTCTAATGTAGTGCAGAGGTATCATTCACCTTGTTGAAATCAGTTTACAGCCTTTAAAGCCAAATTTGTTAACTTGGAGTATCGATTTATTAAACAAATATTAGATTGGATGTATAAAGAAAAATTTATCTATTTTCCTTAACTATAGGAAGAATTTCTAATATATAAACTCTTCTTTATGATGAGTATTATGTTTACTTGATGATTCCATATTTTACTTCTTTTGTAACTTAACTTTTAGTAGTAATTTGTCATATATAAGTTTTTATTTATAATGACTATTATATTGACATTATGATTTAGGGGCGTCCAGCTAGCTGTACGCCCCTACCAAAGTATTTGTATCAACTTGAAAGTGAAACGGTATTATACCTGTAAATGAGATTTTAATGTCTCAACTTAGTAAACCGTTGTGAGTAGTTTATGTAGTGTATTCGGCGTTAATCCTCACGTAGTCATAACTCAAATCACAACCCCAAGCTTTACCTGAACCATGACCATTACCAACGTTAACGGAGATTAATACTGTATCTTCTTGGAGATAAGCACCCGTCGCTGCTTTTTTTAAATAAGCACTCGCTGCTGCACGCTCAAATTGCAGAGGTTGCCCATTTTCCAACATTAAGAAATTCCCTAGCTTAATTTGCAGGTTTTCTTGCTCAAAAGGCACACCTGCACGTCCGGCGGCGGCGGCGATGCGTCCCCAGTTAGGATCGTGCCCAAAGATTGCAGATTTAACTAAAGATGAACCAGCGATGGTTTTGGCTATTTGTCGGGCTGAAATTTCATCATGGGCCCCTGTTACTTCCACTTCAATTAGACAGGTTGCGCCTTCACCATCACGAGCGATCGCTTTGGCTAAATGCTGACAAACTGCTGTTAACATCGCCTCTAATTTCTCTGCTTCTGCGCCCCATTCTGTAATTGCTGGGGTACGAGATTGACCATTTGCCAAGGCGATTAAGCTATCGTTGGTGCTGGTATCACCATCCACAGTAATGGAATTGAAACTTCTATCGGCCGCCCTTGCCAACATCTGTTGCCAAAGAGCTGGCGAAACCACAGCATCACAAGTAACAAATGCCAGCATAGTTGCCATGTTGGGGTGAATCATACCGGAACCCTTGGCAATACCACCAATTCGTACCGGGCGTTGGCGCAGCCCGCCGGAGGCATCGCTTATAGTTGTCTCTAGGGCAATGGATTTTGTTACCAAGTCTGTAGTGATAATCGCTCCGGCGGCGGCATCTGAGCCTGTTTCTGATAGTGCTGCTACTACCTTGGGAATCCCACTTCGCAAAGCATCCATCTTAATTCTTTGACCAATCACGCCAGTGGAAGCCACTAACACAGATTCAGATGGCATGTTTAGTGCTTGGGCTACTGCCATAGCAGATTCTAAAGTATCAAGATAGCCTTGAGTTCCTGTAGCGGCGTTTGCTTGTCCGGCGTTGCAGAGGATTGCACGAGCGCTCTGTTTAGCTTGCAAGCGTTGGCGACAATATTCTACGCAGGCAGCTTTAACTTGGCTAGTGGTGAACACACCAGCTGCGATCGCTTCCACCTCTGAGAATATCAAAGCTAAATCTGGCAACCCCGAAGGTTTCAACCCTGCGGTAATTCCCGCCGCTTGATACCCCCTTGGTGCTGTGATGCCACCTGTGATTTTTTGCCAATCTGCCATTATTCTTCCTTACAACTATCAAGTTGGATAGGTCAATTTGTGCTTTAGAAAAGTGCTTTAAAAAAGTGCTGAGTTAGGAATTAGGAGTTAGGAGTTATTCGTTTCCCCCTACTCCCCACTCTCCACTCCCTTTTATTGTCAGTTTATTTGCTGATGGCAATAATAATCTACTAGTTGGCAATTAGCATAATTGTTTTTACCTTTCTTATGAAGAAAGACAAAAGCAGAAAAGGAGAGCCACTTGGGTCACTCTCCAGATCATTACGGTGCATCTTTTTCTGACACCATATCACTTATGATCTAAGGTTTAATACTTATTTATTAAGACGATTTCTAAAAATTTGATGAAGCTTCTATGTAAATACCACATAACTCAAATAAAAAAGAGAGCCACTTAGGCAGCTCTCCAGATCATCAGGGTGCATCTACTTACCACAGCATAGCATTTTAGGTATGGGGGCTGTCACCAGTTTTTATATGAAGATTTCGTGAAGAATCACCGGGAAAATACGTAGTTGGGCATTGGTCAATATCATAGTTCTGCTTCCCCTGCTCCCCCTGCTCCCCCTGCCTCCCGCTAGGCGTTCAGTTTTTTCTCCACCAATTCGGTAGTTAGCTTAGGATCGGCACGTTTGCCTGTTTTTTTCAGAACTTGTCCGACAAAGAAGCCTTTGATGTTGGTGTTGCCGTTGCGATATTTTTCTAGTTCTTTGGGATTGGCAGCTATGACTTCATCAACGATGGGTTCTAGTACACTAGGATCGGTGATTAACTCTTGACCTGCAAAGGCTTTTTCAGGAGAAATACCAGTGAGCAAATCTGGCAACTTTTCTTTAGCTTGAGCATTGCTAATTTTGCCCGTTTCAATGCGAGTGATGATATCAGCTAGATTGGTGGGAGTTAGGCCGATTTCAGTAATAGTGAGTTTTTGCTTATTGAGATAAGCGGCGATATCTTGAGTAATCCAGTTTGCAGCAGCTTTGGGATTTGCTCCAGATGCGATCGCAGTTTCAAAATATTCTGCTATTGAACGATCTTCTGTCAGCACTCGCGCATCGTAAGCCGAAAGTCCCAACTCACTTTCATAATGATGACGTTTTTGGGCTGGTAATTCTGGTAATTCGCTGCGCCATTTCTCTAATTCGGCATCTGTCACCTCAATTGGTGATAAATCTGGTTCGGGGAAGTAGCGGTAATCGCTAGAACCTTCCTTTACCCGCATACTACTTGTGCGTTGAGCGCCTTCTTCCCACAGCCGAGTTTCTTGGATAATGCTCGCGCCTGCTTCGATGGCTGCAATTTGACGCTCAATTTCGTAGTCAATCGCCCGTTGGATGGCGCTGAAGGAGTTCATGTTTTTAATTTCTACCTTCGTGCCAAATTCCTTTCGTCCCACTGGACGCACAGAAATGTTGACATCGCAGCGCAGAGATCCTTCTTGCATGTTGCCGTCACTCACGCCGAGATACCGCACAATCCGGCGTAACTCTTCAGCGTATTCAGCTGCTTCTAATCCAGAACGCAGATCAGGTTCCGAGACAATTTCTACTAACGGTACACCTGCGCGATTGTAGTCTACCAGAGAATAGGAAGAACCGGAAAGGCGATCGCTACCTGCGTGTACCAATTTTCCAGCATCTTCTTCCATGTGCAGACGTGTGATGCCAATGCGTTTACGAATAGGATTTCCCTCAGCATCTACCAACTCAATTTCTAACCATCCGTGTTCTGCGATCGGTAAATCATATTGAGAAATTTGGTAATTTTTGGGTAAGTCAGGATAAAAATACTGTTTCCGGTCAAATTTGCTATATCTAGCGATTTGACAATTCAGTGCCAAACCAGCCTTGACAGCGTATTCTAATACTTTTTCATTAAGTACAGGTAAGACCCCAGGTAAACCCATACAAACCGGGTCAATGTTAGTATTTGGGTCAGCACCAAATGCCGTAGAGCTATTAGAGAAAATCTTGGTGTTAGTACTCAGCTGACAATGGGTTTCTAGACCAATAATCGCTTCATACTCAGTTTTTACGGTTGTAGCAGTGGTCATAATATCAATATTTCGGTCATAATCCTTGTAGTGGTACTATTGTAGCGGCGTATTGAGTTGCCCTGAAGACGGTTATTTGGGTGAGCAATGCTTACCCTTATGAGCTTGAAAAGGGAGATGCAAATACAAAGTGAAGAAAATCTTAATTATTAGTTCTGGGGGCGCTGGTAAATCTACCTTAGCCCGCGAACTGGGAACCATTTTAGGCTTAGAAGTGATTCACTTGGATGCTGGTTCATTCACAGCGCAGTTGTAGTAAATTTCAAACAACTCAGGCTGATTTCGGAAGTGTTTCGCTAATGCTTGAATGGCTGCACATCATATTCACGCCTGCTAAGTGCTTGACTACGAGTATATACACCTGTCAGAGATATCTTTCTAGATTTCTGAGTTTTTAGGGAGTGCGAGTCTATGCATCCAAAGCTTAAGATTCTCTGGATTTATATGCTGCGATCGCACCTCTGTGCTAACTGAAGATTTGTTAAAAATAACTATATACTGTGCATGGATATTAGGAATAATTTTATGGTTCTACAAGTTAACCCCATCCAAAAAGAACCGACTGTAACTTGGGAAGCACTTCCAGCCGACTTCATTTTACCAGACGATCCAGTGGAAAATATTCAACAACCCGCGATCGCTGCTGCGCTTACCGATGCTTTGGGAAGCACAGCACGCATCCAACCCCAGATGCTGATTGGCTCTAATTTTGGTCTTGTAGCCACAGTCAACAAAAAAATCGTTGTCAAAGCCCCAGACTGGTTTTATGTCCCTCAAGTGCAGCCTGTGGGAACAAATGTAGTTCGTCGTAGCTATACCCCGAATTTAGAAGGCGCTGCTGTGGCTGTAGTGATGGAATTTCTCTCAGATACAGAAGGGGGAGAACTTTCAGTCCGTTCAACTCCACCCTACGGTAAACTCTATTATTACGAAAAGATTCTCCAAGTTCCCACCTACGTAACTTACGACCCTTACGAACCAAGCATAGAAATACGATGCTTGCAAAATGAACAATATACTTTGCAGCAAGCAGACGCTAATGGACGCTTTTGGATTCCTGAGTTAGAGTTATTCCTCGGAATTTGGCAAGGTGAAAGATTATGTCAAACCATGAATTGGCTGCGCTGGTGGGATACAGAAGGAAATTTGCTGTTGTGGAGTAGCGAACAAGCCCAACAAGAACGCCAACGCGCCCAACAAGAACACCAACGCGCTGAACAAGAACGCCAACGTGCTGAACAGGAACGCCAACGTGCTGAACAAGAACGCCAACGTGCTGATATATTAGCAGCTAAGTTACGTGAGCTAGGTGTTGACCCTGATGTGTCGGCGTAGCCCGCACTTCTCTACGAGACGTTACGCGAACGGCTACGCTCAGGGCAAGCCGCTCAGTGACCATCGTAGACATCGCATAAACTCAAGGGATGCTGGGAATAATAATTTTGGGACATCAGCACCAAAATTCTATGAAACAGCAAAAAAATCAGTTTAGCCATCTTACTGCGATCGAAAGAAGTTATCTATCATTTCCGGCACAGCTTTTATTAAATCAAAACCTTCTCCAAGGCAAAATACTAGACTTTGGTTGTGGCTTTGGTAATGATGTTAAAATACTCCGCCAAAAAGGTTGTGATATTACAGGCTATGACCCTTATTATTTTCCAGAATACCCTCAGAATAAATTTGATACAATAATTTGTTTTTATGTTTTAAATGTTTTATTCCCTGAAAGACAAGCTAATGTTCTTATGGAAATATCACATTTGTTAAAACCAGAAGGTAAAGCTTATTACGCTGTAAGAAGAGATATCAAAAAAGAAGGTTTTAGAGAGCATTATGTCCATAAAAAACCAACATATCAATGTATTGTCAAACTTCCCTTTCCTTCAATTTTCTTAGATGAACATCGGGAATTATATGAGCATGTTCACTATAACCATCAGCGAAATTCGTCTAATTCTTGTATATTTTGTAATCCTCGTAAAAATTTAAACTTATTAACTGAATCAGCAAGTGCTTACGCTATCTTTGATGGCTATCCTATAAGTAAAGGACATATTTTAGTTATTCCTAAACGTCATGTTAGCAATTATTTTGAACTACCATTTAAAGAACAATCCGCTTGCTGGTTTATGGTGAACAAAGTACAAGAAATTCTCAAAGCAGAATTTGAACCTGATGGCTTTAATGTAGGAATAAATATCAATCGAGCCGCAGGTCAAAATATTATGCACGCTAGTATTCATATCATCCCTCGTTACAAAGGTGATACTGTCTCTAATAAAAGTGGAATCAGGAACGTTATTCCTAAAAAGCAATAGTTTTTCTGTTATAAGCTAGCCACAGCAAAGCTTTGATAGTTTTCGGAGATGTCTAATAATTCAGGAGCCAGAATTCTGCTATAACTTGACTTTTTTGACGTGATGATGAAAATCGCTGGAACATCATGACTTGCTCAAACTTATCTCATAAGGTTGAGATTAAATATTAAATGCTTCGTCACCATGCTTTTTCAGTGCAATCTCTACTTTGTTATTCTGAGCCTGACTGTAATCATCTCAACTACTGTTGCGTTTGCAGCTTGGCAACGTCGCTCAATTTCTTTGGCTAGCAAGCCTTTCATTTTGATGATGCTAGCGATCGCTGGATACGCTACAGTTGCAGCAATGGAAGCAGTCGCAATTCAGCTCCGAGAAAAAATATTTTGGTCAAAGCTGGAGTATGTCGGCTCAGGCAGCGTAATTACACTCTTCCTCATATTTGCAATGCACTTCACGAACAAAAATCGTTGGCTAACGCCTCGAAATACAGCGTTATTATGGGCTATCCCTACCTTAAATGTGATTTTGGTAGCAACAAATGAATGGCATGGTTTAGTCTGGTCTGGCTTTTTGCCAGATCCCCAAGGAACTAATTTTGTGATTTATCAACATAATCTTGGATTTTTTTGGATCATGACCTGCGTTTACCTCTACACGCTTACAGGGGTAGTAATGCTGATTCAGAAAGCCTTGCTACCATCAGTTCTGTCTCGTCGGCAGTCAAGCATGGCATTAGCCGGTGCAGTATTACCAATATTAGGCGCTAGCTTGTATATGCTCCGCCTCACTCCGCCTGGTCTAAATATTACTCCCATGAGCTTTATGCTGGCCGGACTGTTCTATTTTGTTAGCCTTTTTCGCTTCCGAATGTTTGACCTCGTTCCTGTAGCTAGAGACACGTTGATTGATAATATGAGCGACGGAGTGCTGGTGTTGGATGCCAAAAACCGGATTATTGACTTTAATCCGGCGCTAAAACATCTGATTGGGGTGAAAAAGCAGCATATTGGACAACCTGCTGCTCAAGTTCTGGCCCGATGGCCAGAAATCATCAGGCTTTACCATACTTACGAAAGCGTCAAAACAGAGATATTCATAGATTCGGTAACTCCTTGTTATGTAGAGTTGCTAATTACCTCATTACACAATGAGCGTAAGCAGTTAACAGGCCGTTTGCTTGTTTTGCGTGACATTACCCAACGTTATCAGGCTGAATTTGAACTCCGACAGGCGAATGAATATTTGCAAAAACAGGTACTTGAAATTAAAACATTACAGGTTCAGTTACAAGAACAGGCTATGCGGGACGGACTGACAGACTTGTTTAATCGGCGTTATTTTGACGAGATGTTTCCAAAAGAACTAATACGAGCAAGGCGGGATTCTAAGCGAGTTGCTTTGATAATTATGGATATTGATTATTTTAAAAATATTAATGATACATTCGGTCATCAGGCTGGCGATCGCGTAATTCAGCTATTTGCAGACCTTCTTCGCAACTATAGTAATTCTCAAAACATTGTGTGCCGATATGGTGGTGAGGAGTTTGTATTAGCTTTACCTGGGCTAACAAAGGAGAAAGCATTTCACCACGCCGAACAAATCCGGTTATCGTTTCAAGCTGCGCGGTTAGAATCTGGAGGTAAAGAAATATACATGACCGTTTCGGGTGGAGTGGGTGTGTTTCCAGATCATGGAAAAACCACTGATGAGTTATTGCAAGTAGTAGATCAAGCACTATATGCTGCTAAATTACATGGGCGTAATTGCATCAAATGTGTGCAATCTAATTGATAAGATGTAGAAATTTTAACAATCATTTATGAAAAAATACATAAATCTAACAATACCTAATTTTTAGGTTTCGTTGAAAATATTGCAAAATATTTCAGTTAAGCCAGATTATCTGGATCTATTCCCAGCGCTTTTAATTGTTCTGTCAATTGTTGCACTCTTTGTTCTGCAACTTCAGCGCGTTGTGCTTCTTGTTGAGCGCGTTGTGTTTCTTGTTGAGCGCGTTGTGTTTCTTGTTGAGCGCGTTGTGTTTCTTGTTTTATTTGTTCTGCGGGCGTGAGATAACGTTGTCCTTGCTCATCATACCAATACATCCATTCTCGCGTTACACCACAATAATTTCCTCTTTCGCAACCAATTCCTAAACCAATTTCTGATAGCCAAACGGGGTTTCCTTCTTGCAATTCATACTTACCATTAACTAACTTATGTACTTCCAAATGCGGTTTGCGGCGACGACGAGACGAATAAATCACGTAATAAAGTATACCTAAAGCTTCATATTCAGCCAATTTAGTAGTATACTCCTTGCGATAATTTTGGGAAACTACTTCTAGCACGAAAATCGGTACAACATTTTCATCCCACAGCACATCACTCGGACGCAGTTCCTCATCATAAAATCGCTCTACCCCTAAGCTCAAAAACCCATCTGGAACAATGACCGGTTTATCGGGGTGATAATAAATACCCATATCTATGGCAAAGAGCCAATCCATCCGTTCTGACCAAAGTATCAGCAGGATCGCCTTCAGCAAGCCTGGTATTAATTCTTGCAGTTCATTATCCACAGGCGTTTCATCTGAGTCTGGTAGTTCCTCGGCTGAGAGCAAGTACCTGGGCAAGTTGTACTCTAACATGGCTGGTTTCCCCAAAACTCAAAGGATATTTGGCTCACCAGAATTATAGCGATTTCTGGGCTAGCAATGTCTACGAGGAACTGTTCAGTGATGTATATACATTAACGATTAACGCCCATGAATAGCATTGCAACAGGAACGTGCATTAAGCCCAAAATTATTTATGTATTTGAGTTTGAGCAGTTGCCCTAAAATATGTCCATTTCTGCGATCAGAATCTCTATCACAGGAAAAATGCATGTGATTATGAGGCATTGAAGAAGGTAGAAATTTTATTGCGATCGCAGGAATCAGTCGTTAGCGCATATTTTTGTTCTACCTAACTTGCTCGCACACGATAAATAACCATTTTGACCTTTTTGATTATTTTATGGTCAAAGTCACAAGATCGATTTAGATTCAAGTTGCGATCGCCCATTACCATGATGTAGTAAGGCTGCCGTTCCAGCTCCTGTTTGCCTTCAAGATTTTAGAAGTAAATATTTTTAGTTTTAGCTTCAATATTATTGAATGACTTAAAAAATGATTTTAGTTAATTCAGCTTTATTCATCTTCAAGAGAACATCAAACTTCTCAGAAAGCTTTCACGACTTCCTTAGACTCTTGCACAAATATTTTATGCTAAGATGAACGTTTGAGCAGAAAGCGAACTCTAGTAATATACGATACGAACAAATCAAAAGCCGATCGGTTGGTGAATTGAAAAGCCTATTCGGGATAAAAGTTGCAATATCTTGCTTTGACTAAGGGATATCACTTGTGGTATTTAGAAATAGCCAAGATTTGATAGATATAATATTTACTCGCTCGTTTCGTGGTTGTCTATAGCATTGCCCGATCTAAAGTTGCAGCCCAGTCAAGAATACAGGTATTTTTACCCCACTCAGAAAGTTGCTTCAGCCGATAAAATTTTGGTAACTCTTAACTATTAATAAATATATCGGTGCTTAGTGCTATTCATGCTTTATATTTAGCTACAGGATGATGCAAATAGCCACTCACCTTCAATTACTTAGGAGGCAGTATCCACTGGAAGCGACTCATGCTTTGATACCACCACCAGATAGTGTAAGTTAAGGTTAAGTCGATATTCAAACGAATAATTTTTGCTGAATTGCGACAGATAAAGACTAAACTAAAAAGTCTTGTGCAGCAAAACCTGTAGCTTTAAATGAAGTAATCATGTCTAAGGTTCTTGTCTCAGATTCTATTGACCAAGCTGGAATTGACATTCTTTCGCAAGTTGCTACCGTTGATGTCAAACTAGGTCTAAAACCAGCAGAACTGATCGAAATTATTGGTGAGTATGACGCGCTGATGATTCGCTCTAGTACGCGCGTCACCCAAGAAATCATTGAAGCTGGCACTCAGCTAAAAATCATCGGTCGGGCTGGTGTGGGTGTGGATAATGTGGATGTTCCGGCTGCCACCCGTCGAGGAATTGTAGTAGTCAATTCTCCAGAGGGAAACACAATTGCCGCCGCCGAACATGCACTAGCTATGATTTTGGCTTTGTCTCGCCACATCCCCGATGCTAACGCTTCGGTGAAACGCGGTGCGTGGGATCGCAATAGTTTTGTTGGTGCGGAAGTCTACAAAAAAACTCTCGGCGTTGTCGGTTTGGGTAAAATTGGCTCCCATGTTGCGGCTGTAGCTAAGACAATGGGGATGAAACTCCTAGCTTATGACCCTTTTATTTCTACAGACCGAGCCGAACAACTTGGCTGTCAATTAGTTGAGCTAGATTTACTCTTCCAGCAAGCAGACTATATCACCCTACACATCCCCAAAACCCCAGAAACCACCCACTTAATCAATGCCACAACTTTGGCAAAGATGAAACCTACAGCCCGGATTATTAACTGCGCTCGTGGTGGGATCATTGATGAAGTAGCTTTAGCAGCAGCTCTGAAAGCGGGTAAAATAGGCGGTGCAGCCTTGGATGTGTTCGAGTCAGAACCACTAGGTGAATCTGAATTGCGATCGCTAGGCAAAGAAGTTATCCTCACCCCCCACTTGGGAGCCTCTACCGCAGAAGCTCAAGTGAATGTGGCTATTGATGTTGCTGAACAAATTCGGGATGTACTTTTAGGACTACCAGCGCGTTCAGCCGTCAACATTCCCGGACTCGGCCCGGATGTGTTGGAAGAACTCAAACCTTATATGCAACTAGCAGAAACTCTAGGTAATCTAGTAGGACAGCTAGCTGGCGGACGGGTGGAAGTACTCAATATTCGACTACAAGGGGAACTCGCAACTAACAAAAGTCAACCTTTGGTAGTAGCTGCCCTGAAAGGTTTACTTTACCAAGCTTTGCGAGAACGAGTAAATTACGTAAATGCCAACATAGAAGCCAAAGAACGCGGAATTCGGGTGATTGAAACCCGCGATGCTTCCATTCGAGACTATGCCGGAACGCTTCATCTAGAAGCCACGGGTACTTTAGGTACTCATTCTGTCACAGGCGCTTTGTTAGGTGAGCGGGAAATCCATTTAACTGATGTTGACGGTTTCCCGATTAACGTCCCACCGAGCAAATATATGCTGTTTACCCTGCACCGCGATATGCCAGGGATTATCGGCAAACTCGGTTCCCTACTCGGCAGTTTTAATGTGAATATTGCCAGTATGCAAGTAGGTCGAAAAATCGTCCGTGGTGATGCGGTAATGGCTCTGAGTATAGATGACCCTTTACCTGAGGGCATTTTGGATGAGATTATAAAAGTCCCTGGTATTCGGGACGCGTATACAGTAACACTATGAGTGCTGAGTGAAAAAAGTTAGGAGTACAGACGCGATTAATCGCGTCTGTACAAGAGTTGGGAGTTAGAAGTTAAACAGGAGAACTCCTAACTCCAAACTCCTAGCTCATAACTCATAACTCTGTTAAACTCAGCACTCAAAAATGGCAAACACCTGGTGGGAACTACAGATTTTATGTGAGCCAGACCTAGAAGATTCGATCTTTTGGCGACTGGAAGATTTTGGCTGTCGGGGAACAGCTAGTGAAAACAAAGGAAATTCATCTTTAGTTAGGGCTTATTTATCGACTATTCAAACGCAGTTGCTAGATTTGGCAGCGCTATCGCTGTGGCTGCGTCAAGATGCTCTCTGTGTAGGTGTTTCATCTCCCTCACTGCAATGGCAGTTAATTGATGAGGAAGATTGGGCGACTAGCTGGAAACAATATTGGCATCCGCAGGAAATAGGCGATCGCTTTCTAATCAACCCCGCTTGGCTACCATTACCAGAAACAACGGAACGGGTAGTGATTCGTCTTGACCCTGGTGTAGCATTTGGTACGGGTAACCATGCCACGACTCAGCTATGTTTGGAATCCTTGGAAATGCGACTAAGTGGAGTTCCTCAATCGTTTGTGGGTGCTAGTGGCAAACATGAACATCTGGTAATTGCGGATATTGGCTGTGGTTCTGGTATCCTTTCCATTGGGGCGCTGCTACTGGGAGCAGAGAAAATCTATGCAGTAGATACTGACCCTTTAGCGGTGCAATCAACTATCAGTAATGGTGCGCTGAACGACATTAGTTCAGAACGTTTACTACCAGCTCTGGGAAGTGTAGACGTTTTGACAAAACTGCTTGAAAATCCAGTGGATGGTATTGTTTGTAATATTTTAGCTCATGTAATTATTGAATTAATTCCAGAAATGAGTGCGATCGCTAAACCTGAAACTTGGGCTATCTTCAGTGGTATTTTACTAGAACAATCTAAAGGTGTTGCTGATGCTTTAGAACAAAATGGTTGGGTGGTTGCTACCCTATGGAAACGAAAAGAATGGTGTTGCTTGAATGTACGGCGTTCTTAACTCAGTAGGTATGTAGTGTAGTGTGGTAAAAGTTTTTTGTCATTACCCGCATTTTTGTAATAGTCAAAGTATCGTGCTTACCGACATCCCGCCCTACACTGAAGTAAGTGTAAGGCTGATAGCCTAAGTCTACTAACCCTGCCGCAGGAAACTAACTAGGGGTGCGATACCTTCTCTACGAGACGCTACGCGTAGCTTGCTTCCCCGTAGGGGTACGGCGGGCGGTTACGCCATCGCAAAGCGAATTTGACTACAATCCTTAGAAAGAACTGCAAAAATCTAATGTCTAAAAAGCCCGATTCACAGTTACAAAATCTTTTTGCCGCCCATCACTCCAGCGACTGGCAAGAAAAATTAGTGCAAGTAGCCTATCGTTTTAATCGGGAGTATCAACGTGAAACCTTTGAACTCCCAGCAGAAGTACAGGCGATGCCGATATTCCGTGAGTGGATTGGAGGTAGTTTCTCAGGGAGAATTGCTTCCCCTTTCTGGGAAATTGCTGAACCTAAAAAGAACCAGCGCTGTTTAGATATAGGCTGTGGTATCAGCTTTTTAATCTATCCTTGGCGGGATTGGCAAGCATTTTTTCATGGGCAAGAAATCAGTAATGTGGCACGGGATACCCTTAATTCACGCGGGCCGCAGTTGAATTCTAAGCTATTTAAAGGTGTTGAGTTGGGAGCTGCTCATCAGTTAAACTATTCACCAGAGCAATTTGATCTTGCGATCGCCACAGGATTTAGCTGCTATTTTCCCCTCGAATACTGGAATGCTGTACTAGCAGAAGTTAAGCGCGTATTAAAACCAGGTGGACATTTTGTGTTTGACGTTCTCAATCCAGAACAGCCTTTAGCAGAAGATTGGGCAGTTTTGGAAACCTATTTGGGGGCTGAGGTGTTTTTAGAGCCTTTGGCTAAGTGGGAAAAAACCATTAAAGCAGCTGGTGCTAAAGTCGTAACGCACAAATCAGGGGAATTATTCGAGTTATACAAAGTGCGGTTTTAAAAATACTATTACTCAGGGATAAGTGGACTTGATGGATCTAAAGAAGTTGTAAAAACAAAATAGATTACTCCAGCACCGAGAATCATCACAGCGATACTGAACAGCAACACCCAACGATCTGTCGGTTCATAAGTATCTTCTTCGATATCACGGCGGACTGCGAAATAGTGTGCCGTTGATAGCCACACGGTAATCAAACCCACCAGCGAGAAGACTAAACCTAACTTCCAGCCGTTGCCAGGACGGGGTATTAAAGGTACTTGGAAAGCACGCAAACGCACGATGACGACACCAAAACCTAAAAGAGCGATCCCTGTCCGCATCCAAGCGAGGTAAGTACGCTCATTTGCCAAGTGATCTCGAATTCGGGACGGATTCAGTCTTCCTGGCTTTTTTTTATCCTTATCTTCTTCTGTAGGTTTCGATTTTAACTGCATCAATAACACCCTTATCCCCAAAGCGGCTCTTATCAAAAAAATGTAAAGGTAATAGTAAATCTCTTTCCAGATGACTTGCACCCAGCGCAGTATTTGCGCTAATGAAATATATCTGTTATGATTATTCATTTTTCTCAATTTATTTTAATGCAGATATCTAAATAAAACAAGCCTGAGCTAATAATTCGTAATTGATGGTACAGAGCAAGTGTAAGTAATAAGGTGTAATTAATAAAACAGCCAATATCAGAGAGGTTTTGCACTAGTGTTTGTCTTGCTTCTCCTCTGATATTGGCTGTTACCCTATTTAATGAACAATCATTCAAAAATAGATATATTATGCAGTTTTATTTCAAGACTGATTGCTAGGCGCATTCGGAACTCGTGTATTTATGATAGCCTGCGATATATCTGGGATAAACCAATTAGCCGTTTTGCTGTTAAGAACTTTCACAGTCGGAACATTTAAGTCAATCGCAGCAGTATCTGGATTTGTTTTAATCACCAACTGAGTTCCATCAAGTATTTTTAGAGCAGCTGGGCCTGCCAATTCTTGACCTTGCCCATTAGGACTAGAAGTGAAATTTGCTACCTTGACATCATTCGCTAGATAGATGCCATCACAATCCCAGTTGTTTTCAGTAGACTGACCATTAGTTAGAAAATACAGGTTATTGTCGTATACGGCATCTTCTTCGTCTTCATCATTTGGTCTTTTGCCATATACAGCTATGGTATTACCTGTTTGGTTTTCGCATTGACCCCAGTTGATTCCCGTCTCTAAAGCATATTTTTGCAGTGTTAATTCTTCGGTTCTCTTTTGAATTTCTTCTGGTGTAAGACCTTCAACTTGAGTTTGGGCATCTTTTGTCTGAGAGAGTTCTTTCAGAGCTTTAGTCACTTCGATATAGTCAGGGTTTTTGCTAAACTTTGGTCTATCAGCAAAAGAAGGTTGAGCAAAGGCGAAATTCACCAAAACCATCAAGACAATTAGCAGAGATTTCCAAATTTTCATGTTTTGACTCCTGTTGATAGGTAAGATATTTTGCAGTTTAGAATTCATTTTAGTGAGGAAATTCATGATGCACCTCTTCTTAGATACTGAGTTTTTCTTGTTCTTCACTCGAATGCTGAGTATTGAAACCTAAAATTAATGAAAATATATAACTAGAAACTACAGATAAAAGAGTCCAAGTAACATTCTCTGTAACAATAAATATACCGAGTCCAATCAATATACAAGGCACAAAAGTATTGCCATTCTCTGTTAAAAAGTTAGCGATCGCAGGCAAGTAGGTTAACTTATAAGCGGTATAACACCATACGCCCACCATGGTAAAAAATACACTTAGTATTACCAGCAGACTATCTAATTCTGAGTTGGCAAACAGAGGCACGTAGACGCTGATATTATCACTACCATTGGCAAAGGCGATCGCAGCTACATTACATGTTTGCGGAGAGATAAAACTAGCAAGTATAGAGGGACAAGACGGTTCGGTTTCTTCTTCAGATTCCTCTGGTGAATCCTCTTCGCGTTTTAGTAAACTACTCACACCAATGATTATTGGCATTAAACCAAGTAGTCTAATCCAGTCTTGCGGTATAATTAGTCCACCGAAGAAACCGGGAAGGCTAGCAACGATTAATGCAGCAAAACCGAGATACTGACCACCAAGGATGTGACGACTGCGGAATGTTTTATTTATTTGTGAAAAAAGCAACGTCAGAATGACAATATCATCGATGTTGGTGGCAGTGAATGCGGTAATCCCTGTGGTAATTGCAGTTACGAAATCGCTCATTTGTGGAAGTCCTTATTTTCATGCTTGGGAATTGGGCATTGGGAATTGGTTATTTTCCCCCTGCTTCCCCCCTCTACTTGGCCGTTTGAGTCCGTGCCGAAGCCTTGATTTATACTTTAGTCAAACTAACCGATAGAATCAAATGCTTTTGTTTGTCAGAATGATAAATGAAAGTGATTAAAAATTTTACACCAAGTTGTAGGGATACCATAAATGGCAGGAATGACGTTTGAGCAGTTAAAGATTTTTCTGGCTGTGGCGCAGCACTTACACTTTACTCGCGCAGCAGAGGAGCTTTACATTACACAACCGGCCGTCAGTGCAGCAATCCACAACTTAGAGCAAGAATACGGAGTAAAACTGTTCCATCGGATTGGTCGCCATATCGAGATTGCTGAGGCTGGTAAATTATTGCAAGTGGAAGCACAAAAAATTCTCGATCAAGTTTCCTTGACTGAAAGGGGATTGCGAGAATTGAACAATCTGCAACGGGGTGAGTTGAAATTAGGGTCAAGTCTGACAATTGGTAACTACTGGCTGCCAAGTAAGATTAGTGAGTTTAAAAGCCAGTATCCCGGTATCCAGATTAACTGTAGCCTTGCCAATACAGAAGAGATTTGTATGGGAACGGCGACAGGACAGTTTGATTTGGGTTTGGTAGAAGGAGATGTGAAGCCAGCGCTCCAGAGTACTCTAGAGTATGAAATAGTGGGAAGCGATCGCTTACAAATTGTAGTAGGTCAAAAACACCCTTGGTTTGAGTGGGGAGAAATTGACTTAAGCCAATTGACTCAAACCCTTTGGGTGATGCGAGAACCAGGTTCTGGAACCCAGCAAAGGTTTGAGGAAGCCTTACAAAATTGGGGAATCAATCTCAGTGAATTGGATGTAATTTTGGTATTTAATAGTGGAGAGATGACAAAAGCAGCGATCGAAGAAGGTGTCGGTGCAATTGGAATTTCTGAATTGATGGTAAAAAAAGAAATTCAGTTGGGGACTCTGCGGGCAATTCGAGTGATTGATAATAGAGAAGGTAAAGGTGCGATGCCTACGGCAGGCTATACTTACGCAGAAATAGTTCGACCTTTTTTCAAACTCAAACATCGTCAGCGTTTTCAAACTGCTCTTTCCAAAGTTTTTGAACAAATGCTGATATCATCTACGTTAGATGGCTCACATCAACATGTATCAAAATCAGTTATTTAAAAGGGGCTGGGGATTGGATGCCAAATTGAAAAATTATGGTGGTGGGTAAGAGCAACCACCAATTTTAAAAAACTTTTTCCCAGTCCCCAGTCCCCAGTCCCCTTCATACCTTTCGCATATTTTGACTGATGGGGTCAAAACCTCTAGAAAACCGCGTGCTGTCATCGTAGTAAGCACCAGTCAAATTCGCTCCATACAACTTAGCATAGTTGAGTTTTGCTCCCCGCAGATTTGCTTCATTGAGTTTGACACCGCTCAAATTAGCTCTGGTCAAGTTTGCTTTGGCTAAGTTAGCTCTACTCAAATCTGCTCCCCAGAGTTTAGCTTTAGCTAGGTTCGCTCCACTCAAGTCAGAACCCCATAAATTGATTCCAGGCAAATAGGCTCCAATCAGCTTGTCCCTACTCAAGTTGACGGCTGGAAAATATCTTTCTCCTGCGGCAAAACGCCGTTTTAATTCTTCAGCATTCATGCGTCGCGTTCACCTTCCTTAGCAATACAGAAGTTATTTGTTCCCATTCCTGGCTTAGTTCTCCTAAAAACTCTGGCTGACCACTGCGACGATACCAGTAACGGGCATTTTTCAAATCGCCTTCTTGGCGGTGCAGGTAAGCATGAACCCAGGCACTATCAGCATCGCTGGCATCTTGAACTATTTCATGAGCTTTGCTCCAATCACCTTTCTTCTCATACCACATTGCTTGCAGACCTTTTGGCAGTGTCTGAGGACATGAGTGCTGCTTTTCCATCAATTGCAGGAATTCCTCTATATTCACGATCGCCACCCGAAAAAAATCAAATTTCTATCCCTAAGATACTCTTCAGCTTAAGGTCTTTCTATTGTAACTGCCATAGTAATAAGTTGTTTATTTAATATGTGTAATCACTCCAAATTTACTCAGACGCACAGAGCTAATAGAGCAATTTCTTCCTTTTCATATTCGGAAATTGTCCACTTTTTTGTAGCAATTAGTGGATTTATCTTCAGCTAAAAAACATTTATTTTGCATAATCAAATTAAATATAATAATTGTGGGGTGGGCCGAAAAGCCCGCCCAAATAATGCAATTTAAATGTGGAACAGCTTATTAACTCTTACAGCTAATTGATTACGACGCAAGCGAGTAGTTAAGCTGCCTGTTCGCTAAAATTTATGAATAAGCCATTTTTAGCAGCTTTAATTGTAAGATAACCTCAACATGAGATTCTATTTAATTATTCTCTTACAGAAAGAGCTATGGCCTTTAAAACAGTAACCGAACAACTGATTGCCCTAAAAGGTGTCAGCAAATCTTATCAGCAGCCCAACGGCCAGCAGATTGTCATCTTAGAAAATATCAGTCTTGAGTTGCGACCGGGGGAGATAGTTGCATTGCTAGGCCCTTCAGGTTCAGGGAAATCTACTTTAATGCGGATAATTGCTGGGTTAATTCCCGCCAGTCAAGGTGAAGTTATATATCATAATCGTCCCTTAGTTGGTTTAAATCCTGGGGTAGCAATTGTTTTTCAAAGTTTTGCCCTTTATCCTTGGTTAACTGTACTAGAGAATGTGGAACTGGGTTTAAAAGCAAAAGGAGAAGCGCCAGATTCTCGACGGCAAAAGGCGCTGAAGATGATTGATATTATTGGTTTGGATGGGTTTGAAAATGCCTATCCCAAAGAGCTTTCTGGGGGAATGCGTCAGCGAGTTGGATTTGCTAGAGCTTTGGCTGTAGAACCAGAACTGTTATGTATGGATGAGCCGTTTTCGGCATTGGATGTGCTGACAGCAGAAAACTTGCGGTTTGAGTTATTAGATTTGTGGTTAGAACGTCGGATACCCACCCAAGCCATTCTCATTGTTACCCACGGGATTGAGGAAGCGGTAATTATGGCAGATCGGATTATTGTTCTAGGACGCAATCCGGGAAGAATTCGGGCTGACTTACCTGTGACTTTACCCCATTACCGCGATCGCAAACACCCAAATTTTCAAGCCCTGGTAGATCAGGTTTATACAATCATCACCAACCCCGAATTAGAAAAAATTCAGCCCCCAGCGACGACCTCTGTACCAGATGCAACACCACCAGCAAAATATCAGTCTTTGCCAGCCGTGCGAATTGGTTCTATTGCCGGTCTTTTGGAAATTTTAGAAGATCGTCAGGAAAAAGATTTATCTCGGCTTACCCAAGAATTACAACTAGAAGTAGATGATATTTTACCAATTGTCGAAGCTGCAAAATTAATGGATTTTGTAGAACTCGCAGAAGGAGATATTAGCCTGAAGCCAATCGGGCAAGAATTTATTAATGGTAGTATTGACGATCGCAAACAAATTGTGCGATCGCAACTCTTAACTCATATTCGTTTAGTACAGCAAATTTACCGTCTTCTAGAAGCGAAAAATAATCAACGTATTCCAGAAGAACTGATTTTAGATATTTTAGAAAGTCATTTTAGCCCAGAAGAAGCCGAGCGGCAATTAAAAAGCGCCGTTGATTGGGGTCGTTATGCCGAGATATACGGCTACGATGAGCCATCAGGACAAATCTTTTTAGAGCAAGCTGTTGTTAGTCATTAGTCATTTGTGATTTGTTATTCTCTTCTCATCTGCCTCTACTCCCTACTTAAGGGACTTCCAAAAATTAAATTACTCAATTCCTGTATCCAATCCGACTATCCAATTTCTTCTTCCCCTGCTTCCTCTGCTCCCCCTGCTCCCCCTGCTTCCTCTGCTCCCCCTGCTCCCCCTGCTTCCCAAAACGATTGATTATTTTATTTGGAAGTCCCTTATATGACTCGACCCCTCACTCCTGCTAATAAAACTCTGGGACGTAACAATTGGACTTGGCAAGATGGATTGCTGATTCTGGTGATTTTATCTTTTATTGTGGCAATTATTAGAACTGCTTCACAATTTAGCGGTACTTTTCAACCTGAACTGACAATTTCTACAAACATCAATGCTTTACCAGCATATACAGCCCAAAGCCTGATCCGTATGGGGCTTGCTTACTTTTTATCCCTAATTTTTACCCTATTGTATGCCTATACTGCTTATCGCTCCCGAATGGCAGAACGGATTTTAATTCCAATGTTGGATATTCTGCAATCGATTCCAGTATTGTCTTTTTTACCAGGTGTGGTGCTGGCTTTGATTTCCCTGTTTCCGGGTCAGAGAATTGGTGTAGAAATAGCAGCGATTTTGCTAATTTTTACTGGTATGACTTGGAATATGACTTTTAGTTTTTACCAATCTCTCCAAAGTATTCCGCAAGAATTACTAGAAGCAACGCGGGTTTATCGGCTTAATCCCTGGCAACGTTTTTGGACGTTAGAGTTACCATCTGGTGTAATTGGTTTGGTATGGAATAGTGTAATGTCGGTAGCTGGAGGTTGGTTTTTTTTAATTGCTATTGAGTCATTTACTTTGGGGAATAAAGATTTTCGTTTGCCTGGATTAGGCTCTTTTTTAGGCACAGCAGCTAATAATGGAGACTTTCAAGCTATATTCTGGGGCTTGGCACTGTTGATTGGGATTATTGTGGCGACTGATTTTTTTGTGTGGCGACCCCTGATTGCTTGGGCAGAAAGATTCAAGTTGGAGATGCTTGAAACTGAAAATGCACCCCAATCGTGGGTATTAGATACTGTCAGGCGATCGCCTACTTTACGCGCAATTAGCGCTCGCGTTTTTCAGCCATTACAAACAGTCTTAGACAACAGTTTAATTCGCTCGTTTCCGGTGCGTTCCGTACCTGTAAATGCCAAAGGAAACCTAAATTTGCCGAGTTTTTTAAATTGGGTATTTGTTAGCGGCTTCACGTTAATTGTGCTGTGGGGTACTTGGGAAGCCGTGCTACTATTACGGGCTTTAGGCTGGGATGATTGGCAACAAGTAATAAAGGGCGCTATGATAACAGCCTTGCGGGTAATAATTGCTTTGATATTATCCCTGTTGTGGACAGTACCAGTGGGAGTTGCAATTGGTCGCAATCGACAGTTAGCTCAAGTATTACAACCATTGGTACAAATCGCCGCTTCTGTGCCAGCAACAGCTTTATTTCCAGTGCTGCTGCTGGGTTTAACTCGTATCGCTGGTGGTTTGCAGATTGGTGCGATCGCTCTGATGATGTTAGGGACAATGTGGTATATCTTGTTTAATGTAATTGCTGGGGCACAGTCGATTCCCTCAGACCTGATCGAAGCAGCTTGGGTGTATAAACTCTCAACTTTGCAGCGTTGGCGAACCTTAATTTTACCTGCAATCTTTCCCTACCTAATTACAGGAATTATTACCGCCGTTGGCGGCGCTTGGAATGCCAGTATCGTTAGTGAGTACGTCGCATTTCAAGGGCGAATAATTAGTACTCCTGGATTAGGCGCAACAATTTCTCATGCCACAGCTACAGGCAATTTCTCTCTGTTGTTAGCTTCGACTGTAGTCATGTCTCTTTTGGTAGTGCTGACCAATCGTTTGATTTGGCGACCACTTTACAATCTAGCTCAAGAGAAATATCAATTATTGGTTTAACTCTTCTTTCTTCTCTCTGTGTTCTCTGCGCCTCTGCGGTTCTTTAAAAAAAGAGCCTTAACTCAACTGTATTACCTAACCCTCCTTAAAAAAGAGAGAATTAGAGCAATCCTCTTCTTTCTCTTTACTTGACTGGAATAATTTCAAACTCGAAGGTACTAATCAAACGATCGTCAATATAGACCTCTATTATATGCTTACCAAGCGGATCGCCAGGAGCGATCGTCCAAAAATTTTCAATCACACCGTCTGGAGCCGACTGTGTACGGCGTGTCACAGATGTAGTGCCATCTGCTGATATTGAGAAGTCTTCACCGTTATCTGTACCCCAAGTTTCTGGAGGTTTTGGTAAATGCAAAACTTCGCGCCATTTCACTTCACCTTTGTAGTCTTTGAGTTTAATCCGCCATCCGTAGGCGTTTCCTTCCTGAAGTGGCACTCTTGTTGTCCGTAAAATGGTAACATTCCCTTTAGAGTCAACTCTCTTCAGCCCGAACTCGGTGTTACTAACAGTAATCTGTTTTCTATTCGTTGGCGCAGGAGATGAGATAACATTTTCTACCAAAACAGAAGTAGCGTTGATTGGCTTAGAACCTATGACGCCAAATATTAGCCAAGAAGAAACTAGCACAGCAGTAGTAGCCCAAATTCTCATTAGTATGGTTTTCCTGTCAGACTTTTGGTACTTATTCAAGTAATTTGACATGTTTTCCGGGCAAAGGCTATCTATGGTTGGAGAAAACTTTTACTGAGGCTTGACCGTATAACTTGCGTTAATTTGAGGCATTAATACAAACTGATTTGGTGATTTCGTGTCTGCTCAAGCCTCAGACAGTGACTTTATTGCTTTTAATATATTGTCTCAAAATAAGTTCCAACTAGCGCGATCGCAAAGCATCATAACCCATCACTACTTATCCCAAAAATTCTCAAGTATCAGGTGAAAGAGTCAGATTTGGTGGGTGATAGAGAATGGTTTTTAGAGTTAACCCGTCAACTGCATAAAAGTAGAGCGATCGCTGTTGGGGGTATACTCAGACAGTATAGGCGCGAATTAGAGGAGAAAAACCAGACAAACAACTAGTGAATGACTGGGATATGCAAAGTAGCTTCACTCGAAATTAGTAAATAAATTCGAGGAGCAATTTATAAATTATTAAAATAAATTGGTTAAGGTATAAGACTGAGCGATTTAAACTGTCCTTAAAAAATCACCTCATACTGACTTCACTGTTACTGCTAGCTGTAATCCCAATGCATCCAGTAATTTCCTCAGACAATAAAATTCAATTTGTCGTTGCTCAGACAACATCAAGTCGAGTTGCCCATAGCATTGCTTAACTTGCGCTGAAAACTGATCAATTCCACCCTGTGCCTCAATTACATTCTTCAGTGCTTTTCCTAACATTTTATAATCGCCCTCTTCTAGAACTACTTCGATATAAGATGCTGCTTCTAATGGATCTTGGAGATGTTTAATTAGTCCTTCGTGATAGCTTGCACTTTTAGGCATTATCTCTATTCCTATAGTCTTTCCAATATTCCTGAGCTTTATCAACATCTTGTTTCTGAGTACTTTTATCTCCACCACATAAAAGAATAATAATTGTTATACCTTCTTGTCCAAAGTATATGCGTTAGCCTGGCCCATAGTCGATTCTCAATTCAGAAACACCTTCTCCAACTGACTTACAATCACCTAAATTACCATCTTCAACTCGGTCAAGTCTGGCTCTTATTTTAGCTTTTGCTCTTCTATCTCGCAGAGAATCAAGCCACTCATCAAAAATATTTTTTCCATCTACTGTCAGATAATTTCTAATTTCTCTTGGTTGCACTTCCATGATTCTTTGGACAAGTCTAGTTATAAATCATGAAATAATTCATAGTTTTCTCGCCGCCAATCTTTGACTCACCAACTCAGCCCCTAAATGTATCGCAGCTTTCATACTCGTAGCATCAGCAATTCCCTTACCTGCAATATCAAATGCTGTTCCATGATCTGGTGAAGTCCGAACGAAAGGAAGACCAATGGAAGTATTAACTGCCCGATCAAACGCCATCAGCTTCACAGGAATTAAGCCTTGGTCGTGGTAAAGTGCCAAGTAGCCATCAGCAGGGTTTTGTACTAAAGAATTTCCATACCAAGCTTGACCAGGTTTAACCCACATCGTATCTGGCGGTATCGGGCCATCTAGTTGCAATTGTGGTCTATTTTGCCGTTCTTGCTCCAACCAGGGAATTAACCAATCTTGTTCTTCATGTCCCAATTGCCCTTGTTCGCCACTGTGGGGATTCAAACCTGCGATCGCAATTCTCCCATTTTCTATCCCAAAATCTTTCTCCAAACACTCCACCAGCAAATCCAATTTCTGTGTCAGCAACTGCGGTGTCAATGTATCAGCTACTTGACGTAGGGGAATATGTGTGGTTACTAGTATTGTGCGGAGTGTCCAATTAGTATGGGGCGATCGCGCTACAAATAACATCCCAAAACGGTCAACACCTGATTTTTCTGCCAAAAGTTCCGTTTGCCCTGGATAATTATACCCGGCGGCTTTCCAAGCAGATTTAGCGATCGGCCCTGTAACAATAGCATCAAATTTACCAGCCAGTGTTTGAGCGATCGCACATTCCATATACGCAAAACTAGCCGCACCACTGGCCGCATTACCTATTCCTAAAATAATTTGACCTTTAATTTCTTCATCCAACTGCACATCAATAATTGACAACTCGTCTGGATTTGCCAAAGCTGCTAAATTATCGATTAAATTCAGTTTGTGATAAATCTGTACCAGCAAATCCCGGTTTCCCACCACTGTAACGTCATATTTTTTACTAATTTCCGGTTCCGCTAAAGCTTTCAAAATCACCTCCGGCCCAATTCCTGCCGGATCTCCCAACGTCAACGCCAAACGCGGGCGATTTTTTTTGGTAAAATTCACTAGATTATCTAAATTATTTTGATACATAAAATTTATTCATAATTATTATCATCAAACTTTTTCCCCATCCCCCTGTTCTCCGGCTCACAGTAGGGATTGCCCCCCAAACCAGTAGGGATTACTTGCTAAACTAGTTTAAGATTATTTACACAGGTCTAATTCTACAGCAACAATTCAAGAGCTTCTGATAGACCTAGTTTACACACACTAATTTGCATAAGGAGAATCACACCAATGGGCGGCGAACTTTTGAATGCAGCTATATTGTCCTTCGGTTTAATCTTCGTAGGCTGGGGCTTAGGCGCGTTGTTACTAAAAATTCAAGGCGGAGAAGAATAATCCCTACGGTAATTGGCTATTGAGAGGGAAGAGGTTATCCTCTGCCTTGAAAAGTTCTGTTCGCCCCAATCTGGCGTTCATACTTTTCGCTAACAGGGAAAAAGTCTGTCCGTTTACCGGACAGCAATTTTCCTATGAGTCTGTCCATAACAAACAATTTTCTTAGAAAAAATGTAAAGTTTTGTTTGCATAGGTTATTCTGATAACATTCTTTTCATAAAACAATAAAATTTATTACAACCCTCATGACATTATTAATCGTCGGTGCCACTGGCACCTTAGGAAGACAAGTGGCTCGTCGTGCAATCGATGAGGGATATAAAGTACGCTGTCTTGTCCGAAGCAGTAAAAAAGCAGCTTTTCTCAAAGAATGGGGTGCAGAACTCGTACCAGGAAATTTACGTTACCCCGATACTTTAGCCGAAGCTTTAGTTGGTGTAACCCAAGTTATAGATGCCTCAACATCTCGTCCTACAGATTCACTGAGTATCAAACAAGTAGACTGGGACGGCAAAGTAGCATTGATTCAAGCAGCAAAAGCAGCAGGTGTAGAGCGTTTTATTTTCTTTTCGATATTAGATGCTGATAAATACCCAGAAGTGCCCTTAATGGAAATTAAGCGCTGTACAGAACTCTTCCTGGCTGAGTCTGGCTTGAATTATACCATCTTGCGGCTAGCTGGGTTTATGCAAGGATTAATCGGTCAGTACGGGATTCCTATTTTGGAATCACAGCCAGTTTGGGTGACTGGTAATTCTTCTCCCATTGCTTATATGGATACTCAGGACATTGCTAAGTTCGCAATGCGTGCATTGAGTGTGCCAGAAACGCAAAACGAAACTTTTCCTGTAGTCGGTACTCGTGCGTGGAGTGCAGAAGAAATCATCAACCTGTGCGAACGTTTATCTGGAAAAGATGCCAGAGTAACACGGATGCCAATAACCTTGCTGCGTGCTGTGCGCGGCTTAATGCGCTTCTTTCAGTGGGGATGGAACGTAGCAGACAGGCTAGCATTTACAGAAGTATTGGCTAGTGGTAAAGAGTTAAATGCTTCAATGGATGAAGTATACAAAGTTTTTGGCTTAGATCCGCAACAAACCACAACCCTAGAAAGCTATCTACAAGAGTACTTCAGCCGAATAATGAAGAAGCTCAAAGAGTTAGACTACGAGAAAAATAAAAATAAAAAGCAGAAACCTAAAAAAACTCCTTTTAAACAGTCTTCAAAAGCCAATAGTCAATAATCATTACAAAACAGACATTAGTCATAAAAGTCTAGACTCTGGATATTTGACTCTAGATTAATGACTACATGACCAAAATGTGTAAGGATTACATAATACAGAGCATCGCCTAAAATTGGATATTTGAGTGTGCCGAAAGCAGGCATTATCTACAATGACGTTAAACCGATAGCTGGCCGTGTCGCTATCGAGTTGAAAGACAAGCTAACCGCAGCCGGTTGGGATGTGTGTGTCACATCGAGTATCGGTGGAATATTGGGCTACTCTAACCCGGAGAGTCCTGTATGCCACACCCCCATTGACGGTCTAACACCCCCTGGTTTTGACTCGGATATGGAGTTTGCAGTGGTGTTAGGGGGAGACGGCACTGTTTTAGCAGCGTCTCGTCAGGTTGCTCCCTGTGGTATTCCACTGCTAACAGTGAATACCGGCCACATGGGATTTTTGACAGAAACCTTCCTGAATCAATTGCCCCAAGCACTAGAACAGACAATGGCGGGTGAGTATGAAATTGAAGAACGAGCCATGCTCACCGTCAAAGTGTTTCGGGGAGATTCAGTGCTGTGGGAAGCCCTCTGCTTGAATGAAATGGTTCTGCACCGCGAACCTTTGACCTCTATGTGCCATTTTGAAATTGCCATAGGGCGTCATGCGCCAGTAGATATTGCAGCAGATGGTGTGATTGTTTCTACGCCTACTGGTTCTACAGCTTACTCATTGAGTGCTGGTGGCCCAGTTGTCACCCCTGGCGTACCTGCTTTACAGCTAGTACCCATTTGTCCCCATTCCCTAGCTTCTAGAGCATTAGTATTTCCAGACACTGAATCGGTCAACATTTACCCAGTCAACATTCCTCGGCTGGTAATGGTGGTGGATGGTAATGGTGGGTGCTATGTACTACCAGAAGATAGAGTATATATGGAGCGATCGCAATATAGTGTGCGATTTATTCGCCTGCAACCGCCTGAGTTTTTCCGAATTCTACGAGAAAAATTAGGTTGGGGTTTACCACATATTGCTAAACCAACTTCGGTAGAATTGCCGTAGTTAGGAGTACAGACGCCATTAATCGCGTCTGTACAAAAGTTAGGAGTTATTTCTCCCCTTTTATCCCATTTTCCTCCTCCCCACTACCCAGTTCGGTGATTTCCTTCCAGAATTCCTGGTGTCAAGATAGGATTTGGATTTAGTTATTAAGATTGCATCGGAGAATTCGATGGCTGACACCTGAACGTGCTAAAAGATCCTTAGCAGCGTGTCAAATCAGGATTTCTCGATCATTAAAAACTCGTAATTGCACTTCTACCTGATGTAAAGATTTTCTCTGGAATATCTTTACAATCCTAAATCCAATATCCCAAATTGTTATGACAGTTGCTCCAAGTCCCTGTGTTTTGGTGATTGAAACCGATGAGAGCCTAGCAAATCAGCTTTCTTGCGATTTGCAAGAGGCCGGCTATGAATCAATTTTGGCTCATAATGCAACCAGTGGTTTACAACACTGTCGCGATCGCCAGCCTGCTTTAATTGTTTTAGACCGGATGCTAGCAGGAGAATCAGGACTCTCATTGTGTAAAAATCTAAGAAGCACTGGTATGCGATCGCCTGTATTGATTTTAATGGCAAGGGATACAGTCGATGATCGTGTAGCTTGTCTAGAAGCAGGAGCGGATGATTATATCCTCAAACCTTATCGCTCAGAAGACTTTTTGAAGTTGATTCGGCTCTACTTAAAACCTGATGTGGATACCACGGAGCAGTTACGCTTTGGGGATCTAATTTTAGATATGGCAACTCGCCGTGCTATACATAGCGGGCGGGCAATTGACTTGACAATGAAAGAATTTGAGCTATTAAAATTCTTAATGGAACATCCGCGTGAAGTACTAACCCGCGAACAAATTTTAGAAAACGTTTGGGGTTACGACTTTCTGGGTGAGTCCAATGTAATTGAAGTGTACATCCGCTACTTGCGGTTAAAAATTGAAGATGAAGGACAAAAGCGCCTTATTCAAACGGTGCGAGGTGTAGGGTACGTTTTGAGAGAATCTTAGTCCACTCTCTACAAGACGATACGCGTAGCTTGCTTCGACCTAGGAGTACGCTTAGAGCGAGTCAGACGCTCCTACGTCGCTAAGGCAACGCTTACGAGCGTCGCGGAAACACAAAGTGTCCTTACTTCAATCCTACCTTGCATAAGGTGTGGGTTACTCCTGCCTCCTGAAAGGACGAATAAAAGCCGTGAGTTTTTTAGCTTAAATTCTGTAAAATTGAAATCTAAATTACAAAATCAAAAATAATTATGATTCATCGACTAAGTTTGCTCTCAATGTTGCTGAGTATTTTACTTATGGGCTGTTCTGTGCCAACAACAGCTAAATCTCCCAGCCCCACGTCTAATTCTCAAACTCCAGCACCAGAGAATTTAGGTCAAAAACTACCAATTTCTGCTAAAGCCATTGTTCCTAATGGCACAACGATTAATTTAGAAGTGGCACAGACACCACAACAGCAAGCAATGGGGTTGATGTATCGACCAGCTTTGCCAGATGATCGAGGGATGTTGTTTGGATTCCCTTCACCACAATCGGTTAGTTTCTGGATGAAGAATGTACCTGTGGCCTTGGATATGGTATTTTTACAAAACGGAGTCGTTAAATATATTCAGGCTGCTGCACCTCCTTGTGCTAGTGAGCCTTGTCCTACCTATGGCCCCAATACACCAATCAATCAGGTGATTGAACTTCGCTCTGGCAGAGCTGCCGAGTTGAAGTTGAAAGTGGGCGATATTGTCAAAATTAAGTCTTGAGACTTCGGTGCTTTGCGGAGATAAAGATTTGGATAGTTGCTCTGTTCAGAGTCTATACTATCGAAATCTATGTTTTTTTTGTAAAAAATGGCACGTCTTATGGAAAAAATTCATCTGTAACGCTACTATTTAAAAACTGTAGTAATAATGTAAAATTCTACTGTCTCCAACCTGAAATCGCAGTCTTAAGGTTTGGCAAAAATATTCCCTTGGGCGCAAGTGTAAATAGTCGCCAATAAGAGAGTATAGGCTATGGAATTTTTGTTACTCCATGTGTAATTAAATAACGCACAAAAGTAAACAAAATGGAGCCAATTTAACTGAGTAAAAATACTGCTTGACAATTGAGCAGATAATTTGTAAGAAAATTTTTATTTTTCAGAGTTTCTATGAGAAGCCTTTGTTAAAGGCAAATCACAAAAACTCTGCTGGGGTGTATAGCCGATAACGGCAAAGTGACAGATAAAATACTGGCAACTGGCTACCAAGCAATGGTGAACTGATATATGACAATACATTCTGCACAAGGAGGTGAGACACAAATGCCACAATCAAAATATTCTCGACTGATTAATTTTTTGCAAGAAGATTTGGCAATTTCCACAGCATCGCTGGCGGTGGCGCTTCGGCATCGGGAGCAAGACCCAGGCCCTTTGGCAATGATTCTTTGGCAGTATGGTTTGATTACTCTAGAGCAGTTAGACCAAATTTATGATTGGCTGGAAACGGCATAGTCATAATAATTTTGGATTTTGGATTTTAAATCAAAAATCTCTAATCAAAGGCTGTGATCAGAATCTGAAAGAATACTATTTATCACAATTCAGTATCATGCTAAGTTGCCAAAATTAGTCTTGTTTGGTGTCAAATAATTTATGCGGCTGTCTTCAGAGCAGATAATACTATTTAGAGCAACTTGGTATAATTTATGAGAATTGGGGCATGTCACATCCACTCTACCTTGTGCAAAGGTTGTATAGGTTTATTAACTTTGGCGGTTTCTATTCATTTATATACAAATTAAAAGAGCGAGTTGATGATTTAACTCGCTCTTTTGATTTAATGCTCAGTACTCAAGACTGACTAAATACTTTAACTGCTGCCGCGATACCAGATCCAGGGGTAAAGTCTTCGTATCCAAGTTCTCTTAGGGTAACTTCTAAGGATGCTATACAGCTAAGAATATCGCGATCGCTCACAAAACCCAAGTGACCAATGCGGAAAATCTTATTACTCAAATGGTCTTGACCACCTGCTAGGGCAATATCAAAGCGTTTCTTCATCACTGACCGAATCTTATCCGGTTCAATTCCTTGTGGTGCTACAGCCGTAATTGCCGGACTGGCGGAACTATCTGCTGCAAACAGGGGTAAATTTAACCCTTGAATGGCGGCGCGGGTAGCATTTTTCAGCCGTTCATGTCGAGCAAATATTGACTCCAAACCTTCCTCTTTCATGATTCGCAACGTAGTGTGCAGCGCTACGATCAAGTTTACAGGCGGAGTAAATGGAGTTGTATTTTTGGCTGTGGCTTTGCGATATTTGCCTAAATCCAAATAATATTTCGGTAACTTCGCAGTTTTGTAAGCTTCCCAAGCTTTGGGGCTAACAGAGACAAAACCCAATCCCGGTGGAATCATATAACCTTTTTGGGAACCGGAAGCGACTATATCCAAGCCCCAAGCATCCACAGGTAGATTGAACGCACCCAAGCTAGTGACGGCATCAACGATAATTAAAGCTTCACCGTGTTCTTTGACGTGGCGGTTGATGGTTTCTAAATCATTCAACACACCCGTTGAGGTTTCGCTGTGGGTGATGATTACGGCTTTAATTTGCTTTTGAGTATCTGCTTGGAGTTTTTCGGCGAATACTGCGGGGTCTAAGGGTTTTCCCCATTCCACCTTAACTTCTTCTACATTCAAACCGTAGGCTTGACCAACTTCTACCCAGCGTTCGCCAAATTTACCATTAGAACCAACTAAAATGCGATCGCCTGGAGAGAGAAAATTAATTATTGCAGCTTCTACAGCACCCGTACCACTGACATTTAGCGTTAGCACATCACTTTGAGTTTGGTGCAACCACTTGAGGTTTTCCGTTACCTCTGCCAATATGTTGCTAAATTCACTGGTGCGGTGTCCAATCGGATGCTTGGCTAATGCCAGTAAGGCAGCTTCTGGCACCGGGGTTGGGCCTGGAATCATTAGCATCAGCTTGTCGTTCATGTGTGTATCCTAAAAATCAAATAAAAGTCAAAATTGTGGGAGTTGGTTAAGTCTGATAGCAAATTCTAGATATTCATCTACATAATTCCACTCAGTTCGTCACCAGCCTTGTTGTATATTTTCCAAATCAATAGGAAAAGCATTGTGGGAGTTAATGATCGGTCAGCTTGACCTTTGCAATTTATACGAGACTCCAACTCAGATAAAACCTCTGTTCCAGGCAATCTTACCACACACCTAGACAACAGGTTAAGGCGTTTACTCGTAGGGGAGCGGCTATTTTAACCAAAGGTGAAACGTCTATCTAGATGAGGCATAAGTATAATAAATTCTTAAATATTACCCATAATCCGCCTCAGTTGTTTTTATATAACCACGCTAAATCGTTTTGAATATCGCGGGAAGTGTCGGTGAGAAAGCTGTGTTTTGCTTCAACCAAGGAAGTAACCGCCTACACTATGCGGAAGGGTTGGATGTCGCCGTTTGCTAAGAGATAGAAGATACCTAACCCAAACTTTTCAATCTGCTTGGGTCGAGCATTTGTTCTTCGGTTGCCATCCTCTAAAGAATACTTTTATCCATTGATGATCTGATAATTTATTTCCCTTCAAATCGCTTCGATGTCAATATTAAAAGCTTATCTGGCTTAATCAATGGCGATTTTTTACTGATGCTTTCCGGTTCGTTTGCAGCCATTTTTGATACAATTATGCTGCTACTTGCTGCACATTTTGAACCTGTACTCAGTGGTAAGCGATAGCTAATGAACTATAAGTTTTTATACTATACTTAGAAAATTGCTACAATCGTGCTTAGTCTTGTTAGTTACTATTCATGATGAGTCGTTTTTAACTAGTGTTCAGTTCATAAACTGTCACTCACCAGATCCCCGGTATTCTTGCAAAAGAGATATTCTTAGTTAGTGCAAGGAGTGATACCATTTCACCACATGTTTGTCACAAGTTATCCCCGCAATGCTCCCTAATAAGGGGGCGTTGCAGATTTCAAATGTTGCATCAAACAAGTGAGTTGGTATAAGCTTTTACGAGGAAACGCTTGAGTGAGCAAAACTCTCAAGCGTTTTTTCGTGTATAAATAAAACAGTTCAACTCTCTGGAAGATAATACAGATGTTTTTAAATACACATGTACCAGAGAAATAAACTACTGTTATAAAAATTGTTGCAACACATATTTAATGACTTTAGCATTTGTGCATTCCATCAAAACTTTTTAACCAATTCTGGGGGTTTAAATCCCCCGCTTCTAACAAGCCGCAAGTATGTTAGGCAGGATCTAAATCCCCGTTTCAAAACTTAATTACGTTAGCGCAGCGTTAGCGACGCAGGAGCGTCATTACAAATTATTTTAAGTAACTGGACGTACCACACGAATTAGTTTTCCTTGCAACGGTTCTTCTGCTGTCACAGTCTCATGTATCCGTGCTGCAAACTGTTCCCAATTACGATTGTTCGTGCAAACAATAATACCGAAGTGGTTAGAATTACAACGATGCAAACTGATAAAATCAACTCTGTTGATAGTTAATATTGAGCGTTCTTGACTTATGGCAAATGCTACTACTTCCTCATCAGGTATACCTTGGTCTGCATTTTCTGCTTCTTGAATGAACTGTCAAAACATCATGTCCCAAAGCGCGTAATAATTGCACAACTGAAAACGGAAACTGCTCATCTGCGTAAAACCGTACCATCAACTAGACAACCTCATTACGCTCAATTGCCAATTCGATTTCGTCGGGATGAGCTTCTGCATATACCCAAGCATTAGCTAAATCTGTAGCTGTAATGGTTGGATAGCTCGTCAAAAGGTCAGCATCACTATATCCAAGACGGCGAGCTTCCACAAGTACCCAAACGGGAATACGAGTTTTAGCAATGCAAGCCTCTCCACCACAGACTCTAGGAGTTTTTTCAATTCCTTGCCAATGGTTGCCAAGACTTTGAGCAAGTAAATGTATAGCTTGCAATTTTTCACGCTTGTCTGAGGGCAAGAAATTGTTGTTCTAACTCTTTGAGTGTCACGGATGTAAATCCTCTGATGTTATGTCAGGCTAAATTTACAATTTTATCGATTGCTAAGTACAACATTTCATTAAGAATTCGTAGCGAATTCTCTGCGTGCCTCTGCGCTTCCCTCTGCGCGACGGCAGTCGCTACAACGGGGAGCCACTGCGGTGGACGGGTTCCCCGGCATAAAGCAAGTGGCGTGGGAACCCCCGCAACGCGCTGCCTCCCCTTTGCGTTTAAATTTAAACCCTCAATTCGCCACGATTTAACCTAAAGCTGTACTTAGCTAACTACAAAATTCACCAACTTTCCAGGCACGACAATTACCTTTTTAATCTCCTTACCTTCGATGTAACGTTGGGCAATTTCTGATTCACGGGCATATTTCTCCAACGCTGCTTTATCTGCTTGTGCTGGTACTTGAATCGAGCCGCGAGTTTTGCCCATAATTTGAATCACTAAAGTGATTTCATCAGCTACCAAAGCAGCCGGGTCAAATGACGGCCAAGTTTGAGTGTGAACTGAATTACTTTCACCCAATAAATGCCACAATTCATCAGCAATATGTGGTGCAAATGGTGCGAGTAACATCACCAAAGTCCGAATACCTTCTGCGTAAATTGGTGAATTTTTCCCATCGGCATCAGTTAAAGCATTACTCAACTTCATCAATTCGGAAATAGCTGTGTTGAATTGATATTCGTCTTCCAAATCTTCCGTCACCGCTTGAATAGCTCTGTGAATCGCCCGTCGCAATTCTTTTTCTCCCTTAGTTAAATCAGCGAGTTGGGCTTGCTTACGGGATACCCCAGCCGCAACATAATCTGTCACCAAACGCCAAACCCGATTTAAAAAGCGGGATTGTCCTTCTACATCGGCTTCATCCCATTCCAGGTCTTTTTCTGGCGGCGCTTTGAATAAGATGAACATTCGCGCTGTATCTACACCATATTTAGCAATTACATCTTCTGGTGCTACACCGTTGCCTTTTGATTTAGACATGGTGGCATAAACGAGTTGCAGTGGTTCACCTGTCTTAGGATCTCGTGGTTCATCTGGGTCTACAAGATTAAAGGGAACCCACTTATCTTTACCACTATTATTAGGATTTGTGTAAGTTAAACCTTGTACCATACCTTGAGTTAACAGGCGTTGGAAGGGTTCATCAAAGTTTAACAAACCTCTGTCCCGTAGTACCTTAGTAAAGAAGCGCGAATACAACAAATGTAAAATCGCGTGTTCAATTCCACCAACGTACTGATCAACTGGCATCCAGCCATTGATTTTACTAGAATCGAAAACCTGTTGTTCATTCTTAGCATCAGGGAAGCGCAAGAAATACCACGAGGAATCAATAAAAGTATCCATCGTGTCAGTTTCCCGCTTCGCTGGAGTGCCGCAAGTTGGACAAGGCACATTTACCCAGCTTTCCAACTGAGTTAAAGGTGAACCGCCGCGTCCAGTAAATTCCACCTCTTCCGGCAACTGGACTGGTAAATCTTTGTCAGGCACAGGCACTATCCCACAGTTGGGACAGTGAATTACAGGTATGGGTGCGCCCCAGTAACGTTGCCGCGAAATTAACCAATCCCGCAAGCGATATTGCACCCGCACTTTCCCAAAACCTTGTTGTTCGGCGTATTCAATGATTGCTTGTTTAGCATCTGTGGAAGTCATACCAGTAAAAGCCCCAGAATTAATTAAAATTCCTGGTTCAGTGTATGCCTGGTTATATTCAATTTGGATGAGTTGTGTGACTTCATTAATCTCTGATGTTGGAGTTAAGTCAAAACCTGCAACATCATCTGGGGAAGCGATGACAAAATCAATTGGCAAATCGTAATTTTTAGCAAACTTAAAATCTCGGACATCGTGGGCTGGTACACCCATCACTGCCCCAGTACCATACTCATACAGTACATAGTCAGCAATCCAAATCGGCACTTCTTCCCCTGTAAATGGGTTAATTGCCACCCCTCCTGTGGAAATACCCCGCTTTGGTTTGTCTTCAGCAGTACGTTCCAACTCACTTTGATTGGAAACCTCTTTAATAAAGGCTTCTACCGCCGCTTGTTGTTCTTTTGTAGTGACACGCTTTGTTAAGGGATGTTCTGGTGCTAATACTAAGTAACTGACACCATAAACGGTATCTGGACGTGTGGTGTACACGGCGATTTTTTCATCTATCCCAATGATGGGAAATTCTAAGTAAGCGCCTGTAGATTTGCCAATCCAGTTTGCCTGCATCAATTTAACGCGTTCCGGCCAACCTGTTAACTTATCCAAGTCATTGAGTAATTCTTCGGCGTAATCGGTAATCTTGAAAAACCATTGTCGCAATAATTTGCGCTCAACTATTGCGCCACTGCGCCAAGAACGTCCTTCGTTATCGACTTGCTCATTTGCCAATACAGTTTGGTCAATAGGGTCCCAATTTACTGCTGCTTCTTTTTGGTAAGCTAACCCCGCTTGCAAAAACTGCAAGAAAATCCATTGTGTCCACTTGTAATAATCGGGTGAACAAGTAGCAAGTTCACATTCCCAGTCAATGGATAAACCAAGACGCTGCAATTGTTGCCGCATTTGGGCCATATTCTGATAAGTCCACTTTGCTGGCGGTACACCACGGTCAATGGCGGCATTTTCTGCTGGCAAGCCAAAGGCATCCCAACCCATTGGATGTATTACTCGATACCCTTGCATTCTTTTAAGGCGGGCAATCACATCGGTAATCGTATAATTACGGACGTGACCCATGTGTAGGCTGCCCGATGGATAAGGGAACATGGATAAAGCGTAGAATTTTGGCTTGTTGCTAGCTGTCGGTGTTTTATCTAAGCCAAGTTCTACCCATGTTTTTTGCCATTTTTCCTCAATCGCTGCTGGGTTATATCGAGAATCAACAGAATCACGTAATTCCAATGGTTTCATGCCTGTTACACTTTACTTCTACTAATTTTTTAGTATTTGACCCTTACTAGTACATTTGAGCCACTATTTTGAGGGAATTATCTGTATAGTAATTTTCTAATTTAATTTACAAAATCAATTTACTATTTTTTTCTACCCCCTATTCCTATCTATCTTATATCCGTGACTAAAGCTAATATAGGAATCGTATTTGATTTCTGAAATTATCTACGTGGGCAGGGAGTGGGGAGTGGGGAGTAGGGAGTAGGGAATTAGGCTTTTCGATCTATCTGTACTGAGCTTTTTCAGAAATCAAACATTATCCCTATAGTAATTTTATACTACAAAAGGGATACTTCAAAACTATTGTGATTTTGTGTCCCTATCTTTACGATTCCCAATGCAATACCTATACTTGCATGCCAATCGAGAAATTTTTGTAACCTAAATATCCCCCACAACTTTTACGAAGTGGGGGATCTTGTTTCTCAGCAATGACTCAGGATTCCTAGATTAGGCTAAATCAAAAAGTAAGATTTCGCCGCCGATGTTGGTGCTAATTTCTAGCTGTTCTTCGCCGTTGATTTGCACTCCATCGCCTGCTCTGAGTTCTTCACCATTTAAGTTAACTATACCTTGGGCTATTTGTAACCAGGCATAGCGATCGCGTTTAACTTGATAATTAACAGCATCACCTGACTCTAAAACAGATGTGTATAAATCAACATCTTGGTGAATTGTCACAGCACCATCGCGCCCATCTTTAGCAGCAATTAAGCGGAGTTTGCCGCGCTTTTCTTCCAGAGGAAAAGCTTTTTGTTCATATCTTGGTGTCAACCCTTCTTCATCGGGAAGAATCCAGATTTGTAACAAGTGTAGTGGTTCATCTGGTGAAGGATTAAATTCACTGTGGCTGATTCCAGTTCCAGCGCTCATAATCTGTGCATCACCAGGACGAATTACTGACCCAGTACCCAAGCTGTCTTTATGCTCTACAGCACCTTCTAGGACATAAGTGAGGATTTCCATGTCACGATGGCTGTGAGTAGGGAATCCAGCACCAGGGGCGATGCGATCGTCGTTAATTACTCGCAGAGAACGAAATCCCATGCGGTTGGGATCGTAAAAACTACCGAAGGAAAATGTGTGATAACTATCGAGCCAGCCCATTTTAGCGTGACCGCGGGCGTTTCTATCATGAATTAGATGGCTAATTGTATTTTGAGACATATATTTACCTTGTTGTTAATCAGTATTTAGAGACGCGATGAATTGTACAAGAGACGCGATGAATAGCGTCTGTACAATAGTTAGGAATCAGAATGGAATTAGCATAATTTTTCACAAAGCAACTAGCTTATTGAAGTTGAAGTATTAATCTTGAGATATCGCTTGTCGAAAATATTCTGAAATTTTTTGACCTAGTTTTGAGCTATTTCAATAATAAAGTATATACATATAAAATGAAAAGTACGCACTTAAAAGTGACGTACTTACTAAAAAGATACTACTAGATTTAAGAAAGACTACTTTTCTCAAAAGTGCTTATTTTACAGAAACAGGTATCTTTTGAGTTGTAGTAGCACTTGCTTTGCCATTCTCTGCCTTAATTTCTGCTACTTGCAGATGAGCTTCTAAGAACCAGAGGCGTTTGTCAATGGTACGGGAAATTTCGGTGTAAAGGTCGGCAGTGTCGAGATCGCCTAAGTCATCTGTTTTATCGATCGCTTCACGGAGATGTTTAGCATAGAGTGCATAACGATCTGACAAAGCTGTTACGTGATCTTTACCATCCAAAATATCTAAGGGATATTCTGGCAAAATTGAATTCCTAGCTGCGGCGCGGGCTGTTCCAAAAGCGTATCCGCCTAAAGCTGTAACGCGTTCAGCGACCATATCAATGTATCCTTCTAATTCCCCAGCAAGCTCATCAAATAATAGGTGTAACTGGTAAAAGTCAGTACCTTTAACATTCCAGTGCGCTTGCTTTGCTTGAGTTTTTAAATCAGAAGTAGCTGCTAAAGTTTGGTTGAGAAGTACCACGATTTGCACTCGCGCTTCGGCGGGAATATCAATGCGGGTAGGGTACAAACGTGATGCAATACTGTTGTCGCTCATGATTCTACGTTGTTAATGCCTTTTATATCTAACTCTACAGAATTGTTTGATTGTGCGAAACTCTCTGACGATGGATTGAATTAACGCCTGATTATGTTAAAGTTTATTACTATTAGTTAATGCGATGGTTTTCTATGGTATTAAATGTACCACCGAAAAGGCGTAGGCGCAGCCCACCGCAGGCATCGCGAATAACATCATTGTGCAAAAAGTCATGGGGAAAACCTAGTTCAATTTGACTCACTTCATTTAAACGTTGCAAATGTTCTGGCAAGATGGTGATATTTAAAGAAGCTAAATTATCTTGAAACTGCGTTAATTTACGTGCCCCAATTATCGGAATAATCACACCACTTTGAGCGTGTAACCAAGCTAATGCTATTTGTGAAGGTGTGTGTCCAATTTCGGTTGCAACTTCACTGACAACTTGAGCGATCGCTAAATTCCGTTCTGAAATAGTTCCAAACGCTGGATTTACTAATCTTCCTTGTTCGCTAGCTAGTCTCTTGAGGAGGCTGATTATACTTACCTGTAAGCACACCACCACCCAAAGGCGACCACGGTGTTACTGCTAAATCCAAGGCTTTAGCCATCGGTAGCAAGTCACGTTCTGGTGTTCGTTGAATTAAACTATACTCAATTTGCAGGGCGACAAACTGCGTCCATCCTTGGTATTGAGCGATAGTATTTGCTTGGGAAACGATCCAAGCGGGTGTGTCAGAAATACGATGTAAGGGACTTCCAAGAAATAAATTATTCCAAGAAACGAACCACAGAGACAAGGCAGCGCGGTCTTGGGGGTTTCCCCCATGAGCGACTGCCGCGCAGAGAACGCACAGAGAAGAAATAGAGAGAGTTTTTGCCTCAGTTTTGGAACATTTTTTTATTTGGAAGTCCCTTAAGTACTTTTCCTTGACGGACTACATCATCAAGCGATCGCAATACTTCTTCAATAGGTGTTGTGAAATCCCAAGCGTGTAACCAGAATAAATCAATATAATCAGTATTCAGTCGTTTCAGGCTACCTTCTAAAGACTGGATTAAGTTCTTGCGATGGTTTCCACTGGCGTTAGGGTCGAGACGACATTATGCGTATTTAACAAATGAAATTTTATTTTGGCTGAGGTGAATCGGATTATTTAGCACTGCATTACTGAAGCAAGAGCGATCGCTACGGTTTTCTAAGCTAAAATACCAAAGTTGTATTTATACACATCTGACAAGTCAATTATTTTTATGAATTACTACGTAATCTACGATGGGAATTGTAATCTCTGCGTTACTCTAGTGCAATTGCTAGAAACCTTAGACCAAGGAAAGCTGTTTCGCTACAGTCCTATGCAAGATGATCAGACACTTTTACGGTGGGGAATTACAGCCCAAGACTGTGAACAGGGGGTGATTTTAATTGATGGTAATGAACCTCAGAGACGTTGGCAAGGTAGTAATGCAGCTGAAGAAATTGGGCGATTATTGCCAGCAGGAAGTATATTTGTAGACGCTTATCGAGCATTACCGGGGATGAAATGGGCAGGCGATCGCTTTTACGAACAAATCCGCGATAATCGCTACACCATATTTGGTAAGCGTTCTAATACATATCAATCGGCATACTGTGTGGATGGTAGCTGCAAGCCGTAGGTAGTAAAGGTGAGGGTATTCGTCTGAGGCAGGGGAATGAGGGGAAACCCTATAAATAAATGTATTGGCTCGAAGACAAGTACGCATTATTTATCGTCGCACTTTCCGCTCAAAATAAATATTTTTTCCTTAAGCATAAATACATTTATTAGCTCGTAACCCTAGACTGCTGGGGAATTCCAGCATCTTTCTCCCCCTGCCCCCTGCCCCCTGCTCCCCTGCTTCTTTGGTCATTGGAGAGAATTTATTTTGGTCAAAAATCCGCCTACAGATGCTAGCTAAAAGCCCGGTAGACCAACCATTATGCTATCTGGCGTGTTTGTAAATATTGTGCAATCAATGACATTTGCGATCGCCTATGGCGGGCGGGTACGCCATCGCGCCACAATTCGGCACAACAAACTGGAACTGATGGGAGGATACTGCGTGAGAATAGGTGCTAACTACTTGGGTGACGGAGAGTGTGAATTTACAGTTTGGTCTCCGCTATTAGATGGTGTCACGGTACAAATTTTGACGCCAGAACAGCAGTTAATTCCGCTCAAGCCTCAGTCTGAGGGATACTGGCAAACGAAAGTCAACGATGTATATCCAGGTACGCTTTATCGGTATGTCTTAAATGGGCAAGATGCTTTTGCCGATCCTGCGTCGCAGTATCAACCGGAAGGGGTGCATGGGCCGTCGCAAATTGTCGATCAACACTTTGATTGGACTGATGAAGGATGGACTGGGATTCCTGTAGAGTCGATGATTTTCTATGAAGTTCACGTTGGGACTTTCACGCTTGAAGGAACTTTCACCGCCATTATTCCCCGCTTACCGGATTTAAAAGAACTGGGAATAAACGCCATTGAAATCATGCCGATCTCCCAGTTTCCGGGAGATACCCATATTGAAGCAACTCTTGCATACCGCAACTGGGGTTATGACGGCGTTTACCCTTATGCTGTACAAAATTCTTACGGTAGCCCAGCCGAACTGAAGCAACTAGTAAATGCTTGTCATCAACACGGAATTGCCGTAGTGCTGGATGTGGTGTATAACCACTTTGGGCCAGAAGGCAATTATATGAGTCAGTTCGCGCCCTACTTTACTAAAACCTATAAAACGCCGTGGGGCGAAGCGCTGAATTTCGACGATGCCCATAGTCAGGGTGTGCGAAATTATTTTATCGAAAATGCGCTTTACTGGTTGCGCGACTTCCACATAGATGCATTGCGGCTGGATGCCATTCAAGCAATTTACGACTTGGGGGCGAAGCATTTTCTGTGGGAACTAGCGGAAGCAGTTCATCATTTTTCACAACAAGGGCAAAAATGGAAACGCCATTTAATTGCCGAAAGTGACCTGAATAATCCACAAATAATTCGTCCAGTAGAATTGGGTGGATATGGTCTTGATGCCCAGTGGAGTGATGATTTTCACCATTCATTGCACGCACTGTTGACAGGCGATCGCCAAGGATATTATCAAGATTTTGGGCAAACTGCTCAGTTGGCAAAAGCTTATGAAGATACTTTTGTCTACGATTGGAAGTACGCACCACACCGCAAACGATTTCATGGCGTATCTTGCAGCGATCGCCCCCTATCACAATTTACAATCTGTATTCAGAATCACGATCAAATCGGCAATCAAATGAAAGGAGAACGCCTCAGCCAGCGAATCTCTTTTGAGGGATTAAAGTTAGCTGCTGGGGCTGTGCTACTGTCGCCCAACTTACCCCTGTTGTTCATGGGAGAAGAATATGGCGAAACAGCACCTTTCATTTACTTTGTTAGTCACTCCGATCCAGATTTAATTCAAGCAGTTCGAGCCGGACGCAGAGAAGAATTTGAAGCATTTCACTTCGCAGATGATCCCCCAGATCCCGAATCGTCAGAAACTTTCCTAAAGTCTAAACTCAATTGGGAATTACGCAATGACGGTAAGCACAAAGTTCTGTGGGATTGGTATCGCCAGTTAATTAATTTACGCAAGACGCATCCAGCACTTTTGAATCAAGACCGCAACTCCATCAAAGCGACTAACGATGAAGAAAAGGAGTTGGTAATTGTGCGTCGTTGGTGCGAATCAAGTGAACTAATTTTTGTGATGAATTTCAATTCGTCTCCAGTGACAGTGACTCTGCCGTTTGAGCAAAATGCTAATAAATTGTTAGACTCTGCTGATACCTCATGGTCTGGGCATGGTTCTGAAGCTCCTGAACATCTGTCTGTGGGTCAAGAAGTAAAATTACAATCTACTAGTTTAGTACTCTATGAAAAAGGATGAGGGGGAGAGTTAGAACTTAAAGTTTCAAGCAAAAAGGCTTAACGTTCGAGTAAAAAGGCTTAACTTCGAGCAAAAAGGCTTAACGTTCGAGCAAAAAGGCTCAACCTTCGAGCAAAAAGGCTTAACGTTCGAGTAAAAAGGCTCAACCTTCGAGCAAAAAGGCTTAACGTTCGAGTAAAAAGGCTCAACCTTCGAGTAAAAAGGCTCAACCTTCGAGCAAAAAGGCTCAACCTTCGAGTAAAAAGGCTCAACCTTCGAGCAAAAAGGCTTAACGTTCAAGCAAAAAGGCTCAACGTTCAAGCAAAAAGGCTCAACCTTCGAGCTAAGAGGTTGTTTGAAAAATGGTTGACTGTGATGTTAGGCACTTATTGATCTCCCCTAACCCCCCTTAAAATTTACCCCACCCTAACCCTCCCCTTTACAAGGTGAGGGAACTAGATTTCCTGTTTCCCCCCTTGATAAGGGGGGATTAAGGGGGGTAATAACCCAAGTTGCTACCGAGAGAGTACTTTTCAAATATTCTCTAAAAGGTTCAGCGTTTACCCTCAAAACCTCATCCCCCTTACTCCCCACTTTGTACAGACGCGATGAATCGCGTCTCTTCCATTCCCCACTTAAAAAAAATATGCGAATTCCTACCGCCACTTATCGAATTCAGTTTACACCTCAGTTTGGCTTTGACAACGCCAAAGCGATCGCAGCTTATCTAGCAGATTTAGGTATTTCCGATTTGTATGCTTCCCCCATTTTCAAAGCACGATCTGGGAGTACACACGGCTACGATATAGTAGATGCCACTCAACTTAACCCAGAACTCGGAACTAATGAATCCTTTGATGCATTAGTTAGTGAAATTCAATCCCTTGGTATGGGCTGGTTACAAGATATTGTGCCAAACCACATGGCCTATAGCAGCGAAAACGATTACTTGATGGACGTATTGGAACACGGCCCAGATTCCAGTTATACCGACTACTTCGATCTTTCTTGGAATGCTCCCTTTGGCGATCGCCAACAACGAATTCTCGCTCCTCTACTGGGAGATTTCTATGGTGCATCTCTGGAAAACGGACACATTCAACTGCAATACGAACAAAACGGTTTAACTGTCAACTATTACAGCTTAAAACTGCCACTCCGGTTAGAATCTTACACAAAATTTATCACTCATAATCTGGGTAAACTCACCCGTACACTGGGACGCAATCATCCCGATTTTATTAAGCTATTGGGGATTCTCTACATTCTCAAAAATGTGCCCTCAGAAGTTGCAGGAAAACAGCGACAAGACCAAATCGCATTTATTAAAGGATTGGTTTGGGAACTCTATAATTCAAACGATGCCATCCGCGAGTTCATTGATGAAAATCTCCAAACATTCAACGGCGAAGCCGGTAATTCAGAAAGCTTTAACCTCCTAGATGAATTACTGAACGATCAGTTTTACCGTCTCGCCTTCTGGAAAGTTGGCGCGGAAGAAATGAACTACCGCCGTTTCTTTACTGTCAATGAATTGATTTCCGTTAAAGTTGAAGAAGTACGGGTTTTTAATAATACCCACAGCTTAATTCAAAAGCTGGTTGAAGAAGGCAAATTTACTGGTTTACGGATTGACCATATTGATGGACTTTATAACCCAATCCAGTATCTCGAAAGGCTGCGAGAAAAGGCGGGAGATGTTTATATCACCGTCGAGAAGATTTTAGAACTCACCGAAGAATTGCCGGAAAACTGGGCAATTGAAGGAACGTCTGGATATGACTTTCTCAACTATGTAAATGGCGTATTTTGTCAAACAGAAAATGAATCATCCTTCGATAAAATTTACCAGAACTTTATTAGCTCAAGAGTAGATTATGCCTCAGTAGTGAAGGATAAAAAACACTTGATTTTAGAAAAGAATTTAGCAGGTGATATTGACAATCTGGCACTTCTATTAAAGAATGTTTCCAGCAAATATCGTTATGGCAATGACTTTACACTGAATGGATTAAAAAGAGCGATCGCCGAAGTTTTGACACTGTTCCCAATTTACCGTACCTACATTACACCCGATGGAATTGGAGAAAGCGATCGCGCTACCATTCAGAAAGTAATCGATCAAGCCAAAGAACAAACGCCTCTGTTGCAGAACGAACTGACCTTTATTGAAAAGTTAATGCTGTTAGAGTTTGATAATTCTCTAACTCAAACAGAACGCGAACAGTGGATATATTTTGTCTTACGGATGCAGCAATACAGTGGGCCGTTAATGGCAAAAGGCGTAGAAGACACCACATTATATGTTTACAATCGTTTGCTATCGCTGAATGAAGTCGGGGGAAATCCTGGTCATTTTGGCATCGACTTAGCCAAATTTCATGCCTTTAACAAACAGCATCAAGAAACCTGGCCTCACACAATGAACACCACAGCCACCCACGATACCAAACGCGGCGAAGATGTGCGGGCCAGATTGAACGTCCTCTCAGAAATCCCCGATGAATGGGATCAGCAGGTAAATACCTGGAGTGCCATAAATCGAGGACATCGTAGCCATCGCCACGGGTTCGCTATGCCCGATCGCAACGACGAGTATTTTCTCTATCAAACCCTGGTAGGGGCGTTTCCTTTTGCAGAACACGAACATGCATCCTTCGTGGAACGGGTGAAAGACTATATAATTAAGGCAATTAGAGAAGCGAAAGTGCATACAGCATGGTTGCGACCTGATAGTGAGTATGAAGAAGCTTGTACCTCTTTCATTGAGAAAGTACTCGATCCTTCTCTCTCCGGGGAATTTCTAGAAGCCTTTCGTCCCTTTCAAGCGCGAATTGCAGAGTATGGTATCTTCAATTCCCTTTCCCAAACTCTACTGAAGATTAGCGCTCCCGGCGTACCCGATTTATACCAAGGAACAGAACTTTGGGAACTAAGCCTAGTCGATCCAGATAACCGCCGCCCCGTGGATTTTGAACAGCGACGCACCTACTTAAGCGCCATCCGCGAACAAGTGAAAACCGACATTCTGGCTTTAATTCAAAAGTTGCTGAGTGATAAAACCGACGGCAGAATCAAACTGTTTTTAACGGCTCAATTACTCCAAGCCAGAACAAACTATGTCTTATTATTCCAGGACGGCGACTATCTGCCCTTAGAAGTTCAGGGAACCTACGCCAATCACATAATCGCCTTTGCGCGACGGGAAGGGAATCAAACAGCGATCGCGATCGCGCCTCGCTTTTTAACAAACCTCATCCAGCCAGAAGAAAACCCCTTAGGCGAGTCAGTATGGCAAGATACGCACCTGCTATTACCCCCTGGAACTCCCTCCACCTGGAAAAACGTCATCACTCAACAACCCTTACAAGCCACACAAACCCTATCTATCGGATCTGCCCTCGCCCATTTCCCAGTCGCCCTATTAGTTAGTAGTGCCGAGTAAAGAGATAAATCCGTCTTACGCTCGACAATTCAAATCATGTGTAAAAACCCATGAAAACCTAACCCCCTAACCCCCTTCCCGACACGGGAAGGGGGAAAATTCAAATGTCTCTCTTTTTTTAGGCTACGGTGTACACACAAGTCGAATTACCCCCCTTAATCCCCCCGATATATTGGAGGGAAACCGGAAATCTAGTTCAATCCCCCCTTATAAAGGGGGGAAACCGGAAATCTAGTTCAATCCCCTTATAAAGGAGGGGAACCGGAAATCTAGTTCAATCCCCTTATAAAGGGGGGAAACCGGAAATCTAGTTCAATCCCCTTATAAAGGGGGGAAACCGGAAATCTAGTTCAATCCCCTTATAAAGGGGGGAAACCGGAAATCTAGTTCAATCCCCCCGATATATTGGAGGGAAACCGAAAATCTAGTTCCCTCCCCTTTATAAGGGGAGGGTTAGGGTGGGGTAAAACCTTGGGTTAATCAGCTATTTCAGACTTGTGTGTACACCGTAGCCTTTTAGGAAAGAGATTTGAAAAATCCGTCTTACACAGATAAAGCTCCTAAAACCTCTGCGTTAAAAAATTCTTCCAAACTCCTCACACCCCGTCAAATTAAATTATGATCGCCTCACCAGCACTTACCACCACGCAGATTGACACCGTGCGGGCCCATATCAAAAAAACCTGGAAAACCTTAACCCGATCGCACGAACACTTATTACAATCTGCCAAAGATACCAAACTAGACCACAAACCAGGTACTCCCTGGCTCGTCTACATTTCCCCTTTAGAAGATTGTCCCAACATTCAGACTGTCTTAGAGCGATCGCTATCTTCCAAAGATATGCAAGAAATTGAAATTCGCACTTTGCCCTCAGAAGTCGAAGCGATTAAAGAGCATGGGTTACTATACCTACCAGGTCCTTATGTCGTCCCAGGTGGCCGCTTTAACGAAATGTATGGCTGGGACAGCTACTTTATATTACTAGGACTTTTGCACGATGGAGAATTGGAGCTAGCGCAAAGCCAGGTAGACCAATTATTGTACCAGGTAGAGAATTACGGCACTATCCTCAATGCCAACCGGACTTATATGCTGTCGCGATCGCAGCCCCCTGTCCTCAGCATGATGGTTTTGGCATTATTCCAGCACACCCAGGATGAAGAGTGGTTGAGGTCAACCGTTCCACTTTTAGAACAATTTTACTATTACTGGGTAGTACCGCCCCATTTGAATCCCGGAACCGGCTTATCCAGATTTTATGCCTTTGGGGAAGGCCCCGCGCCAGAAGTTGTGTTCTCCGAGCGCGATGACGAGGGAAAAAGCCACTACGATCGCGTCAAGGAATATTACCAAAGCTTTGAGATTGAAGATTACGACGTTAATCTTTACTACGATCGGGAAAATGACAAACTGACCCACCTATTTTATAAGGCCGATCGCACCATGCGCGAGTCCGGTTTTGATATCACCAACCGATTTGGCCCCTTCAGTGCTGATATCCTCCACTACGCTCCTGTATGCCTTAACACTTTGCTGTATCAGGTAGAACAAGATATGGCGAACATTAATAATATTTTTGGGAACGAACAACTGGAACAACAATGGCGCGATCGTGCAGATATCCGCCGCGATCGGATCGATCAATTTCTCTGGAATAAAGAACGAGGACTCTATTTCGACTATCACTTCCAGAGTGGAAAACGCCGTTGCTACGAATTTGCTACCACATTTTATCCCTTATGGCTAGGAATTTCTTCTCCAGCCCAAGCCCAGCGCGTCGTGGAAAATCTCTCTTTGTTTGAAGCCCCAGGCGGAATTCTTACCAGTACTCATATCACCGGGAACCAGTGGGATGCTCCCTTTGGTTGGGCACCATTGACGTATATTGCTGTCCAGGGACTTCACCGTTATGGGTTTCATACAGAAGGCGATCGCACATTGCCAACAAATTCCTGACTATGGTAATTAAAGAATTCGAGCGTCACAACACCCTAGTTGAGAAATATGATGTTGAACGCTGTTCTGCCAACGTTTCTGACGAAATCTCTTTTGGATATAGTTCTAACGAAGTTGGCTTTGGCTGGACAAATGGAGTTGTTCTGGAACTTTTAGCAGGCGGTGGGAAAAAAGTTTAAATAAAAAAGCGTGAGGTTTTTCCTCACGCCTTTATTTTATTTATTACACTTGACTCTATGAGCATCTCGCCCAATCGACTTAAAGAACTCCAAAATATCCCTGATAGAGCAATTGATATTTCAGATATTCCTGAATTAGATCGGCAATTCTGGGAAACGGCCAAGAAGCCACATTAATTCAACTAGAACGAGATATTCTTAGGGACTTCCAAATAAAAAATACTCAACTACTTTTTGTGGGGTGGGCATCTTGCCCGCCCATATACAAAGGCGGGCAAGATGCCCACCCCACAAGATCGGGTAATTTATTTGTTGGAAGTCCCTTAATTGGTTTAAAAGCAAAGGTGGCATATTGTAATACGCCACTACTTTTGAATAAAAGGGTTTAAGTACAGAACTAAATCTACAATTCTCGGAGTTTTCTATTATATGGTTTGCCTGAAGTCTCCAGTAATTGCCCCCGCCTGAATTCTGAATTTTAACTCCTGTATTATTTATCAATGCTATATCAGCATCTACCAATTATCATCTTTACGCTTATCGTAAGGTTCACCTGTAAAAGGTTGTACGCCTGTAGCAGGATAAGCGTCATCATTAGGCCCAAAAATCCGCATTGCAGCTTCAGAAATATACTGGGTTATGTTGGCAATGATTTGGGAAATAGCCATAATATTGGACTCCTTATTTTTGAGCCGCTTTAATTGTCCTACCTATACTCTAATACTGATATTCAAAGCTCGCTCATATTCTCAATATATTGAGAATATATGCAATGTTTATTCAGATAACTTCGCAATACTTTAGCTTGTCAGAAAAACAAACTTTTCCCTTTGATTCTAATTCTAACATAGTTGTTTCTCCAACCCCAGTTGAGAAAAGAGCGAAGCAAAACAAAGAATATTGTTTCTTTTCATTAACCGCCTTATTTGATTAACATTATTGCTAGCTATTACTATTAAAAAATATTAAGTATTTTATGAAGTTAGTATTAATTTACCTATTAATCTACTGTTATACGGCAATCTCAGAAAATATACTTGTCGGGAGTTGACATTATTTATGGTAAATATTACCATAAATAGCAGAAGCATCTTGTAAGGAAGCTCTTGCATGACAACTTTGCCAGATTTGGACTATGTATATAAACAGCAAAGCCAGCAGAACCAGGAACTAAACCTGTCTGCGGATGATTACAGCTTACTGACCGACCTTTACCAGTTAACAATGGCAGCTTGTTACACAGGCGAAGGTATAGAACAACGACGGGCAAGCTTTGAGTTGACTGTCAGGCGATTGCCAGAGGGTTTTGGTTATTTAATTGCAATGGGGCTGACGCAGGCATTGGAATATTTAGCCAAAATCCGCTTTAGTTCCGCGCAAATTGCGGCATTACAAGCAACGGGAATTTTTGCTCAAGCAAGCGATCGCTTTTGGTCACTTTTAGCTGAGGGAAAGTTTACAGGTGATGTTTGGGCAGTACCAGAAGGGACGGCTGTGTTTGCCAATCAACCACTGTTGCGGGTGGAAGCACCACTTTGGCAAGCGCAACTAGTGGAAACTTACCTGCTGAATACGATTAATTACCAGACTTTGATTGCCACAAAAGCAGCAAGGTTACGGGATGTAGCGGGGGAAAAAGCAACACTTTTAGAATTTGGGACAAGACGAGCATTTAGTCCCCAAGGGTCTTTATGGGCGGCGCGGGCGGCGTTGGCAGGTGGTTTAGATTCCACCTCAAATGTGTTAGCAGCGCTACAACTGGGACAACAGCCAAGTGGTACGATGGCGCACGCCCTGGTGATGGCGTTGTCAGCAATAGAAGGCACTGAAGAACAAGCTTTTAGTGCATTTCATCGATATTTTCCGGGTGCGCCATTGCTGATTGATACTTACGATACCATTGCTGCTGCCAGGCGCTTGGCCGAAAAAGTAAATTCTGGGGAAATGCAATTAACAGGGGTGAGATTGGACTCAGGAGATTTAGTTACCTTATCAAAACAAGTGCGATCGCTCCTCCCCGGTGTGCCAATTTTTGTCAGTGGCGACTTGGACGAGTGGGAAATTGCCAGATTAAAAGCAGCTGGGGCCGAGATTGATGGTTACGGACTGGGAACGCGACTAGTTACAGGTTCACCTGTAAATGGAGTTTATAAACTTGTAGACATTGATGGTATCCCAGTGATGAAGCAGTCTAGTGGTAAAGTTACTTATCCAGGACGCAAGCAGATTTTTCGCTCGTATACGGGAGGTAAGGTAAAAGCAGACAGGTTAGGACTTTTAGGTGAAATTGCTTTGGAAGAAGAATCTTTGTTGCAGTTGGTAGTGCAAGAAGGTGAACGGATACAGCCGTTAGAATTGTTGGCAACAATTCGTCAGCGTACCGCCGCATCAGTTGCTAGTTTGCCACAGGAGACAAGACGTTTGGATAATCCTGTCTCGGCGCAGGTGAAAATTTCTGCCGCGCTGCAAGAGTTGACTGAAGAAACTAAGAAACGAACCGCAGAGGCACAGAGAACACAGAGGTAAGAAGTACTCTTTCAGTCTGTCTTAATTACGAACTACGAATTACGAATTACGTTAGCGCAGCGTTAGCGAGTCCTCGAGCGTCATTACGAATTACTATGAGAGTTGCTTTGTTTGGAACTAGTGCCGATCCACCAACTGCTGGACATCAAGAAATTCTGAGTTGGTTGTCTGAGCGTTATGATTGGGTAGCAGTTTGGGCAGCAGATAATCCATTTAAGTCTCATCAAACACCCTTAGAACATCGGGCGGCAATGCTGCAATTGTTGATCGCGAATATAGACGCGCCACGGCACAATATTGCTTTGGAACAAAAATTGAGTAGCTTCAGAACACTGGAAACAGTGGAAAAAGCCAAGCTTACTTGGGGTGAAGACGCCCAATTGACGTTGATTATTGGTTCAGATTTACTGAGTCAGCTACCACGTTGGTATCGCATTGAAGATTTGTTACAGCAAGTGCAACTACTGATCGTACCGCGACCGGGATATGCAATAGATGAATCTAGTTCAGAGGTAGTGCAAAAGCTGGGAGGGAAGATTGCGATCGCTAGTCTAACCGGTCTAGATGTTTCCTCAACAGCGTACCGCGAACATGGAGATTCTCAAGCCCTCACAGCCCCTGTAGTTGCCTATATTAATCGAGAGCATTTGTACGAATGCCAGGACGTTCACAAAAAAAGATACCAACTCCGTTAAACCAACAACCTTTGGCCGATTTCAAGGTTGGTGTTGATAATGTAATTTTTTCTGTAGATACTATACAAAATCGGCTGTTAGTTCTACTAGTAATGCGACAGCAAGAACCATTTCTAAATCATTGGAGTCTTCCCGGTACTTTGGTACGTCCAGGAGAGTCTTTAGAAGATGCTGCCTATCGCATTATGGCAGAGAAAATTAAGGTCAACAATCTCTATTTAGAACAACTCTATACATTTGGCGGGCCAAATCGCGATCCACGGGAAGCAACTGATAGTTATGGTGTGCGTTATCTATCAGTTAGTTACTTTGCCCTAGTGCGATTTGAAGAAGCCGAATTAATTGCCGATCGCATGACTGGTATAGCTTGGTATCCGGTAAAACAAGTGCCGCAATTAGCTTTTGACCATAATGAAATTTTGGCCTATGGACATAGGCGGTTGCGAAATAAATTAGAGTATAGTCCGGTGGCTTTTGAAGTCTTGCCAGAAATGTTCACCTTGAATGATTTATATCAGTTATACGCCACAGTTTTAGGTGACAATTTTTCCGATTATTCTAATTTTCGAGCGCGTCTACTCAAGTTAGGTTTTTTATGCGATACCGGAATTAAGGTATCACGAGGTGCTGGTCGTCCAGCTAGTTTGTATAAGTTTGACGCTGAAGCTTTTGCTCCCTTAAAAGATAAGCCTTTGGTATTTATTTAATCAATCTCTACCCAAAGTCTAGAGTAACTTATGACTCTTAACAAATGACAAATAATATGAAAATTGCGATCGCTCAAATTAATCCAACAATTGGTGATTTGCTTATAAATGCCCAAAAAATCCTAGAGGCGGCACAACTAGCAGCATCTAGCGATGCGCGTTTGTTGCTGACACCAGAACTTTCTTTGTGTGGCTATCCACCAAGAGATTTATTACTAAATCCTAGTTTTGTGGAAGCGATGGGCATCACTTTACAAAACTTGGCGCAGGATTTACCACAAAATCTAGCTGTATTAGTAGGAACTGTTGAACAGAACCTCCAAGCACATATTAGTGGTGGTAAAACTTTATTTAACAGCATGGCTTTGTTAGAAAATGGTCAGGTCAAGCAAGTTTTTCACAAACGGCTTTTGCCTACTTACGATGTATTTGACGAACGGCGCTATTTTGAACCAGGCTTACAAGCTAATTATTTCACTCTAGATAATATCCATATTGGCGTAACTATTTGCGAAGATTTATGGAACGATGAGGAATTCTGGGGCAAACGTAGTTATGCAGTAAATCCGATTGCTGACTTAGCAATTTTGGGTGTAGATTTAATTGTAAATTTGTCTGCTTCCCCCTACACTGCCGGTAAGGAGCAGTTTCGGGAAACAATGCTTAAGCATAGTGCAATACGTTTTCAACAACCAATGATTTATGCTAATCAGGTTGGCGGAAATGATGACCTAATTTTTGACGGGCGGAGTTTTGCCTTGAATCGTCAAGGTGAAGTTATGTGTCGTGCCCGTGGTTTTGATACCGATTTAGTAGTAGTTGAATTTGATGAAGCGCAACGGGATTTTCAATTAGGTTCTATAGCACCTGTCTATAAATCGGAAGATCAAGAAATTTGGCAAGCGTTAGTTTTGGGAGTGCGAGATTATGCTCGTAAGTGTCGCTTTTCTAAAGTAGTATTGGGTTTAAGTGGCGGGATTGACTCTGCAATAGTAGCTGCGATCGCAACTGCTGCACTTGGTAAAGAAAATGTCCTCGGTGTTCTCATGCCTTCCCCTTACAGTTCCGAGCATTCCATTAGTGATGCTGTGGCATTAGCCGAAAATTTGGGGATTAAGACTCATCTTTTACCAATTGGCGAGTTAATGCAAGGATTTGATCAAACTTTGGATAATTTGTTTGCAGGTACTGAGTTTGGACTGGCAGAAGAGAATATCCAATCTCGGATTCGCGGTAATTTATTAATGGCGATCGCTAATAAATTTGGCTATCTGCTTTTATCTACCGGTAACAAATCAGAAATGGCAGTTGGTTACTGTACACTCTATGGCGATATGAATGGCGGGTTAGCGGTGATTGCAGATGTTCCTAAAACCCGTGTATATTCACTTTGTCAATGGTTAAATCGCAATAATGAAATCATCCCGCAAAACGTCTTGACTAAACCACCCAGCGCCGAACTCAAACCAGGCCAAGTCGATCAAGACTCTCTACCGCCCTACGAAATTTTGGACGATATTTTGCAACGCCTGATTCATAATCACCAATCAGCAGCACAAATAGTTGCAGCCGGTCACGATCCGGTAATTGTAGACAGAGTAATCCAAATGGTAGCGCGGGCTGAATTTAAACGGCGACAAGCACCCCCCGGTTTAAAAATCACCGATCGCGCCTTTGGAACTGGTTGGCGAATGCCAATTGCTAGTAACTGGGTTGGTGTCAAAAACGCCTACCAGACTAAAACTGTACCTACAGCTACTACTAGTCTATTGCATTAATTTTGCGAGGTAAATACGTTTGTAGTGAGGACTTTAGTCCTCAAATATTCAAGCACGCTTTGTCCTTACTACAAACCTATCAAAACCTTGGCGATGTTTAAGACATGGAGAAGTTTATCTAACTTTGTTCTTGTGGTTGTCCTATTTGTGCCGCCAACTTCTCTTTATCTTGCCTGCGTTTTTTGGCGTAAAGTTGAATAGTGACTGCCATCAAAATAATCATGCCGAAAATAGCCCAAGCAGCGATATCTGTAGGTAGATTATTCTTAAACACAGCCAGCAACACGATCGCTACTAACATAACGGTGGGTGCTTCATTTAAAGCACGTAATTGCTGACCACTCCAGCCACATTCATCTACTGCTAATTTCTTCATCAGTCGAGCGCAGTAATGATGATAGCCAATTAAAATGGCAACAAACAGGAGTTTTATATGCAACCAACCCTCTTTTAAAACGTCCGGTTCAGTGGTTAATAAACCGATAGCCATTGCGATCGTCACAAACATTCCTGGGTTAGTAATGATATAGTAGAGACGCTTTTCCATAATTTGATACTGATTTTTCAGTATCGTTCGCGCTGGTTCAGGTTCAAGGTTCGCTTCAACGTGATAGATAAAAAGACGAACTAAGTAGAACAAACCAGCGAACCAAACTACAAATCCGACAATATGAAAGGCTTTAAACCATGAATAAGCCATGAATACTAATCTCCTTTACTTGTGGTTGTGAGGAATTTTTAATGGTAATAAAAAGATCACAAATGCAGGCTGGAATAACATTATAAGTCTGGCAAAAATCCAGAATTAATTTCTTTGCCACAGATAAATCATCGGTGTTTATCTATGGTTTCATTTTTATAATATCGATTTTTGCCAAAAGTATATTGTCAATGAGCATCTTTACGACGCACAAAGGGTAAAAGGTCTTCTAAAATCGCTTCTGCGTAGTGTTCTTGAGGATAATGTCCGACGTTATTAAGTTTTATTAATTCGTTATTTGGTACGGATTTGGCAAAATTTTCAGCAATATCTACGGGTAACCAAGGGTCAATCATACCCCATTGAATTAAAATTGGCTGTTGCCATTCTTTAAAGCCAGATTCGATTTCTTTCATTGCTGAATCTAGCTGTAAATTGCGAATACTTGATAAGAGACTCCGCCCAGATGAAGAACTTTTTAAAAATGGTTTTCGATAAACATCTAATTCTTTATCTCCTATGCGATAACGGCTTCCACCTTCTAGCGTTCGGTCAACCAAAAGCGGGTCTTGGGTCATGACTTCACCTGCCAAAGGCAAACCCATTTGTTTAATTTTCCAGGGTAATTTGGCAGCAGTTGAAATGGGTGTATTTAAAATAGCTATATTGGCAATTTGTTCTGGATGACGTAAGGCATATTGTAGTCCTACAGAACCTAAAAATCCTTGCACAACTAAAGAAAAATGTTCAAGTTCTAGCGCTTTAACAAATCCTTCTAAAGCTGTGATAAAAGCATCGGGAGTGTAAGCAAAATCTCGTTTTTCTGGTTTTAAAGAATTGCCATAACCAATCCAATCTGGTGCGATCGCTCTTGTACCCTGATTCGCCAAACCAGGTATAATATTACGCCAACTATAACTTTGTGAGACTAAGCCGTGTAGCAACAACACAGGCGCTAAGTCAGTTCTACCGATTGGTAAAGATTCCCGATAAAACCATTCCAGTGAATCTACATTGATTTTATGTTCTGTAATTGACACGCTATTTTCCTATATTGGATATTGGGCATGGGGCATTAGAAACAGGCAGAGGGGCAGGGAGCAGGGAGCAGAGGGGAAAGTAGGTAATTTTTTATTCTCCCCCTTGCCCCCAGCTCCCTGCCCCCTGCTTCTTCATCTCCCCCACTCCCTACTCCCCATTCCCTATTCCCTGATGAATAATCATCTCACGAATCGCATAAGCTGTAGCGGGTGCTAGTAAAACGCCATTGCGATAGTATCCAGTAGCTAGGAGGACGTTACTAAACCCTGGCAACTTACCAATAACTGGGGCTGGGCGACCTTCAGGGCGGGGACGTAAACCTGACCAGGTGCGGCGAATAGTTGCTGTGGCTAATTCTGGACAAAATGCGATCGCTTGTTCTCTAACAGATTCCAGCAGTTCTTGATTTGGCGGTATCTCATCGCCATTGTTGGAAAATTCTAATGTTGCACCCACCCAATAATCTCCACCACCCACAGGAACAATATGCACATCGTTACGCGTTATCGCTGGCTGGAAGTCGGGATTTCCTAATGGATGCCCCACACGCATTTGCAACGCTTGTCCAAGTACGGGGCGGATATCAATTATTTGATTTAATTTTGCTGTCAGTGGTGTCGAACCTAGCCCTGCTGCGACTACAAACCAATCTGCGGCTATTTTTCCTTCTGTAGTCTCAAGTTGAACGCAAAATTGGGGAGAAGATTCAGGTGGTGAGGTTTGGGCATCTAAAACAGCCACACCAAATTTGAAAGTTACACCATTTTGCTGGGCAGCCTCAACTAAAGCTAATGTGAGAGCAGTTGGATCGAGTTGACGGTCTTGAGGAGAATAGACAGCGCCAGTAATTTTTTCCCGATCAACTTGAGGACAGATATTTTTAAGTTTAGCCGTATCCCATATTTCTAAATGCCAGCCTTGAGAGTGGCGAACTTCTACAAGTTTTTCCCATGCTGCTAAATTTTCCTCTTCCAAACCAAGACTGAGAATTCCCTGGCGATTAAAAGGAATTTTACGACCTGTTACAGCTTCTAGTTCAGGAATCAAAGTTTCATAGCGTTGGATGCTAGTTTGTCGCATCTGCCAAGCTTTGCCCTTTATTTTTTGGCTGATTACGCCCATTAAAACGCCAAGTGCAGCGCCCGTGGAAGCTTGTGCTGGTGCTTGCCGATCGCAAACTGTAATTTTCAGCCCTTTTACTAGACTCAGTTCGTAAGCGATCGCAGCCCCGACTACACCACAACCGATAATAACTACATGACTCATTGCTGTTTTGAGACGAAGATCGAAAGATGTGGGAGATGAGGAAACAGGGAGAGTAAAAATTGCTCCCCCTGTTCCCTCATCCCCTTTGCTCATCTTACCTTGCGCTTAACTTGCCTCTGCTTCACTGCTGGTTTTAGGAAGCAGATCGAGGAATTTGTCAATATCTGCAAAAGCAGCTTGGGATTGATTCAAGGCAACTAGAGGATTGCTAGCACTAGTAGCTTTATCAAGTTTAACCAGGTCTTTAAAAAAATCTCGCGTTATTTGACGTGCTGTGGGTTGGTCTTTGGGTAGAAGGTTGGGAGTGACATAAGTCAGATTCAGCTTTGCTTCTGTTATCGGGCCATGTATAAAGTTACGCACATTGATCCAATCACCTTTTTTAATCAGAGTTGTCAATTCTTGTGAGCGATCGCGCACAGCCTGAATTTCAGGAACATAAGCCTGAATTTTTTCAAGTTGTATTGCTGTGTAAGTCGGAGGTGCCACCGCAACACCAGGGCTACCACAACTAATCAGGAATGTGGCCAATAGTACTAGGAAAAATGAAAAAATCGAGCGTTGACGCACCATATATTGAACTTAATTGCTTTTGGTTTACCGATTCACAGTGTCATTTTAGATCGCTAGCGCAGTCAATCGTTCTTGTCAGCCAAGGATTTTGCAGAAAATCTCGATATTTTTTCCAAACGGCAGAGTTTCATCGGCTTTTTAAGTATAATTACTTAAAAGGTGTTAGCCAGTCTCAACAAGAAGCGATTTTTGGTAACTGTCTAGTAACCAGGATTGTTAGGGAAATATGATTTAGAGTTGCTAAATCTCAAAGGTGTTGATAAGCTGAAACACCAATACTATAAGCCTTCTGGCGGTTTTTCTGTCTTCACATCCCGGAAGATGCCGACGCAATATAGGAGTATTTTTTAGTGAACGCAGCTGAACAGGCAACGAACCTTGAACTCGCCAGCAACATAGCTACAGTGGTTAATTTGTTCAAATTCGAGTTTCCTGATGCCAAATCTGATCTTAAACCCTGGAAAAATGACCCGGAAACTAGGGAGTTAGTCGATCCAGATTCTATAGATATTGGCTTTCACTTTCCTGGTATCAGCAAATCTTGGCGAAGTCGCAGTATTTTAATTCAAATCCG
>NZ_JBALBZ010000086.1:0-5258 GCF_036919495.1 Nostoc sp.
TACAATATCTAAATTTTAACCATTTTTTATATTAAATTGTAGTTGTTAAAATCTAATTAATTTTGATTCTCGCCATAAAAGTAGCGGAAGAACCAGAATTGTTTACTTGATAGGGAAATTTTATTGTAAATATCGTTCCCTTACCGACAACAGAATCTACAGACAGTTTCAGCCCATGAGAATAAGCTACCATCATTGCAATATACAATCCTAACCCGGAACCAGGTGAAGAAATAGTCCCACGATAAAAAGGTAGAAAGATATTCGCCAAATCCTCTGGTTCAATACCAACGCCTGTGTCTTCAATTAAAATTACCAAGTCATCACCCTGGTTCAACAATCGCAAGAATATATCACCTGTCTCTGTATATGAGAGGGCATTTTGAAGTAGATTTGAACACATTCTGTAAAGATGTATCGCATCTCCTTTCACCCTGGTTCCATGCAGATATCCTGTACAAGTTTCGTAGTGTAATCTTAAGCCCCGATTAATAACTTTTGGCGTATACTCTTGATATAAATTATTCAGTAAGTCGCCAAAATCAAATTCATTAATCAAGGATGGATTCAAGCCGATAACTCTATCTCTTGACTGATGACTTTGATACCTATCTATCAACTGGATTACTTGATTGTTTGTCTGCCATAAGGATATCAAAATTGTTTTTATCTCTTGTAAAGTACTACCGTACTCTCCATCCATCATTTGCTTTAAAACAATTGATTCATTGACAACCGCGTTTGATACGTCATGCAATAATGTGGAAATATTAATTTTATTTATGAATTTTGCTTGGGACATATAGCCACTCCTAAACGAAATTTATTTTTTCTTACCAACTGATTTTTCGCAAAGATTTTTACTTTTAAGTATAACTAATTTTTCGCAATATATGTTCTAATTAAAACCTGCCTTCGGAATTAGTTTGCAAATATTTATATTCTAGTTATCGGGAAAATAACTAATACTTATTTTTTAATTGCACTGTTTTCAGGCAAACATTTATGGTATAAAAATAGGAGAGGTTAAAGATTAACTTCCGGTGCAAATATTCTCGGTGCAAATATGACTATCATGACAATTCGGGTAGTAGTAATTGAAGACCAAGAACTATGTAGACTTGGCATTAGAACGGCGATCGCACAAGAATCAGACATGGAACTGTGCGGTGAGGCTAGCTGTGGATTGGAGGGATTAGAGTTAGTCAACTCAACAAATCCTGATATTGTCTTGCTTGATATTGGACTACCAGATATCAACGGACTGGAAATCACAACCAGGATTAAGAAGCACACTCTATCGAAAGTTATTATCCTCAGTGCTTATTCTAGTCAAAATATGATTAACGAAGCTTTTGCCTGTGGTGCTGATTCATATTTCTTAAAGACAACCAAGATCGACTCGATTAAAAACGCTATCCGTAGTATCTATCAAAATGAAGAATATCTTGACCAAGCGATTATCAAGAGATTTCTGGAATTGAACCATCGTCAGAGTACAAAAATTAAAGGCAAAAGGTACAACGAGTTGCCTACAACTCAAGAAATTGAAATTCTCAAATTGATTGCTAGTGGCTACTCCAATAAGGAAATCGCTAATCAACTTTTCATCAGTATTAGTACAGTCAAATCCCACACTGGCAACCTTTTTCTGAAGCTGGGAGCTAGAGATCGGGTCAATGCCATTATTAAAGCTCAAAGTTTTGGCTATTTAGAACCTTTAGCACAAGACTGGAGAGCTACTGGTTGATTAATTTTTCTTGTTTTTTTGCATTTGAATTAAGCAATATCCTTTCAAGCGATTTTCTTCTTGGCAAGCAGCCAGAGTTTGCTGATTATCAACAAAGAGCTTATAAGTTTGCTTACCTTCGCTGGATTTTACCCATTGTAAAATCTTCAAGTCGTTGTTTGACAACATGACTGATTGATTTTGACCCAAGTTAGTCATCACGTTCCAAGTTGTAAATGAAGCAAGCATCGCACCAGCTGCTGTCACTCCTCCTACCAAAGCGCAGATAGACCAAAAATGCATCTGAAAATTCCCTGTAGATAATCGCATCTCTTTTGATGGCGATGATGCAGATGATGCAGATGATGTCGATGATTGTATCAGCTTTGGCATTTGTTCAGTTAATACATCACGCACAGCATTACTGACTACAGTGTTGTTCATCGATTGTGCTGTTTTAGAAGTATTCGCCACCTTTTGATCGATTGTTAGTACCCAAGCTTCAATCATTGCCTCCATTCGTGCTTGCAGTGAAATCATTGTCTCTTCATATCTGCCAAGTGTTGCCATGACTTGAAACATCGGGTCATCTTCTGCTAACCCCAGTTGCTGTGCTGTTTCAACAATCCTCTGTTGTTCGGCTTCAGAATACCCCTGCAATATTTCTGATGTTCTCACCTGCTGATACTCCTAAGTAAATACTAGCGACTTGATTATTTTTTACAGCATCAAAGAAATTTTTTAGCCAGTGATAAATATATGAGCGATACAACACATATAGGGATTGCTCATGAAAACATTGTGAGTAAGGTTTGCTTAAATCCTCCATTCCTTGATAGTGATCTCTGTGCAAGGCTGTTAATCTAATTTCTGTGCCCCCAATCAATGGCAATTTCTGCTGTACTAATTGGTTGTACTCTTTAAACCTCGTATCAAAATGTTGATTTTTTACTATGACATAATTAGCATTGTCCGTTGCGAAATCTAATAGCTGCAAGAAATATTCCATGCAATCACTTCTATGGGAAATTGGCTGTAAGAATGTTAATTTCCAGTTGAGTTCAGCCAAAACAGTAAAAAAATCAGCCTCATATATATAGTTACAGGTTTCTTCGATATATTGTCCCGGCATATCTACAAAAATCACATCTAATGAGTCATTAAGTAAATCGTCTAACACCAAATCCGGGTTGTCAGTGAAAAAATTTAAGCTTTCTATTGGCACTATACCTTCATAAGCTTTGAACTTATTACGGTTGTCATGGTTATAAATCTTAACAGTTTGATTTTGACTAAGCAATAGTTCAATCAATAACTTGATAACTGTAGACTTTCCCACACGCGAGTCACCTACAGTCATAACTACACGCCTACAAACGCGGGACATCGTTTAATCCTAAAATGCTTTTTGCCAACCAAACTTGTTCCTTGAATTTGCTAATCCAAGTACTTACCCTTCCTTTGACTGATGGTTTTTCTTTTTGCCCTATTCCTTGATTAAATGTCAAGCTATTCTTATCTAGATAATCATAAGCGTGTTCTATTAAATCTGGCATCGTTATTTCCAAAAAGGGAATGTTCCTTTCTGTTAATAAATCCTTCATCGCTGTTATATCTGAGGATTCTTTATATCTGACAAAGTTTTCTGGCGAACCGAAGAACAAATTCTTCACTACGACATAATCTACTTGGTCTTGACAAAAATCATATAAAGTTATTAACTGCTTTACTGAATCCATTACTCGACTAATTACAACTACAATTGTTACTCGCATATCATATAATTCATCAACTGTAGACAAAAATTTCATTTGTTGTACAACATCTTTTAAGATTCTCATGGACTGTGGTGGTAATTCCAATAAGAATAAAGACTTTCCTCTTATAACTGCCCCTTCTGTGTCTAGACTATCCTCTATTAACTCTTTCAAATCATCTAGAAAAATGTCTACATTCCCTTCTGTAAAAAAATCTAATTCTCTCACTAAACATTTATCCCCATAAAATCTGCTTAAATGAGAATTAGATATGTCCGCATCAAAAGCCAAAAATTCTTTTTTCATATCCAAATATGTTTGCGCTAATCCTCTGGCGAAAGTACTTTTTCCTACTCCTCCTTTATCTCCTGTCACTATCACTAATCTCCGACTCCACTGTTTTTTATTGCTGACTGTGGTTTTGGTTTGTGGCAGAACTGTATTTCCTGCTTCTGTTTTTTCACCTGCGCTTACTGCTTCTGGCATCTGCTGTATATCTTCTGTGCTTTCTGCTTCTGTTGTTTCATCCGTTACTAAGAGTAATTCTTCTACTCCGTTAAGGATCTCCGCCTCATCGTTTAAAATATCTGTCATCTGATTTTCTCCTCTATTTCATGTTTAATCAGTTTCGGGGTTTAGTCCAGTGCTAGCATCTCTGCTGAAAAGTAGTCTAATAGGTTTAAATACATTGGTTTTAAATCCTTGAAATTGTCAATTGATTTATTAACCATTGTTCCCAAAGCTTGTAATATTAATCCTTGTTCTAGCACCTGATTTAAATCCAACTCATTTAATTTATTTAAATGGTAATAAACTAACAAATCTAATGATTGAGCTATCAATAAATTTGCCGACCTGATCACCAAATCTTCATAAACATATTCATAACTGCTGACTGACCTTAGTACTGTCTTCAATACTTGAAAATATCTACTTCTCAAGTCAATCCCATTTAAATCAATAGTCTGAGGACAGCCAGCTGGCAATGGAAGCTTTTTAAAAATAAACTTTAAATATAAATCAATACTATTTGATGACCAAGAATCACTATTTTGAAAATACAAATACTTAATCAAAGAATCTTTCTGAGAGTAATCTATTTCTTGAAATAAGTATTTGGGTTGCTCGACTGCAATCATTGTCACATCATTTTTAAACACTGGCATCACATTTGTTCTTACCCATTGCATAAATTGCCTGACTACATTGTGTTCTATTACAGTTGGTAGTGATACTAATGAGTGAATCGATAGAGCGCTGAGTGTCGATACCAAACTCACTTGATTATTCTCCATCATCACTAATCGTTTCTGAACTTCAATTGACCTCACGAAATCATCATTTAAAATTGGAGCTACTATTTGCAATACATCCACTGCAAATAACTCTAGCCCTGTTGGTGTTGCTATCACTCTTACTACAGAACTTGATGGATGCTCAAATTCCCAATATCGCCAAACTTCTACCATTTCTCCACTAACTTTTTTGTTCTCGCTCCTCTTACTGCAAAAGTTAACTTTTTACCATAAGAAGATACATTAAATACATCGAAATTCACTCCGTCAGAATAAATCAATGGGGAATTCAGATCCATCACTGATTTAAGACCACCAAAAATTCTAGTTTTGTGGGGGTTTTAAACTCCTTTCTTCACCCGCAATTCGTATATAATTTATACGTATCGGCTCAATAAGTAGGGGTAGCGCAAGAAAATTATGATCTTAGAGGTCGCGGCATTATAGAATATGACACATGACGCAAAAGCAGTTGAC
>NZ_JBALBZ010000087.1:0-136699 GCF_036919495.1 Nostoc sp.
AAAATTACTGGGAAGGTTTCAAAGAAGTTGGGGAGACGACGCACGGTCAATTCCCGTCCTTCAGAATCTTTGAATACGGCGTGACCTTGCCAAGATTGAGCAATGCCATCACCCTTGACCATCGGCCCAGTACGGAATAGACCGCCTTTAGCGGGGCTATTACCGACATAATCATAGAAAGCCAGCTTTTCGGGAATCTGCGACCAAGCTTGCTCAAGGGTTGCACCTTGGGCAACACTTGTTTGGACGCGCTGCTGAATTTCTTGACGGAAGTAGCCTTGATCCCATTGATAACGGGTTGGGCCAAATAATTCGATGGGAGTGGCGGCGTTACCGTACCACATAGTACCTGCAACAACGAAAGCAGCAAAGAAAACTGCTGCAATACTGCTAGAAAGTACTGTTTCAATGTTCCCCATCCGTAAGGCTTTGTAGAGCCGTTCGGGCGGTCTTACTGTGAGGTGGAATAAGCCTGCAATAATACCAACAACGCCAGCAGCAATGTGGTGAGCCACAATGCCACCAGGGTTATATGGGTTAAAACCATCTGGGCCCCATTCTGGTGCTACTGCAAGCGCTGCTCCAGTTATACCATAGGGGTCAGTAACCCACATGCCTGGGCCAAATAGTCCGGTGAGGTGAAAAGCACCAAACCCAAAACAAAGTAGACCAGATAAGAACAGGTGAATGCCAAACATTTTTGGCAAGTCTAGGGCAGGTTCACCAGTGCGGGGATCTCTAAAGAGTTCCAAATCCCAATAAACCCAGTGCCAAACGGCGGCTAGGAACAAAAGACCGGAAAGAACGATGTGAGCTGCTGCAACGCCTTCAAATGACCAGAAACCAGGATCGGTTGCTGGGCCACCGGTAACGTTCCAACCACCCCAAGATTGGGTAACACCCAAACGCGACATGAAGGGTAGAACGAACATCCCTTGACGCCACATCGGATTGAGAACCGGATCGCTAGGGTCAAAAACAGCTAGTTCGTAGAGTGCCATCGAACCAGCCCAGCCTGCTACTAAGGCTGTGTGCATTAAGTGTACAGAAATCAGCCGTCCTGGATCATTCAGAACGACTGTATGTACTCGGTACCAGGGTAGTCCCATCGACTACGCTCCTCCTCGATGAGTTAGTTTACAAAGCAATTTTCTTACTGAGATTCTAAGGAACGAAACTCGCCACTCAGAAAACTCTCTCTTGTTTTTTGTTATTGCCACAGCCAGAACCTTACCACAGCTTAGTCTTATAAGTTAGACAGTGTGGGTGCTTTGGCAATGCTTACTCGCTCTTTTGAGATTTACCCTGTAGGGTAGCCATCACTAAGCAAAAATGAGAATGTTTTAAAAAGTGTAACTATTGATGGAATTGTTTGCAAGCGTGTAAATTGATGCGATCGCGTAGCATGTCCAAGTTTTTTCGCTACCAATCGCTGTCGGGGATTAAATTTTCTTATCTTTTCTTTACGAGGGCAATGGGGAGCAGGGGAAGAAGCAAGGAAGCAAGGGAGCAGAGTTTTCCCCTCTACCCCCCGCTCTTCTGCCTCTTTCCCATGCCCAATGCCCAATTCCCAATTCCCAATGCCCTACTATCTACTGAACCACCAATTGGATGTTTTGCAGTTGACATTTTGTCTCAGCTGTAGCCAGGCGTTCAATTACCTGTTCGGCGCTCATCAAGCGCTTGAGTACTACTTGACCTATGGTCTGACTGGCAATTTCTGGTGTTGTTGGCTTCACTTCGACGGTTAAAACGGCTTCTTCAACTCGATAAAGCCATAGCAATTCGTTTTGTTCCACTAAACAAATATTCATTCGCTGAATATCTGGTTGGCGTCGCCATGCGGTTATTTGCCAGAGTCCATCAGATGCCCAGACTCTCGCAACTGCCCATCCCTCAGATAGAAAGAAATATTTCACGCTCTTAGTCTCACTATTAGACTTTCAATCTGCTGTTTACAATATCGTATATTATTTATTAATAATGTATAGTTAATGATATTTTAAATTCAGGCTATTTAAATTATTATTAGTCTACATTTTAATAATAAAAACACTTATTTAAATAATTGAACTCAGTACAATAAATAACAACATCATATCTGATTTTAAGCTAATAGTTTTATTTGATCGCCAAGTATACATAAAATATTTATGTATACTATAGTTAGCAAATGCCGAACATAATTCTATGAATACTTCAGACAATTATGAACAAACCTATAAATTCACCATTTAGATATCCTGGTGGCAAATTTTATGCTCGTAATTTGATTCTTAATTATATTCCTTCTCATTCCTATTATGTTGAACCTTTTGCAGGGGGTGGATCTATCTTTTTTGTAAAAGATAAAGTAAACATTAATTGGCTCAATGATATTGATGAATTATTAATAAATACATTGTTAATAATTCGAGATAAACCCGAAGAATTAATAAAATTTTTAGAAGGTGAATCTGCTACTAAGGAAAGACATACATATTACAAAAGTGAATTCATACCACAAAATAAATTAGAACAAGCTGTTAGATGGTTTTACCTCAACAGAACCTCCTATTCTGGGATCATGAAGCATCAGAACTGTTATTGGGGATATGGTGAAAAATACAGTATGCGTCCAGAAAATTGGCCCAGAAATATCCGTCGAACTTCTGAGAAGCTTCAAAACGTTAAAATTACTAATCTCGACTTTGAAGAAGTTATTGAATCTGTACCTGATGGCTCTTTTTTATTTATTGATCCTCCTTATTTCAATGCAGATCAAGATAAATTTTATGTTCATTCATTTTCTAAAGACGATCATTTCAGACTATGCCAAATATTAAACAAACATAAGCAAAGAATAAAATTTCTTATAACTTATGATAATAGCGAAACAATTAGAAAATTATATGAATGGGCATTGGAAATATACGACAAAGAATGGAATTACACAATTAGTAGAACCGACGATCAAAAAAATGGAAAAAGTAAACAAGATCACTTTAAAGGCGAACGATATAAGGGGAAAGAAATTTTTATATTAAATTACTCTTATCTTGAGTCTACTTCTCAAAATTATGAACTTCAATATTGATAAGAGTGATGTTTTTCTGGTCTCTTTCAATCATTCTTATGTATGTGCGATGAAGTTCTGCTTTTTCGGCTAATTCCTCTTGGGATAGCCCTCTTTGCAATCTTTCATCTCTGACTCGTTTTCCAAATTGATCAAGTATCTCAGCTCTCATAGAATTTTGCTAAGACAACTAAAGACAGTAGTAAACTTATGCTAACTATAGTTTTACATACTATAGTTAGCATTGCAGTGAATAAACTATGACTCGATATAGTTTATTCATTTTTTTTTAGTATTTTGACTTAATCATCCTGAATACGCATAATCTATCTATCGAGCAAAGCTCTCTATAAAAAGTGTGTAAAGTAGTAACTAATTGTAAAAATTGCTATAAAACTAGCGAATATATAGTAATATCACTCACCGCTCATTACAAAAAATTTAACTGTATGACCTGGTTTTCTTGGTCCGTGAAACGGTGGGGTCGGATTACACAATTCCTATCTCTGTTCTGTCTATGTTTGTTTTTAGTTGTTAGTTGCGCTCCTCGTCCACAGTCAGCTACGCCACCATCGGGCTCTGTGAATAGCCCTACAGGTGATGGTCGTATTACTATAGGTACAACAGCAAAGCCGAGAACCCTTGATCCGGCTGATGCTTATGAGTTAGCATCGTTAGGTTTGGTGTTTAATATGAGCGATCGCCTCTACACCTACGAACCAGGAAGCACGGAAATTAAGCCCCAGCTAGCTACAGCATTACCTAAAGTTAGCCAAGATGCCTTAACTTATACCATTCCCTTACGTCAGGGAGTAGTTTTTCACGATGGGACTCCCTTCAATGCCCAAGCAATGGCTTTTACCATCAACCGCTTTATTCAAAATAAAGGAAAACCATCATTCTTACTAGCTGATGTAATAGATTCGGTAAAAACTACAGGCGAGTATGAGTTAACCTTTAAGCTGAAAAAGCCCTTTGCAGCGTTTCCTTCATTGCTGGCGTTTCCTGGGGTATGTGCAGTTTCGCAAAAAGCTTACGAACTTGGTGCTGGTAAATTTAAGCCGAATATTTTTGTGGGGACTGGCCCTTACAAATTAGGACAGTATGGTACTGATTCAATCCGATTTGATCTGTTTGATAAGTATTGGGGAGAAAAACCAGTTAACAAGGGTGTTAACCTCCAAATTCAAACTAGTCCGGTTAATTTGTTTAATGCTTTCCGTACAGGCGCAATCGATGTAGCTTATCTATCGTTACAGCCAGATCAAAATCGTAGTTTGGAAGAAGGTGGTAAAAAAGGGGATTGGCAAGCGATCGCAGCTGAGGGTAGTGTAGTAAGTTATCTGGTATTAAACCGGAATCAAAAACCTTTAGATAAATTAGAGGTAAGACAAGCGATCGCCTCAATAATTGACCGTCCACTGTTAAATGAACGGGCGTTACTTGGTCAAGCAGATCCGCTTTATAGCATGATTCCGACGACGTTTAAAGTTTCTGTGCCATTATTTAAAGAAAAATATGGTGATGCTAACTTTGATCAAGCTAAAAAATTGTTAACTACTGCTGGTTTTTCTAAAGAGAATCCGGCAAAAGTACAAATTTGGTATCCTTCTAGTTCACCTACTCGTAGTTTGGCAGCACAGACGCTCAAATCTCTTGTTGATGCCAAAATGGATGGAATACTGCAATTTGAAGTCACCCCCGCCGAAGGGCCAGCCTTCTTTAAAGACATTACCAAAGGTTTATATCCAGGGGCTTTACTAGATTGGTATCCAGATTTTTTAGACCCAGATAATTATGTCCAGCCGTTTTTGGCTTGTGACAAAGGTTCAGTTGCTAAAGGATGCGAAGATGGAGGCAGTCAAAGTCAGGGTTCGTTTTACTATAGCGAAGCCATGAATAAACTGATTGATCAGCAACGCAAAGAACTAAACCCCGAAGCGCGTCAGAAAATTTTTGCAGAAATTCAAACGCAAGTAGCTACTGATGTACCTTATGTTCCTTTATGGCAAAGCAAAGACTATGTATTTGCCCAAAAAGGTGTTAGTAGTGTACAACTTAACCCTACCCAAATTCTGGTTTACCAGACAATTAAAAAGTAGTCATTAGTCATTAGTCATTAGTCATAACTGTTGACCATTGACTTTTGACTCTTAAGTAAAATGTTTCATGTTCAATATATATCTAGTTAATAGCTAAGATAGTTTCAAAAACTGCATTTATAATTTTGAATTGTTTATGTCTCGTTCTAAAGCTTTACAATATTACATTGTTTCTCGGTTGCTTCTCGCGCCACTTCAGCTATTAACGATTATCACCATTGTATTTCTCTTATTAAGAGCAACACCAGGAGATCCAGCAGATGCAATTCTCGGCGGACGTGCGCCAGAAGCTGCTAAAGAAGAATTGCGAAAACAACTAGGTTTAAACCTTCCTCTGTGGCTACAGTACCTCAATTATTTGGGAAATTTGTTGCGCTTTGATTTGGGAACTTCTTTGTTGAGTAGCGGAGATAATGTTTGGGACATAATTAGACAATATTTCCCGGCGACAGTGGAGTTAGCAGTATGTAGTATGGCGGTTGCACTCATCGTTGGAATTGCGGTTGGGACTCTTTCAGCTTCTCGTCCTGGAACATATTTTGATGTCGGTGGGCGCTTATTTGGGATCATCACCTACGCACTCCCCATGTTTTGGGCAGGAATGCTTTTACAGTTGATTTTCTCAGTCCAACTGGGTTGGTTTCCCAATTCCAACCGCTTTCCGCCTAATCTTCCGGCTCCAACTACTGTGACTGGATTGTATACAATTGATAGCTTACTCGGTGGAAATTTCACTCAGTTTTTCACATCTTTGCACCATCTTGCCCTACCAAGTCTCACATTAGGAATTTTACTCAGTGGGATTTTTGAGCGAATTGTGCGAGTGAATTTAAAGCAAACCTTGCAAGCTGATTATGTAGAAGCCGCTAGAGCCAGAGGTATTGGTGAAAATAAGATTTTAGCCTCTCACGCTTTAAAAAATGCTCTAATTCCAGTAATTACAGTCTTGGGATTAACCTTTGCCTCTCTGTTAGGTGGGGCAATTTTGACAGAGGTAACATTTTCTTGGCCTGGGTTAGCAAATCGACTTTATCAAGCGATCGCCGATCGCGATTATCCCACAGTCCAGGGAGTGCTGGTGTTCTTTGGTGCGATCGTTGTGAGTGCCAGCATTTTAATTGATATTTTAAATGCTTATGTAGATCCCCGAATTCGATATTAGCAAAGAGTTGTTAAAATAATTCTTAATTCGTAAATATAGGTTTTTCGTTTACTCTTACCTCTCTCCTAAAAGGAGAAAGACATTGAATCTTACTCCCCTTACCTTGTAGGGAAGGGGCTGGGGGTTAGGTCTATAATTCGACTCAACCCCGAAGCACCATAATACTATTTTTATAATTTATAAAAGCTTCAAGTAAATAAATTAAACTCTAATTTGACCACGTAAGCTAATATAAAAGCTGCCATATACTCTTTTATATAAAAATAATAAGAATTTGTTTCCCTCTTTTTGGAATTATTTTTGGTTTTGTAAATGCAATTATTACAGGAAAAGTACTGGTTCGATTCTTGAGACAATCTAAACAAACCCACTCGTGATATAATTCCAGTGATTACAGTCTTGGAATTAACTTTTGCGTCTCTATAGGGTGGGACAACTTTGACATTTTATTGAGAAATACCACTGGCTAAAATACCAAGAATTTTATTCACATCTTTAAGATAATATTCGCTTAAATCAATGGTCAATGTTTGTTCTTCTAATTTGAGGAATTGCCAAATACTGCCCGTTGTAACTGCTCCGTAAACTGTTTTAATCTCACTTGCAGCTTGCGCATTAAAAATTTGGGCTGCTACCATTTCTGCTGCACACTGACCCAAACCTGCATTAATATTTTCTTTTTTAGCTTCTACAACTGTAATTACTGGTGCTGTCAAAATTAGAATTTCTGGAGATTTAGTAATAATAAAATCGCAAGTACCGTTTAATCCTTTGCTATTATCGACAGTAAAATCTACCCCAGAAAACAAACCAATTTGTTCTCGTAACTGTCGCCGTAAATCAACTAAAATTGGAGCAATAATTAACTCAGAACGAGCTTTTTCACTATTACTACCTAAAGCGATCGCCAGGTTATAATTGAGTGTTTCTACAAGTAAATTACTCGCAGCTAATTCAGGAGCTTCGACGAAAATATCACGTTTCTCTAATGTAGTTAAACTAAACTCTTGTTTTGCTTTAGCTAAACTAAACTCGCTGTAGGACATAAAACTACTACTCCGTTTAGTTTCTAGTTGAAGAATACACACTCAATTTTTGCACAAAAGCTTAATCTAGAGGATGACCTAGATAGTCTACTTCATTAATTTGAAATTTGCTGTCAGCGATGCCTACGCAATTTGCTATTCTAAACGCTTATCTTCTTAAACTACGCGGGTCGAGTGCATCTCTCAGCCCATCACCGAGTAAGTTGAATGCTAACACTGTGAGAATAATCAGCACAGCCGGCGGCCAAATTAACCAAGGTTGCAACACCAAAATTGAAGCATTGCTAGCTAGAGAAAGCATATTTCCCCAAGAGGGGTCTGGTTGTTGTATTCCCAAACCGATGAGACTTAATATCGCTTCTGCGCCAATAAAGCTGGGAATTGCAAGAGTAGCAGAGATAACTACATAACTAGCCGTTTGCGGCAAAACGTGGCGGAGGATTATATAAATTGGGTTCGCGCCCATCGCGCGTGCAGCTTGGACAAATTCTCGCTCTTTGATTGATAGTACCTGTCCCCGAATAACCCGTGCTAAACCAGCCCAGCTAATAACCGAAGTAATCACTACAATCAGCAAAAAGCGCTGGGTACTGCTTAAACCAGGTGGTAAGACTGCTCCTAAAGTCACCAAAAGATAAATACTAGGGAAAGTCATTAACACTTCTGCCAAGCGCATAATGACGCTATCAGTCACACCGCCCAAATAGCCGGAAATTCCCCCGATGATCAAACCGAGGGGATAGGTAATAATAATGCCAAAAATACCGATAAACATACTGATGCGACCACCATGCAGCAAGCGACTGAATTGGTCGCGGCTTTGGTCATCAGTGCCCAAAATGTTGAATTTTGCCCCAGTTGTTGTGCCAAATAAATGCCAATTTAAGGGAATACCAGAAAAGATTGTGACCTCATCCCACTTTGGGGGTAATGGCAAACTCATCTGCAACAATCGGTATTCTGGCCCAGAGACAAATAAACGCAGGGGTGAGGGCTTTGTCAAGTCTACAATGAGTTCGCGATCGCCTGTTTCTAAATTCGTGTCTCCCTGAGTCGTCGGGTAAATATACGGCCCGACAAACTGCCCTGATTTAGAAACCCAATGTATCTTAGTTGGTGGCAGCAGTGAACCATTGGGCTGTGAAGCATAGGGGTCATAAGGAGCCACGAAATCTGCTGCAATTACTGCTATGTAGAAAATTAACAGCAAAATTGCCCCAAATCGTGCCAAAGGATTTTTTTTCAGTCGTCGCCACCAATCCATAGTAGTTAGGAGTTATAAATTAGGATTTATGAGTTATTAAACTTTTATCTTAATTCATAACTCCTGTACAGACGCAATTAATCGCGTCTCTCTAATTCCCAACTCCTAATTTCTCTAAATAGCGCTGCTGTTCTTCCTGTTGTTTTTCATGTTCCACAACAAACACGTTTGAGTAGAGATTAGCCAGAATTTGTTTTCCCTGTTGTGTCAGTGATAGATAATGTAGCCCCTCTTGGATATAAGGATAGACGCCATTCCAGTAAAACTTAGCGTAATTATTACGTAAATCAGCAGGGGTTTTATAGCCTAAAACTTTATTTACACCAGTTTCTTCAAACTCGTAAAATAAAGAAGTAATTTTCTTCAGGTAACGAGGGTCGCTTAGTTGACCAATCAAATCAGCAGCACGGACTAATCCTGCAAAGCACCTTGTATCTTGATGATCTTCTGCCGCAGGCACGGGAAATCGAGTCAATTCAATATTGCTCTTAATTGCCTCAGCATCTATTAACTTGTGACCTCCAAAACGCTCATCAATAAAAAGCTTGGCTCTATCAACATGATATGGCGTCAGACTGGCATCAGAAGCGCCAGGAGCTACAGAAATCATTTTGCCATTTTTACCTGTGGAATATAAGTTTGCTGTCTCTCGGTCTTGTCGGCAAACTCCCTTAACGTAGCCAATATCATGAGACACCAAGGAAATGATACAATGCAGCCAGTCTTCACTGGAAACACCACCTTCCCTAATGTGTTTGCCACGTAAGATTTCTTGCCCCACCAGGGTTACAAGTACTGTGTGTTCAACATTATGATAAAGAGCGTCGCTATTGGCAATATTTTCCAAAGCCATGTTACCAGCCCAGGCGATGATATCCTGATAATCATTTTTGAAGCAGCCATAAGTGCGACGGTAACCTTCTCGAATTTCATTTACAAAGGCATCAATTAAAATTTCAGTAGCATTGAACATATCTGGTTACTCTGGTAAATAGCAATTATTTATTGATTTGATTTCAAAATTCTATAATCAGGCTTGCCCTTGCTGGAATTTAACCTCACTTCCATTCTTTTTTCTTCCTAAAAGAGAGGCTTAAAAACCTGATTATTTCATTGCTCCCCTCTCGGAGGGAGGCTCGGTAGGAGAGGTTCGTCAAACTCACATGAATTTAAGACAATATATTTTGCTCCTTTGTAACTCATGTTTAGCTGCGGATGCTAGCTTGTCCTATCCCTAAATTGAATAGTAGAGAATGGTTTCCTGGTGACACAAAGGCTTCAGAGGAATTATCGATGCCGGACAAAAATATTTATTTGATATAACTTTATACATAAAAGGCTGGGTTTTAAATTAGATAAATCTAGATTCGCTTTACTAGTTTTTCATATCTAGCCATTGGTTGACGGTGATCTAAATACATATATTGTGTGACCTTGAGTAACTAAATGATATGAAATAATTTTTGTATCATAACTTACATAAGTTTTTCTAAGCTTTTTTGGTAGTAATTACTCTTAGCAAGTTTGTTTTATTATATACATTGATATATAAAAGACATTTACTATGAAATGCGTCATAGTTGATATGAAGTAAATAAACTTCAAGTTTTCTTAAGAAAATACCAAGATTGGTATGCATAGACAGAAAGTGGAGGTAAGACTGTGAGCGATGAAAGTGTTTCAGAAGTCGAGGTGAATAAACCTGTAACATCTGAAGATGCTAGCTTTTTGAGCAAATCAGATCAAAAACCAACCAGGGCATGGTTGAAGCCATTATTCTTGGGTGCTGGTTTAGGAATTGCGATCGCCTTTGGTAGTATGGCTGTATTAAGTCGTCTTCCATCTCGTCAGCAAAGCGCGGTAGCGGATAAAAAAGTTAACCCAGCAATGACAGTTACCATCGCCACAATAGAAACCGCCCGTGTTTTCCGTACCCTCAAAACTACTGGAACTGTAGCAGCACGCGATTTAATTCCGGTGTTACCGCAGACAAACGGCTTACAAATCAAAAGCATCCCCGAAGATGTAAAAGAAGGGGCTTTTGTCAAAAAAGGTCAAGTGTTGGCGGTGTTGGATGGTTCCATATTGCAAAGCCAAATTAGCCAAGCCAAAGCAGATGTGGAATCAAAACAAGCAGATGTGGAATCAAAACAAGCAGATTTAGCTTCTAAGCAGGCAGATTTGGCATCAAATAAAGCCATAGTCCAGCAAAAACAAGCAGATTTAGCTCAAGCTAAGGCGAAGTTAGAAGAAGCAGCCAAGAATTATCAGCGCTATCAACAATTGGCTGACTCTGGAACGATTAGTAAGCAAGAACTCGATACTCGTTCCTACGCTGTGAAAACTGCCGTAGAAGTTGTGAATCTGTCCCAAGAAAATGTGCGTAGTGCTAAAGCTAATATCGGCAGCGCCCAAGCCAATATTAGTAACGCCCAAGCTATCATCAACAAAGCCAAAGCCGATGTCAAGAGCAGTGCTGCTAAGGTGCAACAACTACAAACTCAGTTAGGACAAACTGTGGTGCGATCGCCTGTTGCTGGAATAATCGCCGAAAAACTTGCCAGAGTAGGTGATGTAACTGGTGTACCGCCACAAACTCAGGTGGGAACTGTGATTGGTGGCACACAAAAGCTATTTTCAATTATCCAAGATGAAAAGTTAGAACTTCAGGCGAAAGTACCTGAAATTCAATTAAATCAAGTGAAAATTGGCGCATCTGTGCAAATTACTTCTGATGTCGATCAGCGCGTGCGATCGCAAGGACGAGTTAGGGAGATACAGCCACAGGTAAACGATCAAAGGCGGGAGGCGACAGTAAAAATTGACTTACCGCCAACAACTTTACTTAAACCAGGGATGTTTGCTAGTGCTGCAATTACTACTAACTCAGGGATGAAGATAGTAGTGCCGCAAAAAGCAGTGCAATCTCAAGCAGACTCAAGTGTAATTGTATTTACCTTATCGAGTGGAGATATAGTCCGCAGCCAAAAAGTAGAGTTAGGAGATCCTGCCAATGAGGATAAAGTGGAAATAAAAAGTGGGTTGCAATTAGGCAATCGCGTCATAGTTGATGGTGCAGGATATCTCAAAGATGGTGATAAGGTTCGAGTGGCTGAAGGGAATGGGGAGAAATAACCAATGACAAATGACAAATAACCAATGACAAATGACTAATCCAAAATCTAAAATTTCCCGATGTCTTTTAATATCTCAGCTTGGTCGATTAAAAAACCCGTTCCTACAATAGTCTTATTTTTAATTTTAACGGTTGTGGGTTGGTTCTCTTTCATATCCTTGGGGATTGATACTAACCCAAATATTGATGTGCCAACAGTTTCGATAAAAGTCACCCAACCGGGTGCAGGCCCGGCCGAACTAGAATCCCAAGTGACGAAAAAAATTGAAGATGCCGTCGCGGGGTTGGGCAATATCGATTTTATGATTTCCACCGTTAGTGATGGGAATTCTAACACGACAATCAATTTTGTTTTGGGTACAGATAGCGATCGCGCCACCAATGATGTTCGGAATGCGATCGCTCAAATTCGCCAAGATTTACCCCAAGATATCAACGATCCAATTGTGGAACGTCTGGAATTTGCCGGCGGCCCGGTGATTACTTACGCGGTTAAATCAGATCAGCGTTCTGTAGAAGAATTAAGCAATATTGTCGATCAAACCATTAGCCGCGCTTTATTGGGAGTCCGTGGTGTAGCACAAATTCAGCGCGTGGGTGGAGTTGACCGAGAAATTCGGATTAATCTTAATCCAAACCGTTTACAATCTTTGGGTATTACCGCCACTCAGGTAAACGACCAAATCCGCACTTTGAACATTAACTTACCTGGAGGACGCGCCGAAGTCGGTGGTAGCGAACAAAGTATCCGCACTTTAGGGAGTGCTGCCAGTGTGGATATGTTGAAAACTTACGAAATCCTCTTACCACAAGGCGGTTCCGTCCCCTTATCCACCTTGGGAAGTGTAGAAGATAAATTTGGCGATGTGCGTCAAGCCGCCCGCTTAAATAATCAACCTGTGGTAGCTTTTCAAGTGTTGCGTAGTACCGGCAGCGTTCTGGTGACTGTGGAACAAGGAGTGAAAGCAGCTGTCAAAGAACTGGAAAAAACCCTTCCCGCAGATGTCAAGCTGAATTTAATTTTTACTAGAGCCGATATTGTTCGCCAATCTTATCAAACCACCATTGATGAATTGATTCAAGCTTCGCTGCTGGCAGTCATCGTTATTTTAGTATTTTTGCGGGACTGGCGAGCAACATTAATTACGGCTGTTGCCTTACCTCTGTCAATAATTCCCACCTTTGCAGTGCAGCAAGCCCTTGGTTACACCCTCAACAACATGACTTTGTTGGCATTAGCGCTGGCAGTGGGCAACTTGGTAGATGATGCCGTTGTAGAAATTGAAAACATGGAACGGCACATGGCTATGGGGAAATCAGCTTGGGAAGCTGCTTTCGACTCTTCTGATGAAGTAGGGTTAGCGGTAATAGCAAGTTCAGCCACAATTATTGCGGTGTTTCTGCCCGTTGCCTTTATGGGTGGGATTCCGGGGCAGTTTTTCCAACCATTTGGTGTTACCGTTGCCGTTTCCACAATTTTCTCAACTCTTGTAGCGCGGATGGTTACGCCGATGATGGGGGCGTATCTTTTGAAAGAGAAGGAAGGAACTGGGGGAACAGGGAGAACAATAAAATTCTTCAATTTCAAATTTACACTTCCAGGTAGCGGGAATGAAAATAGAAAACTTATCACTGAAAAGCGTCGGGGTTTTCAACCTTATAGATCGCTTCTTGAGTGGGCGTTACGCCATAGATTGACAACAATGGCGATCGCTTTAGCTTTCTTTGTTGCGAGTCTGACGCTGGTTCCATTGATTCCCAAGGGTTTTGTTGATGATGGCGACTTTGGAATTTCCAACGTATCTATAGAATTACCTCCTGGTTCGACATTAGAAGACGTTAATAAGGTAGTTACACAAGCGACTAGCATCATCCGGCAAAACCCAGTAGTTGAAGGTGTACTCGCAACCGAAGAGATCAATTCTGCAACCCTTGCAATTAATCTCAAACCTAGAGAAGAGCGAAATATTTCCCAAAAACAGTTTGAGGAACAAGTACGCCCTACCTTTGAGCAAATACCAGGAGCTAGAATTAGTTTCCAAAGTCAGTCACCAGGTGACAGTAACAAGGGTTTATCAATTGTCCTCAGAAGTGAAAATCCCGAAGCATTGAATAAAGCGGCTGAAGCCCTAGAAAAGCAGATGCGATCGCTAGCCGGATTGGTAGAAGTGTCTTCGACTGCAAGTTTAGTCAAACCAGAGATTTTGGTAATTCCCAACCCACAACGGGCAGCAGATTTGGGGGTGACAGTGCAAGCGATCGCTCGGACTGCTTCCCTTGCTACCATTGGGGACAATGAGGCCAACTTGGCGAAATTTAATTTAAGCGATCGGCAAATTCCTATTCGTGTGCAAATCGATCCGAAAGCGCGGGCTGACATCAACACAATCACAAATCTGCAAGTCCTCAGTGAAAGTGGTAGATTGATTCCCCTCGTCGCAGTTGCAGACATCCGCTTTGGGAGTGGCCCTGCAACCATTAACCGTTACGATCGCGCCCGTCAAGTTGCCGTAGAAGCCAATTTGCAAGGGATTTCTTTGGGACAGGCAGTAGAAACAATTAACAAACTACCTGTGATGCAAAACTTACCGCCAGGAGTAGTACAGCAACCATCCGGTAGCGCCAAAATTATGCAAGACATTTTCGGGCGCTTTGGCGGTGCATTAGGGCTGGCATTAATGTGTATCTATGCAATTCTGGTGCTGTTGTATAACAACTTTCTGCATCCATTATCGATTATGGCAGCCTTGCCTTTTTGTTTAGGCGGCGCATTGGTAGCATTGATGGTTGCTCACAAACCCTTGGGACTTTATGCCTTGATTGGTATCATCCTGCTGTTGGGAATTGTCACCAAAAACTCGATTCTGTTAGTGGACTATACAATCATCAACATGCAGGAAGGGAAAACCCAGCGTCAGGCACTTATTGAATCGGGCGTGTCACGTCTGCGTCCGATTTTAATGACTTCTTTGGCAACGATCGCAGGGACTCTGCCTTTAGCATTAGGAATTGGTGCGGGTTCTGAAGTTCGCCAACCAATGGGAATTGCGATTATGGGCGGTTTTACAACTTCTACCTTGCTGACATTGGTAGTCGTGCCAGTGATATTTAGCTACATTGATAATTTCCAGAGTTGGATTATGGATAGATTGCGCTATGGGTTTGGTAAGAAACCATCGCGTTCATAATGCCCACTCAATTTTGGATTTTATAATGCTTCGCGGCTGAGTTCAATACAGACCTAACTCTTGTGCGTAAGTTTTACCCCTCCCTAACCCTCCCCTTGCAAAGGCTACGGTGTACACACAAGTCGAATTACCCCCCTTAATCCCCCCTTATAAAGGGGGGAAAAAGAAATCTATCTAGTTCCCTCCCCTTTATAAGGGGAGGGTTAGGGTGGGGTAAGGTTATATTAACTTCGCTCTGAAGAAGATTGTTTCTGTTTGGAAACGCTACGCTGAGGGTTTAAAAATGGGGGAATGGGACAATCTAGCGTCATTGCGATCGCTCTTAGTAAATCTGCTTCTGATTGTGTAACTTTATTATCCAAAAGTACAGTGTGGGCGCAGGCATCAACAATAGCTTGCTTAAGTTTTGGACTGGCTAAACGGAGGCGATCAATACTCTTCTTAAGCTCAGTGAAATTACAATTTAGTGGTATTTCTGGTTTTTCTTGTTCTCCAGCTTTGGGAAGTCGAAAAACTCCAGAGCGAAAAGCATAGGCGATGTCTTGAATGGACGCATCGGGTTGGGAATATCCGATGCGGGCAATCACGGACAATACTAATAGACTATCTGGCCAAATCTCTTCTATAGAGGTAAATTCAACTGTTATCGCAGATGTAGGATTTATACTAGGTTGGAGGCGATGCCACAGGATTAACTGCAACACAAAATGCCACAGTGATAAACTTCCGGTAGCTACAACTAAACCGTGGACGCATTTGCACAACCTTTGGCATTCTTTGGCAGAATTTTGGCGTAATACGGGTACTGCCAAATCCACAAGTGGCAAGCGAATTTTAGGATCTAACTGGCTAATTTCGCTAGTTAATTCCAAAGTTTTATCTACCAACTCAGCAGGCTGCACCTCGCGTAACCAAGCAATTTGATGTTGTTGGATCTCGATATTTTCAGTATCTAGAGCTAACGCAAAAGCGATCGCCATTGCACTTTCCTGTTCCCGCGCACCCAAACGCAGAGATTCTGGTAACTGCGATAACAGCGCTTGAGCATGGGCAAAATGCTCTGGTGTGACGCTTCCCACTTGGTTCACAATCTGTTCTGGCGTGGCGTTAGAACCACCAGCAAAGCCCATTGTTAGGGATTCCTGAGAGGGGGAACGCATCTGATTGCGAGATGGCATTGCTGGTAAATTGCTGACGTTTAAACCCCCAACGCGGCGGATACGTTCTGCTAAGGGTGGGTGGGTAGAAAACATATTTTCCCAGAAAGAGGGGTTGAGGGCATTGCCAAAAAACATGTGGCTAGCGGCTTCTGCTCCGGGCGCAATCAAACGTGAATCCATCTTTTGGAGTTTTTGGAAGACTCCGGTAAGTCCGTTGGGGTTGCGAGTGAACTGTACAGCCGAAGCATCGGCGAGAAATTCCCGTTGGCGAGAGACGGCGGCTTTAATTAAGCGTCCACAGAATAATCCAATACCGCCAATTGCCATCAATGTCAAACCAAAAGCCCAGATAGGTAAACCCTTGTCTTCCTTTCCTAAACGAAAGCTATCACGAATGCGCCAGAGCAATTCCCCGGTTAAGTAAATGAACAAAATCCCATGTAACAATCCCACCAAACGCAAATTTAGCCGCATATCTCCATTGAGAATATGACTGAATTCGTGGCCGATGACTCCTTGTAACTCATCCCGGTTCAGGTGTTCCAAAGTTCCACGGGTAACTCCAATTACAGCATCATTGGGCGTAAATCCCGCAGCAAAGGCATTAATGCTGGTTTCTCTCTCAAGGAGATAAACTTCTGGGACGGAAATACCAGAAGCGATCGCCATTTCCTCGACAATATTTAATAGAATTCGCCCTTGTTCATCCGCCATATCTCGTATCAGAAGTCTTCCCCCTAACTCCTGGGCAATTACGCTTCCGCCCTCACGGAGATAGGCAATTTTATACAGACTTCCGATTGCGATCGCAGTTATTGTAATGCCAGCTACGTAAAGAAATATCCCTGGATGCCACCAAACACGGGGAGCCATGCGGAACAGAAATAAAGTGGCAATATAAATCGCCATAATCATAACTGCGATCGACAGGGAAAATAACCCGATTAATTGTTGCGTATTTTGGCGTGCGCGATCCTGATGTTCAAAGAAATTCATAGACACCTAAAAAGATACGCGTGGGGCATTTCTCACTTCTGGAGTAGCTTCGGGGAGCAATTCTGCAACAGTAAAGTTAAAAGTATTGGCTACAAGGTTGCTGGGGAAAGATTCGCTCTTGGTGTTGTAAAGTGTTACCGCGTCATTAAAAGCCTGACGGGCAAAAGCAATCCGGTTTTCAGTGGAAGATAATTCTTCCATAACCTGAGTCATGGTGCGATCGGCTTTCAATTCTGGATAAGATTCTGAAAGTACCATCAACCGACTTAACGCACCCGTTAGCGCCCCTTCAGCATTGCCCAACTGTTGCATCGCTTGTGGATCTCCGGGATTTTGTGCCGCACGACTGCTAGCATTAATTGCAGAATTCCGAGCGGCAATAACTGCTTCTAGAGTTTCCCGTTCATGTTTCATGTAGCCTTTGGCAGTTTCCACCAAATTGGGAATTAAATCATAGCGGCGCTGTAATTGAACATCGATTTGAGAGTAAGCATTTTTGTAACGGTTGCGATACTTGACTAAATCGTTGTAGCTATTAATGATAATTACAGCAACAATGGCAACTAAGGCAACAGAAAATATTAAAAGCCCCATATTTTTAGATGATTTCCATCAGATACTTACTTTATATCCAGCAAAATTTGTGTGGATATAAAGATGAGTCTACTTGTAGCAAGTTGGCTTCGTCGTCTGTAAAAATAGTTACGCAAATTTACTGGTGTAGGATTTTTTAAATAACCGCAGAGGCGTAGAGAAAGCAGAGAGAAATAATTTCCAAAAATTCCAAGTTTGTGAATATCATCTCTCTTTTCTCTGTGTACTCTGCGTCTCTGTGGTTGATTAAAAATTGTAGTCAGAGTAAGTTACCCATGAATATGAAGAAATAGGGAATAACCACTGACAGCAAAAATAAAAAGGATAGCGGCAGGAAAAATTACTACATCCCTGACAATAAATAAAATCCAATCTTTTCTTAGTTCTTGTTTAAACTTGAGTTCTCGCAATTTTGGCTCAAGTTCTACATCTTCTTGTGACTGCAAATTCTCAGGTGAGATAGTCAATGGATTTTCGGCTTTGTTGGCAATTATTTTTGATAAATCTGTCATGGTGTTTAGATAGCAATAATTTCACAGTGTTAATATGCTTATGTTTTGCTAAGTTTTTAAGGCAGAGTCCAGTTTTCCAGTTTTAATTCATTGATGCGTTCGTAGTGACGAGTATTGTTTGTTACTAAAGTATAGTTTTCTGCAAGTGTAACACTAGCAATTAGTAAATCAAATTCAGCAATTGTTTGCCCTATTTTAGGGAGTTCTGTTTTTAATTCACCATACTTTCTGAGAGCAGGATCAGTTAAAGGTACGACGGGTAAGTTTTGAATAAAGTCTTCTGCACGAGTTAAATTTTCCACTACTCGTTGAGAATTATAAGCACCAAAATATAACTCAGCAACTGTGATGCTACAAATATAAATTTGCTCCCATCCTATTTCTCTAACTTTATTTATGACTGAATTAATATCTTTAATCCAATAAATGCAAGTATCGGTATCAAGTAAATAAGTCATAGACTAATGTCATTGTTAGAAATAGTCCGGCTATCATAAATGTCTTTGACTATTTCCTCAGCAGTACGTTCATCTTCCCAAGGGCCAAGCCTTTGCATAAATGTGTCTAGTGGATGCGGTTTTGGCTGCTGTTCAGATGAGACAATTATTTCATTCACTATCAATTGATTTGCTTCTGGGACTCCTAATTTTTTGGTTTCCTCTTTAGCTATAACCATAATTTGCATCAATCTTATAGCCTGACGCAGAACATCACTTTTACTTGTGCCTATTTTATTTGCTAGTTCGTCTAGTATCTGATTTAGTTCAGGTGACAAATCTAAGTTTAAGCGAACCATATTTTGAATGTTAGTCATGGTTCCATCCTTGTGTAAAATATTAAGTATATTATAATTGGCTGAGGCTGTAAAATTAACAGCGATGATTCAAGAATTTCATAGGGTTATTCTAACTAATATAATGATGCTTATATCTGAGTTCATTTGTTTTCGATAAATTCATCAACTGTAATTCCTGCCTGTCGAATCAAACTTCTAAGTAACCCAGGTGCTAATTCCCGATGATTGGGAATTGATAAAGTTGGTTTTGATTCACACCAAAGTATTATATGGCTTCCTGTTTGGTGATCTAATATATAACCAAAATTTTCAAAAATCTTTACAGCTTCCTTACCAGAGATATTTGATAAACGTCCCATTTATACTACAACTTCCCCGATAAATACTTGCGATTCTTTAGCAATATAAGGTTTGCCATGTTTAGCTTGAACGTGGAGATATCCCGTAATGGCATCTTTAATATTTTCAATTGCCTCATCTAGTGTTTTGCCTTGACTCACACAGCCTGGAAGTTCAGGAACTTCAGCAACATAACCTGCATATTCTGAATCAAGCGTAAAAATTACTTGAAATTTCATAATAAATTAATCTTGGATAGTTGAGGTCTAGAATAAATATAACGCTCAAATCCTAAGTTTGTTACTTCATCCTATTGGTAGAAGAGAAAGTGTGGGATCGCGGCTAATAATCTAATTTAGAATGGCATACAGCCAAATAATATTTTAAAATTTAAAATATCTGCAAATATTTATACAAAAACTTTTACTGGATGATTCATCCGTGTTATTTTATCTGGTAAATGCTCATGTTTTGACTTCTGCATCTCTTCTTTAAAAGTTTTCTGAACGATTTTGACGATTAAAGCTTCCAAATCTGCGACTGTCAAACTACTTAGAAGCTGATCTGATGAAGCTTGGAAGTTTTGCATAGAAAATATTTCTGCATCCTGCTGTATTAGTGTGACTGTTGGTTTTTTCTCTACTTCAGAGTAATTTAATGATTCATTCGTAATCATATCTTTAGTTATTCTGGGATTTTTTTTATTCCAATTTGACACAATTTCAAAATAACCTGCGGCATCTTCTAAACAATACTCAAACATATTTAATAAAATATCTATCCAAAAACCCAGCTTTATGTACTAACCCAATCGCACCTTTCCTCAACCCTCCACAGGCAATCCATTAAACGCCATATTTTCCATAAAATGTATCGCACTTTGTCCTGGCTTGTAAATAAATCAAGTTTTGAACTCGTAAACCAGCTTTTGCGACTCCAAAACGAGCTTTTGCGACTTCAAAACCAGCTTTTGCGACTTCAAAACCAGCTTTTGCGACTTCAAAACCAGCTTTTGCGACTCCAAAACGAGCTTTTGCGACACCAAAACCAGCTTTTGTCAAAGAATTTCAGCAAATCTACTCAGATTTTTCCTGCTTGCTAAGTTCTCTTCAATAAAAAAACGCAAATATACGCATTCCGACGCAATTTCAGCGTTTCTATACGTATAAATGCGATAAAAGTAGAAACAATTCCAGCTTTATAGCGCTTCTCGGTTGAGTCCAATACAGACCTAACCCCCAGCCCCTTCCCTACATTCGCGCAGCGTCTCGAAGAGAGGGAAGGGGAGCAAGCTTCAAAGCCTCTCTAAGGAGAGAGGAATGGAAGTGAGGTCAGAGTGTATTGTATCCACGCGAGAACCGCTATATTTAATGGGCGTTGCTGAATCTAGGGATGAATATCTCACGCAAAGGAAAATTCAATAAAATCATCCCGCATTTATGCAACATCATTTAATGGACTAACGCGATCGCCCTCTTCGTCAACGCTTCAGCAGTCAATCCATTAAACGCCATCAACTCGCCAGCACTGGCTGTAGTTTCGCCACGCTTCCATGCAAAAGTATCGCGTTTACAATTACTCCGTAACAAAATTGGTTCTAGCATCCCCGCAGCACCACCTGTAACAGCAATTAAGGCATCACCATCAAATAATTCGGCAAATTTGGCATCATCTAAGAAACCGCCTTCAGGTTCAGAACAGGTATCCCATGCGGTATCATGGCTACGGTACAATTGCCGAGGATTGATGACAGAAATAATCTTCGCACCAATACCTTCAGTTTCTAAGAAAGCCGCAGCTTCAAATACTGGCATTAATGTTAAATCGCCAATCACAGCAAATACAACTTGTCTATCACCAGCGACTTCATGTAATAACACTGCACCATCGCGCAACCCTTGACGAGTTTGTTCTAAAGTTGTGCGAATTGGTAATGGCGTTTTACTTGCAGTAATCACAATTCCCTTATTCTTAGTTTTCAACGCCCAATCATAACAAGCTTGAATACTATTAGCATCAGGCGGAAATAATGGGAAAATATTTCCATTTCGCATCAATGAAGCAAAGTAAGCTTCAATTTCTGGACGTTGGTGAGTCCAACCGTTGCGCCCTTGCTCTAATGCGCCGGCTGTGAATAAAGTAATAGTCGAGGGAGTTTTACGGCGCAATTCTGCCATTGATTGGGTTACAGTTTGCCAAATTGGTAATCCGTTGATGGCAAAAGATTCGTAGGAACACCACAAAGTTCTCGCACCCATTAACGCTAAACCGGCAGCTAAACCGGCACAAGCATCTTCACTCAATGGTTCATAAACTTGTCCATTTGGTGCTTGAAAATATAAGTCGTCGGTTGTGGGGTGGATAATCTTTAATGCTTGGTTGATGTTAGCAATTCCTGATGCTTCATTACCATCGGCGTTGGTGACGAGAAAATCCCGATCTTTATTTCCAACTATTCCTACCAATCGTCCCATTGCGGTTGTGGAAACTTTGGCTTCACCTCCAACTGCATATTCTTCTAAAGGTAATTCGCCTAATTCTGGTAATGGAAATTCAAATTCTGTCACCACAGTTTTTGCTGCTGGGCCACCACCGGCGCGTTCGGCATTTGTTCTGACTAATTGCCAAGCTTCCGCAGACAAAGCACGGGTTTGCAATGCACTAATAATATGCGGCGCATCCAGCGTATCTTTAGGATAGAGGTTGTGAGATTTTGCCCCCCGCGCGTGGACTCCTGCACCTTTGAGTTGTTTAATAATGAAGACGGTAAGTTTACCACCCAACGCCGATCGCGCTGCTTTATCTACACCAGAAAGTACTGCTTGAGTAAATGCTAGGCGTTTCTCAAAGGAAAAGGCAGTACTATCAACGTAATCCCCTGGCTGGTTTTGATCGTCAAAATCTTTGGCATCAACTAACACCACTTCATCAAAGCCGTTACCTTGCCAATATGCTTGCATCTGTTCGTTGGTTTTCAGGGAAACCATGCTGTGATGTTCTTGGCTGTAACCGTTCCACACCAATATCGGTAAGAAGTTGGTGGCAGCAGGATAAGCTGTATGGAAATGTGCGATCGCACTTACAATATAAGGCTCACCCAATCCACCATCACCAACTGTAAAGGGGAACAACTTATCTTTGTGCAACAGTGCAGCAGCCATTGCAAAGTGTTGTCCTTGTCCTAATGGCCCCGCAGGTGCGAGAATACCGGGAATGAAACCAGAAAGATGTCCTAATAATCCGTGCTTTTCTCGGAAGCGATCGCGCAATTGTTGAACTGTAAAAATTCCCATGTCCTCTAGGGAACGATCCAAGAACATGGCACTATAAAATCCGGGGGCGTGGTGTCCAACTTCGGTAATAATGTTCTTGTATCCCAGCATGACAAGAGATGCGTAAGCTTCTGCTTGGCTGGCGAATCCGCCGGGATGCCCAGAAGCTTTACTTGCAGTAACTTGCAAAGTCAGGTAGCGGAGGGCATCGGCAGCAAGTAAAGTTTGATATACAGCTGCTTTGTCAGTGGGAGATGCGATCGCTACTTTGCCCGACTCTATAGCAGGTGTTGCACCATAAGTTTGAAAATCTGGTAAAGCTTCACCAAAATATTGAATTCCTTCAGAAAAATCGGGAAGCGCTGAAGATGCCTTTGGGGAGATTGCAGTCATGCTGAGTACCTTTTGACGATTAGATGAAACTGTAGATGCTCGTTGAATTTAACAAAAATTTTACATCTTGGAGGTTGTAACAGTTTATTGCTTTTTTGCAACGTTAGAATAAGTACTTTAAATGCTTACGCAACTAAAATTTCAATTCGTTTATAGCGCTTCTCGTTTACGTGAGGTACACCCGTAGGGGCACGGCAGTGCCGTGCCCCTACAGCCCGCGATATAATGTTTTACCGCATCTGAACGGGAATTGCTACAAGTAGCAAAAAAATATTATGTAGCAAAAAAATTTATGAAATTACCAAAGGGCCCTCAAACCCCAGCAGTTTTACAGATAGTGCGCTGGATCACCAATCCCATGTCATTTATGGAAGCTTGCGCCACAAGGTATGGCAAGATTTTTACTATCAGATTAGAGAAAGATTCTCCTCCCTTGGTGATTGTCAGCAACCCTCAAGCACTACAGCACATTTTGACAACCAATACCGTAGTAAGGACTTCAGTCCTTACTACAAACCTTTAATTATTTACGCCGTTTTACTTACCTGAAAATATCTGTGAACTTCCATCTATACATTTAGATAGATTTTCACTGCTTTGACATAATCCCCTATAGTCCTGATTAAAAGAGGACTATAGGGGATTTTAATATATTGCAACTGCAAAAAGAATGACTTTTGAGGCTGAACATGTATACCAATATAGGGCATTCTTACATCACCAAAAGACGTAATTTATCTGGTTATCTATCAAAAATATTTTTAGCTAGTTTTTTCCATCAATGCCTCGAAAGATTCAGCAAAAACATTATTATTATCATTGGAAAAGTTAATGGAGCTTATTTATTAAGAAAATTCTAATAGTGGTATTCTCCTCTAGTAAATTAACCTAAAAAAATTTTCAATATGACTCTAATTCCCTGCTTTTTAAAGAGGGTTATAGAGGATTAAGTCTTATCCTAAGCAGATGGAATTACTTGCAGCTTAGGAAATTATAAAAATATCAGAAAAACAATGAAAATAGTTGAGAATATAAGCACATCGGCATTGCTACAAACTCTGCAATTAATTGCTCAACCCACGAATTTTTTAGAAAATAATGCTGCCCAGTATGGTGATACTTTCACAGTAAAGGTAATGGGTTTAAAGTCGCCACCGATAGTATTTTTTAGCCATCCCCAAGCAATTAGTGATTGTTTTGCCATCCCTGCACAAAAGTTAGATTTTAAGAAAGCAACCCATGTATTTAAACCCTTATTTGGAGAGAATTCTATTGTATTTCAAGAGGCGCGATCGCACCAACAACAACGCCAGTTATTATTACCAGCATTTCATGGGGATAATTTAAAATTTTATGGACAAGCAATTTGCCAAATAACTGAAGAAGTTACACAAAATTGGATATCAGGAACAAATATTTGTATACACAACTCAATGTCAGATATCACTTTAAAAATTATCTTGCAAGTGGTATTTGGAATTACTCATGGTGCGCGTTACCAACAATTAAAAGAACAATTGAGTTCTTTATTAGAAGATGTAACTAAACCTTGGTATTCTAGCCTATTTTTCTTTCCTTTGCTGCAACAAGATTTAGGTGCATGGAGTCCTTGGGGAGTTTTCTTAAAAAGACGGGAGCAAATTGACAAACTCATCTATGCAGAAATTTCTGAAAGACGTTTGCAAAATACTGCTATGCGTACAGATATTCTCAGTATGTTAATGTCAGCGCGTGACGTAAATGGACAACAAATGACAGATGAAGAATTACGCGATCAACTAGTTTCATTATTGCTGTTGGGTTACGAAACTACATCTGGCGTATTAGCCTGGGTATTTTATTTAATTCACTCTCATCCAGATGTGAAACATCGGTTAATGCAAGAACTAAACACCTTGCATGATCTCACAAATCCTGAAGCAATTACACAACTACCTTATCTCACCGCCGTTTGTCAAGAAACACTGCGAATTCATCCTATTGCTTTAATTTGCACACCGCGAATGGTAAAAGATAAAGTAGAAATTATGGGGCATAAATTTACCTCAGACACAGTTTTAGTTCCTTGTATTTATTTAGCGCATCGCCGAAGTGAGGCTTACCCAGAACCAGAACAGTTTCGTCCCGAAAGATTCCTCAACCAAAAGTTTTCGCCTTATGAATATTTACCCTTTGGTGGGGGTTATCGTGGTTGCATTGGTGCGGCATTTTCTATGTATGAACTAAAATTAGTAACAGCCATAATATTATCCCATTTTGAACTAAGCCTTACTGATAAACGTCCAGTGCATCCAGTCCGTCGTGGTATTACAATTGTCCCTAGCGGCGGTGTAAAAATGGTTGTTACCACAAAAGCAAAACTAAAAAGACAAACAATACTTTCTACTTGATTACTCAATCCTCCAATTTGCATATACCGCAATATAGATCCCCTCGTTAGGATCTAGCCTTTACAGTAAATAGTAGAGGATATTTAGGAGATTATTAATTTATGCCTGATGAGCATCGGTTGGAAGAACAATTTCTATCCCAGGAAGCTGAAAGAAGAATATCTGAAAAGCTAGATGACGCAGAAAAAATTGAAATAGATGTACAAACCGATCTGTTGAAAATAGTTCAGGGACAGGCGGATGGAGTTTCAGTTACAGGACAAGGATTAATAATCCAAGAAGATATTCGCGTACAAGAAATAAAACTGCAAACAGAAAATATTAGCATCAATCCTTTAAGCGCTATTTTTGGTCAAATAGAACTCAATGAGCCAGTAAATGCTATTGCTCAGATTATACTCACAGAAGTAGATATGAACCGCGCCTTAGCATCAGACTTTGTTAGCAGCCAGATGCAAAGCTATGATTTGGATGTAGATGGTAGAATTGTGAGTTTTGAGGCACAAAAAATTGAAATATTTTTACCTGGTGATGGGAAAATAGAATGTAGGGGAAGAGTGCTGTTAAAGGAAAATGGAAATACTCGCCCTTTGGCTTACACTGCGATCGCCCGCCCACGGACTCATTCACAACCCGCAATGCTGGAGAGCTTTAACTGCACTGAGGGAGGGGGAATTTCCATAGAAGTAGTTACAGCTTTAATGCACAAAGCCAAAGAATTGATGAATGTACCATATTTTAAATGGGAAGATATGGTGTTTCATATTAAAGATATAAAAATAGAAACTGGTAGTTTAGTGCTTCTCGTAGAAACTCAAATGAGGCAAATACCATCATCAGAAATATCATCTCTTTAGTAGTATCGGCAGTAGTTAAAGATAATTTTGCTACTGAAGGATGATGTAAAAGCAGTAAAATGTTTTTACTATTTAGAAAGCTACTTATTTCTAAATTTCAACTATGCAAGAGTATGATGTTGTGCTAATTGGTGCTGGACACAATGGGTTAGTTTGTGCAGCTTATTTGCTGAAAGCTGGTTATAGCGTCCTGTTACTAGAAAAGCGTTCTGTTCCAGGCGGTGCAGCAACAACTGAAGAATGTTTACCACAAGAGGCTCCTGGATTTAAATTTAACTTATGTGCTATTGACCATGAATTTATTCACTTAGGGCCAGTAGTTGAAGAATTAGAACTAGAAAAATACGGCTTGCATTATTTGGAGTGCGATCCAGTTGTTTTCTGTCCTCATCCTGATGGAAAGTATTTCTTAGCACATAAGTCGCTAGAAAAAACTTGTGCAGAAATCGCTCGTTATAGTGAACGTGATGCTAAAAAATACGCAGAATTTGTAGATTATTGGCAACGAGCGATCGGTGCAATGGTTCCGATGTTTAATGCACCGCCAAAGTCAATTATAGATATCGTGGGCAACTACGATATCAAAAAATTAAAAGATTTATTTTCGATGATTGGTTCCCCAAACAAAACGCTGGACTTTATTCGCACCATGTTAACCAGCGCTGAGGATTTACTTAACGAGTGGTTTGATGAGGAATTTCTAAAAGCGCCATTAGCAAGACTTGCAGCAGAACTTGGTGCGCCGCCATCGCAAAAAACCCTTGCCATTGGTGCAATTATGATGGCGATGCGTCACAATCCTGGAATGGCCAGACCACGCGGCGGAACTGGCGCACTTGTTAAAGCTTTAGTGAATTTAGTCACAAGTAAAGGTGGCGTTATTCTCACAGATCAGCATGTTGAAAAAGTTCTAATTGATGATGGAAAAGCTGTTGGTGTACGAGTGGCTGGTAACACCGAATATCGGGCTAAATACGGCGTAATTTCTAATATTGATGCCAAGCGGTTATTTTTGCAAATGACTGATAAAAGCGATATCGATGGAGCCGATCCTAACTTATGGGAAAGATTAGAACGCCGCATCGTTAACAATAACGAAACTATCCTCAAGATAGACTTAGCTTTAGACGAACCACTGCGCTTTCCATATCATGCTCACAAAGACGAATATCTTGTTGGTTCTATCTTGATTGCCGATTCTGTGGCTCATGTGGAACAGGCTCATAGTAAATGTACTTTGGGAGAAATTCCTGATGCCGATCCATCAATGTATGTGGTCATGCCTAGCTACTTAGACCCTACATTAGCACCACCAGGTAAGCACACTGCATGGATTGAGTTTTTTGCCCCTTATCAAATTGCCGGTGCAGAAGGCACTGGTTTAAGAGGTACTGGTTGGACAGATGAATTGAAAAACAAAGTTGCAGATAGGGTGGTTGATAAGTTAGCAGATTATGCACCAAATGTCAAAAACGCAACTATCGCCCGTCGTGTAGAAAGTCCAGCAGAACTAGGAGAAAGATTAGGTGCGTATAAAGGGAATTATTACCATGTTGACATGACTTTAGATCAGATGGTATTTTTCCGTCCCTTGCCAGAAATAGCGAACTACAAAACGCCAATTGAGAATCTATTTTTAACTGGTGCAGGGACTCATCCAGGTGGTTCGATTTCGGGAATGCCAGGACGCAATTGTGCGCGTGTATTTTTGCAGGCAAAGCATCCAATTAGCCAAACTTTGAAGGATGCAAGAGATTCGATTAAGTCAACTGTCGAGTCAGTGTTTGGCATTAATTAGGTTTTATGTAAAGAGGCAAAGGCGCGAAGTAAGGCTTTGCCTCTTTGCGTTTTTACATCAGTTTCTTTGTCATATCATCCCCAACGAGCAGTTGAAACTTGTGTTTGACTTGGCTGAAAATGGTTTCAGATAGCGGTAAAACATGTTAGTGCTATTGCTTGATACTATGAAGCAAATAACAGCATTTTTTAGTAAAAAACTAATACGAGCGCACGCTTGTTAATTAACAACGATATCACCAATATGCGTGCGATCGCAAAATATAGAGCAACAAAAATAATTGTTTTTGAGTGAAATTGGCTACAAGCAATTGCTTTATGTGTATTTAGTATGATAATCTAACATACGTTTGATTTGAAGAAGCTTCTATGCATCCTCAAAAAAGTTATTTTTCAAAATATAAGGAAATTAATGGGTAAAAAGTAGTGTATTTTAATAAGGTTCAAAAAATGAACAATTTTTAACATCGTTTTATAATTTTTGTATGTACAGCATGGTTTTTCGGCGCTGCTTCATTGCATCTGGATTGATAGTTTTCTTCGCATTTGGCTGTAGTGGTGGGGCAAACTCATCGGCAGAAAATACTAACCAAGTTGTGCAAGAGAATAATGTAACCCAGCTTTTCATAGAAGCGAAGACTACCCAAAAAGTAGAAGATTTCTTTCATCAAGGGAATAATTTATTAGATGGACAACGTTACGAAGATGCAATAAAAGCTTATGATAAAGCGATCGCCATCAAAGTTGAAAGTCCTGAAGCTTGGATTAACCGTGGCATAGCCTTAACATCGTTGCAACGTTACCAAGACGCGATCGCATCCTACGACAAAGCGATCGCCATCCAACCCGACAAAGATGAAGCCTGGTATAATCGTGGCATAGCCTTAACATCGTTGCAACGCTACCAAGACGCGATCGCATCTTACGACAAAGCGATCGCCATTCAACCCGATAAATATGAAGCCTTAATTAACCGAGGCATTGCTCTGACAAAACTACACCGCTACCAAGATGCGATCGCATCTTATAATAAAGCGATCGCCATAAAGCCAGATTTGCACCAAGCGTATTACAACAAAGCTTGCTCTTATGCTTTACAAAGCAATCTCGAATTAGCAATTGAGAACCTAGATAAAGCAATCCAGTTTGTTCCTGATAAATACAAAAAATTAGCAAAAACTGACCCAGACTTTAGCAAAGTGCGTAGTGAAAAGCAGTTTCAGGAATTAGTGCAATAGTATTTTGTAATCATTACTGGACGTAAAATTAAAGCCCACTATATTACTGTGCATAACGTCTGCGGCAGCCATTTTTATCGTCCAGTGCAAAATTAAAATAAATTATTTTAAAATAAAAGACAAGTCAAGATTAGTTAAATCGTTAAATTATACAAATACGGTATGATACCTAAGTACTGGTATGCTGCCTTTGTTTTTGTTGTTTTATCTCTCGCCAGTTGTAATAACAAAAATTACCGAGATTTTTTAAATGAAGGCAATGATTACTTTTTCAAGCAAAAGTATGAACAAGCGATCGCATCTTATGATAAGGTGATCGCCATCAAACCTGACAAATATGATGCTTGGTATAATCGAGGTCTTGCCCTAAATGACTTGCAACGCTACAAAGAGGCGATCGCATCTTATGATAAAGTGATCGCCATCAAACCTGATGAATATAAAGCTTGGCATAATCGAGGTTTTGCCCTAAATGAGTTGCAACGCTACAGAGACGCGATCGCATCTTATGATAAAGCGATCGCCATCAAACCTGATGAATATCAAATTTGGTCTAACCGAGGTATTGCCTTAGATAGGTTGCAACGGTATTCTGAGGCGATTGCATCATTCGATAAAGCCATCGCTATTAAACCTGATGATCATGATGCTTGGAATGGCCGAGGTATTGCCTTAGATGAATTGCAACGGTATTCCGAAGCGATCGCATCATTCGATAAAGCCATCGCTATCAAACCTGACTCCTATGAAGTTTGGTATAACCGAGGTAGCATTTTAGAAAAGTTGCAACGTTATCCCGAGGCGATCGCATCATTCGATAAAGCCATCGCTATCAAACCTGACTCCTATGAAGTTTGGTATAACCGAGGTAGCATTTTAGTAAAGTTGCAACGTTATCCCGAGGCGATCGCATCTTATGATAAAGCGCTTGCCATCAAACCCAACTTAGATCAAGCTTGGAATAACCGAGGTGCTTCTTTACATAAATTGCAACGTTATTCGGAAGCGCTTACATCTTATGATAAAGCGATCGCTATCAAACCTGACGAATATGATGTTTGGTATAATCGAGGTGTTTCTTTACAGAAATTGCAACGGTATTCCGAGGCGATCGCGTCTTATAATAAAGCGATCGCTATTAAGCCGGATTTGCACCAAGCATATTACAACAAAGCTTGCTCTTATGCTTTACAAAGCAATCTCAAATTAGCAATTGAGAACCTAGATAAAGCAATCCAGTTTGTTCCTAATAAATACAAGAAATTAGCAAAAACTGACCCTGACTTTAGCAAAGTGCGTAGTGAAAAACAGTTTCAGGAATTACTAGAATAGGATTTTATAACTACCATTTAGTCTAGAATAGAAGCTTGCTATAACAAAGATTTTTTCTTGAGCGGTTTACGATTAGACATGAAAAAATTGTTAATCACCGGAGCAAGTGGTTTTTTAGGATGGCATCTTTGCCAGCTTGCAAAACAAGAATGGGAGATTTATGGCACTTATTTATCCCATCCTTTAGAGATTCCTGGCATTAAAATGCTAAAAGTGAACTTAACAGATTTTCAAGAATTGCAGCGTACCTTTAGTGAAATAAAACCTGTAGGAGTTATTCATACTGCTGCACAATCGCAACCAAATTTTTGTCAAACCCACCCTGAAGAATCGCACGCAATTAACGTTATAGCATCCTGCAATATTGCTGGACTTTGCGCGGATAATTCTATTCCTTGTGCTTTTACCTCAACCGATTTGGTCTTTGATGGTTTAAATGCTCCATATCGAGAAACAGATGTTGTGTGCCCTGTCAATCTTTACGGTGAGCAAAAAGTCATGGCGGAAGCAGGTATGTTAGAAAGATATCCCATGACAGCAGTGTGTCGGATGCCGTTAATGTTTGGTGCAGAAACACCCACAGCGAAAAGTTTTATTCAGCCATTTATTCAAACTTTACAAGCAGAAAAAGAACTAAATTTATTTATTGATGAATTTCGCACCCCAGTAAGTGGAACAACTGCCGCCAAAGGACTTTTATTAGCATTAGAAAAAGTTAACGGCATCATTCACTTAGGTGGAAAAGAGCGGATTTCACGTTATGATTTTGGAAAAATATTAGTTGAGGTATTTCAACTTCCCGCTACCAAGCTCAAATCCTGTCGTCAACAAGATGTGAAAATGGCAGCGCCTAGACCGACAGATGTTTCTTTGGATAGTTCCAAAGCATTTGCACTGGGGTATCAGCCTTTATCTTTACGAGAAGAATTAGAAGAGTTAGGAATTAAAACTCCTAACTCCTAACAGACGCGATTAATCGCGTCTCTACTCCTAACTCCTCACTTACTTTTAATAAGCATCCATTGGTAGACAAGAACAAACAAAATTCCTGTCGCCAAAAGCTGCATCAATGCGACCAACAGCCGGCCAGAATTTATACTCACGAGTCCAAGGTGCAGGATAAGCAGCTTGTTCACGAGAATAGGGATGATGCCATTCGCCGATGATAAGACTTTCAGCAGTATGGGGTGCGTTCTTCAAAACATTATCTTGAGCATCTACCTTACCTGATTCTATTTCGGCAATTTCTTGGCGAATAGAAATCAACGCATCGCAGAAACGATCTAACTCTTGTTTAGATTCACTTTCTGTAGGTTCCACCATGATTGTACCCCCTACAGGCCAGGAGACAGTCGGAGCATGGAAACCATAATCCATCAGACGCTTGGCAACATCATCAATTTCGATCGCAGCTGATTTTTTGAGCGATCGCAAATCTAAAATACATTCATGGGCAACTAGACCATTTTTCCCCTGATATAAAACGGGATAGTATGATTCCAGTCTCCTCGCGATGTAGTTAGCGTTGAGAATCGCCACCTTAGTAGCTTGGGTTAAACCATCTGCACCCATCATGGCGATGTACATCCAAGAAATCACCAAGATACTAGCACTACCCCAAGGCGCAGCAGCAACCGCACCAATATGTTGGGTACTGGGGATTAGAGATTGGGTATTGGGAATTTCTTCTTTCTTAGTCCCCAGTCCCCAGTCCCCAGTCCCTACCACAGGATGTCCAGGGAGAAAAGGCACAAGATGAGAAGCTACCCCAATTGGCCCCATACCAGGGCCACCACCACCATGAGGAATACAGAAGGTTTTATGTAAGTTTAAATGGCAGACATCCGCGCCAATATCTCCAGGACGGCAAATCCCTACTTGGGCATTCATATTTGCCCCATCCATGTAAACTTGTCCACCGTGACTGTGAACTACAGCGCAGATTTCCTGAATTGGCTCCTCAAAAACACCATGAGTTGAGGGATATGTCACCATTAAGGCAGCTAATTCATTGCTGTGTTTTTCTGCTTTAGCCTTCAGGTCATCAACGTCAATATTACCTTGTGAGTCACAGGCAACTGCCACCACTTTCATTCCACACATCACCGCACTGGCTGGATTTGTCCCATGTGCTGAAGTGGGAATCAAACAAACATTACGGTGTGCTTCACCCCGGCTTTCATGATACTGATGAATTACTAAAAGTCCTGCATACTCACCCTGAGAACCAGCATTTGGTTGTAGAGAAATTCCGGCAAAACCAGTAATTTCAGCTAACCATGCCTCAAGTTGCTCAAACAAGATTTGATAACCCTGTGTTTGCGACGCAGGTGCAAACGGGTGAATCTTGCCAAATTCCTCCCAAGTTACTGGAATCATCTCAGCAGTCGCATTCAACTTCATTGTGCATGACCCCAAGGGAATCATTGATGTTGTTAGCGACAAGTCCTTGCTTTCTAGCTTGTGCAGATAGCGCAACAACTCAGTTTCTGAGTGATAGCGGTTAAATACAGGATGGGTGAGATAAGTGCTTTGACGGCTAAATGGTTCACCGCTTAAACCTGATTGCTGAGTTATCCATTCCATCTCTTGGACATTCAAAACAAACCGTAGCTCATCTGTCCCTGCAAAAATCTGGCATATATCTCGCACATCATCCAATGTGGTAGTCTCGTCCAACGAGATACCAACAGTAGATGTATCAAAAATACGTAGATTAATTTGACGGGCTTCAGCAGCTTGTAAAATTTCTTGCAGAGGTTTAGTTCCTAACTCCACCTGTAGCGTATCAAAGAAAGGTTTAGAACTAATGCTGTAACCTAGTCGCTGCAACCACTCTGCCAAAATCAGAGTTAGGGAATGTATCTTCTGAGCTATTGTCTTAAGTCCATCTGGGCCATGATAAACAGCGTACATACTTGCCATTACTGCCAGCAGCACCTGTGCAGTACAAATATTACTAGTAGCTTTTTCACGGCGGATGTGCTGTTCGCGGGTTTGTAAGGCAAGACGTAATGCAGGCTTACCTTGAGCATCTTTTGATACTCCCACAATTCGCCCTGGAACCAACCGTTTATACTCTTCCTTCGTAGCAAAGTATGCCGCATGAGGCCCCCCAAACCCCAACGAAATACCAAAGCGCTGGGTGCTGCCCACAGCAATATCAGCGCCAAATTCCCCAGGAGGGGTAAGCAAAGTTAAACTTAAAGGATCTGCTGCTACCGTCACCAATGCACCCTTAGCATGGGCTTTTTCTATAAAAGCGCGGTAGTCGTAAATGGTGCCATCACTAGCGGGGTATTGTAGAACAGCCCCAAAAATTGGTTGATCAAAATCAAATGTTTGATGATCGCCAACAATAATCTTAATCCCTAATGGTTTAGCGCGTGTTTGCAACACGTCGATAGTTTGGGGATGGCAGTCACCAGAGACAAAATAGGCATTTGCCTGATTTTTACAAATACCATAGCTTAGGCTCATTGCCTCAGCTGCGGCTGTAGCTTCATCAAGTAACGACGCATTAGCGATTTCCAAACCTGTTAAGTCGATAATCAGGGTTTGGAAATTTAGCAGTGCTTCTAGTCGCCCTTGGGCAATTTCTGGCTGATAAGGAGTGTAGGCAGTATACCAACCGGGATTTTCTAGGATGTTACGCCCAATTACAGGTGGGGTAATACTGTCGTAATATCCCATACCGATGTATGAACGGAAAACCTGATTTTTGGCAGCAACTTTTTTTAATGATGTCAGTGCTGCATACTCACTTTCTGCTTCTGGTAACTTTAACGGTTGCTTGAGCCGAATTGCCTGCGGGACTGTTTGGTTGATTAGGGCATCCAGACTAGGAAACCCCAAAACCTTAAGCATTTGCTGGATATCGTCGGAGTTAGGGCCAATGTGTCTTGGCACAAAACTACTTAACTTTTGACTTTTTTCGTTCAGCACTTGCTGCTCATTAGACTTGAGAATAGGGGCATCTAATACCACAAATTACTCTCCAGATAGTACTATTTAATATTTTGCAATAAATACTCATGAGAAGTGGGTGTAACTTTTCAGTTCATCTAAATTTCATGAATTATCTTCGGGTGGAGTAGAAAGAGGCAGGGGGCAGGGAGCGGGGAGAATTGGGGAGAAGAATTTGCAGTTTTTCCCCCTGCCCCCTTACTCCCTACTCCCCTTCTACTTGTGCGCGATACTCATCTGCTGTCAAGGCATCCTCAACTTCATCAGGGTCATTGACGCGCACTTTCAAAAACCACCCTTCCCCGTAAGGGTCTTCTGACACGTCTTCAGGAGAATTAATTAAAGCTTCATTGCGTTCTATAACTGTGCCTGTCACTGGTGAATTCAGTTCTTCAACGGCTTTCACTGATTCAATTGTGCCAAAGTTTTCTCCCCTAGTAAGAGCGTCACCAATTTCTGGCAGTTCTAAAAAGACGATATCACCCAATTCATGTACAGCAAATTCAGTAATACCAATGGTGGCAATTTCACCATCTATTCGCACGTATTCATGAGAATCTAGGTATCTGAAATCTTGAGGATATTCAAAAGACATATCACTTCCTCTCCCTTATCAAAAAAATTATTGTCCCAACAGTTATCAAAGTCATATCTGGTAATGAACCTTACTGTAGATTGACTAACTCACAACACATTATTCCTCAAAAACCTCGACGCTTATCAGTTGGCGACACGATTTTTTGACCGATAAAATGGACGTTTAACTACAACTCCTGGGTAAGCTTTGCCGCGAATTTCGACTTCTAGCTGTTGACCGATGGTTGCTAATTGAGTAGGAACGTAAGCTAAGGCAATGGGATAACCAAGTGTAGGCGACAGAGTGCCACTGGTAACTTCTCCCACAACTTTACCTACTGATAACACTTGATAGCCGTGACGGGCAATGTTGCGTCCTTGGGTTTGCAAACCCACCAATCGGCGCTGCACTCCACTAGCTTTTTGCTGTGCTAAAATTTCCCGACCAATAAATTCGCCTTTGGTATCTAAGTGAACTAGCCACCCCAAACCTGCTTCTAAAGGTGTGGTGGTGTTATCAATATCTTGTCCGTAAAGTGCCATCGCCGCTTCTAGCCGCAGAGTGTCTCTCGCACCGAGTCCACAGGGGATAACACCAGCATGATGGAGATTTAACCACAATTCTACCCCCACATCCGGGTCTACCATCACCTCAAAGCCATCTTCCCCGGTGTAACCTGTACGGGCAAGGAAAGCAGGTTTACCTAATAGGGTTGCTTCTAAATGTCCGAAGGCTTTGATTGGTTGTAAGTCTTCTTGCACTAAGGGTTGGAGGTATTTAATCGCTTTTGTCCCTTGCACGGCAATTAAGGCTTTATCTGGTGAAAGGTCTTGGAATTGCACTTTATCTAAGTCAAGGTGTTGCAATAGCCATGCTTTATCTTTAGCAGAGGTTGCTGCATTGACGATGATGAATGCCTTCTGTACACCAATGGTGTCTTCACCTTGGTAATAAACAATGATATCATCAATAATTCCGGCTTGGGGATTTAACAATACGGTGTATTGTGCTTGACCGGATTGCAAACGACTCAAGTCTGAAGGCACTAGAGGCTGGAGTTGGGAAATGAGGTTTTTACCTTGGAGGGTAAATTTGCCCATGTGAGAAATATCGAACATTCCGGCTGTATTTCTTACAGCCTCGTGTTCGCGGCTAATGCCACTAAATTGCACGGGCATTTCCCAACCGCCAAAGCTGGTAAAGCGTGCTTTAAGTTCTACACCCACTTGATATAAAGGGGTTCGCGCCAGAGATTGGGCGTTGTCTTCTTGATTAGCCACAGGTAATTTTGCGTAGATGCGGAGCAACTTGCCATTAGGCATCGCACCTCAACATCTATAATCCTACGAGATGCTTTCTGGTTTGACAGTCTGATGTATTGAATTTGGGAATGGGGCATTCATTACTATTTCTCCCCCATCTCCTTCATTCCCCACTCCCCACTCCCCACTCCCTTGTCCCCTTTCATAAGCTTTAATAGTTAATGGTGCAAGTGTTGAGATTTATTAAGAAGACATTATGAAATATTGGCGACTGTTAGCTAGCTTTGTCTTAGCAATGGTTCTTTTTTGGTTTCCCCTATCAGCGCAAGCTGCAAGTTCTTCCAGTATTACCCGTTCTGTGGGTAATGATGAACTCAAGGGCAAGGATTACTCTGGTCAAAGTTTAGTTAGTACTGAGTTTACCAATCTCAAATTAGAGAATGCCAATTTTAGCAGTGCTGACTTACGTGGTGTCGTGTTTAACGGTACTCTGCTGGAGGGAGTAAATCTGCATGGTGCTGATTTTAGTGAAGGCATAGCCTATCTAACAAAATTTAAAGATGCTGATTTAAGTGATGCTGTATTGACTGATGCAATGATGCTGCGTTCTATTTTTGATGATGTAAATGTCACAGGTGCTGATTTTACGAATGCAATTTTAGATGGGACGCAAGTGAAAAAACTTTGTGTTAAGGCAAGTGGTGTTAATTCTAAAACTGGTGTAGATACTCGCCAGTCTTTAGGATGTAAGTAGAATCTATCCCCCTCTTCTTCGCTGGTGTAGAGGGGGATAGATTTGAACTAATTACGAATTACGAATTGATGAGTTAGGCGCAGCGATCGCTAGTGATATGCTTCTCTTAAAAAGCTGGCATAATTTGCCCGAATCGTCATAGTAGTCGGATGACTTACACCTAAAGTTTGTTCACAAATTTTCAAAGCTTGCTCAAATAAGGGTTTGGCTTTCCTGTAGCGTCTTGTATTACGGTAGAGTGCTGCAAGATTGTTCAGACTAATGGCGACATCAGGATGATTATCTCCCAGCAAGCGCTTACTAACTTCTAAAGCTTGTTGATACAAGGGTTCGGCTTTGGTGTGGCGTTCTGTAGATTCGTAGAGTTGTGCTAAATTATTCAGGCTAGTAGCGACATCAAGATGGTTCTCTCCCAGCAAGCGTTTTCTCAGTTCTAAAGCTTTTTTAAGCAAGGGTTCAGCTTTGCTGTAGCGTCCTGTGTAACAGTACAATGCTGCTAAATTGTTCAAGGTAGTAGCCACATGGGGATGTTCTTCTCCCACTAGGCGTTTCCACAATTTCAAAGCTTGCTGATACAAAGGTTCGGCTTGGTTATAGCGTCCTATGGATTCATAAAGTAATGCTAAATAGCTTAGGGTAGTGGCGACATCGGTATGTTCTTCTCCCAACAGGCGTTTTCTCAGTTTTAAAGCTTGTTGATACAGAGGTTCGGCTTCACTGTAACGTCCTGTAGAATCGTACAGTTGTGCTAAATTATTAAGGCTAGTGGCGACATCAAGATGGTTGTCTCCCAGCAGGTGTTTTCTCAGTTTTAAAGCTTGCTGATACAAAGGTTCAGCTTCGCTGTAACGTCCTGTAGATTTGTAAAATCCTGCTAAATTGTTCAAACTAGCGGCGACATCGGTATGTTCTAAACCATGACGATTTTGAGTCAGTTCTACACACTGTTGCAACCAAGATTCTGCTTGCTGATAAAGTCCTTGACCTTGATAAAACCAAGACAATTTGGTAAAAAGAGTGATTAGATTTTCATCGCCTACATACTGAGATAGGTGGGTTGCAACTTGTATAATGTGCGGGATATGTGGAGTGAGGTTGAGAATATCTTCATGGTTAGGCTGTTGCGGAATTAGCTTTGCTACTTCTAACATCATTCCTGCAAAGTTAGTTTTTGCTTCATCCGCCTCATTTGACTTATCCAACTTCATTTGAAAAAGTTGCCGAATCAGGGGATTGAGATGATAAATTCCTTTACTTTTCTGTTGTAGCAAATGCAATTCTAGCAAATCGGCTATGGCTTTTTGCCAAAGTTCTTGTTTTTTCTTATCTTCTATCGTCTCAAGAGATAAGGGAATGTCAGCTAAGGCACACAAACTTAGCAAACAGCCAAAGCTTTGTGCATTTTCATCCAACTGTTCCCAACTTAATTCAAAAACTTCAGCTACACCGTATTCATAAGACATCAATGAGTTAGCATTGACTACTGATTCATGTTCCACTCGTTTTTTCTCTAGCCGCTTCAGCACTGTTTCCAGAGACAAATCTGGCATTTTATCCAGATATCGCCCTACTAACTCTAGCGCTAAAGGCAAATATCCTAAAAATTTACAAATTCTTCTCGCAACCCAAGGTTCTTGTTGCAGTCTTTCCCGAATCACCAGCGTTTTTAATAATTTCATCGCCGCCGATGGTTTGAGGACATTCAATTCGCTATTATATTTCGCCCTCAGGTAGGCTTGTAAGGTTTCTAGTTTGTCCCGATTGTTAGAAATAGCTAACTCAAGATAACTTTGAGCAAACTTTTCATATATCTCACCCATCCACTTTCTGAAAGCAGTAACATCAACGTTTAATTCGCTGATAAGTTTAGCTTCACTTTTACCTAAATTATCATTATTATAATACTTTATAAAAGCTGCTGTTTGCTCTAGAGATAAGCTATGAGTAGCAGCTTCTTTGGCTAGAAAATTAGCCCATTGCATAAACAGTTTATAATGTTTATCTTTAATTATACTTTGTCTTTATTTGGGAGAGAAATAACATTTGTATAGAAACAGTTAAAAGCAATGGCTTGCCGTTAGGGATTGCCATTTGAGCCTGTGAACCTCAAGTTTCAAGTTTGAGAATCGAACCGCAGAGGACGCAGAGGGCGCAAAGGAAGAGATAACAGGAAGCGATCGCCATTTAAGATTACAATTTGTAAGCGATCGCTATTCTCCTGCTTGTTGTTTGAGTAAATTGACCAAACTATCGGATAACCACAAACTAGCGTCACGTAAAGCTTCAATTCCAGGAGATATGCTTGGGATTATTCCACGTCTTTTTGCTAATATCAGCAAGCCTCCGGTTTCGATAGTAATAATACTTAAAGCTTGACCACAACGCCGTGCTGCTCTATCGTCAACAATAGCGGCACAGTCGGAATTTTTTAATGCCAAACTCAATACTTGTGATTCTACCTTTCCCAAATCCCAAGCTGCTACAACAGGAGTAATAGCATTAACTTCTACTATTTGTATCCAAGAAATATTGGGTAATTGTGTTGATGCGACATCATCTTTTGTTGTAACTTCTTCAAGAACACCGAATGGAACTAAAATTTCTGTGAATAATTGTGTAAGTACTTGTGCTTGCTGACTTTTCAAAAGAACAATCAAAGGTGAAGAGTTAATAATCACACGATGAATCGACATTTGCCAGTTCCTGGGCTAACTCTTGGGCAGTATATTGCATAAAATATACTTGGTAGCGTGATAAGGCATTAATAAATTCAGCACGAGTTAGCCCAGCAATTTCTCTTACTTTGGCTTGTGATATGTCGCCTAATTCATACCATTTCACTGCTGCGGCAATTCGCATTTATTGGATAAATTCTTCTGGATTTTTCCGAAGTGCTGAAAATACTGTTTCTGATAATTGAATTGGTACTGTTCGCATAAATTTATTCTCAGTTTATTAGAGAGCATTTCTCTTCTCAAAGGGCGCGAAGAAATAGTAAGAGAGAGCGATCGCTATTTGAAGTTAGAATTGATGGGCGATCGCTGCTAAAATTTAAACTACAACTTTGGTGTGGCATCAATTTGGTGTGATTTTTTGAAAGGGTGCGATCGTTAGCGATATGGTTTTCTTAAAAAGATTGCATAATTTCCCCGAACTCTTATCGTATCGGGATGACCTACACCCAAAATCTGCTCACAAATTGCCAAAGCTTGCTGATACAGGGGTTCAGCTTCGTTATAGCGTCCTATAGAACCGTAGAGTGCTGCGAGATTGTTCAAGATAGTAGCGACATTGGGATGGTTGTCTCCTAGTAAGCTTTTGTACAGTTCCAAAGCTTGCTGAAACAGGGGTTCGGCTTCGCTGTAGCGTCCTGTAGACTCGTAGAGTAATGCGAGATTATTCAGGCTAGTGGCGACATCGGGATGGTTGTCTCCCAGTAAGCGTTTAGTCAGTTCTAAAGCTTGCTGATACAGGGCTTGGGCTTCGCCGTAGCGCCCTGTAGAACGGTAAAGTTCTGCGAGATTGTTCAGGCTAGCCGCGACATCAGGATGTTTTAAACCAAGACGATTTTCAGCTATATCTTTACATAGTTTGTACCAAGGTTCTGCTTGCTGATAAAGTCCTTGACCGTAATAAAACCAGCCTAAACCTCTGAAAGGCCAAATTAAATCCTCGTGGCTGAGATATTGGGATAGATGGGTTGCAACTTCTGCAAGGTGAGGGATATGTGGAGTGAAATTGAAAATATCTTCACGGTTAGGCTGTTGAGGAATTCGCTTTGCCACGTTTACCATTATCGCTGCAAAAGCAGTTTTCACCTTATCCGCCTCGCTTGCAATTTTAACTTCATTGTCGATTGGGGGAATTGCCTCTGTGATTGTGGCAATTACGGGTTTAGTTAAAACTTTAGTACGCCCGATAAGCGAAAGAACAAAGTAGGGATATTGGCAAAGGCAAATTCTTCGCTTCGTTGCTATCCCGCCTCGGAATCAATTCCGAGGCTAATAGCTTAAGTCCGTTAAAACGGACTAAATTTTAGTTAATTTGAGTCAGCTTTAACTGACTTGTGCTGTTAACCTGCGATTTAAATCGCAGGCGGGCTGAAGGTATCGCCCATAACTTGAGCCTTTGAACCTGAACGTTGAGCCTTTGAACCTGAACGTTGAGCCTTTGAGCCTGGACATTGAGCCTCTGAACCTGAACGTTGCACCTTTTTGCTCGAACGTTGCACCTTTTTGCTCGAACGTTGCACCTTTTTGCTCGAACGTTGCACCTTTTTACTCGAACGTTGCACCTTTTTACTTGAACGTTGAGCCTTTTTACTCGAACGTTGAGTCTTTGAACCTCAAATTTGCGATTTGGTACTCAAAACAGTCAGGTAAATACTGTATTTCTTATGCCTTCTGCCTTCTTAAACTAAGGTGACTGATTTAACACCCACTTCACCCACTGCCCCAAGGAACTTACAACATTCAACCTTTGAACTCCAGGCGCACGGGCGGCGGCGAGTCCATCAACGGCGACTAATGCGGCGTATTGCAAGCCCAAGAAACTATCAACTGCTGCATAAGGGCCACCTAAAGTAATAGCTCCAGCAGCATACATTTGACCTCTATCACTACGCATTTCTACTAGTTCAAAATTGTTCGCTACAGTTAATCGCCCCAAATGATTCACTGGCAAGTTGTAATGTTTCACCAAATCTGCTATTAGAGGATTGGCATCTACCTTGGCATCCAGCCCAGTAGCGTCAACAATAAAGTCAGCTAACAATTTCATTTCCCCAAAGCTTTGTTCTCGAATACGGGTAATAGTCCGGTTTTGGGTATCTCGTTCTACATCCAGCACTTCACCGAAGGTAATTTGATACCAACCTTCGCTTATCCCTTGGGCAGTAATTTGCTGCCAGTCGTGGCGGTCGGCGGTGGTAGTTCCACCCCAGTCTGCTAGTAAACGCTTGCGTTCATCGGGGGTGGCTTTTTCTAACATTGCCCGGAGTTCGCCGCCCCAACAGGCTTTAGGCCAGTTAAAGGGTTGAAATTCGTAATGATTTTTGACTAGGCGCTGGGTATTTTGAAATTTGTTGCCTTGAGGTTTTGGCGATCGCATTAAATGCAAAACTGCAATATTCCGATTTCTTTTTCTAGCTTCATAAATGCGCTGTATAATCCGCGAAGCCACAATTCCCCGCCCTCGAATCAATACCGTACCACCTTGTTGCTCTAGTTGCTCATAAACGTGATCGTGTGCTTCATAAGCATTGACGACAGATTTAAAATCTTGATATTTTTCTCTATAAGCTTGCAAATCTGGGAGAAACTGAATTGCTGGATACCCAGTAGCTAAATGTAAATAACGACTAACTAAAAAAGCATAATTTCCTGGGGCGCGAGAATAGGCTATACAATACCTGCCATCATCAGTTTTGCGAATTCCCCTAACTCGTCCATAGCGATAAATTTGATTCCAGCTAATGCGCTTCGCCTCCCTATCTATGGAATCAAAGACATTACCCGCACGGGGAGTATAAGTTTCTGCAAATGTAGGTTCAGCAAACACTTGCCACAAATACTTGAATGCTGATTTTATCTGTCCCTTGCTGCAATCGTGCCAAGCCTCACGCAAAGCATAACTAGGCCAGCCCCAAATATTATCAGGACAAGAGTCAGAATTAGAGCGCAGTCTTTCATATAAGGGAATTTGCGAATTCAAACAAAGGCGCTTGTAACGAGCATAAGGTTCCGCCTCTAATCCCAAAGCCACAATTTTGTCAGCACGAACACCACTAATTCGCAGCAAATCAGCCCAAACAAAGCTACCCAGTCCTGCCCCAATCGCTAGATAATCAGATTCATCTACTGGCAGTCCCGTAGCATGAAGTGCTTGCACAGCAACATTTAGTGCCTGAAACGCTAGCGGCGGGAAATTACTTGTCAAGGGCGTTATAGGCTGGGCTACAGGCAAGCTGGGGTCTGGAAGATTGGTATTTGCGTTGAAGTGAATCGTTGAAGGAGGGCTAGTATCTGGTGCGGGTACGTTAGCAGTAAATGTCACTGTTATTAAATAGGGGCCAATTTGTAATGTATCCCCATTAGCCAGAACACTGCGCGTTTGTGGTTGACCATTGACATACACACCGTTAACGCTGCCTTGGTCAATTACCACCAGATGGTCTTGTTCCCAGTCAATTAGGGCATGGTAACGAGAAACTTCGTTACTGTTAAGCAACATCCGAGAAACCCGTACTCCCCTGAGTTCAGCAGGTAAACGAGCGAATTCTCGACCAAAAGCGATCGGCATACTCAACCTTGGTTCTCGCCGTTCACCCGTCGCTGGATCGTCCCAACTCAATTGGATTTGTTCATTAGTCATTAGTCATTAGTCATTAGTCATTTGGAAAAAACTCTTGTACAGACGCGATTAATCGCGTCTCTCCTAATTCCCTGCTACCAAAACACTCACAGCCGCAGCTAAAGATGTTCCACACCAATGACAGCCAATTTGTAGATTCTCTCCTGGGGAAACTTTATGACATTTGGGGCATTCTAAGCCATAAATTCCTGGCGGTGGTGCAGGGGGTATTGATGGATGGTGATGATGTCCAATAGGTACTGGTGGATGTGGTGGCAGCAAAATTGTTGCTGGAATGCTAGCTGTAGAAATGCTAGTAACGTTGAGTTTTGTTTGTCCTAAAGTGATACTACTGCCTTGAATTAAAGGCATTTCACCTTGGACTAATTGCCGTCCATCGATAAGGGGGGGATTTTGCGATCGCAAATTCCTAATATAAAAGTGCTGTTGCTGGTGATGAAAAAATATTTCAATGTGTAAACCAGAGACAGTAGGGTGGCTCAGAACAATATCGCACCGGAGTGGGTCACGACCAATGCGAACAGTGCCAAGATTTTTACTTGGCTGTTGTTCGTAAATGTTCTGAGTTTTATCTTGCCCTGCATCGTGCCACTGTAAAGTTAGTGCGTTCATTGTTCTAACTTCGTAAATCGTATTTAGCTACTTCAACTTCTTTCTGTGCGATTCCTAACACGATTGAGTCGGTACAAGCAAGTATTTAGAAAAAACTTCAATAAGTTTTAGACCTCTTGCATAAATCAAAAAAAAAGAACCCCACCCCGCCAAAGCTACGCTTTGTCTCCCCTCCCGAAAAGCGGGGAGGGGTTGGGAATGGGGTGTTAGGGACTTTTGCAAGAGGTCTATTATCTATCCGATGCCAATTTATCAGCAATGCGCGTCGTTTCTGGCAGCCGATATTTAGGCGTGCAGCGTAATACATAGTCAATCGCCGTGGGTAAACTAATTCGATGACCACTGGAGATGTACAGAGGTTTTACTCCTGTGCGCGATCGCAAAACTGCCCCAACCGTTTCGCCTTTATATATAAGTGGTTGGCTGCTGCCTTTTGTTTCTGGCAATTCCTCATACTTACCTACTAACCTGGACTTAGCTACACCAATTGTCGGCATATCTATAAGTAACCCTAAATGGCTAGCTATACCTAATCTGCGAGGATGGGCAATTCCTTGACCATCACACAGGATGATATCTGGTGTTGTTTTAATCTTCTCCAGCGCATCGAGAACAGCTGGAATTTCCCGAAATGAGAGGAACCCAGGAACATAAGGAAAGGTCGTAGGACGGTATGCTAGGCTTGTCTCGATTACTTGCAAATCAGGAAAACTCAGTACTGCGACAGCTGCACGGCTAATGGTTCCATCAGCTTCAAAACCCATATCCACCCCGGCAACGTGCTGGACAGGTTCTTGTAGTTGATCCTCAGTAATTACTCGATCTCGCAGCTTTTCTTGGATAACGATGGCTTCTTCCAACGTCGAGGGCCAAGCATGATCTCGATAAAACTTCATATTGAAAATTGGAATTAAACTGATTAATATTAATCCTGTTATGGCAAGCACAAAAACAAGAGTTTTTGATATAGATACAGGGAAAATCTATTTTTTGCAAAAGTTTGTGAATGACTATCTTTATCCTAGACATTTTAGCCAAGATTAGCTGATATCTTGCATCATAATGTTACTTAAGGCTGTCAAGAGGGAATCCTGAGAATATAAGTTTATTTTTCTAGATTTTCTCTTTTACTGGTTATGACACAGCCAAATATTCTGGAGCTTGCAAGACAGGGAGACACGCAGGCGATCGCATCTCTGATGAACCGCCACCTACACCCCAAAGGGATCAACGCACAAGTTGCCTTCCAAGATACTTGCTTGGAGGTAATACTAGAATCTGCCCAAGTGCTAAATCAGCATATTTTAGTTGCATTTATCCGTAAAGGGTTAACCGCTTTAGGGGTTTCATCTATTGAAATAGTGAAAGTTTACGGGCAACAAACTGGTCAAGAGTTTCCAGTTTGGAGTAAAGAGTTTAATTTAGGCATAGCAGAAGCTGACCTAGAAGCATTAGATGATGAACATTTTTCTAGTAATCCTCAATCGCTAACTATTTGTATTAACTTAAGTGGCGATACTGCACAGCGATTAACAAACCAAGATTTTGAATTTATTGCTAATCAAATTAGCACTGATATTTTATCATCTTGTTCTGAAGTTCTTATTCAAAAAGTAAGTATTAGTAATGGTAGTTCTGTGATTACAAAGGAACGTTAGTGTTTCAAGCTCACCCCTAGGCGCAGAAAAGTGTCTAAAATTGATGTTTTTCTAACAATTATAATAAATTAAAGTATCTTTTCAATATTGGACTTCAAAGATTTTCAAAAGACGAAATCAAAGCTGAACATAGGCGTTAAATATAGCATGTCTTAATTTAGCTGAAAGTACAAGCTAGATGCGATTAATGTATCTACTAAGTTCCTATCAAGTGGTCGAGAGAAAATATATCCTTGTGCGTGCTTGCATTTTTTAATTTGAAGCTGTGTTAATTGCTCTCTTGTTTCTATACCCTCGGCTATTACATCTATGTTAAGACTTTGTGCTAGAGAAATAATCGCCTGAACAATTTCCAAGTTTTCTCCATTAGCACCAATGTTCATAACAAATGAACGATCAATCTTTAATGCACTAAAGTGAAAATGGTGCAGGTAACTCAAGGATGAATAACCTGTGCCAAAATCATCTAGATGTAACTGAATGTCCATCTGTTGTAATTCCAAAAGCATAGCAGTCGCTGAGTCAGAATTTTTCATCAGTACGGTTTCAGTAATCTCCAACTTTAAACTGCTGCCTTGTAGACCAGAATCTAGTAAAATTTGGCGAATTTCCTCAATCAAATTGGGGTGGAAAAACTGTTTACTAGAAATATTTACACTGATGCTTAAGGTTGGGTTAGTAGGAAATTTCAATTGCCAAGCCCGCATCTGACGACAAGCTTCGCGTAACACCCAATAACCAATCGGTACAATCAGCCCAGTTTCTTCTGCTAAGGGAATAAACCTGTCTGGAGAAACAAATCCATCTTCAGGATGTTGCCAGCGCACAAGAGCCTCAAAGCCGATAATCTGATAAGTTTCTAACGAGACAATTGGCTGATAGTAAACCTGAAATTCTTGGCGTTCAATTGCCCGTCGTAGATCCATTTCTAACTGTAATAACTGGGCAGCTTGAGTGTACATACTAAAATCAAATATTTCATAGCGTGCTTTTCCTAATGCTTTAGCACGGTACATTGCAATGTCAGCGTCACGGATGAGTTCTTCTGGCAGATTATAAGTGCTTGTGCCTAAAGCGATACCAATACTTACAGTAGTAATTACTTCATTTCCCCGAAGATTGAAAGCTCCTGTCAAAGCTGCATTTATTCTGTTCGCTACATTTTTTACATCGTTTAAATCTTTGATATCATCTAATAAAATTGTGAACTCATCTCCACCTAAACGGGCAACTGTATCTCCTGCACGGAGACACCTTTCTAATCTGCGTGCCAGGGCCATTAGCAATTGATCCCCAATTATATGACCAAGGCTATCGTTAATAACTTTAAAGCGATCCACATCTAGGAACAGAATAGCGAATCTGTAGTCTGAATGACGTTTTGTTAATGCCAGCGCCTGTTCCAACCTTTCGATAAATAAAGCACGGTTTGGCAGTCCAGTTAGTGAATCGTGAAAAACATCATGAATTAATTGCGCTTCGGTTTGTTTTTGCTCCGTAATATTCAACACCGTACCAATGAAGCGGAGCGGTTTTCCGTTTGCATCAAAGTAGGCTTGCCCTTTCGCTCTCAGCCAGCGTTCAACTTTATCCTGAATGCCAATTGTTCGATACTCAGCATCATAAGAGCCACCTGATGCTGGGTTAAACGCCTCTTGAATAATTTCCTGAAGACGATCGCAATCATCGGGATGTAAGCCCTCAAAAAATGCCTCTATACTACTCTCGGCATCGGGCGGTAGCCCAAACATGGCTTTGCAGCCAGTATCCAATTTCAATTCTCCTGTAACCAGATTCCAATCCCAAGTTCCCAATTGGGCAGAGGCGATCGCCATCCGCAAGCGGTCTTCATTCTCCCGCAGGGCTATCTCAGACTGTTTGCGATCGCTAATATCCTTGAACAGGATAGCCACTTTGCGTCTCTCCGGTTCCTCAGTGCGAAACGCATAAACTTCAAACCAGCGATTCATCGCCTCAGAGCCATTTTCAAAGCGAACGGGTTCACCCGTTAGAGCCACTCTGCCATAAGTCTTAAACCAAAATTCTTCCATATTGGGAACGAGTTGGCGTAACGTTTTACCCTCTGCCTGTTGGAGTCCGGTTTGTTGCTCAAATGCAGGGTTAATTTCTAGGAAGCGATAATCAATCGGCGTATTGTTTGCATCAAACAACATCTCAATAACGCAAAAGCCGTCTTCCATTGTTTCAAACAGCGTGCGATAGCGTTCCTCAGATCGCCGCAGGGCTTCCTCTGCTTGTTTGCGATCGGTGATATCAATAACTGAGCCGATGTAGCCCTTATACTGCCCATCTGCCTCATACCAGGGACTTGCTGCATCAATTGCCCAACTATATTCACCATCCTGACGGCGTAAACGGTATTCTGCTCGAAAGGCTTTGTGATGGATATTAGCGCTTATAAATGTTTCTCGAACAAATGCAAAATCCTCTGGATGCACCGCATTCAGCCAACCAAACCCCAGCCCTGTTGCTTCAGTTTGTCCTGTGAATTCATACCAACTTTGACTGAGATAGGTGCAGTATCCGGTGGCATCCGTCACCCAAACCATTACAGGTGCATTGTCTGCCATTGTACGGAATCGTTCTTCACTCTGGCGCAGGGCTTCATCTACCTGAATCTGCTCGGTGATCTCTTGACAGACGGTATGGATGCCAATTATCTGCTCGCCATCCTTTAACGGCAAAAAGCTCTCCAGCCAGACACGCTCTACTCCCGGTTGTGCCGGAGTTTTCCCCCGAATTTCGATGTTTAGTAGCGGTTCTCCCGTTTCTAAGATAGGACGCAGCAACTCTTCGGCAGTATCCGCGATGTTAGGCAGTAACTCTCGAATTGTTCGTCCAATGTGTTCCTCTACGGAAAATCCATTGATCTCTGCCAATCGCTGGTTAATTCGCACAAAGCGTAGGTTGGTATCGAGAACATTTAACCCGATTGGAACAGACTGGTAGATACTTTCAATCTCAGCCAGTTGCCGTTGCAGCGTTGCCCTGCTTTCCTGTAACTCTGCTTCTGCCTGCTTGCGATGCGTCATATTTTGGATGAGTACCATGCCTGCAAAAATCTCACCCTGCTCACTGCGTACAGGCAAAGTATGTACTTCATAAACCTGATTAGAGTAAAGCACTTCCTGGACTGAAACTTCGCCTTTTAGTGCTGCACGATACAACGGTTCAATTTGCTCACAGGTTTCTGGAGGCAGGGCTTCCCAAATGGTTTGCCCCACTAGTGCCGCTCCATCTAATCGCAATTGTTTGATTTCGCTACCTTCTATGAGCAAAAAGCGCAAGTCATGGTCAAACAGATGAACTGCGCTATTGGGGATGTGTTGTGTTAGGGTTCGATACAAGGCTTCCCGTTCTGCCAGGACTGCATTTGCCTGTTCTAATTGGGCAGTCCGTTCGGCAACACGCTGTTCTAGTTCTTGGTTGGCGCGTTGTAGGGGAACTTCGGTCTCTTTCTGCTGGGTCATGTCACGGGCAACGCAGTATATCAATCCCCGGACAATCTGCGGTGATGCTGTCCAACCCAGCCATCGGTAGCAGCCATCTTTCGTCCGGTAACGATTCTCGAAATTGAGCGTTGGTATCCCGGTTTTCACCTTCTCCATTTCTGCTAACGTGGCGAAGTGGTCGTCTGGATGCACGAAGTCTAAAAAAGGACTGGCTAATAATTCTGCTTCTGAGTGGCCAAGGGTTTGGGTAAATGCAGGATTGATCCGCTTAAAGTAGCCATCCAGACCAATGACCGACAGCAGATCGAGCGATCGCTCAAAGAAGAAGGCTTCTTCGGATAAAACCAATCGATTCACGGGTGAGGCAACAGGATCTTTAGAGGTCATAACAGAATTACAGAGCAAATAAAGCGGAATTATCGCAAAGCAGACGAGATAAGTTGGGGTAATTTAGTACTCAAGCCCTAACACTACTTAAGAGGGGAGCATATCAGGATAGTTAAGATTTTTTCCATCCGCAGTTAACAAAGAATAATCGTAAAATCTGGCTTTAACAACAATCAGTTGGTCAGACAGGTCGCTATAGAAGCCGCTTAATTGAATTGCATCAGTTACTATTGGCAAAAACAAATTCAATAGTTGTACACCATAATAAGCTAAAGCAACTTATAAACATTTATCAACAACCAAAAGTATAACTATTCTCTTTTACTCTACCAAATTGACTATTTTTCAGTAAGAAAGAATGCTGATTCGCTAATCTTACTCAATCAGCAAAATCTCTAGATGAGCAAAAGTTTGCCACAATTTTACCTAAAGCTCTACTTAGCCCAACCTTACACATATTACAGAGCGTATTCTTACTAATCACGCTGATAATATTGTTCCGCTTGCGACATATTAAACTGTAATAGCTTTTCCTCTGGCAACTTGTATGCCAAAATTGGCTTACAAGGCGAAATATTCAAATTGCGAATAATTTCTGCCGCCACAGCCTTTGCTAGTAAAGGTGGTACAGAGTTACCAACTTGCCGAAATCCATGCCATTTAGTTACATGAAATCTAAACCAATCGGGGTAAGAATGTAATCTCGCCGCTTCCCTGACTGTAATGCAACGCGGCGTAATTGGATGAATCGGTCTAGGCGATGTGAAAGAACCCCTATACTTGTCTGTTCCCGCTCTTAAAGTATTACAGACACCAGCAGGATGCAGTTTATAAAAACGACTAATTTTTTCTCTCTCGCCTTGTTGAGTCTCCTGAAAACGTTGAATAGTTTCCGCAGAATGTTTTGTTCTTAAACTTGAAGAAAGTATTCGCAAATCATATTCTCGCTTATAAGAATAATCATCGTCTAAGCATTTGATACCGCGAAGTACAAGAGCATAGTTACTAGGTTTTTCGTATTCTGCTACAACCCAATCTCTTGTTATTAACTCTGAATATTTTTCTATTTCAGGTAAATCCCCAATTGCATCCAATACTGTAGGGCTTAATGGTATATCAAATATTTTTTTAGAAGTTAAATTATTTGGTAATGCTTGTTTAGTAATCGGCTGAGGATATTTCGGTAACTCTACATCCTGCCTTGCACCTATAAGAAATAATCTCTCACGCGACTGTGGTACTCCATAATGTGCAGCGTTGAGAACTTGGTAATTTTCTTCTACTTTATAGCCGTGAATTCTAAACTCGCTAATTAAGGATTGGAGGATTTGTTTATGTTTGCCAACTGTAATCCCCCGAACATTTTCCATTACAAAAAACTTTGGTTTCAGCTCAAAAACTAGCCGATGAAAATGAAACACCAAAGAGTTTCGGGGATCATCAATAGCCCGTTTTCCAATTAGAGAAAACCCTTGACATGGGGATCCAGAAATTACCACATCAATTTCGCGATCGCCAATCTCAGACCGATTCCTAATTTCTTCCCCGGTTGTATCCACAACACTTTTACATAACACTGAGCAATAAGGGAAGTTAAACTCATGTGTTGCACAGTGGATCGGGTCAATTTCCACAGACGCTAGGACATCAAAGCCAGCTTGTTCAAAGCCAAGAGTCATACCCCCCGCACCGGCGAATAAGTCAACAGCGATCGCTCTTTGTTTTTTCATCTCATAAGCCATGACACCTCTAAAGAGATTGGGATTGGGTATCACGTATTAAATATACAAAATTTTCCCTACTCCCCACTTTGTACAGACGCGATTAATCGCGTCTCTCCCTACTCGCCATTCCCCGATACCATTTGGAAAATTTCTTGAGCAACGCGATCGCAAACCCCAACTTCTCCTAAACTTTGCCGCATTTCTTGATAATCCGCCAAAGTTTGCGCTCTGCGACTGGGATTGAGTAGCAGTTCCATCGCTGCTTGGATAACATTCTCTGGTGTGGCTTGCTCTTGTAAAAATTCTGGCACAATCGGCTTCATCACCACTAAATTAGGTGGTGATGCAAAGGTTACAGAACCTTTGAGGATTTTACGAGCTATCCAAGCAGTCAGGGAACTTAAACGGTAAACTACAACTTGCGGCACATTTAACAGAGCAAGTTCTAGGTTGACAGTACCAGATTTACTAATGGCTAAATCAGCAGCAGCAAAAACTTCCATTTGTTGACCTGATATAATTGTCGCTCGTAAACCGTAACGCTCAATAGCCTGCTCAATTGGCTGTCTATAGACTTCCAACGACAGAGGAATCCAGAAATGAACTTCAGGTAATTTCGCTTGAATAGTTTGGGCGGCTTGAAAAATAATTGGTAAAAGATATTTTAGTTCTTGGCGGCGAGAGGCGGGGAGAAGTGCGATCGCAATTTGTTCTGGTGCAATTCCCAATGTTGCACGGGCTGCTTGGCGACTGGGAGCGTCTTGGATTCGGTCAACCAAAGGATGCCCTACCCAACTAACTTCTGCCCCTTTCTCACGAAAGTAACGAGCTTCTTGTGGAAAAATTGCCAACAGCTTATCTGTAAAACTAACAATCCGGTTAGTTCTACGCAAACTTATTGACCAAGCCCACTCTTGGGGAGCAATGTAATACACCACAGGCACATCTGGTAATTGCTGTTTCATATAAGTCCCAATTTCCAGATTGGGAGTCATATAATCGATCAGCACCACCAAGTCAGGTGGATTTTGTTTTAAGAAAGCGATCGCCTGACGTTGCACCTGGAGAGTTGGTAAAAGATAAGGCAAACCTTCTAGAATACCCATTGAGCCAATACTACTGGTATTTCCCAACAGAATTGCGCCAGCCTCCACCATTTTTTCGCCACCCAGCGCCACAATCTCTAATTCCAACCCAATTGCTACAGCTTGACGCTTCAGCGCTGTAATTAGCAGCGACCCTTGTAAATCGCCAGATACTTCGCCAGTGCTGATAAATATCCGCATTTGATAATTAAAGTTAGGAAATAAATAGTTAGGAGTGAGGAGTTAGGAGTGAGGAGTTAAAAATTTAAGTCATCAACTTACAACTCATAATCTTAAATAGTTAGGAGTGAGGAGTTAAAAATTTGAGTCATCACTCCTAAACTCATAACTCCTAACTCCTAACTTATAATTCACGATTCATCACTAACGCCTTTTTTTGCCCTACCGGGAATCAAACCACGTCTTCCTGGCATCTGAGAAAGTAGTAGGAAACGTCGCAAATGCTGCAACTGTTCGCTATTCCCTAACAATTCCAACTCTTCTAAAGCATCTTTAAAGGGTAAATCAGAACGGTAGAGAATGCGGAAGGCTTTTTTGAGCATTTGTAAATCTGTTGAGTCCATACCAGACCGTTTAAGTCCGACAAGGTTGAGGGTTCTTACCCGCGCCGGATTTCCCTCCACTAGCATATATGGGGCCACATCCCGGTCAATCCGTGCCATGCCTCCCACCATTGCCTGTCTACCAATATGCACAAATTGATGGACACCTAAAACCCCACTCAGCCTAGCGCGTGATTCTATATGGACATGACCTGCCAACGCCACAGAGTTAGCAATCACTACCTGGTCTTCAATCACGCAGTTATGAGCCACATGAACATAAGCCATCAGTAAGTTACCATCACCAATCACTGTTGCTTCACCAGCACCAGTAGCACGGTTAATGGTAACGTACTCACGAATCAAGTTGTTATCACCAATTTTGACCCAGGTTGGTTCTCCCACAAACTTGAGATCCTGGGGTTCCATACCGATGGCTGCACCTGTAAAAATCTGATTTTGCGCCCCAATTTCACAAGGCCCTTCTAACACGGCATGAGCGCCGATTATTGTTTCAGGGCCCACTTTGACATGCGCTCCAATCACAGCATAGGCACCGACTTGCACTGTATGGTGGAGTTCCGATTTCGGATGAATTACAGCAGTTGGATGAATTAGCGTTTTCAAGGGTGAATCTCCAGAACTGTCTTGATAAGCCAGCGCCGGGTGGGGTTTTTAAAGCAGTGCGTTACCCTGGTTAAGAGAGTTTTACTGACTGCCGTCCCATTGAGGCGACTGGCATTGTTGAGGGTTAAATATTTCAGTGAACGAAAGTGTCTGGCAAAGCAAGTTAAGTGTGTTCGTGAGTGCGTCTCGTAAAGAGGGCGTCGAAAATCAATAAATTATTCAAATGCTGTTGTGGATTTTTTTTAACTGCGATCCTTTTTCAGGATTCAGTAAAGGCATTTCACGGCTATGCCAATACCACGAAAGCAAACTTTTAATTAACTAGAGAAAACATTAATTCCCCTTCACAAGCAAGTTGACCATCAACTTCGGCACGACCTTGCATCTTACCGAAACGACGTTGTTTTACCCATAACAGTTCCACTGTTATTACTAGTTGATCCCCCGGTACAACCTGGCGGCGAAAACGGACTTTATCGATACCAGCGAAGACGAACAGTCCGCCTTCTACCGAAGACATTTGAGTTAAAACAATGCCCCCAACTTGTGCCATTGCTTCTACAATTAGCACCCCCGGCATCAGTGGACGTCCTGGGAAATGTCCTGGAAAATGGGGTTCGTTGATAGTGACATTTTTAACTCCAACAGCTTTTTTACCTGGAACGTAGTCAATTATTTTGTCTACAAGTAAAAATGGGTAACGGTGGGGTAGCAATTTCTGAATTTCTTCAGATGTAAAGGTTGTTTTAATCTCAGATATGATTGTAGTCTCATTTATAGCTTCTGATTCAGTAGATATCGGTGTAGTTGTATCGATGGTATTCACTTCAGTGAGGATTGACATTGGCCGTATAGTTGATTTTTCATCTGAAAGTTGAGTAGGCAAGCGTATGTCGAAAGCCTTAATAATCCTGAACTTTAAACTTTAAATCTAAAATCTAAAATCCAAAATCTAAAATTCTCTGAGCCAGTTGAATGTGTAAATTGTGGCTGGCTTTATACGCTAAGAAATGAGCAATAGGAAAAGTTCCTAGTAAACTTAAATCTCCTACTAAATCCAAGATTTTATGACGGACTGGCTCATTTGCAAATCTTAATGGTGGATTTAACCACCCTTCTGACCCACAAACAAGTGCATTATCCAAACTGCCACCTTTAATTAACCCTGTTTTTTGTAAGTGTTCAATTTGATGCAGTAACCCAAAAGTCCGAGCGGGAGCAATTTGTGCAGCAAAGCTAGCAGAAGCTTTTTCTAGTTCGGTGGTTAGTGACCAACTGTGCCATTGATTACCAATGGCTGGCAGGTCAAAATCAATACCGTAACTAAAACGGGTTTCTGGTGCTGGCAGGGCACATACAAAGGCATCGCCTTGATAGACCCATATTGGTTCTGTAATAGCCTTGGGAACTTGGTTGTTAAAGGGCTGTGATACTAGGCCAACTTGGGCAATGTTGGCTGTCCATACACTTGCTGAACCATCTAAAAGTGGAACTTCTGGGCCATCAATTTCAATCCGGGCATTATCCACACCCATACCCGAAAGCGCAGCCAACAAATGTTCTACCGTGCGGACTGCTACCTCATCCTTGCCCAACTGAGTTGAGAGAACAGTGTGATTAACTGCCGCAACTTGGGCTGGAATGATCGGCAAATCCAGTAAATCTACCCGTACAAAGTAGCGTCCACTTCCCGCCTCAGCTGGTAGTATCCGCACCTGGGTACTAACACCGCTATGCAATCCCACCCCTATTTGGGTAATTTCCCCAGCTAGAGTGTGCTGTTGCATAGCCGAAAAGACAGTATATTTTCTTTAGTATTGTTCATCGTCTGTTTTGGTAAGATCCCTGATATTCCCCTAAAAATGTCATTAATCCCTTTATCGGAACAGTATTCAGGTAAATGTCAAATTTAGCAAGCTGATTAAGAAAAGAGAGTTGTCATTAGTCCTTTGTCCTTTGTTATTTACCAATGACCAATAACTAAATGACTAATGACAAATTAAAATCTTTCGCCAATACCGAAATTAATTCGGCTATCACCATCATCATTGATACCGTAGTCAATCCGAATTGGTCCCAGTGGAGACTGGACGCGAACGCCAAGACCATAGCCGAAGCCACTACCATTTTTATTCAAAACTTCAGCCGCCCTAGTACTAGTTCCCAGATCGCTGCCGAGATCAAAAAATAGTGCGCCACTGACTACTGAAAAAACTGGAAATCGATACTCTACTGATGCTTGCACATAAGAGCGTCCACTACCTAATGCTCCTTCTTCATAACCCCGAACTGAGTTGCTACCCCCAAGGGTAAAAGCTTCGTAGGGAGGTAAGTCACCAACGATGGTTCCTGCTTGCAGGTTAAATGCTAAGGTTTGTGCGCCTTTGGAGAGACTAATCAGCTTGATGGGTAAATATTGGCTGTAGCTTCCCCGAAATCTGGTGAGTAAGATGTTGCCTAGCCCGATGGGGACTGACTGATCAACTCCGAAGCGCAGATAAGAACCGCTAGTGGGTTGCAATGGGTTATTGCGAAGATCGCGCTGTGCTCCCAATTGCAACAGTAGTAAATCGTCTTGACCGCCGCTAGATAAGGTTAGTGGAATTTCTTCACTGATGCGGTTGCCGTTATCATCAAATACGGCTCCTGTTTTTCTGAGATTGCCATCAGCATCACGCGCAGAAACTCGTTGATACTGTAAACCTGCTGAGGCAGTCCATACAGAACTTTTGTAAGGATTGGCAGAGAGGGGACGGGTAAAGGTAACACCACCACCTACACGGAGAATCCGGGGGCGATCCTGATCATTTGTATTAGTAGGATTACCTGGATTAAACGTTCTAATATCTTGATCTTGACCATCAAAGATCAATGAAATGGAACTACGGCGAAAAATATTGGTTGTGTAGGAAGTCCGGTAGGGATCTCCGGCAATCCAGGGGTCTGTGAACCGCAGGTCAAACAGCAGTTCCCGTTCTCCCACCTGTACTTCTGCTCCCAGTTTTTGATTCCTACCGTTCAGGTTTTGCTGTTGATAGCTAACTGTTCCAAAAAGTCCGCTAGCAGAACTAATCCCTGCACCAGCCGCAATCGAACCACTGCTGCGTTCAGCTACATTTACTACTACATCCACCTTGCTGGGATCACTACCAGGATCAAGGGAGACATTCACATCTTCAAACAGTCCTAGTCCATACACGCGCTGTAGGTCTTTTTGTACTGTGTTGCGATTGAATACTTGTCCTGGCTTCAACTCCAATTCTCGCGTAATGATGTAATCCTGTGTCCGTCCCCGAATTGGTTGTCCTTTCTCGTTTGTCTCTTGACCATCTTTATTGCGAAACCGGACTCTAATCTTCTCTACTACACCTTCTGCTACTTGCAATGTCACAACTCCGTTTTCAGAGACTTGTGGCGCTCCAATCACGTTAGCTAGTACGTAACCTTGGTCTTGATATCGCTTGTTTAATTGCTTGATGCCTTCCTGCAAATCACGCAAGTTAAGGATTTTGCCATACTGCCCCCGAAATACTTCATCCACAGTATTAGCTGGGAGTACTGAGGCAACACCAGTACCAGGATTAGCTTGCACTTCTACTTTGCTTAGGACGGGGTTAGGCTGTACAACAAAGCTCACCCGCACTCCCAAGGGGGTATCTTCTGGGGCTGCTTGCACGTTGGAGAAGAAGCCAGTACCAAAAATGGCGTTAATATCTTCTTGCAGTTGGCTGCGGGTTGTCGTTCGTCCTGGTTGGGTACGAATTACTTTATAAACTTGGTCTTCCAATCCTGGTGGTAGTTGCCCAGTCTGTGCTCTAACTACAACTTCCGACACCAGTACGCGGGGATCATTGGCTTCTGGGGCTGCGTTGGGTTGAGTATTTCCCGGAGTTGTCGGCGGGTTAACATTCTGTGGACTGGGAGTTGCACCTGGGTTTGGGGCAGGCGTGTTGGGTTGAGTATTTCCCGGAGTTGTCGGCGGGTTAACATTCTGCGGACTAGGAGTTGCACCTGGGTTTGGGGCAGGCGTGTTGGGTTGAGTATTTCCCGGAGTTGTCGGCGGGTTAACATTCTGCGGACTAGGAGTAGTGCCTGGGTTTGGGGCAGGTGTTCTTTGTTGACTATTTGGGAACGGAAGATCAGGAGTGGCAGATGGTTCTGGAGTTGTAGGTAATAAAGGCTGTGTTGTTGGTGGGTTGACATTTTCTGGGACTGGAGTAGTCTCAGGAGTTGGGGAAGGCGTTGGTTGTTGAATTTCTGGCGGTGGAATGTCTGGAGCGGGAGACGGCTGTTGAGTAGGGTTAGGATCTATTTGAGGGGTTTGTGCAGTTTTTGGCCTTGTGGAGGTTGGCACGATTACCTCTGGGGTTGCGTAGGCGTAGCCCGCCGCAGGCATCGCTCCTGGATTGACAGGGTAAACTGCGACAATGTGCGATTTATCCGCCTCCATAACCCTTGCGGGATTAGGTTGAGATTCTAAACTTTTACTACCAACCTGACCAGTATCCTTTTCTGGGCGCTGATTTGTTTCTAGTGTCAAAACTTCTGTTGTCTGTTTTGAACTGTTGGCGGTTTCTGCATTTGCACTCAAAGAACCGCCCAAAGGGGCTGCAATTGCTACTGCTGCCAGCAACATGGGAGATAAACGCATTTTACTTATAATTCCTCTTCACGACCACACACACACCATCACAAATAGTCATTAGTCATTAGCCGTTGGTGAATAATAAAGGACAACTGACAAATGACAATCCACACGAGTTTAATTGATTTTTAGCCACTTAATTATTACTCTCTACTGCTTTTAGCACTCTTTGTAAAACCTCCTGGTAGGCATCCTCTACATTTCCTAAGTCCCGGCGAAAGCGGTCTTTGTCCATTACCCGGCGGTTTGAGTCCTGTTCTGCGGTATCCCATAAACGGCAGGTATCGGGGCTAATTTCGTCTGCCAAGAGCAACTGCTGGTGTGAGTCCAAACCAAACTCTAGTTTGAAGTCTACTAGGGTAATGCCGCATCGTTGCCAAAAGTTATTGAGAAATTCATTGATTTGCAATGCTAGATGTGTAATTGCATCTACTTGTTCCGCAGTAGCTAGTTCTAGCAGGTACAGGCGATCGCGTGTCAGCAAAGGATCTCCTAACTGATCGTTTTTATAATAAAACTCAACCAAAGGCTGTTTTAGAATTGTACCCACTGGTAAGCCTGTTTGCTGAGACAAACTTCCAGCAGCAATATTTCTGATAACTACTTCTAAGGGTAAAATCTTTACTGCCTTTACCCGCATCTGATTCGGGGTAGGGCTGTCGATAAAGTGAGTCTTTATACCATAAGCCTCCAACTGTTTAAAAAGCTGGCTGGAAATGCTACAATTAATCTTTCCTTTGTGTTGGATACTGCCACGTTTTTGGGCGTTAAACGCCGTGGCGTCGTCCTTAAAATCGGCCAACAAGACTTCCGGATCGTCTGTTGTATATAGAATTTTGGCTTTGCCTTCGTATAACTTGGAATTAACAGACATGATGGCAGGTAAAGTTTTAGGCGATGGACAAAAGTTGTCCTTTGAGGCTTCACCATTTTATCTTTAGTTATTAACTATTAGCTATTGGTGATTATTTAAGAGGGTGCGAGGACACGGTTAATTGGGCAGAGGTCTATGGCAGGAACCCGCAGAGCGGGAAGATGGCAGACGGGCACAGAAGAAAATCTTCCCGCTCTGTTCTCCTTCTCCTTTGCCTCTTTTTGGTAACGGCCCAGCAGAAAGTTGCTAAAGATCCACTACTGAATCTCTAACTTTTAACAGACGACAATTTGCTTTAAGCCATAGTATGTTTGCCTAGGTACTTTTACACGCAAAAATCTGTCACTATTTTTGCAAAAATGATAACTCCTAGATAATACGGGTATTTTTTTGTATATTGTAACTCAGGGTTTAAACTGAAGTTAATTACTGTCAAAAATTCATAAATTAAGATGAGATAAATTGACAACTGGGAGATAAGTCAAATATTCTCTTTAGTCACTTTAGCAGAAACTTTTTTTGTAACTTTTACGGTAAAAGTATTTCAAGCTTTATTTTCTAGTCTCAAAATCTAAATCAACCAATACCTCCATTATTAATTGGAAAAGGAGTTCGATGCTTCGAGTTGCCACAGTCTGACCACGATAAATCGGTAAATAAACATCAAGGTAGCTAATGATTCAGCTTTAGAGATTCAAACACAAGGGAAGTTGAATAAATTGGAGAACAAAATAGTGAACAAAGATGATTTTCTTTATCCTCGCGGCCGCTACTACGGTCAGGTAAAGCCAGAAAACTTGGTTTTTAATGCAAATCTACAAGAATTTGCCCAACGAGTAAGCTACATTTGCAACTTAGAAACAGGTGGAAAACTGCCTCCAGGTGAAGCTTACGAACAAATAAAGGATCTATGGAAACAGTTGAAACGTTCAAAAAAAGAGCTAAGAATTGGCGAAGATCCGTTTCAGAATGACCAGGGGGAGGTTGAAGGTTGAAGGGGATGAGGGAGATGAGGGAAAAGAATTAATAACCCATGCCAATGCCCAATGACTATTTAGTAAGCATTGTCCAAATACCATCCCAGGATTCTGGGGGCGGCGCTTGTTGGTAATTACGCGCCCGTTCTAGATGGATATCAACAGCTTGGTCTTGGGGTTGGATACATTTGGCGGCTTCAAAACAGGCGATCGCTTGTGAGAAGTTGCGCGATAAATAAGCCGAGCGTCCGGTATGATAGTGAAATAAAAACTCTTGAGTGTTGGGATCTAGAGGGGTGCTGCGATCGCCAATTAACTCGTAGATATTTACAGCCTGGTGTTTCCCTTTGACTCGAATTTTATCTAACTGGCGCACCCAAATGCGATCGCTGCAAAGCTGATAAGTAAATTCGCTTAGAATTATATCACAACCGTAATCCTTAGTTACCGCTTCTAAACGCGAACTCAAATTTACGCCATCTCCAATTACGGTGTAATCCATCCTTTTGCGGGAACCTATATTACCCGAAACCACTTCTCCAGAACTAATCCCAATACCAATATGAATTTGTGGCTGCGCTTGGATAATTCGTCGTCGGTTAAATTCTTCTAAGCGTTGCCGCATATCTAATGCTGACTGTACAGCCCTCCAAGCATGATTTTCTGTAAGTGGTAGTGGCGCACCAAATACCGCCATTAACGCATCACCAATAAATTTATCAAGAGTGCCTTCGTGGTTAAAAACCGCCTCTACCATCGTTTCAAAATACTGATTGAGCAGCAATACCACTTCAGCTGCACCGAGATTTTCTGTAAGTGTGGTGTAGCCTCGAATATCAGAAAATAAGATAGTTACTTCCTTGCGCTCACCTACCATTAAAGCATCTTCCCCCAAAGCCATAATTTGCTCGGCTACATGGGGCGTTAGGTAGCGGGACATGGTAGTTTTCATCCGTTTTTCCTGGCTGATGTCTTCCAACACCACCAAACCACCCCGGACACCGCCTTCGGGGTTAGTTAAAGGATTAACAGTGAGATTCGTACTACGTTCTAATTTTTGTACCTCATCAGCAGTAAGAAACTCAAATTGGGAAGTGAGGGGTAGATTCCAGGGAATGAACACATTGGGGTTATTGCGATCGCGGACTGCTAAAATTGAGTCCTGAGTTCTGGATTTTGATTCTTGAGTCTCACTTTTAACTTCTAAGTCTTCACTCTTAACTTGAAAAATTCCCACTATCAAACTTTGCTCTGGCACATAATGTTTAGCTCCAGTTTTTAAACTATCTTCTAGCCGCATTTGGAGATTTTCAATTGGCACAACTTCCCAAACTAGGCGGCCAATCAAATTTTGTTCCCACGAAAGCTTGTTGTTCTTACTATTAGCATTTCTTATAGGACAGCCCAGCAACTCTAACGCCGCATCATTTATCGTAACAATGCGTCCTGCCATATCCGTAGAAATTACCGCATCTGATAAACTTTGTAAAATATCCTTTTGATACTGTTTTTCTAACAGCACATTTTCAAACAGACGAGCATTTTCTAAAGCAACTCCTGCCTGAATATTAAAAGCCCGCATAAACTCTTCATCAGAAGCGGTAAAACTACTTTGTTGTTTATTAATTAATTGTGTAACACCTATTAATTCATTTGCCGAATTAAATACTGGCAAACACAGGATATTGCGAGTTACATAGCCAGTTTTTCTATCTGTAGTTGGGTCAAAGCGGGGATCTTTATAAGCATCAGAAATATTTAAGGCTTCACCAGTAGAGGCCACATAGCCAGCAATCCCACGGTTAGCCGGAATGCGGATTTCTATTAAGTTTGTGCCATCTGCCGCCGCCGCAACTTTCGTCCAGAGTTCGCTCATCTCTTTACGATATAAAAACAGTGTACTGCGGTCTGCTTGCATTAAAATTCGAGCTTGCTCCATGACTATCTGCAAAGTTGCTTCTAAATCCAGACTTTGCCCCAGTGTTTGAGTTGCCCGCAACAAAGCCGTTGCGCCTCTTTGATTACGAGCGGCTACATAAAAAGATTGGCAGCTTTCCAAAATAATACCAATAGAAGCGGCGAAGTCTCGAAACCGTTCTTCATCATCATGATTAAACGGAACATTCCCGGTTTTATTAGCGAGTTGCACTACCGCTACAGTCTGGTTTTTGCTACTGATAACAGGCATACATAAAATATTATGGATTTTGTAGCCCATTTGTTTTTCAAGTTCTGGGCTAAATAAAGGATGAGTATAAGTTTCAGATATATTTAGATATTCACCTGTACTGGCAACATGACCGGGGATACCCACTGTGATGGGAGTCCGAATTTCTAAGAATTTTTGGGTATTATCTTGAGGAACTTTTGACCACAGTTGACCTTTGTCATAGTCAACTAAAAAAATAGCAGTGTGTTCTGCTTGCAGGATTTGACCAATTTTGAGTGTGATAGCTTCTAGCACCTTCTCCAACATAGTTTCTAGAGCTTCATTATTGATCAGTTCAATAGCTCTAAGAAATTGCTGGAACTCAGCAGTTATGAAGTCGAGTAAGCAAACAAATTCATTAACAGATAAGTCTTTAACACGACGCAGTAGGGCGTGAGTACGATTAACTTGAGTCAGTTCAGTTAATGTAGCCAAGACGCTGCCAGAGTTGGGGAGTGTCACGTCGCTTTGCTCCGAATTCAAAATTCAAAATTAATAATTCCCATAAATAAATTTAGGGGCAAGTCAACGGATGCCGTATTTCTCTTTTGCATTCGTCTTTGACAACACTACATACATTTTCTCTTCTCCATAAATAAATTTACTTGGTCTGTATCATGAGTCTGTTTTGGTCATGGAGATTTTAGATTTTGGGCATGGGGCATTGGTTATTAATTCTTCTTCCCCTGCTTCCCCTGCTCCCCCTGCTCCCTCATCTCCTCACAGACGCGATTAATCGCGTCTTTACTCCCTACTCCCTGATTTTGCCAACTTTTCAGAAAAGATTACCTTTTGATAGTAATCTAGTAGCTGTCTGGTAGCAGATGGCCAACCCCAACTTTCTGCTTCCTGGCGAGCATTTTGACGAATGATATCTCGTTGTTGTTTTTGTTCTAAGAGGCGAACAGTAGCAGCGATGGCTCCGCCAACGCCAGGGGCGAACGCTCCTTGAACATCTGCTGTTGGCTCAAAAAGATATCCATTTACCCCATCTGTGACAATATCGGGAATTCCCCCGGAACGGGCTGCCACCACGGGACAGCCAGCAGCCATCGCTTCTAGTAATACTAAACCTAGTGTTTCTGTACGAGAAGGAAAGATAAAGGCATCAGCACTCGCAAAGGCAGAACCTAATTCTTGCCCCATAAGATACCCAACAAAATAAGTGTTTGTGCCAGCAAAGTGTTTTTGCAATGCTTCACGGTGGGGGCCATCCCCAACCAATGCTAACCGCGCTTCAGGAATTGCTTCTAAAATTGGTTTGATGCGCTCAATTTCTTTTTCAGCAGAAAGCCGCCCCACGTAAAGCAGCAATGGGCTTTCTGGATGATTTTTTGATAGGCGCGATCGCATCTCTACACTAGCTAAATCAGGGTGAAATAATTCAGTATCCACCCCGCGCTGCCATAAATCTACACGTTCAATACCATGTGCTGTCAGTTCCTCCACCATTGCTGTGGAGGTACACAGATTTAAAGCTGCTTGATTATGAGCGCCTTTCAGCAGTTCCCAAAGAAAACCCTCCAGCATCCCCAAGCCGTAATGCTGGAGATATTGGGGTAAATGCGTGTGATAAGACGCTACTAAGGGGATTTTAAGGATTTTGCTATAAAATATCCCAGACAAGCCTAAAACTGCTGGATTCACGACATGAATAATATCTGGCTTAAACTCTTCTAAGGCGTACCCAATAGCTGGGCGGGGAAGTGCCATTTTCAATTCTGGATACAATGGCAGAGGAAAGCCAGTAACGCCGTAAACTTTAGCGCCTTTGTGTTCTGTGATGCCTCCATCAGGGGCAATCACTAGTACTTGATTACCACTGCGCTGTAGATGATCAACAGTATGGCGCAAGCGCGTTACAATGCCGTCAACCTTGGGTAAAAAGGTTTCGGTGAATAGGGCAATTCTCATATAAAACTATTCAGTCCAGGCAGATAATCTCAGCTTAGAGTGCATTTTGCTAGTGAACTACTCAGACTAGCTATAAAGCTGAAATCTGAGCTTCTGTAATCACAGGGAAATGCCTAAACTTGGACTTTAACATCTATATCTTCTCAGAATATATATTTGCGGTAAAGTACCAAAATAAGATAAATTAATTGGTCGTCATATTGTGCTAAAACATGACGACCAGTGTTAAACCCACGATTTACTGGGGTTTACCCTAATTTCTGTGCCAAGAGACTTTGGGCAGAATTTGTTTATGATCAACTCGCGTCTGATACTTGATCGCAAAGTTTAACAGAGAATCGAGTAAAGAATCAGAAAGCAAGTGAGGCTGTAAACCTAAATCGAGCAATTTAGTGTTTTTAGCGTTGAAGTAATGTTCTTCTTTCTCGACTCTGGGATTATCTAGGTGATTGATATCTACGTTCAATCCTATAGCGTTACCAGCTTTTTTCACCATCAACGCCAAGTCGCCGACGCTGAATTGTTCGGTAAATTGGTTAAATACGCGGAATTCACCAGCCTCGGCAGGGTTAGCGATCGCTAATTCCACACATCTGACTGTATCCCGAATATCCAAAAATCCGCGAGTTTGTCCACCTTTACCGTAGACAGTTAACGGATGTCCAATCGCTGCTTGAATACAAAAGCGGTTTAGTGCAGTACCAAAAACACCATCGTAATCCAGCCGATTAATCAATAGTTCGTCCATCCCCGTTTCTTCGGTTAGGACACCATAAACTACACCCTGATTTAAATCAGTTGCCCGCAATCCCCAAATCCGGCAAGCAAAGTGGATGTTATGACTATCATGAACTTTGCTTAAATGGTACATTGAACCGGGTTGCTTAGGATAAGGTAGGGTATCCTTGCGTCCATTGTGTTCAATGGTGATATACCCTTCTTCGATGTCGATGTTGGGTGTACCGTATTCGCCCATTGTCCCCAGCTTCACCAAATGACATTCGGGGAAATCTTCCCGCATGGCGTATAGCAAGTTCAACGTACCAACTACATTATTGACCTGGGTAACAACTGCATGTTCTCGGTCAATCATGGAAAATGGGGCCGAACGCTGTTCACCAAAATGCACCAGAGCATTTGGCTGAAATTGCTGTAATGTTTTATGGAGAAATTCGTAATTAGTAATATCGCCGATGAACAAATCGATAGATTTACCCGTCAAATCTTGCCAGCGCTGGAGACGTTGTTGAATTAGTGCGATCGGAGTAAGAGTTTCGACACCAAGTTCATTATCCCAATGCCGCCGCACCAAACTATCTAAAATTCCAACTTCATAACCTCGATTGGAAAGGTAAAGAGCAGTTGCCCAACCGCAATATCCATCACCACCAATAACCAGGACTTTCATCTTCACCAGTTTTTACTCGCTGATAGCTAAATCTATCAGATTTCTGTACCTTCTCAATCATCATTCTGGGAGAGATGTGGATTTAGGGAGCAGAGAACAAGGGGAAATGGTGGAAAATAAACGGATTATCCTAACTCTTCTACAGACGCGATTAATCGCGTCTCTACTTCTCCATCCTCACTCAGGACTTTGGAATCCGATACTGCTGGGCAATGTAATAAAAGAAACGATAGTAATTTTGAAACTCTTGGCTCTTGCTTTGTCCCTGCCAGTAGTATTTCACTTGACTCTGAGTTAGTGTCAGTGTCATTGAACCTACTCGTCGATCAACTTCTACAACCAGCACTCCAGACACTCCTTGGGCGGTTTGAAAGTTGGGTTTTATCTTTTTCAAAGATTCTTGAGTTGTAACAATCGAATTTGGTAACTGCTGACTTGCCCACCCCCGAATTTCTACGGAGTTATCTTGTGGTGAAAGAAATGCAATTCCATCATCATTTGCTGGTGCTGCTAAAGAACTCCAGTTACTCGGATATGGAAATTCAAAGCCATAACGGGAGTTGCTATAAGTTTTCCAGGCGATCGCTCCGGCGTTAAAATTATTTCCAGTACAACCCCATAAAATTATTAACAGGGCAATAACTCCGCTAACGCTGGCGGTAAACCGATAAATTCTTTGCCCCCAACTATAGATTTTATTAGCAGTAGCCATTTACATTACACATTTTGCCAAAGTCACTGATTTTATAGAAGTACCAGAAACTCAGATCAATACCTTCGCCAATTTACTAGCTATTCTCAAATCCGTAAACTGCTAAAGAAACTGCACCAAAAGAGCGCTCATCAAAAATTCAATAATATTCAGGATATTTACCATTCTCTTTTGAGTTGTCAGTAGAGAAACTTATAAAAAGTGCTTTATCACACATTTTATGCACAGTGCATCTCAGACAGCCAAGCTAACTTTGGAGCTTTTTCACTTCCAAACCAACACATCTTTGCAATTTCCAGCAAATCTTTCTGTAATTTGCATCGGTAAACCAAACGACCAAAAACCACCAGATATTCATATCTCTGGCTTACCAGATTCTGATGTGGCATCTCGCATCCACGCGCAAATTTGGATAAATGGGGATGAATACCATATCACCGATTTGGGAAGTTCTAATGGCACATACATTAACGGTGCGAAACTTCAACCTCAAGTTTTTTCTCTACTGCATCCAGGAGATAGAATTTCCCTTGGGCAAGGAGAAAAATTTAGGGTGCAGCAGCACTCTGCATCTGCCACAACAAATCCTACAGTTAAAAAATCAGCCAACTCAGGCAATCATTAAATTAGGGACTTCCAAATAAAAAAATATACAACTATTTATTGTGGGGTGGGCGTCTCGCCCGCCCATAGTCAAAGGCGGGCAAGATGCCCACCCCACAAGATTGGATAATTTATTTATTGGAAGTCCCTTAGCGATCGCTAATTTCCATTGAGGTTTCAGGTTTTGAGTGCTTAAATCCTGATTAATTCTGAGAGGTTTGTAGTCAGCTATTTATCACTCAATAAACAGCATTTTAACCTCAGATGTAAACAAATGTAACAATATTGGCGTCAAAACGTTTTACTGTCTTGACAACCAATAGAAGAACCGATAAGTTGATATACATACCCGGGTAAGACCGTTAAAGAGTTATATGCAAACGCAAACTAAGCAAAAGGTCACTTTGTATTTGTCGCCAGAGTTGCACAAAAAACTGAAGATTCGTTCAGCAGTCGATTCAGAACCAATGTCAGAACTTGCGGAACGTGCCCTCGTTTTTTACCTATCTAATTCAGAATTGGTTGATGAGGTAGAAGATTCTTCTTATGGGCGGACTCATAGAGTTTATTCATGCCCAACTTGTGATAGCTCACTAGTATTACGTGATGGGGAACTGGTTGCTTTAGGCAATCAACCAGGAGTAGTTGGTCAACAACGTCTTTCCATTGATGAAATGGATGAAGATGAAGCCAATCCCAAGGGTGAGGAAGAGTTAGTTCCTTGCTAGATAGATAGGAATTATGAATTATTCATTCATGATTCGGTTGTCTTTACCAGAAGCAATGTCTCTACTGTCTTTATAAGGTCTCAAGTAGGTCGATGTATGAAAGAAGAGCTCAATATCCTAATTCAAGCTCAATACCCTTTAATCTACCTTGTGACCTCCGAGGAAGAGCGGGCCGAGCAAGCAGTTTCCACGATCGCTCAGTTGTTAAAGCCCCAGCGCCGAGTATTTGTTTGGACAGTAACACACGGCATTGTGGAGTATGGTCAACCCCGGAATGTCACGCAACATAATACCGTGTCTCCAGAGGCGGCCATTGAGTGGATAATCCGGCAAAAAGAACCTAGTATATTTATTCTTAAAGATTTACATCCTTTTATTGATGCGCCTGCAACAAACAGATCGTTACGTGATGCGATCGCTAGCTTTAAAGGTACGCAAAAGAACATTATTTTAATGTCCCCAATGCAACAAGTACCTATAGAGTTAGAAAAAGAAGTTGTTGTTATCGACTTTACACTGCCAGATATGGCAGAGTTGAATAAAGTACTAACTCAGCACGTAGACCAAAATCGTGGTCGGCGGTTGACAACAGAAGCTAGAGAAAAGCTTCTCAGAGCAGCTTTAGGTCTAACTAAAGATGAAGCTGAGAAAGTCTACCGAAAGGCGCAGGTAACTACAGGGCGTTTGACGGAAGATGAAGTAGATATTGTTTTATCTGAGAAAAAGCAACTAATTCGGCGCAATGGGATATTAGAATACATTGAAGAAGATGAAACCATTGATGCTGTAGGTGGCTTAGAAGAGTTAAAAAGATGGCTCAAGCAACGTTCTAACGCTTTTACAGAAAGAGCGAGAGAGTATGGTTTGCCTCAACCCAAGGGGATGTTAATTCTCGGAGTTCCCGGTTGTGGTAAGTCATTAATTGCCAAAACTACTTCCCGACTGTGGGGTTTACCACTGTTGCGGTTGGATATGGGGCGAGTTTACGACGGCTCAATGGTGGGACGAAGTGAAGCAAACTTGCGAAACGCCCTGAAAACGGCAGAATCTATTTCCCCAGCGATTTTGTTTATCGATGAATTGGATAAATCTTTTGCTGGTAGTGGAGGTTCTTCTGATTCTGATGGGGGGACTTCAAGTAGAATCTTCGGCTCCTTCCTCACATGGATGCAAGATAAGAAATCACCAGTGTTCGTGATGGCAACCGCCAACAGAGTCGAACGTTTACCTGGGGAGTTCTTGAGGAAAGGACGCTTTGATGAAATTTTCTTTGTCGATCTGCCAACACCGGAAGAACGGCAACACATTTTTAATATTCATCTGACCAAGCGCCGTGAAGACATCTCTAGATTCGATCTTGAGCAACTAGCCAAGATGTCTGACGGATTCTCTGGGGCAGAAGTTGAGCAAGCGATCGTTGCGGCAATGTATGAAGCTTTTGCCCAAGATCGGGAGTTCACCCAACTAGATATTATTGCTGCACTGAAGGCAACATTGCCGCTGTCTCGAACGATGCAAGAACAAGTAACGGCTCTGAGAGATTGGGCCAGACAGCGCGCCCGCCCCGCAGCATCCTCCGTAGCTGAATATCAGCGAATGGAGTTTTAAAAGCTTTCCTCTGCTATCCCAGGGGGAAAGGCTAGCTCCCAATGCTAGCAGTTATAAGAAAAAGCCGCATCCTGCTAAGAGCGGCTTCGCCCGAAACAAACCGTTGTCGTTTTTCTCAATATTCTCATTGGAGGAAACCCAAATGTCTCACTTTAGCACCCTGCGTACCAAGATCACCGATGCCGAAATCCTCAAAGCTTCTTTGCGCGACCTCGGTATCAGCGTAAAGACTGAAGCTGATGTCCGTGGTTATAACGGTCAGCGCGTCCGTTCTGACATCGTTGCTATGTTAGATGGCGAATATGACCTCGGCTGGTCTCGCAACAGCGATGGTTCTTTTGACCTAATCGCTGACCTGTGGGGCGTTGCTAAGAAGCACAACCAAACCGAGTTGATCAACTCAATCAACCAAAAGTATGCCGTTAACAAAACTTTGGCTGAAGTAAAACAGCGCGGTCTGCAAAACGCCAATGTGAAGTTGGTATTGCAATAACAATTTCTCTGCGCGTTCCCAAAGCTGCACGGGTTAACCATATAAATAGCGGTTAGCCCGCTTTTTTATCGGGACTGAGATTTATTTCTCAGTCCTGATTTTAATCCTTTATGTCATCACAGAAACACAAATATATAGGCTAGAGTAAATTGAATTCGCCTAAACGCAGCAATTCCTTGGCAAATGGGGAGCGCTCACAATTAGTAAATCCTAATTTTAAATAGCTTCTTCTAAATTCATCAAATCCTGGTCTGTTGTTGAGGATGATATAAGGGTTGATAAATACTTTGGATGTTGCCCCATAAACAACATAATTGTAACCGGGGCAGTCAGACTGATCTTCTTCATAAGGTACGAAACGACTTACAAGAAGATAAATTCTATCATTGCTGTAGGAAGTAAGTTTAGATAGATTGGGATAATTTGCCATCTCATAATCTTCGTAATAAATGCCAGGCACGGATGGCAGTTCTCTCCGATGAATATAGGATAAAACTGACATATCTTTATAGTTTAGATTTAACTTCATAATTTTTTATTTCCACCTAGTGATATAAAGGTTACTTACTAAGTTAGTTTGCCCAAAATGTATTAGTCTGTGATCGCTACAAATATCTAATGAAGTTAAAATTACGCTCTTCAGTTTCTGTTCCCTTAAGACAGATAATTTGATTAATAATTACAAGTGAGAATATAGAGAGAAGTATTTGCAAGAGCTATGAGTACCCAAATCATCATTAACCTGCCAGACGAGATTTACCAACGTGCAGAACGCTTTGCACGATTGGCAAATCGTGATGTCGCCAGCATTTTAGTAGATACCATTCAACTTTCAATTCCGCCCGTCAGTGGGGACATTAGCGATCTTGAGCCTGTCTCTGTCCTTTCTGATGAACAAGTGTTGGCGCTGACCGAACTGCAAATGGAACCGGAACAGGATGCCCGGTTAAGCGAACTGCTCGATCGCCAACAATCAGGTACTCTTAGTGAAGGCGATCGCTCAGAGTTACAAACCCTGATGCAGGTCTATCAAGAAGGACTTTTAAGAAAAGCCACTGCGTTGAGTGAAGCTGTCAAACGTGGGTTGATTGAACCCTTAAGCTAGTGAGCCAGATTCTTGAAAAAATCCGAGCGCAAATACGTATACAGGCGAATCACCAATGTGGTTATTGCCTTAGTCTCCAAAAATATGTTCTGGGAATTTTAGAAATTGAACACATCATTCCCAAAGCAGGAGGCGGTACTGACGATGAGGAGAATCTGTGGCTTGCCTGTAGGTTATGCAATGCCTACAAAGGTATTCAGACCCATGCTAAAGATCCAGTAACGAACCGTAAAGTCAAACTTTTCAACCCTCGTCAACAAAAATGGTCACGTCATTTCAGTTGGGCAAACAACGGCACTCAAATTACAGGTTTAACTGCCTGTGGCCGTGCAACTGTATTAGCTTTGCAACTGAATAATCCTTATGCTGTAACTGTCAGGCAAGCTTGGGTATCTGCTGGCTGGCATCCACCAACTTAAATTTGAGCAAAATTACTGCTTTTTAACTGTTAAACACGATTAAATTATTGAATTTTTTCTTACCAAACCTGGCTTAAATCTAAAATAAAATCATGTAGTAATTGCTCATCACAAAGTCTTCTAGGATTATCTAATATCTCAACTGCAATATTAGGACGATAAATAAAAACTCGGCGTTGTTTTCTATCAATTAACCAACCAAGTTGCGTGCCATTATCAATATACTCTTGCATCTTGTCTTGCAAAATTCGCAAGTTATCAGTTTCAGAACGCAATTCAATCACAAATTCAGGACAAATCGGCGCAAACTTTTTTCGCAGTTCTGCTGGTATCGCTTCCCAGCAATCGCGTTTTATCCACGCCGCATCTGGAGAACGCACCGCACCATTCGGCAAAGTAAACCCACCACTGGAACCAAACCCTACACCTGTACTATCTTGCTTTGTCCATACCCACAACTGCCCAACTAAGTTAAAGTTGCGTTCATCAGTCTCGGAACCAGTAGGGGGCATAATGACTAATTCTCCAGCAGCATTACGTTCAATGTGAAAATCACTGTTTAGCTGACAAAACTCGTAAAACTGGTCTTCGGTTAGTGCGATCGCGGGTTGCAATTGCAAGACGATTGGTATAATTTCTGTGGCTATAGGTAAGTTAATGGTCATAATTCATATTTGGGGACTTCACCTTTCTTTAGGATATATCTTGGCAAAATTTTAGGGATGGTTTCGTAACCACCCCTTTATTCCCTGATATTTAGAATTTACTTGCAGTCCCCTGAATGGGAAGTTAATTTACTCAGAAATATTAATCGAACTTTCAACTTGAGAAGTAGCCAATGTTGGTGCAGATAAAATCCGCGAGTACAGACTTGAGGGTTGTTGATGAGCAACGACTGGCAAAACTTGACGAGCATGGGCGGCTAATTCTACTGCCTTCACATCATAAGTCTGCGTTGCCAATTTGGGATAGAAACCGATACCGATGATTGGCAGCAACAAACAAACGGTAATAAATATTTCGCGGGGTTTGACATCAGAGATTACAGCATCCAAGTGCAACTCTTCTCTGCGAGACGTTACGCGAAGGCTTTGCTCCCCGTAGAACACTTGACGCAGCATCGACAGTAAATAAATTGGTGTCAAAATCACGCCAACGGCTGACAGCAGCACAACTACAACTTTGAAATTGGAACTGTAAACATCACTGGTGGCAATACCGAGAAATACCATCAACTCACCCACAAAACCACTCATTCCGGGTAAGGCGAGAGAAGCCATTGAACCAATGGTAAACAGAGCAAAGGTTTTGGGCATTACCTTGGCCATACCGCCCATTTTATCCATCATCAAGGTGTGGGTGCGATCGTAAGTCACGCCAGACAGGAAGAATAAGCTAGCAGCAATCAAGCCGTGGGAAACCATCTGTAGCACTGCACCACTGATACCTAGTTCTGTATAAGAGGCAATCCCAATCAACACAAACCCCATGTGCGCTATTGAAGAGTAAGCCAAGCGGCGTTTGAGATTGGTTTGAGCAAAGGCACAGCAAGCACCGTAGACAATATTCACTACACCCAAAATTGCTAACGCTGGGGCAAAAGTCACATGGGCATTAGGCAACATTTCCACATTGAAGCGGATTAGAGCATAACCACCCATTTTTAACAACACACCAGCCAAAATCATCGAACCGGGTGCTGATGCTTCACCGTGAGCATCAGGTAGCCAAGTGTGTAAAGGGAAAATTGGTAACTTCACACCGAAGGCAATTAAGAAACCTGCATAAACCAACAACTCCAAGGTTTTGGGGTATTCTTTCATTCCCAGAGCCGCCATGTCGAAGGTGACGGTATCTCCAGAGAACGCCATTGCAAAACCGGCAATTAAGATAAATATTGATGCGGCGGCGGTGTAAAGAATGAATTTGGTAGCCGCATAACGGCGGTTTTGTCCTCCCCAGATGGAAATCAGCAGGTAAACTGGCACTAATTCGATTTCCCACATCAGGAAGAACAACAGCAAATCTTGGGCAACAAATACGCCAAGCTGGGCGCTGTACATCGCTAACATCAAACCATAAAATAATCGCGGCTTGGTGGTAACCTTCCAAGCCGCGAATATTGCGAGGGTATTTATTAAGCCTGTTAGAAGCAGTAAGGGCATCGATAAACCATCAACCCCCACAGCCCAATGCAAACCTAACTGCGGTATCCAAGGATAGTTTTCTACAAATTGAAGCCTTGAACTTTGGAAGTCGTACTTATACCAAAAGGCATAAATCATCAGTGCAAAGTCAGCGATCGCAACTCCCAGACCATACCAACGCACAGTTCTACCTTCTTTGTCTGGGATCAGGGGTATGGCTAAGGCAGCCACCAAGGGTAAGAGGATTATGGCTGTTAGCCAGGGAAATTCAATAGCATTCATCACTTCTGACAATCAATTTGCCTTATCTCTTTGGTTTTCATTATATTAAGAAATCTATACTTCTGTAAATATTCTTTAACTATAGAATATTAAATTTTTGGCATAGACAGGAATATAGACTCATCGAATTTGAAATTATCAGGATAAATAAGAATAAATACTTATCTGATTTTGCCGATTCCATTCTAAATGTAAAGTTTTGCAACGTCAATAAAAAACGGCAGCTAAAGCTACCGCAACAATATCGTTACATTTTATTGTTAAGCCCAATTGTCAGGGTTATTTACAATCATCGGTAGGCAATATGCCAAACCCACAAGGGTTTGATCAGATTTGATGATGCAAATTTGATGTGTTTTAGCTGAGTACTTGGGGCTAAAGCATTAAACAATCCGGTTGACAATTGTCCACACTTCCCCGTCAGAGCGGACATAAGGAACAGAGATTGTCTTGAACCCAGTGATGAAAGGCTTGTAATAAATCCGCCAATACATTGGACTAAGTTCATTGGCACAACGTTTAAGGAGGCGGACTTCAGTCGCCAGTTCACTTGCTAGTTGATTAATGCGTTGAGCATGAACCTGTGCCACTTCTTTGGCTTCTTCTAGCTCTTGCTGTAGGATAAGTTCTTTTGATGCAACTTGCGATCGCACTAACTTACCTTGTTTTTGTTTGATTTGGGTTTCTAGGGCTGCGATCGCTGCATCTATGCCCTGGAGTTCAACTGATAATTGGGCATTTTCTCTGGCTTGACGGCGGTAGGCTTCAACCATTGCCTGGGGTGAATCATTCTCGCCAGAGATTACATTATTAATAGTGAGTGCAGCGCGTTCTTCTAGTAGAATCTGAATTTGAGATTTAAGCGCCGCCATTTCAGCTTGAATTTGCTCCATAAATCGAGTTTTTAAATGCTGAGTAAAATATTAAAAGCTTTTTGCGCCTTGGATATCGAGAGAAAGCGATCGCACCTTGGCTGTTATTCCTTCTTTTTGCCAAGCAGCTAACATCGCCGCCTCCACAGCCTTTGAGTGTAATTTATCCGCCAAAGCTAACAGTGTCGGCCCCGCACCACTAATTACCATACCATAAGCACCAGCACTAACAGCTGCGATGTTGACAGCATCATAACCAGGAATCAAGGCTTTACGATAGGGCTGATGCAACTTATCTTGCAAAGCTGTTTTTAACCATTGTCCGTTACCAGTTTCCAAGCCGCGCAACAATAACCCCAAATGTGCCGTATTGAAAATCGCATCGGCGCGACTCACTTCAGTTGGAAGAACGCCCCGCGCCTTTGAAGTGGAAAGTTCAAAATTAGGAATAGCTATAACTGGTACAACATCTTGATGCCAGGGAACATCACAAATTTCCCAAGCTGCACCACTGCTAGCAGCAAGACGACATCCTCCCAACAAAGCTGGAACTACATTATCAGGATGTCCTTCCATTGCGATCGCTAACTCCATTACCTGCGACTGGCTCATAGTAGCACCCTCAAGTTGATTAGCAGCAATCAACCCGCCAACAATTGCTGTCGCCGAACTACCCAAACCCCTGGCCAACGGAACACCTAACTTAATCTCTATTTTTACAGTTGGCGGTGTCTGATCTATATATTGATAGAACTTGACAAACGCTTGGTAGAGGAGATTACTTTCATCAGTTTGGACTCGTTCAGCTTCAGTACCAGTGACATGAATAGTTAACCCACCTTCTTGGCGAGTGAACTTGAACTCGTTGTACAGCTTTAATGCTGCACCTATGCAATCAAAACCAGGCCCCAAATTAGCAGTTGTGGCAGGAACGGTAACAGTGATGGCAGAAACAACAGACATTGGTAAAACTCAGTAATCATCAACTAGCATCCCATGTATTGGTATCACTTTGAGGCTAGTTTTTGAGCGCTGTTGGGGATACTTTGATCTAGTATTCCTTAATCGATCCTCCGAATCTTGAGTTTCAGAGGTTGTGGCTCTGGCAAAATTAATACTATGGGAATTTAAATGGTTGGATTGTGCGATCACTCTACTCAATCTACAAATGTCAGCCTCAAAAGTAATTTAATATACATAAAAATCAAGTTAATTTTCTGACAAACAACGTTTCTTGGAGTTTAATATTGAGTAAGTTTTGGAAAGGACTAATGCAACTTTCCTATAAAATTAATTATAAATATTAGACCTGTTAAATTTATTTTTTTAGCAACTTTTCTTCGTAACTCTAATTAGAAAACGTAGAGCTTCATTTACTGCTTGAGCATTGGGAAATATTTCTGCAACATCTGCTTCTAAATGAACTGTCAAACCTTCATAAATTTTGCCATCATGTTCAAATTTTCCCATACTGTTATTTTCCAAAAATTGATATGACTGAGTTTTAGTTTCAGATACAAGCTTTTGAGAAGATGAATCATTTAATTTTTTAGCAAGGGATTCCCAACTAGTCGCTTTCAGTTTAAAGTAATCTTTTGCTTCACGTAATGTTTTAAACTGTCGCTTTAGAATATCAACCGTATGAATATCCTTTTGATACGTCTGGGTTTGTTTATTAAGGTCTTCCTCAACCATATCAACTACCTCATTAATGAGTCGGTCATGATTTTCGGAAATTTGAGCCGCAGCCCCCAAAATACGGGAGGTGGCTTTGATCTGCACCTCATTTTCTTGTTTAAGTCTATCGGCAATATTACGAATTTGCTCCCCTAAGTTAGCTTTACTTTTATTTCCTATGTTTGTTGCTGATTTTTTGCTCATAAAGATGCTTGTTTATTCCGAAAGTATCTCTTTAATAGCAAGCCAGATACGTTTAAACTTTTGTACCAGACCGACAGGATTACCTGTTGTTTCCTCTTCCACTGAATCTACTAGAGATTGAATACGATCCATGCGTTTTGCTACAATGTAGAGGTTATTTATAGCATCATCCTTACTTGCGAGGGATTCATGCAGCAGAACGACCATCTCCCCAATTTCCCGTTTTAGCCTTTCGTTCTCGGCTTTACGGCGAGTTTCCCATCCCTTAATACCAGCCTTGGAACGCCGCTCAAATTTAAGTTGTGTTTGTGCTTCATTATATAGAGTTAAATAGTTGTCTCGCTCAGACTTCATTTCTTCATATTGGGCAAGTAATTCAGTTGCTCTTGCTTTTTCTTCATTGTAACGATGTAGAGCTTGCTGATAATTTTTTTGCTCATCAAGATATATCTGGTAATTGTGTGCTACACGTTCTTTTAATTCGTTAACCTCAACTTGATAAGTTTGGATATCTTGCTGAACTTGGGTTAGTTGGGATGCAGCTTCCTGATTTTCTTTCGCACGTTGTTGCCATTCATCACGTTGGGCAATTAATTCAACTGCTTTCGTTTTTGCTTCATTGTAACGATTTAGAGCCTGCTGATAATTTTCTTGTTCATCAAGATAAACTAAATAATTGTTTGCTATGCGTTCTTTTAATTTGTTAATCTCAACTTGATAAGTGTGGATATTTTGCTGAACTTGGGTTAGTTGGGATGCAGCTTCCTGATTTTCTTTCGCACGTTGTTGCCATTCATCACGTTGGGCAATTAATTCAATTGCTCTAGTTTTTTCTCCGTTGTAGAGGCATAAAGCCTGCTGATAATTTTTTTGTTCATTCAGATATATCTGTTTTAACTCGTTAACTTCAACTCGGTAAGTTTGGATATCTTGCTGAACTTGAGTAAGTTGAGACGCAGCTTCTTGGTTTTCTTTCGCAAGTCGTTCCCATCGAATCGCATCAGCACGAGCATTCCTCAAAAAATGGTTAAGCTCATGATAAGAAGGTGGTTCTTTTCCACCTGGGTTAGGATTGTTGACAGGGCGATTTTTGCGACGATCCTTGTCTGCGTCTCGCATAGCCATAATAAATGTTATAAATATTACTTTAATCCCTATGTTAATACATTCTTTTTTAATTGAAAATCTACTCTGTAAAAGTTTTATTTTGTCAAGACCAGTTTTCTAAGTTCATTTACGCCACCAAACTGATCTTTTATCATCTCGTGCGATCGCGTAATCCTAGTGTAAAAGCGATCGCCTCAACATTAAAAGCGATCGCTTTTTTCCCCTAACTGTCTAAAAAGTTCCCAAAACGGGCGCTATCTCAACCTCGGAAATTTGCGGAATCAAGAATCCCTTTGCATAAATCTGGGGATTTGTTTGTGAAACTATTGCATAAGACTGGCGAAGATTAGCATTCACTGCAACGGTCTTCACATCGTACATCTGCATTGCCATCTTGGGATAGAAACCAATACCAATAATCATCAGCAGAAAACAGGCAGCGATAAACACCTCACGCGGTCTAGCATCGTTGTAGACTGCATCTTCTGGCACGAAGCAGTCTGTACCAAAACAAACTGTTCCGTCATCTTCTTGGTTTTCTAAGCCGGCATTATTAATGTCGCATAGCAGTGCTGCATCTTTACCATAAAATACCTCTCGCAGCATGGAAAGTAGATAAATCGGTGTGAGGATGACTCCAACTGCGGCGAGAAAAACTGTGACGGTGCAGAAAGTTGAACTGTAAACGTCACTGCTTGTCATTCCAACGAATACCGAGAGTTCGCCAGCAAAGCCACTCATACCGGGAAGTGCTAGGGATGCCATTGCTCCAATTGTAAACAGAGCAAAGACTTTGGGCATGGCTTGACCAATACCGCCCATATCTTTCATTACCATTGTGTGGGTGCGATCGTAAGTAACACCTGCTAAAAAGAACAGTACCGATGCAATCAAACCATGCGAAATCATCTGCAACATCGCACCGTTGATTCCCAAATCAGTGAACGACGCAATCCCAAGCAGCACAAACCCCATGTGGGATATTGACGAATAAGCTAAACGCCGCTTCATATTCGTCTGAGCAAAGGAGTTCAATGCACCATAGATAATGTTGATAACACCGAGAATGGCTAGAACCGGCGCAAAGTAAATGTGTGCATCGGGAAGCAACTCAAGATTCAGGCGAATCAGCCCGTATCCGCCCATCTTCAGCAACACACCAGCCAATATCATTGATACAGGAGAAGATGCTTCGCCGTGGGCATCAGGCAACCAGGTATGCATCGGGAAAACAGCAAGCTTGACACCAAATGCAACCAATAACCCTGCATAAAGCAGCAGTTGTAGTCCAAGGGGATATTCCTTCTTAGCGAGGGCGGTTATATCAAATGTCATATCACCGCCGCCGTATAGCCCCATTGCCAAGGCTGCCACTAAAATAAATATAGAAGCTGCTGCGGTATATAACAAAAATTTGGTAGCAGCATAGCGTCGCCTTTGCCCACCCCAAATGCAGACTAGTAGGTAGACGGGTATCAACTCTACTTCCCACATAATGAAAAATAGCAGCAAGTCTTTGGCAACGAACACCCCTACTTGTGCCGAATACAGCACCAGCATTAAAAAATAGAAAAGGCGGGGTCGGTGATCAACTTGCCAGGCTGAAAAAATCGAGAGTGTGGTGACAAATCCTGCTAGAAGCACAAGTGGCGCTGAAAGTCCATCGACTGATACTGCCCAGTTAAGACCCAACTGAGGCATCCACGCATAACTTTCCACCATTTGAAAACTAGCACTGCTGGCATCGTAATGCTTCCAAAAGGCATAGCACATCAAGGCAAAGTCTGCGATACCTATACCCAATGCATACCACCGCACGCGCTTGCCATCTTTATCAGGCAGCACAGGGATAAGCAGAGAAGCAACGAGTGGCAGCAAAACAATCGCGGTAAGCCAGGGAAATTGATCCGCTATCATGTATATGAGAAAAAATACTTATTTGTTTGTCAATTATGTCATTTTACTAAACTGTGTAACAAATTCTTCATAAATATTTTTTCCAGTTAACCCCTTGGAATTAAAAATAGGGAGTGGGGAGTGAGGAGCAGGGAAGAAAATTTTTAGTTGCTCACGGTACTAATCCAGCCCGCAAAGCCCGGACGGCAGCCTGTGTCCGGTCAGCAACACAAAGTTTATTGAGAATACCTCGAACATGAGTTTTTACAGTACCGACTGTTAAATAGAGCCTTTTAGCAATTTCTGCATTGTCACACCCGGCGACAATCAACTCTAAAACATCCATCTCCCTATGAGTTAAAGGATAGGTGACTATACTTTTCTCAACATCTGGGTCAATACCTTCAATCAAGACTCTTTTTCCAGATGCACCTCTGCTACCATCGGGGAAATCTTGACGTATTTGTTGTAGTATAAGGTCTGCGATCGCTGGATCGATCCATGAGCTACCTGCATGGGTCGTTCGCACAGCCTCAACTAGTCTCTCAGTTTCGATATCCTTCATGCAATAAGAATCTGCACCTGCTGCAAATGCGGCTAAAACTGCCTGTTCGCTATTCTGCATGGTTAAAATTAGCAGTTTTGTAGTATAATCTTCGTTCTCTGCTTGATATTGCCTAAATGTACGTGTTAGCTCAATACCATCCATGTCAGGCAAACCGATGTCAATAGTAGCAACATCCGGCTTGAGAGTTTTCAAAAGCTTAATACCGTCTGCTGCATTGGCTGCTTCACCAACAATGTTAAACTCTGGCTGGGTTTGTAAGGCAGCCCGTAAGCCGATTCTTGTCAGGTTGTGATCTTCAATCACGAGGATATTGATTTCATTCATAGTTACTTAACTTTACTGTTATCTATCTAAAGTACAGATTAAAATAATCTCGTTCTTCTATCTGGGATCTTATACAAAAAGCAATGTAGTTGGTATTGTTCCCTTAACTTCATCTACCATTAGACATAAATAACCTTATCTCGTAAGTTTTTCTAAAGCAAGAGTTTCGGTATGACAATATTAAGTTAATTCAAAAACATTTTTATACATTAATCTCAGGATAGATATTTCATGGTAAACAATCTTTCATTGAAAATCCGGTAGCAAGCAAGAGTGGGTGACTATTAAATAATTGTCCTTGCAGTAGCTACGATGATTTAAATAAAAGAGACTAACCTACCTCACCTTAAGATTCAGATACAGATATTGCTTGGATAATCAGACAGCTAATATATTTGTTAAGACAATAGTATGCTAATACATTTATTAAACAAAGCCTCAGTGTAATCACTTAAAAAGCTTAGATTTTAATTTAGGAAACTTTAAACGAAAATATGAATCCTTAATAATCTTAGTGGTGGTGAAGTAAGCTATTACTAGATTTGCGAGGGATAGCCAAGCACTTCTTTTTTTTATTTAGCCATGTCTTTAACTAAAACTGTCAAAAAAGATAAAATTCTGGTTGTCGATGATATTTTTGACAATTTACTGGTCTTAGAAGCTGTCCTAGAAGATGAGGGCTATGAAATTAGCTTAGTCGAAGATAGCAAAATTGCTCTGGCTATGGTTGAGGAGTCGCCGCCAGACTTAATTCTTTTAGATGTGATGATGCCAGAGATAGATGGCTATGAATTTACTCGACGCATCCGGCAGAATCCGGCGTTGCCATTTATCCCCATTTTGCTGCTCACGGCTCACTATGCGTCAAGCGTTGTGGAAGGACTCGATGCTGGTGCAGATGACTTTATTCGTAAACCATTCGATCCTGATGAATTACATGCACGAGTGCGATCGCTCCTGCGCCTCAAGCATAGTATCGATGAACGAGATCAGATGGCTAACCTGCGGGCAGATTTTGTCTCTCGTTTTACTCACGATTTACGCATCCCACTAGTAGCCTCCAACCGCGTATTAAAATTATTGCTGGAAGGCAGGTTTTGCGATGTTTCGCCACAATTGCAAGAAATAATTGATACCATGATTGGCAGTAATCAAGACCTGCTGGAAATGGTAAATACCTTGCTAGAAGTTTATCGTCATGAAGCGGGCTGTAAAACCTTAAAAATTTCTCCTTGTAATATTCAGGAATTAGTTGGTGAAGTTTCTCAAGAATTAACTCCTTTAGCTGAAGAAAAAGGATTAGCTGTAAATATTGATCGAGGTGAAACGGCAAGCAGCGTCATGGGCGATCGCGTTGAACTGCGGCGAGTTTTGACAAATATTATTGGCAATGCCATCAAATTTACAGACAAAGGTTCTGTAGATATTCGTTGCTATCCTACTCCGGTAGCTATGACTATTGATATCCAAGATACAGGGCCAGGAATTTCTAAACAAGACCAAGCGATATTATTCGAGCGATTTCGTCAAGGTAAACACCAACGTTCTGGTAGTGGTTTGGGATTATATTTATCTCGCTGCATTATTGAAGCGCATCAAGGCACAATTGATGTGACATCTGAACCAGGCAAGGGTAGTACATTCACTATCCGTCTACCTGTAGCAGGCGAAAACTAAAAGTAGGAATTCATCGGAAAACCCAATCTGGGCTGAAATTATTCTTGTTAAACTAAATTTAGCGCCATCTGTGTATGTTTAATATTCTTTTTTGAAGTTAATGCTAATGCACATTTATGTGCGCTTAGTATAAAAAATAAGTTTTTTGCAATCAAAAATAATGTTCACAGGCAAAATCCGTGAACACTAAGATAGAAAACTAAGATATGGGAGGAAGCAGACAAAAATAAATATTTTTACCAATCAATTTCTGGAACAATATCAGGACGCTATTGGCAAAAGTCTGAAGCCCAAAGTAAAATATATCTTTTAAAAAGGAAGAAGATTCAGTAAATAATTATTTTATTTACACCTTCTTCCTAAATAAAATTCAGCCTATTCTAAAGTCTTTTTAACTTCATCTTTGATATTCTCAGTAGTGTGGCGGACTTGAGCTTCAGCTTGTTTAGCTTTACCTTCAGCCTTATCTTTAGGATCGCCGGTTACTTCACCAACCACTTCTTGGACTTTACCTTCGACATTTTTAGCAAAAGCTTTTGCTCTATCTTCGATACTCATATTTTTTCTTCCTAAGTATGTTAATTGTGGATTAGTTTTTTGTTGCTCGCTTGAAAAGAGCTGCAATCTTTATAGATTACTTTTAGACAAGTTTTAATTCTTCTATCTGACGATGTTTTTATGAAGAATATTTGTATCCATTGTACATAACTATTTAAAGGTTAAATTCATCTTGAGAATTCAACTAATATCCAAAAGAGAGAAAGGTACCGTTATATTGTTCAGTCTTAAGACAAGATAATTTATAACTTCAGGTAGACAGTGGTGCTGATAAACCGCAACTTTGCTTATCACAACTGGATATAATAAATATATCAACAGTGTGCGGAAGCTTTCAGCTTGGTGGTAGATAAGCTGTTGCGCCTTTAATTTACACTAATATTTTTTCAAGATGATTGTGGGGTGGGCATCCTGCCCGCACTGATAATGCAAGTTATATACGTAACAGCTTAGTGCAATATTAGTGAGCCTGTGTATTCAACTCCGGGTAAATGAGATGAGATGCTTTAAAATACTTTCGTCCTTAATCACTAAATAAGGTTAGTTAAATGTCTAAACTTACGGATGAACTTCAATATATTTTGAATTGGTTAAAATCTACCAATCATGATTTCTTTGATTGTTACAATCCAGGTTTAACTCGCCAGCAGATTGACGAAATTACAAAGGATTTACCATTCCGGTTATCCGAAGAAGTATACGAACTTTATCAATGGCGCAATGGAACCGCCGATCTTGGTTATAACAATGGCTATCTACCACTCTATTTTTTGTTTCCTGAGCAATTAAGAGCCGATGTAATTTGTTCTTTTTGTTCCTTGCAAGATTCAGTTTATATTTACAAAACTATACGAGAAGCTACTAGTGATGAATATTGGAACCAAAAATGGTTTCCTATTGCTGAATATGAGAGTAGAAAAATGCTTTATGTAGTTGGCGATCTCGATCCATCTCCGGTTTATCTTTGGGATGTTGGTTGCCTTGAGGATTCAGTAATAATATATAAAAATCTTATCAGTATGATATCTGTAATTGCAGAGTGTTGTGAGTTTGGTTTATATCAACTCATACCAGATGAAGATGGAGAAGAAGATGACATGATAATCCGAATAGATGAAGAAAAGCTGGAACTTGAAAAAGAAATATATCGAAAATATAACTCCTAATTAGAGGAAATCTGAAGCTGGAGAAGAACAAATTGCTTACTTAAAGAAACTGTGGTATTTAAATATTAATAAAAAAACAGATTGAATATAAAGAATAATGAAGTACTTATTTATAGTTTGGGTGCTTATACTCTCTTTAGTTGCTCCTAATGTAGCGATCGCTAACGACAAGCCGCTTTATCTTTACGCTCAACCAAGACAGCCCTATACTTTAATATCTGGAGTTGGGACAATCCACCATCCAATTTCTACTTCTAATCCCCAAGCGCAAGAGTTTTTCGATCAGGGATTAAATTTGATTTACGCTTTCAATCATGATGAGGCGGTGCGTTCTTTTCAACACGCTGCCAAACTCGATCCACATTTAGCGATCGCATATTGGGGTATTGCTCTGGCTCTAGGCCCTAATATTAACTTAGCAATCGACCCCAACCGAGAATTATCTGCTTACCAAGCGCTACAGCAAGCTTTAGCACTTTCTACCCAAGCATCTGCCCAAGAACGAGACTACATTACCGCCTTAGCAAAACGTTACTCCCAAGAACCTGATGCAGATTTGTTTCAACTAGCGCTTTACTACGCAAAAGCAATGGCAACCCTAGTTAAACGCTATCCAGATGATTTGGATGCGGCGACGCTTTACGCTGAAAGCTTGATGGATCTGCATCCTTGGCAGCACTGGACTAAAGATGGCAAGCCACAGCCAGATACAGAAGAAATTGTGGCTATTTTAGAATCTGTTCTCAAACGTAATCCGAATCATACCGGAGCTAATCATTACTATATTCATGCAGTGGAAGCCTCACCTTCTCCAGAACGGGCCCTTGTGAGTGCCAAACGACTAGGAACCCTAGCGCCAACGGCGGGACATTTGGTATACATGCCAAGTCATATTTATTTTCCTATGGGAGATTATGAAGGGGCAATGCAGGCAAATAAGCAGGCGATCGCTCAAGATGATATTTACATCAAAAAATATCAAGTCCAGGGCAGTTACCCCATGATGTACTACAACCACAACGTATATTTTCTCATGGTGGCCAGCAGCATGGCAGGAAAATATAAAGATGCTCTCCAAGCCGCAGAGACGTTAGTTGCAAATGCTACTGCAATTGATCCGTATGCACCGATGCTTGAGGGATTCCTGGGCAGCAAAATGCTGATTCAGACACGCTTTAGTGATTGGGATGCCATCTTAAAAACTCCTGCTCCCGATGGTAAATTGCTTACTACCACAGCACTTTGGCATTTTGCTCGCGGTATGGCAAGCGCAGCTATAGGCAAACTTGAAGATGCAGCAAGTGAAAGTCAAGCATTGGTTGTCGCCAAACAGGGAATTTCCACCGAAGCAACTATTGGCTTCAGTCCTGCTAGTCGCATTTTAGACATTGCCTCAAAAGTTCTAAACGCCAAAATTGCCAGAGAAAAGCATGATTATGAATCTGCGATTTTATTGCTAGAAAAAGCAGTGGCACTAGAAGATACCCTTGATTACGTGGAACCACCAGATTGGTACTTTCCGACGCGGGAATCTTTGGGCAGTGTGCTTTTGGCTAAAGGTGACTATGCACAGGCTGAAAAAGTCTTTCGTGCTGATCTAGAAAAGTATCCCCATAATGGGCGTTCTCTATTTGGCTTGCAGGCAAGTTTACAGGCACTGGGCAAAGATAAGGCCGCTCAACTTGTCAAAGCCGAATTGGAAACAGCTTGGAAAGGTGATGATAAGCAACTTGCTATAGCCAACATGTATTGAAGAAGAAAAAACTCACAATCGAGAAATCAGCTATCTTTCGACCCTACGCGTTTGGCAAAAGACGCACCAGAAAGCAGTTAGATAATTTTTATAACTCAAATTAGGATTGCTATACCCTTTATTTGTTGCCTGACTTTGCCTTTCATATTAAAATTTGGGAGTAATACTTTTGGTTAATATAGTCAATCGTTCAATTCGGATATTAAAGATGCGCCCCTGCATGTCTGATTTCCTCGATCGCCCTACAGGATTTATCTTCTTCCATTTCCAACGCTTTTTTGCGCTGGGGCGTGCTTATGGTAGGTGGGGGCAGGCGATCGCACCAACGCGATCGCATCACTAGTTAATTATCTGTTAACAATCTACTGGATGCAGAGAGTTGGCTCGTATGTCATCCTAGATTAGGAGAGTTAATTTGGTGATGTCTTTAGTTTTAGTATTGAAAGGCTTTTTCCTTTTAGTATTTACAGACTACTCAGAGAAATTAAAATCTCTACACAGTGATGATTTTGGAGAGAATCGATGTCAATTTATGTAGGTAACCTCTCTTATGACGTTACACAAGAAGATTTAAGTGGTATTTTTGCAGAATATGGTACTGTAAAACGGGTTCAAGTACCTACTGACCGTGAAACAGGTCGTCCACGCGGCTTTGCTTTTGTGGAAATGGGAACCGAAGCTGAAGAAGCAGCTGCTATTGAAGCTCTTGATGGTGCTGAGTGGATGGGTCGTGACCTGAAAGTGAATAAGGCTAAACCCAAAGAAGATAGAGGTGACAGAGGTTCCTTCGGTGGTGGTGGTAGAGGAGGATACGGCGGTGGTGGCGGCGGTGGACGCAACCGCTACTAACGTTGGAAACAAAAAAAATTTACCTAGAGTCTTAAGGTCAGACAAGGTGTCTGTCTTTTTTTTGTAATCTTAGTGCTTCCATAGCCATTGATGAAGTCAACTTAGTTAGGAGAAATAATGACCCAAGTAATTGTAGGTGACAATGAACACATTGAATCAGCCTTACGGCGATTTAAGCGAGAAGTTTCCAAGGCTGGAATTTTTCCAGACATGAGAAAGCATCGTCATTTTGAAACGCCCCTAGAAAAACGCAAGCGCAAAGAAGTTGCCAAGCACAGACAAAGTAAGAGAAGCTTTCGTAACTAAGGGCTGAAATATATATGCTGACATATATATAACGAATACCCTCATAGATTTTATGAGGGTTTTCCTTTTGGCTATTTTAAAATCAGGAAACCTAAAGAAACGCTAAAATCAAGTCAGCCTTTGTATTGTAGCGGTTGTGTCCCACATCACTCAGAGGGCGGTTCACTGTATAAATCCTGATTGTCAACGTCCTTATCCTCAACCTTGGGGAAACAAATTTTGCAACAGTTGTGGCGCACCGCTAGAACTGTTAGACCGCTATGTTCCACTTCAGCCTTTGGGGTCGGGAGGATTTGCCCAAATTTACACGGTTTGGGATGAAAAAACTCAAACAGAGAAAGTACTGAAGGTGTTGGTAGAAGATTCATCAAAGGCACTGGAGCTATTTACCCAAGAGGCGGCGGTTTTATCTCGTTTGCACCATCCAGGTGTTCCCAGAGTCGATGTTGAAGGGTATTTTCAGGTACAACTGTTTAACCCCAAACCGCACCAATTGCCTTGTCTGGTAATGGAAAAAATCAATGGGCGGACTTTAGAGGAGATATTAAAAAAGTTTCCCCAAGGGTGTCCAGAAGATTTGGTTTTAAACTGGTTTGCCCAAGCTGTAGAGATTTTACAAGAATTACACAAACGTCAGATTCTTCACCGGGATATCAAACCTTCTAATTTAATGCTGGGCACTTCTTCGCCACCTTTAACCCCGTCTCAAGGGCAAACAGGGGGCGATCGCTTAGTACTAATTGATTTTGGCGGAGCGAAACAATTTAGCCCCTCTAAGCTGCGTTCTCAGTCTAGTTCCACCCGATTATTTTCTTCTGGGTACAGTCCACCAGAACAGGTGACTGGCGGGATTGTCGGGCCAAGTGCCGATTTTTATGCCCTTGGTCGAACGATGATTGAACTATTAACAGGCAAGTACCCGCTAGAGTTGGAAGATCAGCAAACGGGGAAATTGCGCTGGCGAACTACGGTAAATGTCAACCCCCAATTGGCAGATTTGCTGGATGAGATGGTGCAGGAGGATATGCGATCGCGTCCAGCAAATGCAACTATAATTCAAAAACGTTTGGCGAAGATTTCTCAACCATTACCACCGCCAGGATTATTTGCCCAACTGCGAGACAAGGGGAAACTTGCATTGAGACAAGTTTCCCAAAAATTTACACAGCTAATACAAGCTATTGAACAAGTTTTAGCTAACTTTAGCCAAGCTGTAACTAAAACCGTTATTTTTATTGCTCAGACAATTAGCAAAATTTTCTTAGCTTGTTTGGCGACGATTTGGGCAATGCTCCTAGCTTATGTTGGAGCTTGTTTTGGTGCGATCGCAGGTTTTATTTTGGCATATCACACAAGCTTGGGTCGTCAGGTTGTGGAATTTATTTGGAATCAGCAAAACCAATTAGTGCCAAATACTCAACCCGTCTTGGGGGCAGATATTTTGGTATTCGTCGCCGCAGGCTGGGGAACCGCTTGGGGACTAACAGTATCCGGGTGTTTTGGTCAACAGCGACGCTTTTTAGTAGCGTCGCTGATGGGCATGATTAGCTATGGCTTCGGCTGGTTGATTTTGCAATTAATGACACCCAAAGATAGCGGCGAGGGTTTAGTAGCAGTAATTTTAGTGGGAGTTTGCCTACTCACCTTAAGTTTAGGACTTCGCAGCCATCACATAGTGTACGCTGTGTTTGCTGCCTTTGGTAGTGCGATCGCCTATGCAGTTTTGATTCTTTTGAGGTTAGCACCTCCGATTTTCCAATTCTCTAGTCAACCAGGCTGGTCAGAGTTACAGTTACCTCTGATTTTTTTTGGTTCTGTAGGCGTCTTTATTAGCTTCTGGTTAGGAGTGAGTTACTATCTAATTGTCCCTGGATTGCGCTTTTTAGGATGGCGTTAAATCAGTGAACAGTTATCAATTTTTAATCTGTTTTTGAGAAATATTCAGGACTTACGCAAAATACCTCTCAAACTCTTATCACTCCGTGTTCTCTGTGCCTCTGTGGTTCGATTTTCCGTTATTTGCGCGTAAGTCCTAATATTGTATTGTTATAGAAACTGAATTTTAATAAATTTGGAAGTTGTATCTATGACACATCTGTTTACTAAAACAGCTATTAGTATAGTGACGATTACTACTTTAGGATTAGCGATCGCTATAACCACTAACGACCTAGCTCATGCTGCTGAGTTCAACTTTAACTGGGAAGGAAACACTGGTTATTCAGCTAAAGGTTCATTTAACTACGATACAACAACTGCTCCAAGCGTCATCTCTGAATCAGGTTTGGGAGCTACGAAAAACTTGCAGTCCCTCTCAATTTCTTTCTTTGATCCCTTGAATACTCTCATAAATAGTTTTACTCCAGTGCTTAGTGGTGTATCTAATTACGGCTTTTTGAGATTCAACTTTAATAGCACTAAAGAGCAAATCTTTGGCCCCTTTGATATTGGCAAGGATGATGAGCTTCCTGGCGACACATGGCTTAATAATAATCTCGCACTCATAAACGAAGGTTTTAGCAAGGAGGTTCTAGCTAAAGAATTTGGTTTTAACAATAGAAATCCAGCAGGCACAAAGCAAATACTAGATTTAAGTGACAATTCAGTTAAAGTATCTAAAGTCCCCGAAGGAAGCATCATTATAGGTTTACTAGCAGTGTGTAGTTTGGCATTTAACCTCAAGCAGAAATTCAATCCAAAATTTAAAATCTAAAATCTAAAATTGGTCACCTGGATAAAAGAAAAATTTGGAGGCGATCGCTATGGTATCAGTCAGCGATGCACAAGCAATTATTTTAAATTTAGTACAACCGTTAGATCATCAACGGGATACAGAAGTCGTCGATTTATTAGTAGCAGATAGTCGGATTTTGGCAGTGCCTGTCACCAGTCCGTTAGATTTTCCCCATTGGGATAATTCGGCAATGGATGGCTATGCAGTTCGCTACGAAGATGTACAGCATAGCAGCGAAAACCCAGCCGTTTTAGAAATTGTTGAAGATATTCCGGCTGGGTATCAGCCCAAGTCTACAATTCAACCAGGGCAAGCCGCGCGGATTTTCACAGGTGCGGTGATCCCAGCAGGTGCGGATACTGTAGTCATGCAAGAAAAGACACGCCGCGAGGAAAACCGTGTATTTATTCTGGATGCGCCAAAACCGCAAGAATTTGTCAGACACAAAGCATCTTTTTATCAATCTGGAACACAATTACTACCAGCAGGAATTAAGTTAAATGCTCCAGAAATTGCCGTATTAGCGGCAGCACAATGTCAACAATTAAGTGTTTACCGCCGTCCGCGTGTGGCAATTTTTTCTACTGGTGATGAGTTAATGACACTCGATCAACCGTTGCAGCCAGGGCAAATTGTGGATTCTAATCAGTATGCGCTAGCAGCTTTGGTGAGACAAAGTGGCGCAGAACCAATACTTTTAGGCATAGTCAAAGACGATCCAATTGCTTTGGAGAAAGTTATTGCCCATGCTGTTGCGATAGCTGATATAGTTCTCTCTTCTGGTGGCGTCTCAGTAGGAGATTATGACTATGTTGAGAAAATTCTAGAGTCACTGAAAGCAAAAATCCACATTCGTTCTGTGGAAATGAGGCCAGGTAAACCCCTCACCGTCGCCACTTTCCCCACTCCCTCATCTCCCCCACTCCCCACTCCCCACTCCCCACTCTACTTTGGTTTACCAGGAAACCCTGCTGCTGTGTTGGTAACATTTTGGCGGTTTGTGCTACCAGCAATTAAGAAACTTTCGGGAATTACTAAAGGTTGGGAACCAGTGTTTTTAAAAGTGCGATCGCATCATGAGTTGCGATCAAATGGCAAGCGTGAAACTTACCTTTGGGGTAAATTGCATTTAATTGATGGAGTTTACGAATTTCATCAAGCTGATGGTAGTCAAAGTTCCGGGAATTTAATTAATTTAGCTCAAACCAATGCTTTAGCTGTTCTCCCGGTGGGTAAAATATTAATTTACCCACAAGAAGAGGTGCAAGTTTTGCAGCTTAGTAATAGTTAAAATACCTGCTCAAAAGCCTCAATCAAGCTGTTAACTTCCTCAAGGGTGTTGTAATGCACCATACTCACTCGGACTATTCCACCTTGCGAGGCTAAACCCAGGTATTCAATCAGCCGTTTAGCATAAAAGTCTCCGTAGCGAATCGCAATATAATGTTGGTCAATTTTTACCGGAATGTTTGAGCTATTCATTCCATCTACTACAAAAGATATAGTTGGCACACGGAATTTACGGTCAGCTTTTGATTGACCAATTACTCGCACATTAGACTTGCTGTTGAGGTAATTTAAGAGGCGATCGCTAATATGTTCTTCATGTATACTAATTAGATCAAACGCCTGCACCATTTGATTTCTCAAATCAGGTGCAGTTTGATCGCCGTAGTGCAATTGTGCTAATTCACTTAGATAATCACATAAACCCAACATTCCATAACTTAATTCAAAATTGACATTCCCTAATTGAAATTTATAAGGTATATCTGTCTGGTCAATAAAATAATGGTTAAGACCAGGTAATTTTAATAAATGTTCTTCTTTACCATAAAGTAAAGCATGATGTGGTCCGTAAACTTTATAACAACTCAAAGTATAGAAATCAACATCCAAATCTTGGACATCAACTAACCTGTGGGGTGCATAAGCTACACCATCTACACAAATCATAGCGTTGCGAGCGTGAACAAATGCAGCAATTTCTTTGATAGGATTGATGGTTCCCAAAACATTAGAAGCATGAGTCAAAGCTACTAGTTTTGTACGCTGACTCATCAATGGTTCTAAATCTGCTAAATGAAGTTCCAAGCTATCTGGGCGAATTTGCCACACTTTAACCTTCATTCCTTGTTTTTCCAGAGCCACCCAAGCACCAATATTCGCCTCATGGTCACAATTAGTAACAATAATTTCATCACCAGGTGTAAAGGTTTGACCAAGACAAATAGAAAGAACTTTCAACATCATTGTCGTGGATGGACTCATAACCACTTCTTTATAAGAATTGGCGTTAATGAAAGTAGCCATTCCCCTAGTTGCTAAAGCCAATCGTTCTCCTGCAAGTTGAGAAACTGCATAAGAAGCTCCCAACTGGACATCAGAACTCAGGAGGAATTCGCTAATTCTATCTACTACTTTTTTCAAGGTTTGTGACCCGCCAGCATTATCAAAAAAAGTCCATTCACCAGCTAGGGCGGGAAAATATTGCCGAACTTTATCAAGATTCAAAAGCATAGTATAAATTTTTTGGAGAGTGTTATTTACCCTAGCCTACCTTTTGCCAAGTCGCCTAGAGAGAGAGCATCTACACCCTCTCTTGGTGTTTACAGCTTGTTATTCCAACCTTCTTATTCTGCAAGAATCTCTCTATAGGGGGGGTATACTTAGTAACTCCAAGAGTATCTTAAGGATATATCTTACCTACAGCTAAAGGTTAATGTCTTGATTCTTCACAACTCTCGCCAGTTTTATTTGATAAGTTTAAGGTAGAGTCAAAGCAACTATACGACTACTATTTGATTTTCAAAATATCGGTAGGATATGTAGCTGCGAGAGTACGGTATCAAACCCTTACGAATGGTGCATTACGGATTCTATCTTAACGCACCCTACAGTACCTAATTTTTTCAAAAATCAAATAGTAATTTTATATTGTTGTTATTTTTAATTCCTTGATTGAAAACAAAGGAACGAGCTATGAATACTACGGTTAAATACGACATCGAGCTTATCAAGCAAGAAGCACTTCAACTTGTTAAAAAGAGACTTGTTAACCGTCAGCAGTCAATTTATACGCTCTGTAAATATATTCCTCAGTGTGACTGGGTTAATTTTGAACTTGAGTTAGAAAAAAACGAATTTTTACTCAGAGATAGAATTATCGATCTCCTGAACCACGAATCTTGGGAAGACGATTGAGGCTGCATTTAGAAGCTGAACCTTATTAGCAGCATTTCAATAAAATTAAAATTAAAAATTCATTTTTCATTAAAAACCCTCGAATTAAGTTAGGGGTTATAAACAAGAGATTATTAGAGCTTATTTATAAATTAATACGCTTGGTTTAGCGCCAAAAACCTTAAACTGCGTAGGCTGAGGAGCAACTACGCCCTTGCGGTTTCCTGACTTGTAAGCCCTCTTTTAAGCAAGCTACGGTGGCATACACAAATCTTCTAGAGTTGCCCCACTGGCTTTTGATTCCTCCAACCCCCCAATAAATTGTTGTGTCAGGTAATACCTCATGGGAGAGCCACAGCCTGGCATTTTATAACGATTGATTGGTGGAATCAAGAAAAAATTATACTAAACCAATTTCAGTCACTTAGGATTAGGCAGACAATTCTTGTACCCCTATCCATTCCGTGATAGATTGCCATTGGCTTGCGTAAACAGTAGTATTTCTACGTTTTTCTTGTTGAGGCTTTCTAGATATTTTTGCTGTGACAGCCTTGGTGAATGAACTGGATTGGTTCAGATTATAAACAGGCATTTCTTGCCAGCAGTGGCGACAAAACCAGTAACTTTCTCCAGCGCGTACATGTTCTAAAAGTAGACTTGAGCAGCAAGGGCAGTAATTCATAATTTTCTCAAATCCTGTTAATAAAAGTGTTATCGCAAATCGGGGTAGCCACTTGACAAGCCCCTAAGTATTTAAAACGATGTGTTTATATTTTGACTATAGTCTTTAAATATGAGGAACTTGTGAGAAAATTTGAAACATTTAATAATCTCGTATGATTTATACATATTTCTTAAGTAATATTATCAAAGCTATAAGACTCCCCTTTTATTTTTGAAAAAACTCGCCATCAACTGGAAAGGGCTGATTCCCTACTCACGTTCGGCTACGCTCACGGCAAGCCACTACCTGCCTGCCTATCGCGCTTGCGCTCACTCACGCAAATAAGTTCAGAAATAAAATTGGATTGCTATTTAGCTATAGCAGCGCTGAATCATTCGTAAAAAGTTATATCTCTGACTTTTCTAAAAAGCCGGGGATTTGAAGACCGCGAATTTTCACTAATTAATTAAAATTTTTATATCTCTTCAGAAGATCCTTAAATTATCTTTATATAAATTTATATAACTAGAAATGTGGGATTTGAGAGTAGCCTTACTTGTGGTTGCCACCTGCTAAATAGAATAAACTAAGTTAAATCCTCTTTCCCTCTCACCGATGCCCTTTTTCCAACAAAGACGCGCAAGGGTTTTAATATTTGACATCAGAAAGATTATAAAAACTGACAAATTAACCATGCGATTCAACAATCAGCTGATTAACGTACCTAGCTTAAATCATGTTATTAATCGTTCTCCCTTAACAATTAAGCCTGATAGTTTTGTAGTCGAAGCTATCTTCTTGATGAACCAGGAAAGATGTAGTAATTATGCACCTAATAACTTAAATTTTTCATTGGATTTGAACCGCGTCAATCAACCATTAACAGGTTGTGTCTTGGTTGTGGAGGGAGTAAATTTATTAGGCATTTTTACTGAAAAAGATGTACTTAGACTTATAGCTTCTGGAATGGATTTATCCACGGTGACGATCGCACAAGTGATGACGCAGGCAGTGGTTACACTTAGACAATCAGATTCTCAGGATATTTTCATTGCCTTATCGTTGTTGCGTCAGCATCAGATTAATTATTTGCCTGTTTTGGGCGATCGCGGACAATTGCAAGGAATCATCACCCAGACTAGCTTACTACAAGCCTTTGACCTGGTAAAAATGGTTGGGGTCGTTGAAGGCTTGCAGCAATATTTACAAGAACCCAGAGATGAATTCAGGCAGGTTAATCAGCACACAGAGATAGAACAAATCCGCTACCAAACTCAAAATAACTTAAGATTATGGGTTGAGGCACAATCGGCTGAAATCATGCAAGTTAATCAAGAACTTCAGCTAGCTCTCGAAGAACTCCAAGTAGTAGAAGAAGAACTGCGCGAACAAAATGAAGAGTTAGCTGTTGCTCGTGAGCTAGTAGAATTGGAGCGCCAGCGTTACCAAGATTTATTTGAGTTCGCTCCAGATGGTTACTTGGTAACTGATACAGCAGGTATTATCCAAGAGGCTAACCGAGCAGCAGCAATCTTGCTGGCTGTCCGCCAAAAATATTTGGTAAACAAACCATTAATTTTATTTATTTTTCACCAAGACCGCCAGACTTTTACTATTCGACTAAATAATTCGCAACCAGAACAGCAGTGGGAAGCTTACCTAAAACCACGGGGAGGTAAAGCTTTTCCGGTTAGCATTAGAGTGGCTGCCATGTACGCAGAGGGTAAGCAAGTTGGTTGGCGGTGGTTAATCTGCGATACTAGCGAACGCCAACAGACAAAGGAATCACTGCGCCAAACTAACGAAGATTTAGAACAACGAGTGGCGGAACAGACAGCAGAACTTATTATGTCTAACGTGCTGTTGCAACAAGAAATTACCGATCGCCAACGTGCAGAAGTTGCATTACAACAAAGCGAGGAGAAATTTCGCAATTTTGTCGAACACACCCACGCCATCATCTGGATTACTAGTGCAGATTCATTCCACCCTTTGTACATTAGTCCTGCTTATGAGAGGATTTGGGGCTGCTCCTGCCAAAGTCTTTACGACCAGCCAGACTCTTGGCTAGAGATAATTCATCCAGACGATCGCGATCGTGCGACCAAATCAGTAGAGCAACTGGTTAGTACTAAATCTACTTCAGTAGAATATCGAATTTTGCGACCTGATGGATCGACTCGCTGGATTTGGAATCGGGGCTTTGCTGTCTATGATGACCAAAGAGAAATTAACTACTATGGCGGCATTGCCGAAGATATCACCGAAAAGAAACAACTCGAAGAGCAGTTTTTTCGCACCCAGCGATTGGAAAGCCTTGGTACTCTTGCAGGTGGTATTGCCCACGACTTGAACAATATATTGACACCAATTTTGGCCGCGGCTCAATTACTACAGGGAACATTTTTACAAGACGAGGAGCGGTCTGGACAAATGCTGGCATTTGTAGAAACCAACGCCAAACGCGGAGCAGCTTTAGTGAAGCAAATTTTATCCTTTGCGCGAGGATATAAAAGAGAGGCGACAATTATTCAAATCGAGTACCTGATTTCAGAAGTTGTCCAAATTGCTAAACAGACATTTCCCAAATCTATAGAATTTTCCACGGTTATCCCAGAAGACATTTGGGCTGTCACAGGGGAAGCAACACAACTGCATCAAGTGCTGATGAACTTGGTACTAAATGCCCGCGATGCTTTACCAGATGGCGGCAATATCAAAATTTCTGCGGAAAATAAGTTTATTGATGAAGCCTATACCAGAATGAATCTCGATGCTAAAGTTGGGCATTATATTGTGATTAACATTGCCGATAATGGAATTGGGATACCGCCAGACATATTAGATAGAATTTTTGAACCATTTTTCACCACAAAAGATGTCAATGCAGGTACGGGACTTGGCCTTTCAACAGTGCTTGGCATTATTAGAAACCATCATGGTTTTATCAAAGTGTCTAGCAGTGTTGGTAGAGGCAGCAAATTTGACCTGTTTTTACCAGCAGTGAAAGCAACTCAAGCGTTCAGCATAGAAGAGATGGATTTGCTCCCCGGAGAGGGAGAATTGATTTTAGTTGTAGATGATGAAGCCCAAATTCGGAAGATTGCGACAATCATCCTGGAAAACCATAATTATAAAATACTCACTGCCAGTAATGGTATAGAGGCGATCGCACTCTATGCCCAACATAAGCATCAAATCAATGCCGTATTGATAAATATAATAATGCCAGAGATGGACGGAATCACCGCTATTCGCACCTTGCAAAAAATGAACAACCAAGTTCAAATTATTCTCTGTAGCGGACTGAACTCAATGGAAGTCTTTACTCAAGCGCCTGATGCTAACGTGCAAGCAGTTTTATCAAAACCCTATACAGCTAGAGAATTATTGCAAACTTTACACCACCTATTTAGAGGGAGTGCAGAGTTAGGAGTTAGCAGTAAAGGACAAGAGGCAGGGGGAGAATGACAAATGACAAATGACTACCCCCTCACAAGTTCCTCAAATTGCTTTGCTAACTTTAGAGTTGGGGCAATGTCGGCAATATGGGGTTAATCCGGTTGATGAATATTGTTAGAAAAATTAATGATGAGTTAGCGATCGCTGGACAAATTACACTAGATCAGCTAAAACAAATTGCTGATGAGGGCTATAAATTTGTACTAAACCTACGTTTGTCCGACGAAACAGGCTTGCTGGCTAATGAACAAGAGAAGACAGAAGTTTTGGGATTGTACTTACGTTAGTTTCCCAACTAAACCTGAAGACATTAATCATCAGGGTACGCTCCAGATATATAAAACCATTACTGAATTACCCAAACCGATTCTGATCCATTGCGATAACTCAATTCGTTCAGCCGCAATCGCATTGTTGTATATCTGCATCAGGCAAGGCATAACATTTGAAAAAGCACTGCAAAAAATTATTACATTAGGCTTGATATAACTCAACAAAGAAGTAGGGGGCAGGGAGCAGGGAGAAAGATGCTGTAATTTCCTAGCAATAAAGGATTTTAGAGTAAATCAATTTATTCTTAATGTTAAATATTTATTTTGAGTGGAAAGTGACGCAAGAAATAATGCATCTAAGCTTTCAATGAATTTATTTATCGGGTTCTCTCCCCTGCCCCCTGCTCCCTGCCCCCTTTCCTCTTTTATGACTCCCTCATACCATAGATTTGAAGCCCTTGCAGCGTTTCATCCCAGAGTTAGACGCAGGTGATTTTCATGTTTATGTACCATTAAGCGGGGAATGTACCTCAGAAAACTAGAGACTGGAGATAAAAATGAGGTCGTGACCTAGCCAAAATTCTGGGATTCGTCATCATGTATGAACTAGTTCAAGCTGTCTTCAACGGTGATGAAAAAACTGCTCTGCATCAGTTAATTTATACGTTGAGTGCTTCAGGTAAGCGTTACTTCCTGAGAAATGAAATTTTACAAGCTTTTGCCGATTACTGTCATCAATCCCAAAAGCCAGCCTATTTTTACTATTCTTCTTCTGTGGGCAAACTGATACAGTACACCCACGAAATAATTCTTGAAGAAGAAAGTACCTGGTTTGTGGTTCGTCCCAGGATTGCTAGTCAAGAAGTTTGGAAACTGACAGCCGATTTTAATAGTTTCGAGCAGATGACGCCTCAAACGCTGCTAGATGTAAGAGATCGCCTAGTCAATCGCTACCAACCTCACATTCTAGAAATCGACCTCCATCCGTTTTACGAAAGTTCCCCCAGAATTGACGACCCCAGAAATATTGGTCAAGGTTTAGCCTTCCTCAACCGTTACCTATGCAATCAATTGTTGACTGACCCCCAATATTGGGTGGAAATGTTATTTCAAGCATTACAGGGGCTACAACACGATGGAATTCGGCTGTTGTTGAGCGATCGCATTCCTTCAGGTATTCACCTAGCCAAACAAATTAAGCTAGCGCTCAAATTGCTAAATGAGCTTGAGCCTGATGAACCTTATGAAAAATTCCGCTTCGATCTCCAAGAACTCGGCTTTGAGCCGGGTTGGGGTAACACTGCGGCGCGAGTCTCTGAAACCCTAGAACTCCTTGACCGACTCATTTACTCTCCAGAACCTGGCATCTTAGAAACATTTGTAGCCCGCGTCCCCGCCATTTTTCGCGTCGTCCTCATTTCCATCCACGGCTGGGTGGGACAAGAAGATGTTTTGGGAAGAGATGAAACACTCGGTCAAGTTATCTACGTCCTTGAACAAGCCCGCAGCTTAGAAAACGAACTGCGTCAACAAATCAAACTCGCTGGTCTGGATGTGCTGGGTATGAAACCCCATGTGATTATTCTCACCCGGCTAATCCCTAACTGCGAAGGGACATTTTGCAACCTGCGCTTAGAAAAAGTCCAAGATACTGAAAATGCTTGGATATTGCGCGTTCCTTTTGGTGAATTCAATCCTAAAATTACTAACAATTGGATTTCTAAATTTGAGATTTGGCCTTATTTAGAACAATTTGCTCTAGATGCAGAAAAAGAATTGCTAACTCAATTCCAAGGTAAACCTAATCTTCTTATCGGTAACTACAGCGACGGTAACTTAGTGGCTTTTCTTTTATCGCGCCGGATGAAAGTTACCCAGTGCAACATTGCCCATTCTTTAGAAAAACCTAAACATCTATTTAGTAATTTATATTGGCAAGATTTAGAAGATAAATATCACTTTTCGGTACAATTTACCGCCGATTTGATTAGCATGAATGCAGCCGAGTTTATCATCACATCATCCTATCAAGAAATTGTCGGCACACCTGACACCATAGGTCAATACGAGTCGTACAAATACTTTACGATGCCGCAGTTGTATCATGTGGTTGATGGGATTGATTTGTTTAGTCCTAAATTCAACTTAGTGCCGCCGGGAGTAGATGAAAAGATTTTCTTTCCCTATAGCCAAAAAGAAGACCGAGATATTAAGCTTCGCGCAGAAATTCATGACCTACTCTTTAGCCGCGAAGACTCACAAATATTTGGTTATTTAGAGCAGCCTAATAAGCGACCAATATTTGCCGCTGCTCCCATCACTTCAATCAAAAACCTCACTGGTTTAGCTGAATGTTTTGGTCAAAGTCAGGCGTTGCAAGAGCGCTGTAACCTAATCCTTTTAAGTAGTAAACTGCATCCAGATGAGGCTACAAACCCAGAAGAAGCAGTAGAAATTCAAAAACTCCACGAGATTATTGAACAATATCATCTCAATGGCAAAATTCGCTGGGTGGGGATGCGTATCTCTAGCAGCAACCTCGGCGAAGCCTACCGAGTAGTTGCAGATTCTCAAGGAATTTATGTCCATTTTGCCCGCTTTGAATCCTTCGGTAGGTCTATTTTGGAAGCGATGATTTCTGGCTTGCCAACTTTTGCTACTCAATTTGGCGGCTCTTTAGAAATTATCGAAAACCAAGAGAATGAATTTAATGTTAATCCTACAGACTTAGAAGGTACAGCAAAGAAAATTTTAGGCTTTGTTGAAGAATGCAATACTCAGGATGATTATTGGCAGGAAGTCTCAGAATGGATGAGTCAGCGAATTCATAATAGATACAATTGGCATTTACATAGTAATAAATTACTACAGCTTGCTAAAATATTTAGTTTTTGGAACTTTGTTGCTCCAGAAAATAACGAAGCCAGAGATCGCTATATGGAAGCCTTATTTCATCTGATTTATAAACCTAGAGCAGAAAAGATTTTGGAGAAACATAAGGGGGGATGAGGGAGTGGGGAGTTAGGGGCAGGGGAGGCAGGGGGAGCAGGGGAGCAGGGGGAGCAGGGGAGCAGGGGGAGCAGGGGAGGCAGGGGGAGCAGGGGAGCAGGGGGAGCAGGGGAGCAGGGGAGAGTTAGAACTAGATTCATCCACCTTTGAACTCCGTTCATCCACCTCTGAACTCCGTTCATCCACCTTTGAACTCCGTTCATCCACCTCTGAACTCCGTTCATCCACCTCTGAACTCCGTTCATCCACCTTTGAACTCCGTTCATCCACCTTTGAACTTCGTTCATCCACCTTTGAACTTCGTTCATCCACCTTTGAACTTCGTTCATCCACCTTTGAACTCCGTTCATCCACCTCTGAACTCCGTTCATCCACCTTTGAACTTCGTTCATCCACCTTTGAACTCCGTTCATCCACCTCTGAACTCCGTTCATCCACCTTTGAACTCCGTTCATCCACCAAATTTCTCAATTCTCCATTCCCCACTCCCCATTCTCTACTCCCCACTTATGCAAACAAAAGGTAGTTCTCGTAATTTTATCTACACAGACTGGATATTAATCGAAACCCAGTTTGACCCCGATCAATTGCACTCTAAAGAAACTGTCTTTACAATCGGCAATGGATACTTAGGAACAAAAGGCAGTTTTGAGGAAGGTTATCCTCATGCATTGCCAGCTACTTTCATTAATGGTGTCTACGACGATGTGCCGGTGGTGTACACTGAACTGGCAAATTGTCCTGACTGGCTACCTTTGGTAGTGATTGTAAATGGCGATCGCTTCCGTCTCGATCAAGGTAAAATATTGCGCTACGATCGCCAGCTTGATTTACGCTACGGACTTCTTAGCCGTTACTTGCGTTGGCGCTCTCCCAGTGGAAACACTATAGATATTAACTTTGAACGCTTTGCTAGTTTTGCAGATCGGCATGTGTTAGCGCAACGCTGCCATTTAACACCAGTAGATTTTGATGGGGTAATCGAAGTTCAGGGAAGTATCAACGGCTATCCAGAAAATCAGGGTTTTAATCACTGGGAAGGACTAGACCAAGGCAAGACTGACCAAAGAATCTGGTTGCAATGCCGCACCCGCCACTCCCGAATTGAACTCGGTATGGGCGCAACTATGAAAATATCAGGCGCTGAAGCATCTTTGCAAGTAAGTACCGCACCTGGTTATCCAACCTTGAGCATGACCTACCAAGCTAAATCAAAACAGACCGTAACGGTAGAAAAAATCGTGACAGTTTTTACCTCACGGGAGACTAAGACACCAGTTTCAGCAGCTACAGAAAAGCTCGCGCACCTGCCAGATTACGCAACACTACTAAGAGCCAATGAGCAGGCATGGGATGAGGTGTGGCAGCAAAGCGACATCCTCATTGAAGGGGATAGCACAGCTGCTTTTGCTGTTCGCTACAATCTATTTCAACTACTGATTGCTGGGTCACGCCATGATGACAAGGTGAGCATTCCTGCTAAAACTCTTTCTGGGTTTGGCTATCGCGGTCATGTCTTTTGGGATACAGAAATTTTTATGCTGCCCTTCTTTCTGTTTACCCAACCAGCGATCGCCCGAAATTTACTCAGTTACCGTTGGCACACCTTACCAGGAGCTAGACGCAAGGCTTCCCATTACGGCTATAAAGGGGCAATGTTTGCCTGGGAAAGTGCTGATACCGGAGATGAAGTAACACCACGTTGGGGACTCAATAGTGATTTTTATGGTGAAGACGTGCGGATTTGGTGCCGCGATCGCGAAATTCATATTAATGCAGATATTCCCTACGCCGTTTGGAATTACTGGCAAGTCACTGGTGATGATGAGTGGATGCAACAGCGCGGCGCAGAGATTATTTTGGATGCCGCTATCTTCTGGGGTAGCCGAGTCGAATTCAATCCTGAGCGCCAACGATATGAAATTCGGGGAGTGATCGGTGCGGATGAATATCATGAACTCGTTCACAACAACGCTTTTACAAATCGGATGGCGCAATGGCATTTAGAGAAAGCGATCGCAGTTTATGATTGGTTGGCTCAAAAGTTCCCCAAACGAGCGACTGAACTAGAAGAGAAACTCAAACTCACCCCACAAGAGCGAACGCACTGGCAAGATATCATCGCCAAAATCTTGTTTCTCCATGACCCATTAACAGAACTAATTGAGCAGTTCGAGGGATTTTTCCAATTAGAAGATATTAACTTAGCAGATTATCAAGGGCGCGATCGCTCCATGCAAGCCATCTTGAGTATTGAGAAAACCAATAAATATCAAGTAATCAAGCAGCCAGATATTTTGATGCTTCTTTATTTAATGCGGGAATCAGCAGATTTTCCCTACAACGAAAAAGCATTGCAGACCAACTGGAACTACTACGCACCCCGCACAGACATTACTTATGGTTCGTCTCTTGGCCCAGCAGTTCACGCCATTTTAGCTTCCGATTTGGGCAAATCAGCAGAAGCTTACGAAGTGTTTATGCAAGCGTTAATGGTGGATCTTGAAGATAACCGAGGTAACACCAGCGATGGAATTCACGGTGCTACTGCTGGTGGCGTTTGGCAAGCTGTAATTTTTGGATTCGGCGGCATTCAACTAACCGAAAATGGCCCCGTAGCCAAGTCTCATCTACCTGATGGCTGGACGCGCCTAAAATTTAAACTGCACTGGCGCGGAAAATGGCACGACTTCGATCTACGCAAAGAACAAGTCACTCAAAACATAACTCGTCAACTAGAATATCTCCAACTTTCCCTCTCCCAAAATCCCCCAAAATTTCCCTCAGAAGCTTCTGAACACCAAACTTCTCCCCCTGCCTCCCCTGCTCCCCCTGCTCCCTCATCCTCCCCCACTCCCCACTCCCCACTCCCCACTCCCCTAACATCCAACATCCAAGGATTCATCTTCGACCTAGATGGAGTGCTAACCGATACAGCAGAACTTCATTATTTAGCTTGGCAAAAGCTAGCAGATGAAGAGGGTATACCCTTTAATCGCCAAGCTAACGAAGCGCTGCGGGGTGTATCCCGTCGTGCTTCCCTGATGCATATTATTGGAGATAGACGGTATTCGGAAGCACAAATTGAGGAGATGATGGAGCGTAAGAATCGCTACTATGTGGAATCGATCCAAAACATGACACCCAAGGATTTGTTACCAGGTGCGATCGCTCTCTTGAATGAACTGCGGCAAGCTGGGATTAAAATCGCTATTGGTTCAGCTAGTAAAAATGCCCGCACAGTGATTGAGCGATTGGGTATTGCCGATAAAGTAGATGCGATCGCTGACGGTTATAGTGTACAGCAACCCAAGCCAGCACCCGACCTATTTCTGTACGCAGCCAAGCAGCTAGGACTCGAACCAGCGCAATCTGTCGTTGTAGAAGATGCCGCAGCAGGCATTGAGGCGGCTCTAGCTGGTGGTATGTGGGCAGTAGGACTCGGCCCAACTGAACGAGTTGGAGCCGCTCATGTTGTTTTGCCCAGCTTAGAAGGGGTCAAATGGGCAGACTTAAAAGCTAAATTAAGCAATATTGCCAGATAAAAGGCTTGCTCTTTCTGATCTTTACCCCTTTTTTAAGGGGTCACCGTGCGCGGGGGGATCTTATCCAAACCTATTGCGTGCTGCGCTATCTGCTTTTTCGTCAGAATATCCAACTGAATTCTAACGACTGGCGCTTTTATTCTGTTTTAATAACTGATAACTGTTAACCTCCAAAAGCTAAGATCGTCTGAGAATGGAATCTAAAAGAAAACGCAAGTTTTAGATATCCAAATTAGGAGTCAGAGGGTGAATTTAGACGGATTAGCTTTACAAATAGAGAATATGCGTAAGCGCGTCGCCTTTTTGCAACGCCAAAGTGAACTGCAAAATTCACACGGAGATATTGAACTGGTTACGGCAGTATTAAAAGAAGTCCACCTAGCTTTGTCAGAACTGCAAATAGCTCATGACGACCTACAGCAGCAGAATGAAGAATTATCCAACGCCCAACAATCCTTGATAGCACAAGGTCAACGCTACCAGGAACTATTTGAGGAAGTACCAGACGCTTATTTTGTAACTGATGCAAAAGGGTTAATTCAGGAAGTTAACTTAGCAGCCACCACTCTGCTCAATATTTCCAAAAGTTTTTTGTTAGGGAAACTCCTGGGGATTTATGTGATTGAGAAAGAAATAATTGCTTTTCATCTGAAACTGCTTCACCTACGCGATCGTACCAAAATCCCAGACTGGAAAATGCAAGAGTGGGAAGTAAACCTGCGACCACATAACAGAACGCCAATTATTGCTGCGGTTAAGGTGGTTGCTATCCGTAATCAACAAGGTAAGTTAGCCGGTTTGCGGTGGATATTGCGGGATATTAGCGAAAACAAGCGAACCCAAGCCAAGCTACAATGGGCAGAACAGACGATGCGACAAGCGCTTGCCAAAGAAAGGGAGTTTAGTGAACTTAAATCCCGCTTGCTCACCATCACCTCCCATGAGTTTCGTACCCCTTTGGCCACCATCCACTCTTCTGCGGAACTACTAGAATATTATCGCCATCTATGGAGCGACGAGCGACAACAAACCCACCTGCGTCGCATTCAAACATCAGTTATGCATATAACCCAGTTGTTAAATGATGTATTGGTGCTGAGTCAGGATGAAACAGGCAAACTAGAGTTTAATCCAACACCCCTGAATTTGGTGGAATTTTGCCGCGATCTATTAGAAGAATTAGAACAGAGCGATCGCTCCCAACATGCGATCGCTTTTAGTAGTGAGTGCCAATCTCCAAGAGCTAACTTAGACGCGAAACTACTGCGGCAAATCTTGACTAATTTATTCTCGAATTGTCTAAAATACTCTCCCATTGGTAGCACAGTTAAGTTTTCTGTCAGCAGTGCCAACGATCAAGCTATATTCCAAACTCAAGACTCTGGTATTGGCATTCCCCCGAATGACATTAATTACATCTTTGAACCCTTCCATCGCGCTAGTAATGCAGGGAATATCCCAGGAATGGGATTGGGAATGTCTATCGTCAAGCAGGCTGTAGATTTACATGGCGGCGAAATTTGTGTCGAAAGTGCGATCGGTGCGGGAACTACCTTTACCGTAACTCTGCCATTTTCAAGAAATTTGAATATATAGCGGCTTGCATATCTTTTAAGTCAATTTGCTTTTTAGAAGACTTTATAAATAATCAATCACTTTTATTGATTGAATTCAGAATAAAATATAGTTGCTTCTATGCTAAAAGGTCTTTAAAGTGGGGTTAGCCGGTCAACAATAGGTTGATTGCAAAGTTTTTCTTAAGAGTAGCTTAGGGAAAGCAATTCAAATACTTTGTATATTTAAGTGTGAGTTTAAAATATTACGCCTGTGGTAATCTCTAACAAATCAGAATACGCACTTCTAGCCCTGTTAGAGTTGGCAACCTGCTACCCTAACGGTGAAGCCCTGCAAATTCGAGAGATAGCGGCATTACAAGACATCCCGAACCGCTATTTAGAACAACTCTTAGCCACATTAAGGCGTGGAGGTTTAATTAAGAGTATACGCGGAGCCAAAGGTGGCTATGTTCTAGCACGAGATCCCGGAAAGATTACAGTGTTAGATGCTTTTAGCTGCATGGAAGGATCAGATATCGTCGCCTCTAATCCTGAACCAACTCCCAACACGGTAGAAGGCGAGCTAATTCAGGAAGTCTGGCAAGAAGCACGTCAGGCTGCTAACTCAGTTTTGGAAAAATATACACTCCAAGACCTTTGCGAACGAAGATCAATGCGAAAGCAAAAGGAACTCATGTATTACATTTAGTATAAAAGTAACAATCTGTGAGGCTGTTATATGCCTGAAGTAAATTCTCAACAGCCCATAAATAGTGCCGCTACTCTTGTGGAGAGCTATGCAGTAGGAAAACGGGACTTTAGTAAAGCAGAACTGGGTAATGCTGATTTACAAGGCATTAACTTGAAAGGTGCTGACCTGAGTTATGCTGACTTGAGTGAAGCTAACCTGAGTGGCGCAAATTTGAGGGGAACCGATCTGAGTTTTGCCGATCTGGGTCAAGCTAATCTCAAGGATGCTAATCTCAGGGGAGCATTGTTGATGTCAACGAATCTTCGTCAAGCCGATCTCAAAGGAGCCAACCTGGAAAAAGCAGACTACGATCGCAGCACCAATTTTCCTCAAGATTTTGACCCCGTGAAAGCGGGTATGCAGATTAAATCTGAAAATTAATTAAATAAAGTTCACTGAGCGTACTTGCCTCAAGATAGAAGATATTTCTCCCAAAAGAGTTATATTTTGGTGAATAAAGCCTATCAATGAGGTTGACAATGGAGGCGAAAAGTGAAACCCCCAACCGACGCGCACCACTAATCACTGCTGGAATTTTTCTTGGTGTAGGTATTGGTGGGTTTATTGATGGAATTTTACTGCATCAGATCCTCCAGTGGCATCACATGCTTAGTAATATTCGACCTCTGACAAACATGGCGAATATAGATTTAAACATGGTATGGGATGGGTTTTTTCATACCTTTAATTGGGTATTCACCGTGGTAGGAGTTGTCTTGCTATGGCGTGCGGGAGGGCGTGAAGATGTTCCTTGGTCATCAGAGACCTTTATTGGGTCAATATTGATTGGTACTGGGTTGTTTGACTTCTTTGAAGGTTTAATTGACCATCAAATTCTCGGTATCCATCATGTGAAACCAGGCCCAAATGAGTTAGCTTGGGATCTAGGATTTCTTGTATTCGGTGCGCTACTTATTGTCATCGGCTGGATAATGATAAAAAAGACAAGAGTCATTAGTCATTAGTCATTAGTCATTAGTCATTGGGCATGGGGCATGGGGCATGGGGCATTGGTCAATATCATAGTTCTTCTTCCCCTGCTCCCCCTGCTCCCTCATCCCCCGACTCTCCACTCTCCACTCCCCCTATGACAGATACTTTTGAAAAAACTAGCTGGAGTTGGCAGCTTTCTCAATTTCAACAACAAGCTGGAGAATGGTGGGAATACCAGTTTTACCGCTTTGAACGCGCTTTACCTGAATTTCCTACTGGATGGTCAATTAGTCCAAGGCTTGGTGAGTTGCTGAAATTCCTGTTTTGGCTGGTACTAGGTTTATTTATAGTTTGGGTGGGTTGGCGATTATGGCAAGAATTCAGTCCTTATATATATTATTGGCTGAATAGAAGTGGCAATCTCACTGATTTTCGTGTAAAAAATCGCTCTAGTGAGGCATCCATAGCCCTTTTGTTGGAGCGATCGCAACAATTTTACCGTCAAGGTAACTACCGTGAAGCTTGCCGTTGTTTGTATTTAGCTATGTTGCAGCAGTTACATCAAAACGCAATGTCTAACGACAAGCCGCAGGGCGTCTACGCACCCCATAAACTCAGCCGGACAGATGGAGAATATCTGCAATTACTGCGATCGTTTGTGACTCACATACAGCCTTATGAAACTTTAATTACCACTCACGAGCAATTATGTTTTGGTAATGCCGAGATTTTGCCAGACAATTATGAGCAGTGTCGGCAAGCTTATCAAGAAATTTTCCCCGAATGAAAAAGAGACGTTGTATTGCAACGTCTCTACACAAAATAAACAATATTTTTTCTATTTGGTGAGAGTTGCAATTGCGTTGTCCACAGCTTCCAAGGCAGTGTTTACTTCGGTTTCTGTGACAATTAGCGGTGGCACAAATCGGACTACTTTTGGCCCAGCTGGTACGAGTAATACACCCTCGTTGATGGCAGCATTGACGACATCTGCTGCGGTTAGTTGAATATTGGCTCGCAACTCCAAACCGTTGATTAAACCCCAACCCCGAACTTCGCCAATGTGCTGAGGATATTTAGCTGCGATCGCCTGCAATCCAGTTCGCAATTGTTCACCCCTGTCTTGCACATTCTGCAAAATATTTTCCCGTTCCAATGTCTGGCAAACACTAAGTGCTACACCACACACAAAAGGATTTCCGCCAAAGGTGCTGGCGTGTTCCCCTGGTTGAAAAACATCGCAGAACTTCTTGCTCATCATTGCGCCGATAGGGATACCGCCACCTAAGCCTTTGGCACTGGTGAAGATATCTGGTTCAACGCCGAGATGTTCGTAAGCCCATAATTTGCCACTGCGTCCCATACCAACTTGCACTTCATCAAAAATCAACAAAATGCCAGTTTCGTCGCAAATCTGCCGGAGCTTTTTGAAATAGGCAACATCTCCTGGACGTACACCGCCTTCTCCTTGCAATGGCTCAATCAGAATCGCCGCTACCCGATAATCGCCTTCATCCAACTCGCTAATCGCTACTTCCACAGCGTTAATATCGTTGTAATTTACGTAGTGGAAACCAGGAACCAAGGGATCAAAATATTTTTGATACTTCGGTTGTGCTGTGGCGGTAATCGTTGCCAAAGTCCGTCCGTGGAAACTGGCATTGGCGGTTAAAATAATCGGTTTTTCAATGTCTAATACTGTGTGAGCATATTTCCGCGCCAGTTTAATTGCGGCTTCGTTAGCTTCAGCACCAGAGTTGCAGAAAAACACGCGATCGGCACAAGAATGTTCAACAAGCCATTTAGCCAATTCACCTTGCTCAGGAATGTAGTACAAATTAGAGACATGGTGCAGCTTCTGGATTTGGCGTGTCACCGCTTCTACCATCACTGGGTGCGCGTGTCCCAAAGTACAAGTGGCAATTCCCGCTACAAAGTCCAGATATTCGCGCCCCTGTGTATCCCAAACCCGGCATCCAGCACCCCGTTCTAGGGCTAAGGGAAACCGGGCGTAGGTAGACATGACACCTTCATTAAAGCTATCTGCATCAAAGGGACTAGATGCTACAGACCCTGAATCTGGGGGGATGGTGGCTTGTTCAACGAGAGTTTGTAGGCTCACTACCGCTCCTCCTGAGAGTTTTTCATCATATAGTTATTTACTAGTTTCCTAGAAATCCCTAAAAAATACTTTTTATAACTCGTACTTCTTCTTAAGTTAACGCTTATATAACCTCAAACGCTTGGCGGCGGTGAAAAAAAACTTTGTACTCAACACTTGAGCAAAAATATCAACGTATCCAAAAGGAGTTAATGGCTGGGGCGATCGCTCTTGGCGGTGTTTTCTTGATTGGCACTTTGTGGTACTCGTTAGTGGAGGGCTGGTCATGGGAAGATGCAGCTTATATGACAGTCATCACTCTTGCAACTGTGGGATATGGAGAGACGCACCCACTGGGTAGCCGAGGACGATTGTTTACAATTGCCCTAATTTTGTTGGGTGTAATCAACATCGGTTACATTGTCAACAGATTTACAGAAGCGATCATTCAAGGCTACTTTCAAGAAGGAATTCGGCTACAGCAACAGAGGCGGTTAATGGAATCCCTAACAGAACACTACATTATTTGTGGATTTAGCCGGACTGGTCGTCAAATTGCCAAAGAATTTCGAGCAGAAGGGGTACCTTTTGTAGTGATTGATTCGGAGATGGAATCTGTACGAAGGGCGCAGGCTGAAGGTTACACAGCATTCCAAGGTGACGCTACCTTAGATGACACACTTCTGAAAGTCGGCATTGAACGGGCAATATGTATCGTTGCAGCCCTTCCTTCCGATGCCGAAAATTTATATATTGTTTTATCAGCAAAAACACTGAATACAGGAATTCGGGTGATTGCCCGCGCAAGTACAGAAGAAGCTTTGCAGAAGTTACGACGCGGTGGTGCAGATGAAGTGATATCCCCCTATATTACTGGTGGAAAGCGCATGGCTGCTGCGGCACTCAGACCCCAAGTATTGGACTTTGTAGACGGGATTTTGACAGGTGCAGACCGTCAGTTGTATATGGAAGAATTTTTACTCGATCCAATTTTTTGTCCTTTTGTCGGTCAAACTTTGCAAAAAGCAAGATTGCGATCGCAATCTGGGGCATTAGTTCTGGCAATTCGCCGCGCTGATGGCACTTTAATTGGTGGCCCCACAGGCGATACGGTTTTAATGCCAGGCGATCGGCTAATTGGTATGGGTACAGCAGAGCAATTGCGTAGCCTTAACCAAATTCTTGGCCCAATTGGTTCTCAGAAACTGCGGCGACCGAAAAATAGCTGATTTTATTTTTACTTAATTACTTTTTCATCCCAAATTTAGGTAATTTTTGTCTAGTGTAATTGCGTAAGATAGAGAGTATAATATTATACTATAAAACTATAGTACCATGCAATGAAACTTAGAGTAAGCATCGCCATAATATTTACTTCTGCTTTGGAATTTTACACCACACAGACTATTGCTGCTCCTCTGGAAAATCCCAAAAGCTTTACAGATTGGTGTCAGCAGAAATCAACTTTACCTCCGCAGACAAAACATACAGTTGAGGTTCTTTTAGAAGAAACCCAGACTCAAAATTGCAAGCAGGCTAACCAAAAGCTGACTAATTTGACTAAACTCTCCATCGGCTACAATCAAATCAGCGATATCAAGCCTTTGTCCGCTCTGAATAATTTGACTTCTCTTTCCCTAAGCTCAAATCAAATCAGCGATATCAAGCCTTTGTCTACTCTGAATAATTTGACTTCTCTTTCCCTAAGCTTCAACAAAATCAGCGATATCAAGCCTTTGTCTACTCTGACTAATTTGACTACTCTCGACCTCAGCTTCAACAAAATCAGTAATATCAAGCTTTTGTCTGCTCTGACTAATTTGACTACTCTTTCCCTCCGATCAAATCAAATCAGCGATATCACGCCTTTGTCTACTCTGAATAATTTGACTACTCTTTCCCTCCGATCAAATCAGATCAGCGATATCAAGCCTTTGTCTACTCTAACTAATTTGACTGTACTCGACCTTGACTCAAATCAAATCAGCGATATCAAGCCTTTGCCTGCTCTGAATAATTTGACTACTCTCAGCCTCGGCTCCAATAAAATCAGCGATATCAAGCTTTTGTCCACTCTGAATAATTTGACTGGACTCGACCTCGCCTCAAATCAAATCAGCGATATCAAGCCTTTGTCCGCTCTGAATAATTTGACTACTCTTTCCCTCGGCTCAAATGAAATCAGCGATATCAAGCCTTTGTCCACTCTGAATAATTTGACTGTACTCGGACTTGGCTCAAATGAAATCAGCGATATCAAGCCTTTGTCCGCTCTGACCAATTTGACTATTCTCTCCCTTGAATCAAATAAAATCAGTGATATTAAGCCTTTGTCCACTATGAATAATTTGACTATTCTCTATCTCTCTGTAAATCAAATCAGCGATATCAAGCTTTTATCCACTCTGAATAATTTGACTTTTCTCGACCTCAAATCAAATCAAATCAGAGACATCAAGCCTTTATCCACTCTGACTCATTTGATTCTTATTAATATTAAAACTAACCCGATCGCACCCAAAATATGTCCTGTAAAACCAGAATATGTTTGTAAATTTGATTAGCTTCTGAATTGACAAACGTCAGATTAACTCTGAAGGAATAACCCAAATAAAAAGGAGAGCGATCCAACGCCCAATTAATAATCAATTTCTCTCCACCCATGCATAGCTGCTACGCCTTTAGTAACCCATTCGATCAAAATGGGGGGAGCTTCTGATATCAAAATGCTAGGGTAAACTGCTGCACCCCATTCGGGATGAATTAACACACGGCATTTATTTTTAATCACTGGATAGTTGAGCAAAGCTTTGACAACTGCTGTGTCATCGTGAGGGATTGCTCCGGGATGAGACAGCAAAGGATAGCCTGTACGAGGGTCGATTAAGTCTGTTAAATAGCCGCGATCGCGCAGATTAAATGCCAAATCGCAGCCAAATCTCATAAACTTTTCTCGCAAGCGTTCTTTCTCTGTTTCTACTTCTGCTGTCTTTTCGACTAGTTGATAACGCGATCGCTGTAAGACAATCACTACTCGTAAAAATGGCTGCCGTTTCCAATCTGGTAATATCCGTTCGCAGTTGGCACAGATATATTCACTGGGAGGATGAATTGAAATTTGAACCGTTTGTCCCGTTTCACCAACTAAATTAATGGGACAGGCTTGCTCCGAAGTGTAAACCTTGGGATAGTTCACTAAATTGATTCTGTTTTGACAAGTTTTTTAATTTAATCTCCGGTATAGATGATAGCTCTTAAAAGTTCAGAAAAATCATCAATTTACTATAATATGTTACTTTTTTTGGATGTAGTTGCTAATAATTTGATAATTTTAATCCCAATTTTATCCTTTATTAACCTGTTCTCATGAAATTTGTTGCGATCGCTATCAGCATTGGCATAGGTGCAACGTGTGGTAGACAAGCGATGCCTATAGCGGGCTACACCTACGCTCCTGAAATCTGTTCGATCAAAATCCCAAAAAATGACCTCCATCTCAGACGATTTGCATCTCAAACCAAAATGGTCTAACTGTCAGCAAAGCTGGATTAAACAGCCGTCTGGTGAAGCAAAGCGCGTCAGAGTTTCGTCCAAGGCAAGCAGAAAAAATAAAGGTAATCGTGTCTCTTTGGGAATGCTGAAGCTATGAAGTTTACTTTCCATAGCATCCAATTAATTGAGTTTTAAAGAATTCACAGGTACTTCATCCCAAGAATCCACTGTCCGCAATCGTGCTACCCAACCAGCTTCCTTTTGCGTTTCGGTCAAATTATTCTGAAATGAATCATGACAATCTTTGGCTTGAGATTCATTACAAGTGGCAATACAGGCATGAATCATCCCAGACGGATCAATTTGCTCATTTACCCAAATAGTCATGGAATATTTCCTCAAAAACTGTAGCGAAAAAAGCTATTCGTCATTTTAGAATACTATTAGAGCCAATCAATTTTGGACTTTGGCATGAGCGCGGCTCGACGGAGCGATCGCCAAATGTCTCAATTGAACTATTTTGGATTTATTTTGAATTTTAAATTGTTATCTCCTCTTTCGTAGCGACGGCGGTAGAGTAATTCTAACTGTGCAGCATATTCTTGAATTCAGGCAATCTGTCGCTGGTAGAGTCCCCGGAAGGTGTTGGCAAATAATAGTGTAAAGATTGCCACTACCAACCCTGATGCTGTGGATACTAAAGCTTCACTAATTCCAGATGTTATACCTGTTGTTTTAGTACCTCCCACTTCTTGGATATTTAGAGAAGCAAAGGAGTTAATTAATCCTAATACAGTGCCGAGAAGTCACAACAGGGGCGCAAGACCAATAATTGTCTCAAAAATATTTTGGGAGCGTTTGAGTAAGGGGATTTCGGCTTGTGCTTCTACTTTATAATGCCAAACTCAGAACAAGATTTAGAAAATTATTCTCAGTTCATTGAGGGTATTCGCAGCAGTTCTGAGCGACGAGATGGAGCCGTTTAAGGCTTACAGCAGCTTTTCTGCTATCCTCAGTTTGGCCGATCGCGATCGCGGATTCTGACTAATTTCCTCTTCTTGAGCAATAATCGGTTTTTTTGTCAATACTTTTAATAAAGGTGAATTTCTTAAACCATGCTTCACCGGGCGGTCTTCTAAACTGTGAAAACTGATAATTGCAATTCTGCCACCAGGGACAAGGGCATTTGGTGCTTTATCCAAAAAGGTTTCTAGGGATTTTAACTCATCGTTGACGACAATTCGCAGAGCTTGAAAAACACGGGTAGCGGGGTGAATTCTCCCATAACGGTATTTCGGGGGAACTGAAGAAGCGATGGCATCAGCCAATTCTGTAGTCGTGTGTAACGGTCGCCGTTCTACAATACGACGAGCAATGCGCCGCGATAATCTCTCTTCACCGTACTTAAAGAAAATATCAGCTAATTCTGCTTCATCCCAATTATTAATCACATCAGCAGCAGTTAGCGATCGCCCTCGATCCATTCGCATATCCAAACTTGCAGCTTGGCGAAAGCTAAAACCTCTTTCTGCTTGATCTAAATGGTAAGAACTTACCCCCAAATCAGCTAAAATACCATCGAAAGTGTTAAGGGGAAACTCGTAGTCAGCAAAATTGCTATAAATAAATTGTATGCGATCGCTATATTCAGCTAAATTCTTTTGCGCTGCGGCTAAAGCATCTTCATCTTGGTCAACTGCTGTTACCCGCACATCCGCCGCAGCTTCTAAAATCAAGCGACTGTGACCACCACCACCTACCGTTACATCTAAATAATGTCCACCTGGACGCACCGCCAAACCCTCAATTACTTCCCGTCCCAAAACGGAAATATGAGAAAAAGCCAGTTCTTCTAAATTTAGCGGTGTTTGTAAATCTGATTTCATCTTTAATTTTATTTTTGATAAATAAATGGGATTGACTAATTTCTTAATCTTGCTGTTAGAAATTTAATTATCTGATTTGTAAGAATTCGATTTTTTAACGAACCACAGAGGCGCAGAGAACGCAGAGAGAATAAAGTAGGGATATTCACGATTTAGGGCTGTTATACTCTAACAGGGCTGATAGTGTGAAAAGCACCCCTTCTGCCCTGACACTACGCAAAATCTTACTTAATCCTCCCAAAGTCTTGAGTCAGGAATACTATCTAAATCCGAGTTTAAAAGTGGCTCACTAAAGACAACAGGTTTCCCTTGAGCCTTGATGAAGTCGTCCTCATCCTTTAACAGTTGCTTCTTCAATTCATTACAAAATTCAATTTCATTTTTGATTTCAATATACTTTATTAAATTTTTTCGGATTATCTCCTTCCTCGCTACATTATCATCAGCATCTACTAAATCTTCAGTGGTTCCTTCCAAAAGACTTTCCTGTAAACGCTCTTTAAGAGCATTTATTCTTTCATTTAACCAAGTTATTGTTGAGTGTACTTCTTCATGTATATTTTTATGGTTTTTATCGTGCATCTAACAACCCCTAAATAATTTAAGCTTTTTTAAACTATAAATTTTACTGATAATGCTTTAATCACATCTTCAGTACTGCAAGTGACTCTGTGTATAAATCAAAATAGCTGTTGGCTGTATACGTACCATTCGCCTTAGACACGAACTTATACAAGATTGAACAGGATTTAACAACATCAGGATTTTAAATGCAAAAAGAGATTAGATGAAAAAAAACCTGTGCCTCAATCCCTTACATATCAAGCTTCCCTATAATAATTGAAGAGGTGCAACGAAATGAAACATCAATTACAACACCTTCGCTGCTATCCTCTCTCCAACATAACCCTGTAGAGTCAAATTTATATAGATTGCCCCTACAAACCTCATTTTGGCAGACTAGATAAATCGGCTGTGGTTGACATCTGGGCGGTTCAATTCAAAATTTTCACGAACGGAGAACACGAAATCTATGACCAGACTAGAAACCCGCACTGAACCAATGGTGCTAAACATGGGGCCACACCACCCTTCAATGCACGGGGTTCTGCGGCTAATCATGACTCTGGATGGCGAGGATGTCGTTGACTGTGAACCAGTTATCGGCTATTTGCATCGGGGAATGGAAAAAATCGCCGAGAACCGTACTAATGTAATGTACGTCCCTTACGTTAGTCGGTGGGACTACGCGGCGGGAATGTTCAACGAAGCCGTCACTGTCAACGCCCCAGAAAAGCTTGCAGGTGTTGCTGTCCCCAAACGCGCTAGCTACATCCGCGTCATCATGCTGGAGTTGAATCGCATCGCAAACCACTTGCTGTGGTTTGGTCCCTTCCTCGCTGACGTAGGCGCACAAACTCCCTTCTTCTACCAGTTCCGGGAACGGGAGATGATTTATGATTTGTGGGAAGCCGCTACAGGTTATCGGATGGTGAATAACAACTACTTCCGCGTTGGTGGAGTAGCAGCCGATTTACCTTACGGTTGGGTAGATAAGTGTGTGGAATTTTGCGACTACTTATTACCTAAAATTGATGAGTACGAACGCTTAGTAACCGATAACCCTATCTTCCGGCGACGTGTTGAGGGACTTGGTACTATTACCCGTGAAGAAGCAATTAACTGGGGACTTTCTGGCCCAATGTTACGCGCATCTGGCGTGCAATGGGATTTGCGGAAAGTTGACCATTACGAATGCTACGACGATTTCGACTGGGATGTGCAGTGGGAAACCGCCGGTGATTGCTTTGCCCGTTACGTAGTGCGGATGCGGGAAATGCGCGAATCAGTGAAGATTATTCGCCAAGCAATTAAAGGACTTCCTGGCGGCCCTTACGAAAATCTGGAAGCCAAGCGTTTAGCCGCAGGTAAAAAATCCGAGTGGGACGCATTTGATTACCAATTCATCGGCAAAAAAGTTTCTCCCACTTTCAAGATGCCCAAAGGTGAAATCTACGCCCGTGTAGAAAGTGGCAAAGGTGAATTGGGAATTTATTTGGTTGGCGATGATAACGTTTTCCCTGCACGTTGGAAGATTCGCGCAGCAGATTTCAACAACCTCCAGATTGTCCCACATTTACTGCGGGGCATGAAGGTTGCAGATATTGTGGTGATTCTTGGTAGTGTTGACGTAATTATGGGATCTGTAGATAGGTAGAAAATATTTATCTAAACATTTTTTAGAGCAGTTGCATAATACAACTGCTCTTTTTTTTATAATTTTTGAAGACGCGATTTATCGCGTCTCTAATCTGGCTATAAAAATTTTTTACTCATATAACAGATGTACGAATATTTATAGAATCTTAGACCACGATGCTTGTAATAAATTGCAAAAGTGGTTTAGCGATCGCTGGCAAGATTACGGTTGTGTAGATATTTCCCAAGAATTAGCAGAAATTATCGATCGGAGTTAGGCTAGGCAAGATTTAGTCTTACGAACAAAAAGATCCCCGACTTCTTTAAGAAGTCAGGGATCTAAGCCTTTTGGTGGAGGGCAAATCAAAGTTGTATTATTTTTACAGTCAGTGGCAAGGACAGGTGACTTTTGAATCTTTGAGTTCTCAAGAATTATCAATACTTGGTTCCACTAGCCCCGATGATTGTTTTAACAGCGAGTATGCTGCTTTATACTTAGCAGGACGCGTAAGAGCGATCGCTAATATTGAGTTAGAGCCAATCCAGCCTTGTCACCGAGATTTTCTGTGCAATTTGCAGGTTCGCGCCAACTTGATTGTACCAATCGTCACACCTAAAGGATTATGGGGATTGCTAGTAGCACATCACTGTCAAAGCCCTCACTATTGGTCGCCATCAGATATAGAAATGATGAAAACAGGGGCACAAACTCTAGCAACAGATCGTAATATTCTGGAGAGTTAAGTCACTGTGTATTCAAATCGCCTAAAGTAAAGTAGTAGAAATCCTTGCCAGCACTGATTTTTCTAGATAAGGAGATAAAAACTGTGAAATTTGGTTACACGGTGATTTGGGTAGACGATGTAGTTAAAACCGTGGAATTTTACGAAAAAGCCTTTGGTCTAGTTCGTCGCACTCTCGTGGATAAGGGGCAATCTATGTGGGCGGAAATCGAAACCGGAAACACCACACTAGCTTTCTCCTCTACTAGCGAAGCACAGAAGTTATTTCCTGGTGGCTGCCATCCCAACGACGTTACACAACCACCAGCATTAATCCAAATATCATTTATTACTCCTGATGTTGGCAGCGCTTACATGAGAGCCATTGGAGCAGGCGCAAAAACACTAGATGCTCCTAAAAGCCAGCCTGGGGGACAAACAATTGCTCGTGTCCGCGATCCCAATGGCGTGCTGGTGTCGTTGGTAAGTGCCTAAGTAGCAATTGCCTTAGAAGCGATTAATTGCGCTGAGGATTGCGATCGCAAAAGTGAAAATCAACACTTAAAAGACAATTATTTATAAAATAAATCTTAAGTGGGGTGTGTTACGGCTTTAGCCTAACGCACCGTTTTATATAGCCGTGTGTCAGGCGCTTTAATTATCTTTTTCGTGACAAATTATATTGAAATATGTGCCTAACACAACTTACAGGAATATTAAGAATCGCCATAGCATTTCTAAATAATTTGTGAAAAATTTTATTGGTTCTTCTCTGTGTGTTCTCTATTCCTCTCTGGTTTAATTAAAAACTAATTTTTAAAACTCAGATAGAATTGCTATATATTATTGAACTTCCTATTTAAAATTAAAAACTTTTATTTAATTTTGCATGTAACAAGCTTGGGGCAGACATACAAAACTCTTCCTATATCTTGCCCTATACTAATATTTATCATCATATTTAAAAATCTAAACTTATTTACATAACGCAATCTTCCTAACCATGAAATATGGGTAAAATTGCTGCATAAATCTCTTACCTATCTCTGATAACTTAACACAGGTTCCCATAAGGGACACCTAATTTGATATTTCAATTCTGGAATAGCCAATAGGCTTTACTATCAACAGGACTTTGATCATGACACAACAAATCATTCGTGAAGCACCTGCTCCTAATCCGTTAGAAGGTCAACAGACAAACGCATTCTTCTACGTCCCTGCGCCTAATGAGCCTATTCTCAATGTCAACAACATTCAAGGCAACATTCTAGGTGGGTTCAATAAAGACTACCAAGCCCTCTTATTCCTTGAAATTGAAAATCCAAAGGCTTTCAAGCAGTGGCTTAAGTCACAGATCGACTTCATTGCCACCGCTTCAGAAGTGATTGCCTTCAACCGTCTATTTAAGTCCACCAGAAAACGACGAAACCGCGAAGGCGCTGTTAAGGCAACCTGGGTAAATGTAGCTTTCTCCTTTGAGGGGCTGAAGAAACTAACTAATGATGCCGCCTCATTTACAGATGAAGCCTTTAAAGCTGGGCTAGCAGCACGCGCTGCTGAACTGAACGACCCGCTAGACAAGGATGGTAAACCTATTGGCTGGGTCGTGGGTGGGCCGGATAATGGCAAAGTTGATGTGGTTTTCATCATTGCCAGCGACGATCGCCCGGACTTGTTAGCAGAAGTTTCGCGGATCTTAGAAAGCATTGTGGCTTTTACAGATGAGCAAGGCAAGCCTAAGAGCAGTGGAGCTAGAATTACCTTCTTAGAAGAGGGAGCCAACTTACCCGCACCCGTGACTGGACATGAGCATTTCGGCAACCTGGATGGAATATCACAACCTGGTATTCGTGGCCGAGTTGCTGATAATCCCAAAGAACTTCTCACTCCTCGGCAGAACCCAGAGAATAAAAACCAGGGCAAACCAGGACAGGATCTTTTGTGGCCAGGAGAGTTCGTTTTTGGCTATGAAGGCCAGGACAATGATGCTAAAACATTGGAACATAGCAAAGGTAAGGTTGTATCGGCAGGACTACACTGGGCGAATGATGGCTCTTACCTTGTATTCCGCCGATTACGTCAAGATGTATATAAGTTCCACAAGTTCTTGAACGATATTGCTGTTGACTTAAACACCGATCCTCGGAAGGTGAGCGCAAAGCTGATTGGTCGCTGGCCTAGTGGCGCTCCCACTGTCCGCACGCCCGAAAAAGATGCTCCAAAATTAGGTAATGATGACGATGCCAATAATGATTTTGAATTCAACGGTGATGATCCACCAAAGGATAATTTCTTTAAAAACGATGTAGTCCCACCTTCCGACGATGCAACGGGTCTGCGTTGTCCATTTATTGCCCATACCCGCAAGACTTATCCACGCAATGACAAAACACCAGGAGGTGGAGGCCCAGGCCCCGAGGAGATTGATCGCAGTGAAGTGACCACTCAAACACACCGCTTACTTCGTCGTGGCATTCCTTATGGCCCGGTGTCTGCTTCAACACCCAACAATCCGCTACAAGATGATAAGTTTGTTGATCGTGGCCTCCACTTTTTGGCTTATCAGACCTCGATTGTAGACCAGTTTGAGTTTGTCACTAAGTTCTGGGTTAACAACTCTAACTTCAGCGAGGAGGCTGCTACCGGCCATGAGTTTGAAGGTAAATTAACTCTTGGTCCCGATCCAATTATTGGTCAAAGTGATAATAACAAACCAGGTGGCGATCGCACACGCAAATTCTTTATCCACCTTGAGGATGACCAAAATAAACCTCAAACTAAAGAACTAAGCGCACCTGAAGACTGGGTAATTACTACTGGGGGCGGCTACTTCTTTGCACCGTCGATTTCGGCTTTGAAAGATGTATTGACATAAGCATTTGAGGTATAAAGGTGCTGAAGCATTTTGTGGCGATGGCTTGGAAGTGCAAACTTCCTAAGTTTTGTCTGTCAATAAATGTCAGCGCTCATACCACAGTGGTCTATATTATGGGGTTTGTAGACCGTTAGGGAAATTATGAATTATGAATTTTGTTTTGCATCATTCATAATTCATTTATTTTCTGTACTCCCCAGTATCAAATTTTATGGATTCAAATCCAGTATTGTGTGCAGCGATCGCCAATTACATTACCACCAATCCTCAACAACGAATTACTTTTGCCCAATTCATGGACATGGCATTATACCACCCTGAATATGGCTACTATTCCAGCGATGCAGTCAAAATAGGTTTTAAAGATAGTGATTTTTTCACCTCTCCCAACCTCTGTCCTGACTTTGGCGAGTTACTAGCCGAACAATTTTGCCAAATGTGGGAAATTTTAGGAAAACCTGTACCCTTTTCTCTGGTAGAAATGGGAGCAGGTCAAGGGTTGCTAGCATTACATATCCTTAAGTATCATCAACTGCAATACCCAGATTTTTTTGCGGCACTGGAGTACATCATTGTTGAAAAATCCCCAACTTTAAGACAAGAACAGCAGCAACGCTTGCAAGATTTGCCTGTGCGTTGGTGCAATTTAGAGGAAATACCACCAAATGCGATCGCAGGCTGCTTTTTTTCTAATGAATTAGTAGATGCTTTCCCTGTGCATCAATTCATCCTAGAAACGGGTGAACTCCGAGAAATTTATGTAACCACAGATAAGAATGAGAAAGAAACCAATACCCTATGCCCATTATTTGTAGAAGTCACAAGAGAACCTTCAACGCCCCAACTGGCTGAATATTTAAACTTAGTGGAAATGGACTTGAACCAAAGTACATATCCAGATGGCTACCGTAGTGAAATTAATTTAGCTGCTCTAGACTGGTTGAGTATAGTAGCAGACCGCTTGCAGCGCGGTTATGTGTTAACAATTGATTATGGCTACCCCGCCAGCCGTTACTATAATCCCAGGCGATCGCAAGGAACGCTACAGTGTTATTACCAGCATCGTTTCCATGACAACCCTTATATAAATATTGGGCGACAAGATATCACTGCCCATGTTGACTTTACGGCTTTAGAGCGCTGGGGTGAGCGGTGTAGTTTAGAAAAAGTTGGTTTTATCCAGCAGGGATTATTTTTGCTGGCATTAGGGTTAGGCGATCGGATTGCAGCCCTTTCTTCTCAACAGCAACCTCTCTCACAGTTACTACAGCGCCGGGACTCACTACACCAACTTCTAGATCCTACAGGACTCGGCGGCTTTGGAGTCTTAATTCAGAGCAAAGGTCTGGACAATACAGAAATTTCTCAACCACTAAAAGGATTGACCCTGCCAGAGTAAACATAAAGAAAAAAAGTTAAAACTCTATTTAAAAATGCAGTATCAGTCTTATCTAGACTAGCATAACAGTGATTACTGTAAAGCTAAACACAATACCAAAGTAATAATTATGTCCACTCATGACCTGTTAATGCTAGTAACCTTACTTACCCCAGGAATTTTACTTTCAGTGATAATTATGGTGACTTTTGCGGCTGGTGGCTAATTGCCAGAGACGTTAGTCACTAGTCAGTGAATAGCTATCAATATTTAAAGATAACTGTTCACTGATAACTGATATTAAAATCAAACGATGGAAACGCGATGTCTACAACAGGCTACGCCTACGCTGTACCAAAGGAACTTGAAAAATGAAGGTGGCATTTCTGGGAACTGGACTGATGGGACTACCAATGGCTCAAAGGTTATTAGCCGCAGATATACAGCTAGTTGCCTACAATCGCACCCCAGAAAAATTAGCACCACTACAAGCAGCTGGGGCTGAAATTGTTACACATCCTCGCCACGCCATTCGTGCTGCTGAGTGCGTAATCCTCATGTTGACTAATGCCCCGGCCATTTATAATGTGTTGCTTTCAGACACTGCTTGGCAAACTTTGGAAGGGCGCACAATCATCCAAATGGGAACAATTACTCCTACAGAAAGCCAGGAAATTAGGGATGCAGTTGTTGGTGGTGGTGGTGAGTATTTAGAAGCACCTGTATTAGGGAGTATCCCGGAAGCAAAAGCTGGCGAGTTAAGTATTATGGTAGGGGCCGAGCCAGAACAATATCAACACCACTTAAAGTTACTCCAAAATTTTGGGGCAGAACCTTTACTTATTGGGCCAGTGGGATCTGCGGCGGCGCTCAAATTAGCGTTAAATCAACTCATAGCTTCCCTGACAACTAGCTTTGCTTTGAGTCTGGCTTTTGTCCAGCGTCAGGGTGTTGATGTGGATGTGTTTATGCAAATATTGCGCGACAGTCCACTTTACGCACCTACCTTTGACACAAAGCTACAACGGATGTTGAATGGCAATTATGCTGATCCGAATTTTCCCACAAAACACTTGCTTAAAGATACAGAATTATTTATCTCGGAAGCGAAATCTCGAAGTTTGGATCTTAGCAGTATTAAAGGTGTTCGGCAAATCTTGCAAACAGCCGTAAAAATGTCATTTGCTGATGATGATTACTCATCACTATTTTCTGTAATTAAAGAATGGGGAGAGTAATCGAGGAATAAGTTTTCGTAAGGTAGCACAGCTAACTGTGCTACCCTACTTGAAAAATATTGTAATTTGTAGACCCATTTAGGAAATCTCCCTACACCCCGGCATCCCTGATATGCTTTTTAAAAATGCTGAATCAAAAGGTTTTAACTGAATTGTTAATAAGGATGTTACTGCCCATTAGTAGTTGATTGAGGAAATGGTAGAGATTCAGGCTGAGGCTGAGGCTGAGACTGAGGTTCTGGTTGAGGATTGAGAAATTGCTGCCAAGCCCTAATTTGCTCTTGCGCCCCACTATAAGCAGCACTACCTCGTGGAATCGATTTGGCAATGTCAATTCCTCTGGCAATATCAGACTGACCTTGAGAGCGTGCTATTTCTAACAATTGCTGACTCCACTGGTCAATAGCCTGATTCGCATCCATACGTAACATGCTATTATTTGAAACCCGATCTGCTAGCCGAATTGCCTCAACCAATGCCTCTGGCGTGCCAGCTGCGCCCGCTTCCTGCGCTTTTTTCCAGTTTTCTCTGGTGCGGATTTCTCCTTCCCAGCCATTTATCGCAGCTTGTGCTTCTTGTGAAAGCGCCCTTCCCGACGAGGCAATTTGTTGAGCTGCACTAATGGCGGCGGTAAGATTTCCACTCTGAGCCAGTTCTTGTGCTTGATCCAAATAGGGCTGGTCTTGAATTCGCTGAATCTTTGCTACCCAAGTGCGAATTTTTTTCTGTGCTTCTGGATATAATGCACGACCTCTACGAATTTCGCTGGCCTGGGCGATCGCAGCTTGCAAAGAGTTGATATCATCAAATATTGCTATCTGTTCGGCGCGTTCTAAATAAGGTTGGTCTTCAATTGTCTCCACTTGGGCACGCCAGCGACCGATTTCTTGCCTAGCTTCTGTGGCGCGGGGATTACTAGCAGGGATGAGTTCTACTTGGGCGATCGCTGCTGTTAAATTAGGCACTGTTCCCTGGCTAGCCAATGTTCTCGCTTTTTCTAGATTGGCAACATCTTCAATTTCCAATTGCCAGCGAGCAATCAGTTGCTGTGCTTCGTTATACACTGCTCTAGAAGGATCAATTTGTTGGGCTTGGGCGATCGCTGCCTCTAAACCAGAAACATTACCTATCCAAGCACTTCTTTTCGCGTCAGCTATGGCGATAAAGTCATCTGTTTCACCCTGTAATTTCGCAATCTCTGGAATTTGTCTAGCAATATCTAGTGCTTCATCCGCATCCTGCTTGTCTAGTTTTGCCTTTGCCAATTCCAGCATTTTGCGTCCAAATACCGGAATCGCTTCCTGAGCTTTTTGGTAAATGTAACTTTCCTGCCCAATGGACTCGGCTAACTTGATAGCTTCTAATAAATTATCGACAACTTTGCTGTTTGCTAAACTTTCAGCTTTTCCTAACTTATCGCCATCTTCCCGTGCTGTGGCAATTAGACGATTCAATTGGTCGTATTTAGTACCCGCCCAGTATTGATTGTCTACGCGCAGCATTTTGGCGGATAACATAAATGCCGATTGCCATCGCCGTTCCTTAACTTCAGCGATCGCACCGTTGTATGTGGCTTCTGCCTTTGACCAAATTGACTGCCACTTGTCAACTTGTTCATCGACTAATTTATAAGCTGCCACATCTTCGGGTATCTTACGAGCAGTAGCGATCGCTTCCTCTAAATTACCTGTTTGGAAACTTTCATCAGCTAGCTTCAAAATATCCCGCGACCATTCTTCGATGAAACGATTAATTTCTTCATGTAACGGGTGATTTTGTGGTAGTTGCTTCACCAGAGCGATCGCTTGCAATAGGTCGTTCACTGTCTGCTTAGAAGCCGCTAACTGAGCGCAGTGTAGCCGCACTGAAGCACTAGCTAGCGGCCAGAAAATCGAAGGGCAATTAGGGGCAGAGGGCAACTTTAGCAGCATTGCCATTGCCAAGAATGCTACACTGCCGGGAATCAACATTAGTAGTACCAGCCACAATGTCCAGCTTTTCATCCAGCGTGGCCATTTCCCAGAAGTACTACTGAGTTGGGCAGTTTCTTTTGAATTACTATTTATAGATAATCCTTCCGTATGGTTTTTTTTTCGCCGCTTCACTGACTTGGAGTTAGAACCAGTAGCTGGGGAATCAAATGGCTGAGTTTCACCGAATTGTTCTGTTCGGGATAATCTTTTGTTTTGATCTGGCTCTCTTCCACTGGCTGAAGACCAACTGTCTGGAATATCCCGCTCTGTCATCTCTCACACCAAAATAATTGAATAGCGCTCTGTTTTAGGTTGATAATTCCATTGTTGACATAGTAACTTTCTCATGATTAAAAAGCTACTTTTTTGATTATCTCTCTCCACAGAGTACCATTAGCAAGATAAAAATTCAGTGCTAGTTTATACGTTATCCTAAAACAGTAGATTCAGCTTGCAAATCGGCAATTAGTTGAGCTAACTGGTCGCTACTTGCCTGATAAACATTGCCGCAAAATTCGCAAGTTGCTTCAGCACCATGATCTTTAACAATCATATCTTGCAGTTCAGCTTCTCCCAAAATCTTCAATGCCCCCAAAACGCGATCAAAAGAACAACCACAGTGGAAGCGCAGCATTTGCCGTTCGGGAAAGATTACCAGCCCCATGTCTCCCAACAAGTCATTAAAGATTTCAGGTAACGTCTTCCCAGCTTGCAACAATGGCGTAAATCCTGCTAACCCAGCAACCCGTGATTCCAACGTTTCTACTAAAGCTTCGTCTCTAGCAGCTTTGGGCAATACTTGTATCAGTAATCCTCCAGCCGCCGTTACTCCAGTTGCTCCCACAAACACACCTAAAACTAAAGCTGAAGGTGTTTGTTCAGAATTTACTAGATAATGAGCCACATCATCGCCAATTTCTCCAGAAACTAGTTCAACAGTACTAGAGTATGGGTAACCGTAACCAATATCCCGGACAACATAGAGATAGCCACCACCCACTGCACCACCAACATCTAGCTTACCTTTGGCATTAGGAGGCAATTCCACCGATGGATTCCCGACATACCCGCGTACCGTACCATCTAAGCCTGCATCTACCAATATGCCACCCAAGGGTCCATCGCCCTTTACCCGAACATTGACCCTTGACCCAGTTCGCTTCATACTAGAAGCCATTAACAAGCCCGCCGCCATAGTTCTACCCAGTGCTGCCGTTGCCACATAAGATAGCTTGTGACGCCCCCGTGCTTCTTCTGTTAAACGTGTGGTGATCACACCTACGGCACGAATTCCACCTTCGGCTGCTGTTGCACGAATTAACTGATCCGCCATGAATAACCTTACATTTCTTAACAAGTTCACTTTTTCTATTCTAAGTTCTCTGTTGGTAGAAATGTGACGCCGCAATAATCAGTGATTGTATTTGCAATATTAGAAATAGTGACCTATCACCTTTAGGTAATCTGAGTAAAATGCTGGGTAATTTTCAACAAAGCCAACTGCGGATCGAAATTGAAGCACCAACAGATGCAATTCGTGACAGTCTGCTGCATCCGGTGCAACTAGAAAAATGGCTCTTAGGGCAACGCTTTGCGCCAGGAATGCCAGAAGAGCTGCTTCCCGGATTCCAGTTTACAACCTGGACTGGGCCAGTTGCGATTCATCATCAAGTAGATGTTGTAAAACCCAACTGTCTCCGCCTGGTACTTAGCGGAGGCATTGACGGGTTCCACGAATGGTACTGGGGAGAAGGTTGGGTACAGTCCCGCTTGGAAGGAGTTTCACTTTTGCCCTTGAATTTGGGTCAAACTTTGAGTTTGTTGAGCTTGCGTCAGTTTCTGGCAACTCAAGGACGTTGATTTAAGTAAAGGGATTGGGGATTGAGCATTAGTTATTCTTTGCGTCCCCAGTCCCCAGTTTATGAACCAGATTTGAAAGCTTGTTCTGTTTCCTTTATTTGCAGAATAGCGATCGCCCCCGTATTTCCCATCTGCTGATATTGTTTCATAGATGCGATCGCCTGTCCCATTGTATTGAATCTGCTGGATATTGCCGTCTTCTCTTTAAATGAGCTTTTTTGCAAAACTCCCATAATTTGGCGTTTTCGCTCTGGAGGGTGAAAGCGATCGCTTTTGCTTTTATTACTGATAAGTGCCTTGACTGTATGTATTAAGTATCCAAATATCAAGCTTATATATAGCTACTAATATAGCAATTAGCACATTTTAGTACGAACATCAAATCTTTATAAGTTCAATAACTGCCTTTTGGTTTCTCAACTCTCGCCACTGAGGCAATGGAATCACAACTACATTTGTAATCCTTGATGTATCGTATCTGCCAGCATGGGGAGAAGGAACACCGATAACCATTTGTTTAGAAGTACAATCCAACTTTAGCCGGAGAATTTCTGCTCGGAAAGAAAGATTGAGAAATTCTGTTACCGCCCCATGTTAGTCCACTTCCTAGACTCATGGGAATTAATTCTCCATTGACTAATTCATAACGCGTATCAGTGCCATCATCATAAGCTAGATACTCTTCAAAGGTTAGTTTTGGGGTGGTTATAGTCATTGCTTCCCCTTACAAATTTTTACCTTGGTTTGACGACTAACACCGAACAATTAGCCTCTTCCACCACTTGACTGCTAACAGAACCTTGGACAATTCGCTTCATCCCCATCAACCCCCGACTGCCAATTATAATCAAGTCAGTTTTGTAAATATTGGCAAGGCGAATAATCTCTTCAGCAGGATCACCAGTTACTAGTTCTAACTCACTTGGAATTGATAAGTTTTCTTGATAAGATTGCAGTTGTTTTTCAATCTGAAAATAAGAAAATGTTGGCGACTCTGGCTGAGGACGATCGGCAGGTAGTTCCATCTCTGATTCTGGCGTGGGAAACACATGACAAAAAATAACCTTGGAATCTTTTGAGAACGCCAAATCATCTAAAGTCTGAATTACTCGTTCTGAAATTTCCGAACCGTCCAGAGCTACCAAAACACTATTTAGCACCGCTCTTGTCTCCTAAAGAGTAGACACCATACATAAGTATCTAGCAAAATTCGTCGGCAGCTACACTAAACCAATTTTTTATTTACTTATTAATTTATATATTTGAGACGGAACTATAAGTCAGTTACACACCAATTCATGCTAGCGAATTGTAGCAATTGGTCTGGAGAAGCTTTTTTTACGAGCTTCTGGGAGAGGAAAACCCCTTCCAGAAACTACAGGACGCTTAAAGGGCAGCTGAAGGCAGAATAGCAATGGTGTGCCGCTATCCAAACTTTATAATTATAAGAAAAAATTAAACATTCCAAATCACTCTTCTTGCTGAACTCGGCGGCGTACTGAATCAGCATGAGAAGGTAAACCTTCTGCTGTTGCTAGCACATCAATGGCACTAGCGACATTTTGCAGCGCAGTTTGGGAGTATTGAATAATACTAGAGTGTTTGAGGAAAGTTTCCACCCCTAATGCCGAAGCATAGCGAGCAGCGCCAGAAGTTGGCAGGGTGTGGTTAGGGCCTGCCAAATAGTCTCCTACAGCTTCTGGTGTGGAGTAACCTAAAAAGATTGCCCCAGCATGACGAATCTGTGGTAGGAGTGCCCAAGGGTCTTTAATTTCTAATTCCAGGTGTTCGGGGGCAAATTCATTTGAGAGTTCTGCTGCTGCTTGGAGCGATTCTACAAGGACAATCAAGCCGTAATGAGCGATCGCTTTTTCTGTGTCTATTCGCCGTGGGTGATCCACTAGCTGTCTTTCCAAGGCTAATTGCACGTTTTTTGCCAAAGCCGCATCTGTCGTCAGCAAAATCGCTGCCGCCATTGGATCGTGTTCGGCTTGGGCCAGCAAGTCAGCAGCTACATGCACCGGATTTGCGCTTTCATCGGCAATCACCAGCACTTCGCTGGGGCCTGCCAAAGAATCAATGCCAACGGTGCCATAGACAAGTTTTTTCGCTAGGGTGACATAAATGTTACCAGGCCCAGTAATCACATCCACTTTCGGAATTGTTTCTGTGCCATAGGCTAAAGCAGCGATTGCTTGTGCGCCCCCAATGCGATAAATTTCTTGCACTCCTGCTTCTTGGGCAGCTACCAAGACTGCTGGGTTAATTGCACCCCCTGGTCCTGGTGGTGTCACCATCACAACGTGAGGTACAGCAGCAACATGAGCCGGAATTGCATTCATCAGCACTGTACTGGGATAAGCGGCACGGCCACCAGGCACATACAACCCTGCCCGATCTACGGGGGTATAGCGTTTGCCCAGCACTACTTCATCGTCGCCAAAGTGTACCCAGCTTTTTGGGACTCGCTGACGATGAAACGCTTCAATTTGGCGGCAAGCTAACCGAACTGCGCCCAACAACTCTTTTGACACCTGCTGATAGGCTGCATCTAGTTCCGAGCCTGTAACTCGGAGTTCTTCTGCTTTCAGGGTTTGTTTGTCAAATTCGGCTGTGTAATGCAATACAGCTTTGTCGCCTTGGCGCTTCACTGCTTGCAAAACTTCCCGCACCGTTGCTTCTTTGTGAAGCACCTGTTCATCATGGGTGCGATCGCAGATCCGTTGTAGTTCTGCTCTAACGTCTGCCTGCTGAGTAATGATTCGCAGCATGGAGTAAGGACAATGCCAAAATTATAATAATTCAAACCTGAGATTTAGTATTGCTCTTGACCCACTGGGGTGTGCAAGCTGACTCTAATTCTCTTCTCTAGCTTAACGTGGATTTTTTTGATACTCTCAAGTCTGCCAGCATCTAATTTGCTTGAGAAGGCCCACTTAATTGCTCAGTCCAACCAGCCTTGACAGGCTAGCGGCAGGAAGCATGCGTGCCCGCGCTACTCTTACGCCCTTATCCTCACTCCTTATGGGGTACAGGTGGTGTATTTACACATCCAATCCCCCAGATTTACAGGGGGTAGGGTCTGAGTAGAATTTTTCTTTTCCTAACTTTTAGTAGTTAACATGTGTATAGAATCGATAATAATATAGTATCGATTCTATACTTTGAAACCCCTGAAATTTAGCTACTTACAGTTCCTTGCCTTTAACAATACACCTGTTTTCGGGACAGATTGATTATATTGGCAATGACATTGCTTAACCAGGTATTAGTTAGGGTGACCATTTTACATGTATTTTATTTTAACGTATTTCCTTAATTGACGACACATCAAATTAAGGACTGGGGATTCGGGAGCGGAGACTAAAGACTATCTTCCCCAATCTCCAGTAACAAATTTCCAATGATAAATTTTTTTTAGGAAATTATAACATTGGCAATTTGGATGCTATATTAGTAAGTCTAGTAGTGTGTGTACATATTAATAGTATTTTTGGAATTGACTGTGGCGAATACAAAGTCTTCTCTCAAGCGTGCCGAAATCGCAGAACGTAACCGACTGCGTAACAAAGCTTACAAATCAGCAGTCAAGACGCTGATGAAGAAATACATTAATGCTGTAGCTGTCTATACAGCTAATCCTACCCCAGAATTAAAACAAGAAGCACAGGTTCGCTTATCCGAGGCTTACGCCAAAATCGATAAAGCGACCAAACGGGGTGTCCTTCACCCAAACAATGGGGCAAGGAAAAAGTCAAGATTGGCTAATAAACTAAAACCTCTAACTCAAGCAGTTGCTCAATAGTCATTGATGAGTCAGTGCTTTCTTCTGACTGAGGGAGACACCATGTTACTAAGCTTACGAAAGTTTTTGTAAATGGTGTGAAAGGCCAAGAGGAATGGCAAGGCAGTGTAGTCTTGAAGGTTTCCACACCACTTACTCTATGTCTCTCAACCCGTCCAATGCAGGGCTGTCCCATGAGCGAATTAAAATGAGTCGCGGACGTGGTTTCCTTCTTGAGGAGTTTAGCGATCGCAGGAGTAAAGATTCACCCGGAGGGTCATTTGGGCTTAGTCTTGATCAGGGCTAATAATTTATGACCAATGACAAAGGGCAAAGAATGCAGCTGATAGACACGCACGTTCATCTCAACTTTGATAGTTTCCAGCCGGATTTAGCAACAGTGCGATCGCGGTGGCAAGAAGCAGGAGTAGTACGTTTAGTACATTCTTGTGTTCACCCAGAGGAGTTTAAGAGAATTCAATCCATAGCGCACGAGTTTCCCGAAATCAGCTTTGCCGTAGGATTACATCCTTTAGATGCTGATAAATGGGATCGCGAAACAGCCGAGAAAATCAAAACTTTAGCGAGTTCTGACTCTCATGTGGTAGCAATTGGGGAAATGGGGCTGGATTTTTACAAAGCTGATAACTATGAGCATCAGTTGATGGTGTTTGAGTCACAGTTAGCGATCGCATCTGAACTCAACTTACCAGTAATTATCCACTGCCGCGACGCTGCTGTGGCAACCAGAGAGGTGTTGCAAAAATGGCGGGAACTCAAAGGAGAAAGAGTGCGGGGCGTCATGCATTGCTGGGGAGGAACGCCAGAAGAAACTCAATGGTTTCTCGATTTGGGGTTCTACATCAGCTTTAGCGGGACGGTAACGTTCAAAAACGCCAAAGCGATCCAATCCTCGGCGGCGATGGTAAGTAGCGATCGCCTACTGATTGAAACAGACTGCCCGTTTCTAGCCCCAGTTCCGAAACGAGGGGAGAGACGTAACGAGCCTGCCTACGTGCAATATGTAGCCGAGCAAGTAGCTAAACTGCGTCAGGAAACGGTAGAGGCGATCGCCCATCAAACCACCCAGAATGCTTGTGAATTATTTGGTCTGTCAATATAAAGCGTGCAATAATTCTCTTTTATTCCGTTGTGCTAAAAAAAATAAAACTCTAGAGAGGGAAAATATGGTAATATTATTCCCTCAAAAACATTTTGCTTGCGCCATAATGATAAAGGAAGGAAGCTAAAATTTCTGAGCCTAATTTTCCGCACTGTTATCGGCTTGGCCATCCTCCAATTCTCTACAAGCGGATGCTCTCCACACATGACTAACTGTCCCAACCCAAGTTGAGCAAGATTGCACAATATCGGCTTGGTGTGTATCGAACCTATTCAAAATCGTTAAACGAAATTGCCTTGTGAGTACAATCCAGCAAAATGAAGTGATTCTGATTCAAAGCCGACAAGGTGCGGATCGTTCCCTCAGTCTTAGGATATCTAAGATGTCACTGAGAGTATAAATAGCCGGGTGGATATAATAAGACACACCGTCTAGAGCTGCGTCAGCAAATTAACGCGCTTTTTGGAGGGGAAATGAAGAAAGTAGATAAAACTCAGAAATATCTCAACTGTATATTCTTCTTAAATCAAGACTATAGTGGGTTTTTGGCGTCTGAGTCCCCGATTTTGGGCGATTACCCCCTTGTCCAAATTGCTCATTCCAGCTTTAATAGCTGCGTTTGCCCACACCTGTAAATAGCAAGTGTGTAAGAAGGAGTTCCCAAACAGCTAAGGACACTAGCTAGAAGTGGGAAGCGTAAAACGGCAGTGTCCAAGGGAAAATTTTACCAGGTTGACAAAGGAAGAGGCATGACTAAAGAAACATACATGGAACCCGCCTTTCTATTGCCCGACTTGATTGAAATCCAGCGTTCTAGCTTTCGCTGGTTTTTGGAAGAAGGGCTGATAGAAGAACTTAACTCCTTTAGTCCTATTACAGATTATACGGGCAAATTAGAACTGCACTTTTTGGGTCATAACTACAAACTCAAGGAGCCAAAGTATAGCGTCGAAGAAGCCAAACGGCGGGATAGTACTTATGCTGTCCAAATGTATGTTCCCACACGGTTGATTAATAAGGAAACCGGGGAAATCAAAGAGCAAGAGGTATTCATTGGTGATTTGCCTTTGATGACCGATCGCGGCACGTTTATTATTAACGGAGCCGAGCGGGTAATTGTCAACCAAATCGTGCGATCGCCAGGAGTTTATTACAAATCAGAAATCGACAAAAACGGGCGACGGACTTATTCAGCTAGCTTAATTCCCAACCGGGGAGCATGGCTGAAATTTGAAACAGACCGTAACGATTTGGTCTGGGTACGGATTGACAAAACCCGCAAACTCTCAGCGCAAGTACTTCTAAAAGCTTTAGGGTTATCAGACAACGAAATCTTTGACGCCTTACGCCACCCCGAATATTTCCAAAAAACCATCGAAAAAGAAGGGCAATTTTCAGAAGAAGAAGCCCTGATGGAGTTATATCGGAAACTGCGTCCTGGTGAACCACCCACAGTATTAGGTGGACAACAGTTACTAGACTCCCGATTCTTTGACCCGAAACGCTATGACCTTGGTCGCGTTGGACGGTACAAACTCAACAAGAAATTGCGCCTTTCTGTTCCAGACACAATGCGCGTGTTGACTGCTGGCGATATCTTGGCAGCCGTAGATTACCTGATCAACCTAGAATATGACATCGGTAATATCGATGACATTGACCACTTAGGTAATCGACGGGTGAGAAGCGTCGGTGAATTGCTGCAAAACCAAGTGCGGGTGGGCTTAAACCGCTTAGAGAGAATTATTCGAGAACGGATGACCGTATCAGATGCGGAAGTGCTAACTCCTGCTTCCTTGGTAAATCCGAAACCATTGGTAGCAGCAATTAAAGAATTCTTTGGTTCCAGCCAATTAAGTCAGTTCATGGATCAAACCAATCCCTTAGCAGAACTGACCCACAAACGCCGTCTGAGCGCCCTTGGCCCCGGTGGTTTAACCCGCGAACGCGCTGGGTTTGCCGTGCGAGATATTCACCCTAGTCACTATGGACGCATTTGCCCCATTGAGACACCAGAAGGCCCCAACGCCGGATTGATTGGCTCCTTGGCAACCCATGCGCGGGTTAACTTGTACGGCTTCCTCGAAACACCATTTAGACCTGTAGAAAATGGGCGAGTCAGATTTGATCTGCCTCCAGCCTACATGACAGCCGATGAAGAAGACGATCTACGGGTTGCTCCGGGAGATATTCCTGTAGATGAAACCGGGCACATTATTGGGCCACTAGTGCCAGTCCGTTATCGTCAAGAATTTTCCACCACAACACCAGAACAGGTGGACTACGTAGCAGTCTCTCCCGTACAGATTGTGTCGGTAGCAACCAGCATGATTCCTTTCTTGGAGCATGATGACGCTAACCGAGCGCTGATGGGATCGAACATGCAACGGCAAGCAGTACCCCTTCTTAAGCCAGAACGTCCTCTAGTGGGTACTGGTTTGGAAGCCCAAGGAGCAAGAGACTCCGGGATGGTGGTTGTATCGCGTACCGATGGCGATGTCACTTATGTGGATGCTACAGAAATTCGCGTCCGTCCTAAAGCTAATACCGCAGAAATTAAGTACACCCTTTCCAAGTACCAACGTTCCAACCAAGACACCTGTTTAAATCAGAAACCTCTCGTCCGCATTGGTGAACGGGTTGTAGCTGGTCAGGTATTGGCTGATGGTTCCTCCACCGAAGGAGGCGAATTGGCGCTAGGACAAAATATCGTCGTTGCCTATATGCCTTGGGAAGGCTACAACTACGAAGACGCGATTTTAATCTCTGAAAGACTGGTGCAGGATGATGTCTACACCTCAATTCACATTGAAAAATATGAAATTGAAGCTAGACAAACCAAACTGGGGCCAGAAGAAATTACCAGAGAAATTCCCAACGTCGGGGAAGATGCCTTGCGTCAGTTGGATGAACAAGGAATCATTCGCATTGGGGCGTGGGTAGAAGCTGGAGATATATTGGTAGGAAAAGTTACACCCAAGGGTGAATCTGACCAACCGCCAGAAGAAAAACTGTTGCGTGCCATCTTTGGTGAGAAAGCACGGGATGTGCGAGACAATTCTCTGCGAGTACCAAACGGTGAAAAAGGTCGCGTAGTTGATGTGCGCTTGTTTACTCGTGAACAAGGCGATGAACTGCCGCCAGGAGCCAATATGGTAGTCCGGGTGTATGTTGCCCAAAAGCGCAAAATCCAAGTTGGTGACAAAATGGCAGGACGCCACGGTAATAAAGGGATTATTTCTCGGATATTACCGGCGGAAGATATGCCTTATTTGCCCGATGGTTCACCAGTGGACATTGTACTCAACCCCTTGGGTGTACCCAGTCGGATGAACGTCGGACAAGTATTTGAGTGCTTATTAGGTTGGGCTGGCCAGACCTTGGGAGTACGATTTAAGATTACTCCCTTTGATGAAATGTACGGTGAAGAGACATCCCGCCGAATCGTGCATGGCAAATTGCAAGAAGCACGAGACGAAACAGGGAAAGACTGGGTATATAACCCAGATAACCCAGGCAAAATCATGGTGTATGACGGTCGTACAGGTGAACCCTTTGACCGAGCAATTACCATTGGTGTGGCTTACATGCTGAAACTGGTGCATTTGGTGGATGATAAGATTCACGCCCGTTCCACAGGCCCATACTCACTGGTGACTCAGCAACCCTTGGGTGGTAAAGCACAACAAGGTGGTCAGAGGTTTGGAGAAATGGAAGTGTGGGCATTGGAAGCCTTTGGTGCAGCTTACACCTTACAGGAATTGCTCACAGTTAAATCTGACGATATGCAAGGACGGAATGAAGCGTTAAATGCGATCGTTAAAGGTAAGGCAATTCCTCGGCCTGGAACCCCAGAGTCCTTTAAGGTGCTAATGCGCGAGTTGCAATCATTGGGGTTAGACATTGCCGTTCACAAGGTAGAAACCCAAACAGACGGCAGTTCTCTAGATGTAGAAGTCGATTTGATGGCAGACCAATCAGCCCGTCGCACTCCTCCTCGACCAACTTATGAATCTCTTTCCCGCGAATCGCTGGAAGAAGACGAATAAGGATTGGGGATTGGGGACTGGGGACTGGTGACTGGGGAAGAAATATAAAACAGATATTTATATTTCTAGTCTTAGTCAGCAATTCCCAATTCCTAATCCCTAATCCCTAATCCCTAATCCCTAATCCCTAATCCCCAGTCCCTAATCCCTAGTTATGAGACCTGCCCAAACTAATCAGTTTGACTACGTAAAAATCGGCTTGGCTTCCCCTGAACGCATTCGCCAATGGGGCGAGAGAACATTGCCTAATGGTCAAGTAGTCGGTGAAGTTACCAAGCCAGAAACGATTAACTACCGAACTCTTAAGCCAGAGATGGATGGCTTATTTTGTGAGCGCATCTTTGGCCCCGCGAAAGATTGGGAATGCCATTGTGGCAAGTATAAAAGAGTTCGTCACAGAGGTATTGTTTGTGAGCGCTGTGGTGTAGAAGTCACCGAGTCACGGGTGCGTCGTCACCGGATGGGTTATATTAAACTCGCCGCACCAGTAGCTCACGTCTGGTATCTCAAGGGTATTCCTAGCTATATTTCCATCCTGTTGGATATGCCCTTGCGGGATGTCGAGCAGATTGTCTATTTCAACTCTTATGTTGTCCTGAGTCCAGGTAATGCCGAAACTTTAACTTACAAACAGCTACTGAGTGAAGACCAGTGGTTGGAAATAGAAGACCAAATTTATAGCGAAGATTCTGTGCTGCAAGGCGTAGAAGTAGGTATTGGTGCTGAAGCGCTGTTGCGTTTGCTTGCCGATATCAATTTGGAACAAGAAGCCGAAAGCTTACGCGAAGAAATTGGCAATGCCAAAGGACAAAAGCGGGCCAAGCTAATTAAGCGACTGCGGGTAATTGACAACTTCATCGCCACTGGTTCCAAACCAGAGTGGATGGTAATGGCAGTTATTCCCGTGATTCCGCCCGACTTGCGCCCAATGGTGCAACTAGATGGCGGACGATTTGCCACTAGCGATTTAAATGATTTGTATCGGCGGGTAATTAACCGCAACAATCGTTTGGCACGCTTGCAAGAAATTTTGGCACCAGAAATTATTGTGCGGAACGAAAAGCGGATGCTGCAAGAAGCAGTGGATGCTTTGATTGACAATGGTCGTCGGGGACGCACTGTGGTAGGGGCAAATAA
>NZ_JBALBZ010000088.1:0-50991 GCF_036919495.1 Nostoc sp.
TTATTGACAAAACTAGACCTATCTTTTTCTACCATAAATTGCTGCTTTCTTTATCTCATAAGCTTTTTAGCCTATTTTGTCGCCCCGTCAGGGCAAATATGGTGTTGATAACAAAATGCTTCGTGTAATTCCGACCAGGGAATTGTTTTTTTAAGTGAGTTTTCTGGCATAATACTGTTAGTTACTTTTCAAGGAGCCACCACGATGGCTAATCTGTTGGTGGCTTTTTGGTTTCTTAGTTGCTATTTGTGGCGTTCCTCTTTAAGTTCCTCTTTAAGCGGTAAGACGCTGCTTTGAGAGTGGAGAGCATTTCTGGATCATTTTTAAAAGCACCTGGTAACTCATTGAAAACTGCTGCTGCAAGCAGGATTACTTCGTGCGGGTTGAGTTCTGGGTCAAAGTTATGCAAGTAGTCAACAAACTTTTCTACTTGCTGGGAGCAAAGTCCAGCAGCATGATGCATCTGCACGGTAGTCGAGTTGTAAATATGTATCTTTTTTCTAGTCATTGGTTATTAGTCATTGGTCATTGGGCATTGGGCATTGGGCATTGGGCTAAACACTGTCTAGGATTGCGTCGATCCGATTTTCAAAATCAGTAATCGCGTCCTCCACCGAAGGTAAAGGTTCGTCAACCAGAAAACTGATTCTTCCTCTGTAACGAGCGGTGTATCTGTATCCCAGGATTCGCGATCGCCAATCTCCTCTGGCTAATCTTGCCTCTGTGGATTCCATTTCCGGTAGAATCAGCGCTCTAAATCCTTTGTAGACATGGTTCATAGTCATTGGTCATTGGTCGTTGGTCATCCGCGATCGCACCCCATCCCCCCATCCCCCCACTGCGATCGCACAAAACAAAACCGCCCTAACCTTTGCAGGCAGGACGGTTTTATTCAGGTTCCTTGATACCTTTATCAGAAATTAATTGCTGGATCTGTGCCTCAAGCTCTTGAATGGCTTTTTTGAAGTCATTTTCACTTTCCTTACTTTCGTCAAGTCTGGTGATCAGCCTCTGCTGGTGTGACTTGACATAAGAAAGATGCTTTTCTTCAATTAGCTTGACGGCCTCTAGGATTTCCCCAGGATTTGCGCTTCTGGACTGGCTAGACTTACACCCACTTCCCCTGATGCTAGACCCCTGATCATCTGGGAGGTGTCCTTGTATCCCATTGATTTCGCTTTGCTCAGTAGCGCGTCCCTCTGTTCCGGAGAAAGTCGTACCGACAGTCTCGCCTCCTCGTTTGGCAATGTTTTTGGGCGTCCGGGTTTTTGTGGTGTTGTCATTCTTTCTCTGACTCATATACCTTCTTCTCTATTCTAATTTTGTCAGCACAAAAAGTTTCGTGTTCACGCTTGACTTATATTATTGGGTGTACGATTATATTAACAGAGTTTTGTGAAAACAAAATTACAAAAAGCTCTCTCCCCACATTGCCATCGTGCCCCGTGGAGACTATATGGAGCAAGCACCCGCGCCTTGTCCTTGCGCGGAAACACCCTAAAAATCACCTGGAGCGATCGCGGTAACGAGTTTGCCGCGTGTTTGTTTTCTCAACGCAGACTTATAACTTACAAAAACAACATGACAATCACAATTCGAGAATTGCTTGAACATCTGAAACACTATCCTCTTGAGACGGCGGTAGTGATCGAAGATGTTGACGACGCGGAATTTGCGATCGTTGATTTTGTCTATTCAGAAAACGTGCTGACTATCAAGATCGGTGAAAAAGCATACGAGGAAGACGGGGAGGATGAGGAGAACAAATAATTTTTACTAGTACAAAAACATCATTAGTCACATAACAGTTACATAACAGTCACATGAGTAAACCTATAGGACACTTCACCAGTTACACCCTAAACGATGGCTCCTTACTGGATTCTCTCCAGGAAGAGTACGGATCTGGCTTTGAAAAGATGACCAAACGCGAAAAACTATTTTTGATTTCGTCTATTGCAATCCAATCCTGCGATCAATCTCCCGGCAGGTGTCGGGATGAGATTTACGTAGTTGGCTATCAAATTAATAGCTCATTGCCCCAGGCAGATCGAGAAGGATTGATCGAAGCGCTGATCAATCAGGTTCGCTGGGGTCGCAGCCTTTCCGACACCGAGGTAGTGCCTGTGAAATAAATGGTTCAAATTGTCATGCATTCATTTCATACAAAACACCAGCGCGGGCTGTTGTTAGCTGGCGCTGGTGTTTTTTTCTTTTTAGGGAATTTTGGGAATTCTGGGAATTAAAACTATGACTTACTGTGATGGGCTTCGTCCGTGGGCAATTTTTCAGCGTCTGCCCAATGGCCAAAATGTCTGCTTTTATCGATTTCGCACCCGAAGCGATGCCGATGCTTACGTTAGCATTCTCCGCCAGGGGGGTGGGAAATTTCAGGTAGTTTTCGATCAACCTAGCTAACTATAGCTCAAAAGCGATCGCGGCATCAGAACGCGATCGCTTTTGAAAATCGATTCAAACAAGTAAAAAATAACACAAGCTTATGAAAATTGAAACTATTACTTACAAGCGGGTCAAAAATTTAGGAAATTACCAGACTGAAACGATAGAAATGACGGCAGTCTTAGATCAGTATGATGACCCAAACGATGTTAGTCAGGAACTTCGGGAACTGGTGAAGAATCAACTTTTCCCGCCAGAACCTGCACTGGTAGCAACTGAAACTGATGATTTTTAGGAGATGCTATGACCAAGCATGACACTTGGGTAAAACTCAAGCCCGGCAATCCTTATGAGCCAATTTTAGACTTATTCCCGGAAAGCAAGATACCCGTTCGCGATCCGTTTCCCCTGGAGCGATTTACCACAGAGGATGGCGGACAGGTTCCACTGTGGGTTATCGATTTAGAACGTCTCTGGCCCGTTCAGATCAACGCGTTGGCTCAACTTATCGCTAACGGTCGCGGTGCTGATCTTGTTGAAGTGCAGTCCGAGGCTGTATCCCTTGGTGGCTTTGGTATGGCTGATGGGTGGGTTGAGGCTATGGAATGTGATGTTGAAGGATTCCAACGATCAAAAGAACTGGCTGACTTTTTTGAGACTGCACCCCAGCCACCATCTGCTAGGGCTTGGCGGGAATTTTACAACAGTCAACATGAAAGATGGATTGAAGGGGATGAAGTACCGCCACCAGTTAACTCCATTGAGGACGTTGACCCGCGCCTCAGAACCCCAGAACTCGAGCGTGCTTTGAAGATGAGGAAGATTGAGAGTGCGATCGGGCAGGGTAACTACTCAGTTCTTGATGTACTAACGGGTCGAGCGTTTACCGATGCTCTTAACATCATTGACCCAGAAAACTCATATTCATTAGTTGGATATGATGACGAATTTGAGGATGATGAAGTTTATGAATAATTTAAACATCTCTCAACCAGATCCAGGTTGGGACTATTACGAAATCTGGCAATCATTGCACGCTATCAAAAACAAAATTGATGCCCGAATAAAACTTATTACTGGTGAAGATCTGGCAGACAACACAACTGATGAAAAGCTTAAGGAAATACTAGAACCAGCTTTAGAACAACTTAAATCACTCATCGAAAATGAGTTAACAGACTACTCAGATGTTAAAGACTATGAGTAATTCCTCCAAAGATGATTTGATTTGCTTGCCCAAAGATGTATGCATTCTCAATACTTTGGCTATGGGAATAGCTATACAAATACTTTCCCAAGCAACGGGGAAACCATAGAAGCATGGAAGGACTATATAGGGAAAAAAAGCAGTCGAGCAGCAACAACAATTATCTACTAAAGAAATTCAGGAAATAATTGAGAAACTTAAAACGTTTACGGAGAATTGATAAAAATGGCTAATAAACCACGAACCAAAGTGAAATTTCAAGTATTTCAACATGAAGACGACGATGACTTTGTGGACCTTACCTTAGAATTGACAAATTTTCCGCGAGAAAGTTTATTTAATTTCCTAACAGCTATCCGCGAGCCTTTTGCCAATTCTCCCTCTCAAACCCCGCCTGATGAATCGTAATTGCGATCGCGCTTTGTGACTAGCGCGGGCTACCTGACACAGTAGCCGAAACGACGGGCATATAGCCCGTCGTCGCGGGTTGTGTCCAAAGCACCTGCCCCACTGTTTCTAGGGAATGGGGCGTTAACCCTGAATCGCACACCCAAAAAGCGGGGTGTTGTGCCTTTCAAGCGCACCTTCTTTAGAATTACCGGGTTAAACCCAGCGTTAAGAGTGAATCGCGCCCCTGTATCTGGGGTGTTAGGAGGATTCGAGCGTCAAAACTGGGTTGTTCGCATTGTGTTAGCAGCACAAAACTAAAAAACTCCAATTGTTCAGCAGAACCATGACAATTAAATCGATTACATCATTGGGCGTTGATGTTAGTAAATCAAGCGTAACTTGTCACATTTTAATACAATATCCCGTAGGTGGTTTAAAGACTTATTGGCAAAAAACTAGAACCAAAGCCAGTACTTTGTTTCCCAGCTTCTATTCTAGTCCCAACCCCAAAAGGAACCAAAAATCAGCTTTTGATTTTGCTGATTATGTCCGGGACAGTAGCGTAGATGTGGCAATTTTAGAGCCAACAGGAAATCATTACTCAAGGGTTTGGGCACAAATTCTAGAAAGCTTAGGGATTAAGATCCTTTGGGTGGGTCATATTGAGCTACGCCGTTATCGCGGAGGAAAAAACCTACCCAATAAGTCAGATGAGGCTGATGCTTTGGCTATGGCCGCCTACCCTCAAGATCAGGAAAATTATCTTGAATCGGGTGAACTAAACGAGCGCCAATTTCTGATGCACCGTCCAGAACCAATTGACCATCTGCGTGAACTCGTGCAACAAATCGAACACCTAAACCGTGTTCAGTCACCGATTATTAACTACACTCGCCAAATGCTAGCTTGGCAATTCCCCGAAAAGGCACACAGTAAGACTGAAAGTACTAAGCCCGGAAATGTCCCGCCGCTATGGGGTTGGTTAGCGCAGCGCGAGTCAGAAGTACATTCACCCAGCTACAAATCACTAACCAAAAAATACCAAAAATCAATAGCCTTCCTACTTGGTTTAGAGGTAGATCCAATTGTTAGATTGCACGCTGACTGGCTTTGTGACATTGACATCGAGGAGCAGCGCTTAGAAGCAAAGCTCAAACCCAAGGTCTTTGATGAACAGTTTCAAATTTACAACCAGATTTTTGATCAGTTTAATTTTGGGCTGAGAATTCGGGCGAGGCTCCTAAGTCGGATTTACCCATTTGAAGCATTTCTCACCAACGGCAAGCAGTTAATTGAGCGAGAAGTCCGGGAAGTGAAGAAGAAGCAGGTCAGCCGGGAAAATGGTAAATCTGTAGTGAAATTTCTTCCTGGTGACATTAAACGGGTGAAACGCAACCGTTCCAGGGATGCTTTCAAACTCAGAATTGGTATGGGAACTGTCTTAGAACAGTCTGGAGATAAACTAGTTGAAGTGGGTAGTGGTTCAGCGTTGTGTCGCATGACCTTTTGGCAGTACGTGATCACCAAAATTGAAATTGACGGTCGCTTGCCTAAAAATCCTATAGGTGAAGAAATTGCCCTTTATCGGGACACGCTCAAAAACCAAGTCGATGCTTCCGGTAAGCAGCTACTCAACGGTAAACACTTGCAAAACAAACTGATGTCCAAGGTTGCGAATATTCTGTTTCGGGAGTTATCGAGAGCGATCGCAGTCCATAAGTGACAAAAAAGGAATTATGACTACATTTTGCAAAATACAAATCAACTTAAACCATCTTCGCTTTCTTCCATTAAATCCGCGCGGACGCTCTCGAATTAACCGTTTCGGTTATCGATACCCCATTCTTACCCCAAAGCCTCGCCTTATATGACATTAATTATTTTTGAAGTAAAAATTAAACTTATTAATTGCCTCTACTTCATGATTTTAATTTATTGCATTTCTGGACAACCGGTCTCAAGTTTGACTATCAAGTAACGAAATGGAGATTCTGACCAATGCCCAATGCCCAATGCCCAATGCCTTACTCCCTAGACAAGACAAATTATTAGAGTGAAAGGCAGGAGGTAAGTTCTTTCATTGCCTCTACCCACAACAATCCTTCCACTTCCAGGCAGCGTAGCACATCTGTTAAATGCTATATTTGCCGATACACTAAACTCAGCACTATTACTAAAGTTTTATTCTGGCTAATTCGGTAAACCCTCTACCCGCATCAAATCCAATTCCCGTTCAAATATTTCATCAATTGGTAACATTTGACCATCAACAGTCATAAATTTATGGTCTTTTGTTGCCCGAATCAATGAACCATCTTCCAAACAATATTCAAACATTTCTTGTTGTCCGCGATCATGCCACTGTGCCACAGGTTGGGTGTAAATATTTCCATTATTATCAACGCTGTACACAGTACATTCAATGCGTTTTTCTACAACTTCCCCAATCGGCAGTAATCCATATTCTACTGTCAATATTTCTGTGTCATAGCTTAAACAATATTCAGCAAACTTTAACATTTGCTCAAACAATTCATCCGCAACTTTTTTCTGAACACCATTTTTAGCTGCGCCATCTACGAATTTTTCACGCTGCTTTTGCATCTCCGAAACTTTCTTTTTACCCATCGCCCGCCGCAGCAAGTCAGCTTGTCCTAAAGTATATCCAGCCATATCCTGAGCAATTTTCATGATTTGCTCTTGATAGACCATAATTCCATAGGTTTCGTCTAATATTGGTTCCAGAATGGTGTGTTGATAATCAATCTTTTCTCGCCCGTGTTTGCGGTTAATAAATTTAGGAATCAGTCCAGCATCTAATGGTCCAGGTCGATAAAGTGCCAAAATTGAAGAAATATCTTCTATATTAGAAGGCTTCAAATCTCGCACGATCTGACGCATCCCAGACGATTCTAATTGAAATATTCCTTCTAACTCACCTGCTTCTAATAATTCATAAGTTTTTTGGACATCTTTTGGTAGAGTGCTATGTTCACCTTTAGCTAATATCTTCTGGGCTTTTCTTTCCTGGCGGGGAATTTCATCAGGATCAACCCGATATCCTCTTGTTTCTTGAATCAAATCAACGGTCTTTTGAATCAGCGTCAGGTTCCGCAAACCGAGAAAATCCATTTTTAACAAACCCATTGATTCCAGGTCTTCCATGAAATACTGGGTAATCACAGAACCGTCATTATTCTTTTGTAGCGGCACAATTTCATCAAGTGGATCGGCAGAAATTACCACACCTGCTGCATGAACACCAAAAGTTTTGTTAGTTCCTTCAATTCGCATCGCCATATCAAGCCAATGGCGAACATGGGGTTCTTTATCATATTTCTCTTTAAACTGTGGTTCTGGGGTTTCCTTAGAAATCATCACCTTGAGTTTCGTTGGTTTCCCCCGCACCACAGGAATTAATTTCGCCATTTTGTCAGCTTCCCCGTAGGGAATATTCAATACTCTGGCGACATCTTTCAAAACTGCTTTAGAAGTTAGGCGGTTAAAAGTAATAATTTGGGCAACTCTATCTGCACCATATTTCTCAGTTACATATTCAATAACTTTATCTCGTTGTTCAATACAGAAATCCGTATCAATATCAGGCATTGATTTCCGTTCTGGGTTCAAGAAACGCTCAAATAGTAACCCATGATGTACAGGATCAATATTAGTAATTCGCATTGCATAAGCAACTAATGAACCAGCTGCCGAACCCCGACCTGGCCCCACAGGAATGTTATTATCTCTAGCAAATTTGATGTAGTCCCATACAACTAGAAAGTATTTGGAAAAACCCATCTGCTGAATCATTTTCAGTTCGTATTCCAATCTTTCTTTATAGACAGAATCGACTTCCTGGCGAGATTTGCGATTTAATCGTTCTAAAAGTCCACTCCATGCAACATCTTCGGCGTAAGTGTCAGCAGTATGACCAGAGGGAATTGGGGGTGTAGGAATCTGAGGCTCACCCATAATATGGTAAGGCTCGACTTTATCGGCCACTTCTTCAGTGGTAGCGATCGCATCTGCAATCACATCATCCGGCAAATGGTCTCGAAATAGCTGCTGCATCTCCTCACCAGATTTGAGATACTCTGTACCGCTATAACGCATCCGCTTATCTTCAATAATTAGCTTGCCAGTTTGAATACAGAGCAAAGCATCGTGGGCTTCAACGTCAAAACAAGAAATAAAATGCGAATCATTAGTTGCAACAAATTTAATCCCTAACTCCCGTGCAATTTTGACTGTTTCAACATTCACAATTCGGTCTTCTTGGGAGCCGTGATCTTGAATTTCTAGATAATAATCATCACCAAATACATCTTTATACCACTGAGCAACTTTCCGGGCTGCATCTGGTCTACCACTGAGAATCGCTTGGGGAACTTCTCCACCTAAGCAAGCACTGGTGACAATCAAGCCTTCATGATATTCTTTTAGTAAATCTTTATTAATACAAGGGCGAGAAAAAATTCCTTTGCCTTGAACACCTTTGAGGTGAGAAATTGTGGTTAATTTGACTAAATTTTTGTAACCTTTGGTATTTTTAGCTAAAACAACTTGATGATATTTGGGGCGGCGTTCTTGTTTCTCGATATCGCCGTTAATGATATACATTTCATTGCCGATAATCGCCTTAATATTATGACTACGGCAGATTTTGATCAATTCAACCGCGCCATACATGACACCATGATCGGTAAGGGCGATCGCTTTCATCCCCAGTGCGATCGCTTGATCCACCAACTCTGGTAGCTGACTAGCCCCATCGAGTAGACTGTAGTCACTGTGAATATGTAAAGGGACAAAGGACATAAGCAATTAAAAATTAAAAATTAAAAATGTTCGGGTAGCATCTTATAGAGAAGAAACACAACTACCGCAAGCATTAGAGCTACTGATAGTATACAGTTTTAATGCTAATCAGGTTATCTCTAGGGTCTACCCAGTGGCTTACCCTTTCGAGCCGGATTTTGCACAGGACTTACGCAAACAATAACTGAAAAGAATGATTTTTAGCTAGGGGCAATACCCTGCGGTCAGCTAAAGCTACATGAATTGCCCCTATCGCGTGTAGTTTTGCCTAAGTCTTATTGCACAACGGCATCTTAGATTAACTTGTTTGCGAAATTTTCACTTGCGAAAGTTAAGTTTTAATAGTTACAGCAGTTAACCAGTATCTAGCCATTGATTTTTGATCTCACGCCTTATTTCATGAGTTTTAAAAATAATACTATAAACTTCTCAAATCTTCACTTCTAAGGGCAAAATTACCGTAAAAGTAGAACCAACCCCTACCTCAGAGACTAGGTTAATTTGACCTTGCAATAGTTTCACTAACCGCGAGACGATCGCTAACCCCAATCCAGTACTATCAGGAAGATAGGAACGATCGCTAGAACTCACGCGAAAGTAGGGTTCAAATATCTGGGCTTGGTTTTCTGGTGCAATGCCAATTCCAGTGTCAGAAACCGCGATCGCCCATCTCTGATTCTCCAACACCTTACACCTTATAATAATAGTCCCCGACTCTGTATAGCGAATCGCATTACTAATAAGATTTGTAACAATCTGTTGGAATTTAAAAGAATCTGTGATTAATTCTTTAGGAGCGCGATCGCAATCTACGACGATTTTTAAATTTTTCTCAGCAGCTAAAGGTTCCAACATTTCACATACATTATTAATTAATTCATGTACATCGGTAGCTGTTAGTTGGAATTTTATTTGCCCTTGATCATCCCGCGAGAATTCGAGTACATTATTGATCAGGTGCAGTAATTGTCTACCATTCCGTAGCACGCGCTCAATGTGTTCTAAATTGGCAGAAGTGTCTTTCACCTGAGTCTTTCGCCGTTGTTGGCGTAAAAACAGATCCGAGTAACCAATAATAGAAGTTAGAGGTTGTTTAAATTCATGGGCTAGTTGGGAAAGATACTCTTGATTTGCGCTAACTAAGCGCGTGAGTTCCTGATTATGGAGCGTAACTACTGACTGCAACTGCTGTAATTCTCGCAACCGCTCTTCAACATAACTCTTAAAACATCGAGCGATCGCTTCATCTATGATAGCGTCAATCAAACGCATAGAACGAATTATCTCTACAGGTGTTCCACTCAATAAATCTGCTTGTATAGCATCAAATATTAATGTTCGTAGCAAATGATATTCTCTAGCTATTTCAGTTGGATCAAATCCTTGTTCGGCTCGAATAGCTCCATGCTGGAAACTCGCATTAACTATCGACTGAATATCATTATCCTGAGATTTTGAAAGCACCGTTACCATTGCTTTCAAAACATCAGGGATGTGATCCTTTACGGCTGTATAAGATAAATCATCAGCACTTTCAATCTGTCTATCGTTGCGAACTGCTGTAATCCATTTATCAAGGATAGTGTCCGCTTTTTCAGCCAGTACTTGACTAAAATCCATTATGTTAAATTCAGCGAGGAGATCGATGAGTAAACTTCACTACTATATGCAATTAGTTTACCGAGTGCAGTGTTTTTTTGGCAAAATTAGCGATTTAATTAATCTATCAAAAGAAATATATTTTATATGTTCTTTTACTTAATTAACTATCCGTGTATAAAATTTTTGCAAAGTATAATATAATTGTTGTTAACAAATCTTAATCAAGGAGGTAACAAACTTGATGATTGATTCAACTATTGTTATTTAGCTATCTGTGCAATGAGTTCACTCACAATACAACTAAAATTATAAAAAATTATACATTTTGTTAATTACCGAAAACCAAGGAGACAGACTTGATTTTGGTATTGAAATAAACAACATTTATCAGAATGCAGTTGGCTTTTACTGAGCATTGATGTTATATTGTTGATAACTAATATCCATTAGAGTAAGTCAGCCTAATCCATCAGATCACAGTACGTGAGATTGGAGCGGAGGAACCAAATTGTGGGGCGTATCTCAGAGAAAGTGAGAAGTTGAGAGTTAGAAGTTATTAATCTTTAACTCATAACTCATAACTTTCTTCAGAAGGGCATCTCTCAGCCCTAGCCCGTCAGCTAACTTCGTAGGCATTGAGAGGAGACTGAAGAGACGACATTTTTATAATGTTTGGATCTCATCGGTGTCCAAGGCTGGTACTGCTCAAATTTTTTGTACCTGCACTTAAATCTGTTGAGGTCGTAAATGATATTTCAACTAAATTTGGCTGCGATCGCTGGGCAAGCCACTTGGAAAAAGGCAAAACCTCTCATCTTTAGAGATGTCTTCATTCTGCCTGTATTGGGCTTCTTGGGAATAATTGTGCTGTGGTGGATTATTGCACTTGCTAACCATGAATTGATGCCCACCCCACCAGAAGCGCTAATCGCTAATCTAGACTACATCTTAAATCCATTCTACCAAAGAGGCCCAGGCAACTTAGGAATTGGTTGGTTGTTGATAGCAAGTCTGCGCCGGGTATTACTAGGCTTTTTGTTAGGTGCAGTAGTAGCGATTCCTCTGGGGTTTTTAATTGGAATGTCCAGACCGGCAATGTTAGCGCTCAATCCGATCATTCAAATTTTTAAACCAGTATCGCCCCTAGCTTGGCTGCCCATCGCCTTAGCAATTTTCAATTTAGCAGATCCTTCAGCCATTTTTGTGATCTTTATTACTTCATTATGGCCGACAATTATTAATACCGCTTTAGGAGTTTCTAGCGTTCCCCAAGATTATTTAGATGTAGCACGAGTGCTGGAAATGCCTCGTTGGAGACGAATTACAAAAATCATCTGGCCTGCAAGTTTGCCGTATATTTTTACAGGTTTACGAATTAGTTTAGGGATAGCTTGGCTAGTAATAGTAGCGGTAGAAATGCTCACAGGTGGTATTGGTATCGGCTTTTTTGTCTGGGATGAATGGAGTCGCTTAAACCTGAGTTCAGTCTTTTTAGCTGTGTTGATAATTGGCTTAACTGGGTTAATTCTCGATTACGGTGTCGGCAAAATCCAAGAATTAGTAACTCGCCGCCCTACAGCTTCTAACTAACAAAATTCGCCTGCTGTCAAAGCATTAAAACGCAGCGAGAGTCTGCGTCTGTGCGTGAGGCTACTCATAACTAATTAATCACCAATGGAGCTACAAGAATGGGTGATAATAACTGGACTCGACGAGACTTTATCAAAGGAATAGGAGCAACCACAACAGGAATAGCGCTGTCTTCCTGTGCGATTTCAGGAGATAGATCAGCTAAAGGATTGACTGAAGAAGCCTTAGCTGTACAACCAGTAGTTAGATCCCAAGACCTAGAAAAATCCGATCTCACCATTGGTTACGTTCCCGTTAATGATTGTGCGCCATTTGCGATCGCCTGGAAAAAAGGCTTCTTCCGCAAATATGGTTTGAACGTCACACTCAACCGCGAAGGTAGTTGGGCTACCTCCCGCGACGGTTTAATTTTTGGTCGCCTGGATGCTTCGCCCGTAGTATCTGGTGCCGTCACCAACGCCAGAATTGGTGCTGAAGGCGCACGCCACGCCCCCTTGTGTGCAGCGATGACCATTCACCGCCACAGTAACGCCATGACCATGAACAAAGCTATGTGGGATTTTGGGCTACGCCCGTGGTATGAGTATCAAGAAAAATATGGTGATGGTGCGCTAGAAGCCTTTGGGCGCGATTTCCGAGGCTACTTTGACCAGCAGCCCCCAGAACGCAAAGTTTGGGCAGTTGTTCTAAGTTCCGCCATTTACGAATACTTTGTCCGCTACCTATCCGCCGCCGCCGGTGTTGATCCGCTTAAAGAGTTTCGTGTGATCATCGTTCCGCCCCCCCAAATGGTGACAAACGTGCGGATTGGTGCAATGCAAGCTTACATGGTTGCAGAACCTTGGAACACACGCGCAATAACAGGTAATGAAAACATCGGCTTTACCTTCGCACAAGGTAAAGAAATCTGGTTGGGACACCCAGATCGACTGTTGGGGGTGATGGAATCTTTCATCGAAAAATATCCTAAAACCTATCGTTCCCTCGTGAAGGCGATGATTGAAGCTTGCCAGTATTGCAGCAAAGTAGAAAATCGCCAAGAAGTAGCCGAACTGATCACAGACCGTTCCTTTACAGGTGCTAGACCTAAAAAGAAAAATGCTCCAATTGCGAAGTTTACAAGTCCAGGAATTCTCGGCAACTACAACTATGGCGGCTTTGATGGCAAAGACCGCACCATCAAAGCCGCAGACACGACGATTTTCTTCGATATTCCTGACAATCTTCCCAAACAGCCAGCAGAACACTCGACATTCTTATGGAGATCAAGAAGTATCTGGTTGATGACACAAGCAGCCCGGTGGGGACAAATTAAGGAATTCCCCAAAAAAGCCGAGAAACTAGCAGAACTTGGTTGGAGAACAGATTTATATCGGGAGATAGCATCCGAAATGGGCATTGAGTGTCCCAAGGATGATTACAAAGTCGAACCACCAGAAGTATTTATAGATAAGAAAGGCTTCGACCCTAGCGATCCTGTGGGTTATCTAAATAGTTTTGCTATCAGGGCTAACGCTCCCACTAACTTTTTCATGTCTTAAATCCCAAGTTTAAAGAAGAATACAGAATTCAGATCACACAGAATTTAATTCTGAATTCTGCCGACTGGTGCCTTTATTCTCTTCTGTTAAATATTGACTGATGACTAAATTATTTTCGGAGCATTTTGATGATGGAATACACCTCATTACCGATGAATAGCCAGAGCGAAGTTCTGCCCCGCCCTGGATTTTTAGAAATTGAAAATTTAGTCAAGTCTTATCCGACACCTGATAAAGATAATTTTGTCGTTTTAGAGGGGGTTAATCTAACGATTGGTGAAGATGAATATATTTCTGTAATTGGTCACTCAGGTTGTGGTAAATCAACTCTAGTAAAGATAGTAGCTGATTTAGAAAAAGCAACTTCCGGCTCAGTCAGGCTAGATGGACAAGAAATTCGTCAGCCAGGAGCCGAACGGATGATGGTATTTCAGAACTATTCGCTGTTACCTTGGTTAACCGTGCGAGAAAATATCCGTTTAGCCGTGGATGAAGTGTTAAAAAATGCTAATAGGGCTGAGAAAATTAGCATTGTAAATCAACACTTGGCAATGGTAAACTTGACGGCGGCGGCTGACAAATATCCTGATAAAATCTCTGGAGGTATGAAACAACGAGTAGGTATTGCCAGAGCCTTAGCAATCCGTCCCAAAATGTTGCTGATGGATGAACCTTTTGGGGCACTAGATGCGCTAACTCGTGGCAAATTGCAACGGCAGGTATTGGATATTTGGGAAAATAATCGTCAAGCAGTGATGATGATTACCCACGATGTAGATGAAGCAATTTATATGTCTGATCGCATCGTCTTGATGACCAATGGCCCAGCTGCTAGTATAGGAGAGATATTAAAAGTTCCTTTTGAACATCCACGCGATCGCGCCGCCATACGAAACTCAAAAAAATATTTTGAACTCCGCAACCACGCCCTAAATTTCCTTGATCGATATTTTGCCGAAGACGAGTAAGTTAGATTATCATTTTTTTTAGTGGGTAGCCTAATTCAAATTCATGAAAGCTGGATTTGGAACGGAGGAACCATATTGTGGGGCGTATCTCATAGAAAGTGAGGAGTTAAGAGTCAGGAGTTAGGAATTATTAATTAACTCAGCACGGGCTAAACCTTAGCTATCTGCTAACAGCACTCAGCACTCAGCACTATTAAGAGAAAGACACCTTCCAGTCTTAGCCCGTCAGCTAACTCCGTAGGCAATGGAAGGAACCCCCAAGACTTGGGCTGTAATACAGTTATTATTGGGGTTTCCTTGATTGATTTAAGATTTGAGATTTTGGTTATCGTCACTCAATCTAAAATCGTTCGACTGAGCGTAGCCGAAGTCTAAAATCTAAAATTGTCCCCCTGCTTCTCATTGCTAATTCATTTCATTAGGAGAAGTAAAGCTGTGCAAATTAAGCCAATGTTAGCACGTCTGCAAAGTGCCACAGGACGAGATGACTTAATTGAACAAATGGTACTGCTGCCAGAACCAAAAAAACCTTTTTCTAAAAAACCTCAAACAGAAAAAGCCGTTAACTTAATAGTTGCATATAACGCATCTCCTAACAGTCATACGGCACTAGATATTGCCTTTTGGATTGCCCATCAAACGCGTTTAGCCACTAATGCCCAAGTCACAGTTCAAGCCGTTTATGTGGTAGAAGACAATCAAAGCAGTCAGTATCCAAATATCTTAAGCTTTCCAGAAAAACAGCCTTCATTGGAGTGTCAAATCAGTGAAGTATCAAAGTCTGTCACACTGGTATTAACTCAACCCAAATTGCAGACAGTGGCAACTCCCCTGCAACAAGCGGATATAATTCTCTGGCAAGCCCGAAGTCTAGCTGAAGAATGGCAGGGTTCTTTCAAATCTCATTTGCGGTTTGGCTGCATTGCCACAGAACTTAAGAAAGTTGTTGAATCAGAAACTGCCGATATTTTGTTTCTAGGATGCACATCTGTCAATCATCCGATGATTGAAGCACTAGGTTCTAATTTCCCCTGCGCCGTTTTGGGCATTCCCACTTCTATTGATGAATAATCGCTGTTCAGAATTTCAGTAATTTTTATCAAATTGTAATCAAAAAAAGTCACCTACAACTAGGTGGCTTTTTTCGCTACTAAATAAATACAGTATAGTACAATTACCAAGGAGAAAATTAAGTGAAAACCTACCGCTTTTTACTAGTATTAATCCTAATTTTAGGAACTTATGCTTCTTCTACAATGTCAGTAAACGGTCAATCTTCTGCAAATAGACAAGTTGAGAACCAAGATAATGATATTACCCCAGAAATACAGCAGAGAGCATTAAAACAGCTATTTAAACGTACTGGTATTCCAGTAGAACACCTGCAAATAGAACACATCTTTTGAATTTTTAATTAATAGTATGTATGTTTAAAACTGATCAACGTTACTTGCTACAAAGGAGGAACCCCCGCAACGCAGTGGCTCCTCCTAACTCCTTAGCTATCGCTAATATTTAATGATGTGTAGCACGTCACGAACAACGCTATAACCAGCCAAATCCCAAAGTAAATAGGCGAGAAAGCCAATAGCTGCCAAGCGACCATTCCAAATTTCGGTTTGGGGAGTCCAGCCAAACAAAAATGCATTCCGATCTACACCGTTGTATTCCCTTGCAACAGGTGGTAAATCAGTAGAAGGGCGAGTTTCTTGATTTGCCATTTTTTCCCTCCCAAATCTAATAGGTTTTCAGGTGTTAAATTTCTAGTAGCCAATCAGATGTAAAACGTCACGCAAAACGCTATAACCAGCTAAATCCCAAAGTAAATAGGCGAGAAAACCAATAGCTGCCAAGCGACCATTCCAAATTTCGGCTTGGGGAGTCCAGCCAAACAAAAATGCATTGCGATCTACGCCGTTGTATTCGGTTGCAACAGGTGGTAAACCACTAGAAGGGCGAGTTTCTGGAACTGCCATTTTTTTGTCCTCAACGATTTGTTTGTTAAGTTTAATGTAGCTATCTCAAACTCAGATCCTTTCTGTCTGTAGGCATAAACTATATGCACTTCTTACGGAGGATAATCAACAACGTCTTGGTGCTGACAAATCCACCCTGAGAGAGTGATAAAAATCTAATTATAAATAAATGTAAAATTATCGTGATTAAACTGCAATTTTTGCAAAATAAGTTGTGAGTTAGTAATTAAAAATTAAAACGTAGCAGCCAATACTTAGCCAAGTTTTTCATCTGCTCAGGAATATTTTCCGGGTTAGAGATAAAAGTTATATCTTTGGCTGGATACGGTTTTCAGCCTTGGGAGAGATGCTTTAAACAGGTAAATTCTACGATTCTGAGCTAACAGAGTTAGGTATTGCCATAAGTACAGACATAAATACATACTAAGAGTTGCTTCTCAAGAAATTCTTAATTCCCTAAATTTAAACTTAGAACAAGGAAATACAATGTTCCAAAGTACGGAAATCATGGTGGGACTCTACAAACCACTATTGTGGGTGGCACAGATTCAAGGAGATGCCTCAAATGTCACGCCAGCACAGGCATCGGTTATCACTTCCGGTCCGCGCTTTTTTGTGGCTTTAATCTCCGGCGTGATCTTAGCTTTTGCTTTCCAATTAGTTCTAACTAATCTCTCCCTAGCAGCCGGTATTTCCTACCTGGGGCACTCATCTGACTCGGATTCAGATAATAGTGGGGAAGTGGGAAGTTTGGGCGGTACTATTCGCAAAATTGGTACAGCAGTAGGGATTTGGACAGTAGTAACTGTAGCGATCGCCTTATTAATCGCTTCTTTCCTCGCGGTAAAATTGAGCCTTGTAATCTTAGACCCAGCATTGGGAGCAATTCTCGGCTTGGTGATTTGGGGTGCTTACTTCTTAATCCTCGTTTGGGTAAGTTCTACCACCGTAGGTTCCTTAATTGGCTCAGTTGTGAATACGGCGACTTCCGGGTTTCAGACGATTATGGGCACAGCCACCGCCGCACTGGGCGCAAAAGCTGTGAATAACCAAGTGGTAGCAACGGCTGAAGCCGCCGCCGCTGCTATCCGTCGGGAGCTAGGAAACGCCATCGACCCTACGAGTATCCGGGAGAATATAGAGGATTACTTAGATAAGGTACGTCCTCCAGAGCTAGATGTGTCGAAAATTCGGAGCGATTTTGAAAATTTACTCAACGATCCGCAATTAAAAGCGATCGCAGGAACTCCAGATATTCGCAACATCGACCGGGAAAAGTTCATCGAGTTAGTCAGCAGTCGCACCGATCTTTCCAAAAAAGACGTTAGCCGAATTGCTGATACGTTGTATAAAGTTTGGCAGCAAGTGGTCAGTAAGCAACCACCCACGGAAGACCGGATGGGTGAGTTAATTGATTATCTGAAATCACTCCCAGCCGGACAAGCTAAAACAGATGAACTCAACGCCAAGCTTGATCGCTTAGTAACAGAAACACGTAATTCCAAAGAAGGTGAGCAAAAGGCGGCTCCAGGGGCAATTCAAAGTACAGTCCAACAAGGACTAGCTGCCTTAACCAGCATTGTGTTGGGACGCGCCGATTTGCCTGATTTGGATGTGGAAAAAATCTTGGGTAGCCTCACCACTGCCAAAGAGAAAGTCACCCAACAAGCAGATAAGCTAGGGTTGCCAACACCAGCACAACCCTATAGCCCAATTCGGGCTGATGTCGAAAACTATCTGCACAACACTTATGCTTGGCAACTAAGCCCAGAAAAAATCGCTCAGGAATTTCGTGATGTCATTTACGATCCAGCAGCTGACCCCGGAATAGTCAAGAGAGAAATAGAGCGACTATCCCGCAACGATTTTGTCAACATCCTGCAACAACGGGGACTGCTTACCCAAACCCAAATTCACCGCATTGCAGATCAGTTAGAAGCTGTCCGCCAAGATGTGCTAGCGACAGTGAAAGTTGTCGAAGAAACAGAGATAGTCCAAGACTTGCAACGTGCAGTGGAAAGTTATCTGCTCGTTACCCCGAAAGCAGATTTGACAGCCGAAGGCATTGAGCAGAATTTCAAACCACTGTTGCAAGACTCAGATGCAGATGATGAAACCCTGACATTGCGACTGGCGCACCTGGAACGTCAGGAGATGCGGGAGATATTGCTGCAACGTAATGATGTGCAGCTATATGAAGTAGACAGCATTCTTGATGAGTTGGAAAAACAGCGCGATCGCGTCTTGGTAGAATCTAAAGGATTAGCAGAACAGGCACAATATCAAGCAGAAACCCTGTGGCTGAATGTAGAATCATATCTGCGTAATACTGGAAAAGCCGAACTGAATCCTGATGCCATCCGCGCGGAGTTCAAAAAGCTACTGGAAGATCCCCAAGCTGGAATTACCTCAATTCGGGCGCGTTTGTCTCGTTTTGACCGCGATACCTTGGTGCAACTGTTGAGTCAGCGGCAAGATTTGAGTGAAGATCAAGTTAATCAAATCATCAGTTCTGCTGAGGAGTCATGGCATAATATCCGCCACACACCCCAAGCTGTAGTGGATAAAGCCAAAGATCAATACGACTCAGTTACCACCACGATCGCAGATTATCTGCGGAATACTGGTAAAGAAGAACTCAACCCAGAAGGTATTGGGCGAGATTTGACCAGATTGTTTGAAAATCCCAAAGAGGGAGCCGTCGCACTGCGCCGTCGGTTGTCGCAGGTAGACCGAGATACACTGGTGAAGTTGCTCAGTCAACGCCAAGACTTGAGTGAAGAACAAGTTAATCAAATCATTGATTCCACCCAAACTTCGATTCGCAACTTTGTGCGTGCGCCTCGTCGCCTAGCTACCCGTACGCAGCAAAGAGTGGAAACATTCAAAGGTTATGTAGAAGAGTATCTGCGGCAAACTGGCAAAGAAGAACTCAACCCTGAAGGTATCAAGCGCGACTTGCAACTACTGTTGCATGATCCGCGAGCCGGGGTAGAAACTTTTAGCGATCGCCTTTCCCATTTTGACCGTTCTACGATCATTGCCCTGCTGAAAATTCGGGAAGATATTTCTGATGAAGAAGCGGCACGGATTGCCGATAACATCGTATCCGTAAGGGAGCAATTTGTAGAACAAGTGCGGAACATCCAACGAGGGATTCAAGATGCAATTGACGGAGTTTTCGGCCGCATTCGCAACTATCTCAACGCCCTGGATCGCCCAGAACTTAACTATGATAGTATCAAGCGCGATGTTCGCACATTTTTTGACGATCCCCAGGCGGGGTTTGATGCCCTGCGTGATCGCCTGTCCTCTTTTGACCGTGATACCCTAGTGGCAATTATGAGTTCTCGCGAGGACATCTCTGAGGCAGATGCCAACCGGATCATCGACCAAATTGAACGGGCACGCAACACAGTATTACAACGTGCAGAACGCATACAGCAAGAAGCCCAACGCCGCCTAGAAGACGTGAAGCGTCAAGCACAACGCCAAGCAGAAGAAACCCGCAAAGCCGCAGCTACAGCAGCGTGGTGGCTGTTTGCTACAGCATCCGTCTCGGCGATTTTCTCTGCATTAGGAGGAGCGCTGGGTGTACGTACATTGTAGTTTAAGAAGTTTTCTCCGCTAACTTTTAAGCCTCCCGCGATGGGAGGCTTTTTTATGTTTAGGATGTCATTTGTCCTTAGATATATTGGTGGATTTCGTGTAAGTATGCCTTTGAATATAGTCATATATTCATTCAGGAACTCCTCTTTTTTCTTGTCCAAAGTCTAAAATGTGACTAAAGTCATACTTAAAATGTGACTTTATTCCACTGTATCTTTTAATTTAGTATTTTAAACTGAGAGCAATACAGCAAATAAATGGAGTTGTGTAACAAATAAAACTTCCTGTAAAGCTAATAGGTAAGAATATCTGTTCACAAATTATTGATAAATGCTGGAGAAAACTCAAGTAAATTAATTGATGGAGATTTGAACATGAAACGTATTCTATTAGGTACATTACTTGCTCTTCCATTTGCAATTTCCTCCTTGCCCTCACAGGCATCGGCAGCAGAATTCATTGTCAGACCGAATGTTCATCAAGTTGGTATTGTGCATAAAACTGTTGTTGCCCGATATGAACGAAAGTTAATTCGTGCACATTGGCAAAATGTCCGACGCGGTAACAGGTGGGTTAAGGTTCGAGTTCCTGCTCGTTATGTAACTGTAAGAGTTTAAGATATAAATAGAGGCTAACAACTCAAGTAGGGTTGTTAGCCTCTATTAGGTAAAAATTTGTTAGAAATAAGAATTGCAAAGGAAATAAAATTATCTGACATAAGTCAATTTAATTAACATGAATATATATCAAAATTCTCGGCTTTTGAAAAAACTTCTGATATTTCTACTGGGAATGACTTTAGTGACAGGCTGCAATTCCATTCAGGCTGAAGAAAAAAGTCTAGTTAAAGAAAAAATATTGAGTGGTGATAATTATGGAGAATTACATGACCAAGGAAAGTTGCGTACTTACTATTTTTACACTCCCAAATCTTATAATCCAGACCGCCCGATGCCGTTAGTTTTAGTGTTTCATGGAGATGATGGTAATGGTCGGTCTATCAGTAATGTGACTCGCTTCAATGAATTAGCAGAACAAAAAGGATTTATTGTTGTTTATCCAGATGGAATTGACCAAAAATGGAGTCTTAGAGGTAACGTTCAAGGAAGGGTAGATGATGTTTCCTTTGTCAGTGCTTTGATTGATCATCTTCAGCAGCAAATCAATATTGATAGTCATAAAGTTTATGCCACTGGTTTTTCTAGAGGTGGCATACTTACCCAAGCACTGGCTTGTAAGTTACCTAATAAAATTGCTGGTTTTGCATCAGTAGCTGGTTCGCTTCCAGTTAGACTCAAACCTAATTGCCAGCCGAAAACTTCCGTATCAATGTTAATGCTCAACGGTACAAACGATCGCGATGTACTTTATGAAGGTAATGACCACACTCAACGAGGAGCGCTGGTTTCTATCTCAGACATGGTAAATTTTTGGCGATCGCACGATCAATGTACCTCATCAAAAGAATCTCCAAAGTTTTCTAAAGATAAAGTGAAAACCGCTCTCTACACAGGTTGTAGTGGCAACTCAGAAGTCTGGCAGCTAGCGGTAGTAAACGGTGGACATTTCTGGCCTGGTGGTTCCTCAACTGACGAGAGCCTAAACAAATTCAATGCCAAGCTGGGGCTGAACGCCAGTGAAACAATTTGGAACTTTTTTGAACGTCACAGTTCATAGACCGAAAACTTTTGCGAGTAGCTAATTTTTTAAACACCATTTTGCTTAAACCAAGCCAAAAGACGTTTCCAACCTTCTTTGGCTTCTTTCTCGCGGTAGGAGGGGCGATAATCGGCAAAAAAAGCGTGAGATGCGTCGGGGTAGACGATGATTTCAGATTTGCTGCTGCTGGATTTTAAGCGATCGCGCATCTGTTCTATTGTATTGAGGGGAATACCCGTATCCTTACCGCCGTAGAGTCCGAGAATCGGGACTTTCAGCGTTGAGGCAATATCAACCGGATGCTTGGGCGTTAGTTTGGTAGCATCGCCCACGAGTCGCCCGTACCAAGCCACACCAGCCTTCACCTGGGGATTATGTGCTGCGTATAACCAGGTAATGCGGCCGCCCCAGCAGAAGCCTGTAATCGCCAATTTATTGGCATTACCTTTAGCTGATTTCACCGCCCAGTGTACCGTGGCATCGAGATCGGATAGCACCTGGGCATCTGGCACTTTGGCGACAATTGGGCGAATTTCGTCTATGCTGCTTAATTTCGAGACATCGCCTTGACGCACAAATAATTCGGGTGCGATCGCTAAATACCCCAACTGGGCAAAGCGCCGAGTGATATCCTGAATATGCTCGTGTACGCCAAAGATTTCTTGGATCACCAAGACAATGGGGAAATTTTCACCAGTCGCAGGTGCTGCTCGATAGGCAGGAATTTCGCCATCTTTGACGGGAATTTTCACCGCACCAGCTACCAACCCTTTAGCATTGGTGGTGATGACTCCGGCAGAAATGGGTTGCACAGCTAGGGCAAAACCCGTCGCCAGGGTGGTTGTTGCGATAAATTTGCGGCGTGTTATTTCTTTCATTATCTGTACCTTGAATTGGCAAAAACTTTATTGTTGGTTATCCGTACAGTACTATGACAACAAATACTACAATTGATGAATCAGTTTACTGTAATATTAGCTTCCTTTACTGTCCAAGCGTTCTTTGTCTGTGGCTGTTGTCAGGCAAAAGTCGGACGTATTGGCAAAGAAAAGCCACGGGACTAAACAATTTTCTGTGCTGAGTACCTTATAGTTAGGTTTCTGTATGGTCAAATGCGCGGTAAGGTAGGTGTACAAATTCCACAGCCGAAAAAAAGTGCTTCTATCTCAACCCCAGCAAGGTTTTCACCCAGCGATCGCCCAATTTTCATCCGCGCAATCTCTGAAATGCTTATCAAAATAGGGTTTTAGCTTTTAAACTTTTCTAGCACTCTTGCCAAACGAATTCTCTAATGCTATTATTGCTCTTGAATCGCGCAACCGCACCTTGAAAACTAAATACAGCTTGGCTTTCAGGCTCCCGCAATTGCAATTCATCAAAATCCCTATTAGGGATTGAAACACAGCCCTCTACGTAGATAATATTGAGATGGTCGGCATCAAATTGCAATTCATCAAAATCCCTATTAGGGATTGAAACATTCATCGATTCCTCGCTAAACATTGGGGGGGAGAAATTGCAATTCATCAAAATCCCTATTAGGGATTGAAACATGGGTTCTTCTATTGGTATGAATGCTAATGCAGATTGCAATTCATCAAAATCCCTATTAGGGATTGAAACATGTCCAGTTTGAGTACACCCTTGACTACGAAAGATTGCAATTCATCAAAATCCCTATCAGGGATTGAAACCAGCCCAGAACAACAGACAACCCCGCTAGCCTTGCGCGAATTGCAATTCATCAAAATCCCTATCAGGGATTGAAACTTAAAATTGCCAGAGGTAGTCCGTTTCAACGGACTTTTGCTATTAGCCAGGGACTTGAGTCCCTGGCGGTTCAAGTATTTTAGCAAGAGGTTTAATCTTCACCACTAGCTAATTGACTGAGATAATCATCCATAATCGCTGGTAATTCCTTTGGTGAATAAGTGTATGTTAAAGCCAGTAAACTAGTGGCTGTAGTCAAAATCTGGCTTTTATCTAGCATCGCTGACAACTGAGAGCGAGTAAATTTGCCGCTCATCACTTCCTGACTCGCATCTGCGATCGCATCTTCAATAACTTCCTCCTCCATCAAACTTTCCCATTCATTTAAATTGATATAGTAAGATGTTTTATTGTCTTTGATATTTAGCTTTTTAATTTCTCGAATGGAATTCCGAATAGAAGCCGCCCATGAACCAGTTAATCGTTGTTCTACTTGGTTCTTAATCAAATGAATCAACAGAATGTTTAAATAAGCTTGGATATTTCGCAGAATAGCTTGTTTACTCATTCCCTCTAATTCATCTACAATTACCAAGGCATCTGCGTAACGTCCTTCCAAAATACTCTTTTTGAGGTCTATTAGTTCTTGCGTCATTTGTTTTACCGCCTACCTGCTTTCCAATCTTCTCCACCGGGTAGCTGAGTTAAATTTTCAGCCACAACTGCGGGTAACTCCTTAGCTGAATAAGAATAAGTTAGTGCCAAAAACTTCAAAGCAGTCTGAATAATCTGATTTCTATCTATCATTTCAGCCAATTGGAATTCATTATACATTCCATTCAAAACTTCCACACTGCCATCACGCACTGCTGCTTCTATTTCATCTTCAATATAAGTATCCCATTCATTTAAATTAATATGCCAGCGCACCTGTTTATCGGACTGTTTGAGCAAGTAATAGAGCCTCTAGCAGTCAAAAACAATCGCGCAGAAGTTGCCCCAATGTGGGCATCGGTAGCTTCTGAGTTTAGTGCAGTATGGATTGCGGATGCATCAACCTTGGAAGCAGTCAAAAAACATTTGGGGCAACTTCAAGAAAAAACAGGTGCCAGAACAACTTTCAGCGCAGCAAGTTTGTGATTTATATCGCCGTCGTTGGCACATTGAAGATGCATTTTTACTGACTAAACGAATGTTTAAGCTTGTCCTATCTTTGGGTTGGTGGCACTAATAGTATACAGATGCTTTCTCTATGCTACGTGGATTTTCTATGCTGTCCTCAATGATTTGTCTGCTGATGTCGCTGTCGCTTTGCAACAAGCCTTAGAACGTATTTCTGTGGAGATGGTTTTCCGCAGTTTATATTTTTTCAATCGCGCACTCTTGCAAAACCCACAACTACAACTCATTCCTTGGTTGGTTGAGCATCAGCGTTCTATGGGCTTGGTCAAAGCCATTGGTCAACGGCATCGACGTAACGCCTCAAAGTCCCTTGACATCTGGGCTGAAGCTTTAACTTGACACCAATGGCATAATACCCATCCCAGAAAATTCACTTTTGATAGCAAAACTTTTATTGGACTTGCGTGGGGAAAGCACCAGGTTGCACAGCTATGTTAAGATTCTGCCCATTGCGACGTAATTCCATACGTAAGTCGCTCCCAACTTGGCTATTTTCTACTACCTTTTGGACACTGCTGGCATCTGTGACTGCTTGACCACCAAGCTTTTGGATCACATCACCAGCCCGTATCCCTGCTTTAGCAGCTGGTGAATTTGGCACAACTTTCACAACTAATACACCTTTATCTTCAGTCACACTCAAACCACTATTGGGGTCTGAGTTGATATTTTGTTTTAGCTGAGGCGTTAACCCCACCATCTGAATTCCCAGATAAGGATGTTCTACTTTGCCCGTAGCTATTAGTTGACTAGAAATCCGTTGTGCTGTATTGATAGGAATAGCAAAACCTAATCCTTGTGCCCCCTGGATAATGGCTGTATTCATGGCAATTACCTCGCCACGGTAATTTAGCAGGGGACCGCCGGAGTTACCGGGATTAATCGCTGCGTCGGTTTGAATATACTCTACTCGCTTATCGGGAGCGCCAATTAGATTGCTACTGCGTCCGGTAGCACTGATGATTCCGGTAGTTACTGTATTATCTAGTCCCAGGGGGTTGCCGATCGCGATCGCCCATTCTCCCGGTTGCAGTTTATCTGAGTTACCCAAGGCTACTAACGGTAGATTATTTGCCTGAATCTTGACGACAGCAACATCGGTCAACTCATCTTTTCCTAACACCTTTCCTTTAAAGGTACGCCCATCCTTAAGTGTTACTGTTACCGTATCAGCACCATCAACTACGTGGGCATTGGTAAGAATACGACCATCAGCACTAATAATAAAACCTGACCCAGTACCCCGTTCTACCCGATTCTGTTGTTGTGGTAGTTGAGAGCCAAAGAAACGTTGGAAAAGTGGATCGTTAAATTCATCTGGTATCTGAGTTTTTACAGTTCGGGAAGAGTCAATTCGCACCACGGCTGGCCCGACCTTTTGCACCACCTGGATCACAAAGTTAGGATCTGTACCGGCTGCTAATGGAGGAGCGGCATTTACTGGACTCACTGCCAAATTAGATGCGCTTTCAGACACCTGCTGAGGATGTCCAGCCATATAACCGCCTGCCAATGTCATACCCGATCCCAGCAACACCAGCGATAGAGAGGCGGCAGCCTTTTTCCAGGGTGTTCGATTATGGTATTTGGTGTCAGCAGTGTTATGTGAAATGCTATTTGATGGGTGTTCTCTGTCGCGAGATTCGTTTTGCATTGCTGTCTGGAAGGATATTTAGATGTATTACTAATGTAGATATTATTTGTGACAGTTTTGTTGCAGAGGTATTGCGTTGTTATGAAAGGTTTGGTATTTTACTTATCGCATCCCACCTTAACTGAACTGTATTGGAATATAGTCATTCGTAGCGTAGCACATCTGTGCTACCCGATTGGTGTTGCATCCATGTCTGAAGGAATAAAATGGCACAGGGTAAAATCTTACTTAAAGCTGGTACTTTATGGACAAGTGTCAAAGAGCAGACGGAACATGCTTTGCAATGCGGGGCGTTGCTGTCGATACCGACGGAATTTGAATTTGTGGAACAGGATAATGTGCGGTTTTTAGTGCGGATTTTGTCTAACCTGAATCGCAAAAAAGCCGCCAAGGATCAGCAGCAAAAACAATCTGCTACATCTGGTCAAGAATTTAATCCTTTCTTACCCTACGAAAAGGATTTATTTGTGGCGGATATCTCCGATACCCATGTATGTATTTTGAATAAATTCAATGTTGTTGATTATCATCTGCTAATAATCACCCGTGGCTTCGAGGAACAGGAAAGCTTACTCACTGTGCAAGATTTTACGGCTATGTGGGCATGTCTAGCTGATTTCGATGGTTTAGCATTTTACAACAGTGGCAAAACCGCAGGTGCTAGTCAGCGACACAAGCACTTGCAATTAGTGCCATTACCACTTGCACCTTCAGGATCACAAATACCTATTGAAACTCTGCTAGCATCAGCACAATTTCAGAATTCAATACCTTCTAGGGTGTCCGCTACGCATAGCTTGCTTAAGAGTAAGGGTACGGTAGGAAAAGCCTACACAACTTCACCAAAACTTCCTTTTGTACATGCTTTCGCACCACTAAATTCCAATTGGGGGCAGTCCTTGTTTACAGCAGCCCAAGCAACACTGGAAGTTTATCGCACCTTACGACATGCTGTAGGTTTGGATGCAAGGCAATCTGGTGCTTATAATCTGCTAGTGACACGAGAATGGATGTTGATCATACCGCGATCGCAGGAGCATTTCCAGTCTATCTCTGTGAATTCATTAGGATTCGCTGGTGCTTTGCTAGTGCGGAATGCAGCCGAAATGGAGATTCTCAAAGCCCAAGGCCCGATGACCATCCTCAAGAATGTTGCTGTATCCTAATTAAGTTGTAGTTTTTCACTCTTCCCCATCTGTGATAATTTACAATATAGGTAAAATTATTGATTCTGCATTCTTCTTTAATCGGTTCAATTACGGATGCTTTATTTATCGCGATTGGTATGTATAAATCATTGCAAGCAAAACTCAAACCACAATCTTAATCTCTGACTATTTGTATAAATAGATAACTACTTGATGGGATATATGTATGTAAATTTTATCTATTTGATATTCTGATTTTAATTCATAATTTTTATCCCTCAACTTCCAGTAATGTATGTTATCTATATTTATTGACATGGGATATTTTAGTGAATATTATGTCAATCAATCCGGATTTCATTTACTTATCTGGAAATCTCTGTAAGTCAATCCAACATTATCCTCACACCACTACATGAAACTACGCTGGTTATTACTTAGTCTCATAAGTATTTTTCTACTGTCGTTGCCAGTAAAGGCGAATCTCAACACGAATCAAGTTGACAGTGCAGATGGCGGGAGTGGAAATCAATCAGATTTACAACTACCAGAACTGAAATTCATTCCCCCAACTCCCTCAAGCAATTTTCTCAACCCAACAGGTATTCCTAAATACACTGGTATAGTTCCTTTAGGACGAGAAATATCGGAACTACAAACTCCAATTAAAGCATTAATTGCTCGCAACAGATTCCTGACTCCGGGAATCTTTTTTATGGACTTAGAAACAGGTGATTATTTAAATATCAATGGCGGTCAACCTTTCTCTGCCGCTAGCACAATTAAGTATCCTATTTTAATTGCTTTGTTTCAGGGAATAGATGCAGGTAGAATCAAACTAAATGAAACATTGGTAATGCAACGTAAACACGTTACTGGTGGTTCTGGAGATATGCAGTATCGGCGGGTGGGAACTAAGATTAGTCTTTTGGAAACTGTAACTAAAATGATGACTATTAGCGATAATACCGCTACAAATATGATTATCGACCGTTTAGGTGGTAAGGCAAATTTAAATCAGAGGTTTCGCACTTGGGGATTACAAAGTACTGTGATTAACAATATGTTAGGAGATTTTAAAGGAACTAATAAAACTAGTGCAAAAGACTTAGTACGATTGTCAGCTTTGATTTCAAATAATCAGTTAATTTCTGATACCAGTCGCTCTCAAGTTTTAGGTATCATGATTCGTTGCCATAATAGAAGCTTACTTCCGTCTGGTTTGGGTTATGGGGCAAGTATTGCTCACAAAACAGGCACTCTGAGGTTTGTATTGGGAGATGCGGGTATTATTGAAACACCATCAGGTAAGCGTTATTTAGCAGGAATTTTCGTGCGAAGACCTAATAATGACGAGAGAGCAACAGCTTTTATTCGTCAAGTTTCTCAGATGGTGTATGGCTACTTTGAGCAACCAAAAGTTAGCCATCTACCTTAATTGCAGACTATCAACAATAGCGGAAAAGTAGGGAATATTTCTTGGGTTGTAGGTTATAACCGTACCGAAGCTGAAAATAACTATCCTTTTTCTATCCCATCCGCGAATTTCAAGGGAACCAGGGAAAATAATGACACTCTCTATAATAACTTTAATGTCAAGTTGGAGGCAGATTTAGGAAAGCGCAATACCCTAACCCTTTCAACCATATATTTAGGTAAAGACCAAGGAGTACCAGGAGGAGTACCCATTCCTGAGCCATTATTTGATCAAGGTTATTTTAACTCATTGACTGATAGCGATCGCAAATACACAGACCAAGTTCTCACCGATTTAACCTGGAACTCAAAATTAGGAGATGGGGATGATTCATTAATATTGGTAAGGTTCGTACTACTGGAATCGAAGCAGTTTTAAATTTGCAGCTAGCGAAGAATATCTATGCTTTTGTTAGTTATACAGCAAATGATCCCCGGATTTTGAAAAGTACAAATTCTGCCGAAGTTGATAAAGAATTGCGATTTGCAGGTGCAGATAGTTTAAATGCAGGACTTTCTTATGAAACTCGTCAAGGTTTATATGCTGGAATACTGATGCATCGCTGTCTTCCTTCACGCAAATGGCAACCCACGTTTGATGCTTTAAAATCAGCAGTTTAAAAAGCAGGTGTAGATATAGAAGTGAGGACATCTGGCTGTTTGGAAGTTTGCCAACAAGGTCTAGTAGTATTTTATTCCGATGATAAAACTTGGTACACTCGTGTTAACTCAAATATAGCTGAAACTATTGTCAATGAACACTTGGTAAAAGGTAACAAAGTTATTGAACATTGCTATCCACCAGATTCCGTGTAATTTATCCTTTGGAAAATCTCAGGCAAAGATATAAAGCTGTTTTCTTAGCATTCCTCTCTGGGTGAGATAAAAACGAAATTTCTCTAAAAGTCCATGAAATTGGTAAAACTGACTCACTCAAAACCTATTATCTTTTTATGCCAATTCTTCTTAATTGCTACTTTAATCATTGCTTGCCATAGTACAGCAATTAACACATCTACAAATACCAATAATAACGGCTGTATTCAAAAATATAACCCCAATACTGATTACTTCCCTAATAAAATTCAGATTAATTATGCAACAGGCTTGGTAGTAGAATATCATAAACACTACAAAATCGTCACTATAAAAAATCCTTGGAAGAATGCAAACACAAAGTTTCAATATGTTTTAGTCCAATGTGGAACTCCTACACCTCAAGGATTTAATCAAGCACAAATAATCACAGTACCGATAAATTCCATAGTCTCTCTATCTACTACTCATTTACCTCACTTAGCTAAGTTAGGTGTAGTTGATAAGCTGATTGGTATTAGTAATACTCAGCAAGTAAATACGCCTGATGTTGTAGAGAGAATTAAAGCAGGGAAAGTGACACAAATAGGTAATAATTCTAATGTGGATATAGAGAAATTATTAGAATTAAATCCTGACTTGATAACAACTTATAGTAGCGGCAATTCCCAAACTGATAGTTATGCTAAACTCACTGAGGCAGGTTTGAAAGTGGGGATAAATGCTGAATATATGGAAGATACACCATTGGGAAGAAGTGAATGGTTAAAATTTACTGCTCTATTTTTTAATAAAGACGAGCAAGCAGAAAAAATATTTAGTGAAATTGCCAATAAATATGAACGAGTAGCTCAAAAAGCTAAATCTGTAAAAAATCGTCCACCTGTATTCGTGGGATTCAATTTTAAAGGAACTTGGTATATGCCTGGAGGTAAAAGTTATGTAGCTAAATATTTCGCTGACGCAGGAGCAAACTATCTCTGGCGTGATGAGAAATCCTCTGTTAGTTTACCTTTATCTTTTGAAGTCGTTTTGGAACGTGCAGCCAATGCTGACTACTGGTTGAATTTTAGCCAATCTTGGAAGAATTTAAAGGATTTAGTAGCAGAAGATAATCGGTATGCTGATTTTAATGCTGTGAAAAACGGAAATCTTTATAATAATAATGCTCGCGTTAATGTGAATGGAGGTAATGATTACTGGGAAAGTGGTATTAGTAACCCAGATATAGTTCTATCAGATTTGATTAAAATACTGCATCCAGAGATATTACCTAATCATCAGTTATTTTATTACCACAAACTTATTTAATAATGTTAAGCAAAAAATATAAAATTAAAACTCCCCTATTAACCCAAAAAACTCCGGTTTTCAAAACTATTATTTTTTTAATTATACTTATAAGTTTAATCTTTGCTTTTTTATTAGACTTGGCTTTAGGTTCAGTTGATATCCCTGTTAAGGAAGTCATAAAAATTCTGCTCGGACAAGAAGCAGAAAAAGTGACATGGACTCATATTATTCTCAAATTTCGCCTACCTAAAGCTTTAACTGCAACTTTAGCAGGTGCGGCTTTAGGTGTGAGTGGCTTGCAAATGCAAACCCTATTTAAAAATCCCTTAGCGGGGCCTTTTGTATTGGGTATTAGTTCTGGTGCAAGTTTAGGTGTAGCGTTAGTTGTGCTGACAGCAAGTGCTACGACACCAACATTATTAGCAGATTTGGGAATCATTAGTGATTTTGGTTTAGTCATAGCAGCAAGTCTCGGCGCAGCATCAGTTTTAGGGATGATGTTAGTTGTTTCTCGCCGAGTGCAAGATACGATGACACTATTAATTTTAGGTTTATTGTTTGGTTATGCTACTAGTGCAATAGTAAGTATTTTGTTGCAGTTTAGCTCAAAAGAACGCATTCAAAGTTATATTATGTGGACTTTTGGTAGTTTTGCTGGGGTGACTTGGAAACAGTTAGTTGTTTTAATTCCAGTGATACTTTTGAGTTTATTGGGAGCAGTGTTGCAATCAAAATCTTTGAATGCACTTCTACTGGGTGAATCTTATGCACGTAGTTTAGGTTTAACTGTGCAGAAAAGCAGATTTTCTATTATTGCTAGTGCATCTATATTAGCTGGAGCAATTACCGCTTTTTGTGGTCCCATTGCATTTTTAGGTGTAGCAATTCCCCATTTATGTCGTAGTCTTTTTAATACTTCCGACCATCGGATATTAATTCCCAGTGTAACAATAATGGGTGCAATCTTAGCATTGTTTGCAGATTTGTTTTCCCAACTATGGGTAAGTCAGATGGTTTTACCTTTAAATGCTGTCACCGCTTTGATAGGAACTCCTGTTGTTACTTGGGTAATTCTGCGGCGTAATTCCCAAAAATCTTTTCCGTCATGAATGATGCGATTTTAACAACTCACAACCTGACTATTGGTTACAAGACATCACGAAAAACTGTTCGGTGTGTTGCATCGGATATTTCTATATCTCTGCAAGCTGGGGAACTTGTTTGCTTACTCGGACCCAATGGTGCGGGTAAATCTACATTACTGCGATCGCTCGCTGGAATGCAACCCCCAATATCAGGTGAAGTACGACTCTTAGGCGAAAATATTTACAAGTTAGCACCACAAGACTTAGCCAAACGTCTGAGTTTGGTACTCACCGAAAAAGTTGATGTAGGAATGCTATCAGCCTACACCTTGGTGACTCTGGGACGATATCCTTACACTGATTGGTGGGGAAATTTGACACCCCAAGATGAAGCTATAGTACATTGGGCAATCAAATCTGTAGGAGCAGTACACTTAGCACAACGCCACGTTAGCGAATTAAGTGACGGTGAACGCCAAAAAATCATGATTGCGCGTGCTTTAGCTCAGTCACCCATTGTTATGTTACTTGATGAGCCAACAGCATTTCTCGATTTACCGCGACGGGTGGAAATTATGCAGTTGTTACGCCAGTTAGCACGGGAAACTAATCAAGCGATTCTCCTTTCCACCCACGATTTAGATTTAGCTTTGCGTCTTGCAGATAAAGTTTGGTTATTATCAACTAATGGTATTTTACACGTTGGCGCACCAGAAGATTTAGTGTTGAGTGGTTCATTTGCTGATACTTTCGAGAGTGAAGGTGTAGAGTTTGATATTGCTTCTGGGGAATTTCACCTTCATATATCCCATAAAGGAGAAATTAATTTAATAGGTGAGGGGATGGCAATTATCTGGACTATTCGTGCTTTAAAAAGAGTGGGATTCTTGGTTACTCGAAGTGCAAAGTCTTCTCTAGTAGAAGACGTGACGCAAACACAAATCTCAGTAGAAGTTATATCAAACTCCGAACAAGTTTTGTGGCGAAGCACAAACAATAATACTGTGTACACTCATTATTCATTGTATGCACTAATTAAATTTTTGGATTGTTTATAGAAGCATTTAGAACTAGGTTTTTCAAGGTGGGTAAAAATTTTGGTTAAGAAATTCCTCTTTAATCTCTTAACTCTGTGTTCTCTGCTGCTCTGTGGTTAAATAAATTACTTTTAAACCGCACAGACACAGAGGGCACTGAGAGAAAAAAGGGATTTTACAAGTCACCTTGAAAGGGCTGCGATTTTTTACAACGGTAGTGTAAACTTTGGCAAACTTATCTTTAATTCACTACAAACTCTTATTTTTAATCAAAATCACTTACTATCTCATTAATTCTGACAACATCTGCTCAAGAATATCTTCCATAATTTCCTCGTCTAAGGAGTGCAGCTTTGGTGGTCCACCGAGAAAGTCTTTGATAGTAATTTTCTGCTCTCTAAAGTCCTTAACAAAATCCCGAATCTGAGAAACAACGTTAATTTGAGATTCTATTGTTTCTACCATCTGAGCCATAGAGTCAATGCCTTTTTTAGCAGCTTGACGACAATCGTAAACCATCGCTCCTTCGGGAGTATTTTTTGTCAAACGTAGTTCTCGTTTTAAGTTTTCATATTGAGTGAGGAGAATTTGATTTTGCTGTTCTAGAGTTCGACATTTTCGAGTTAAATCATCCTCGCTATTATTGTCAATAACTTCCCCGACTTGCTGAATCCCTTCGATTTCTAAAAGTCTTGCCAAATCTCCTTCTTGGTAGGCTTTATTGATTTCTTTCATGATTTCTGTATGATATCTCTGTGTCTCGCTGTCTTTTACCTTATCAGGGTGAAAGATTTCAGCTAACCTCAGAAATGTTTGACGAATTTTTCTAGAATCCTCTGTTCTAGCTACAGATGCAGATTCTACAGATTCTTGTGCTTGCCAATGTTGATGGCGACCTTCAGCAGTTTCTCTTGCAAAATCTTCTTCTGTAGCGGAACTGTTAAATAGTTCCTCTAGCTCTCTATTGGATTGTTTGCTCCTCGGTTTTAGACTAATGATTCCTGTCAACTGGAGGTTAAGGTAAACTGATTCTATATTTTTGAGGGTTTGTTTACCAAACTTTCTAGTAGTAAAAATTTCATCAAATAGAGCATGAATATCCTGGTCTAACTCAGCCATTTTTCGGAAGCTGGGACTAGCTTTATTAAATATTTCAGTGGCTAAAGAACGCATCTGTTCAACAAAGTTCTTCAATTCCGTTCGCTTTCTCTTAATCTGTTTAAGTAGCGATTTATGTTCTTTTTCTAAAAACTCTAATCTCAGATGTAATTCCGAAAGAGCCAGTGGAGTTATTCTAGTTGAGTGGGATGGAGATGAGGTGGTTCGAGGCATAGAATATTTATGATTTTTTCAAGGTTTAAAAAAACTATAACTGTCAAAGTCATTAAATCAATGCGAAAAGAAAATACCTCAAAGATGATACACGATACCCAACACCAAGCTTTTTATAGTTTCTTCAATGGGAGCATCTGACTGAGTGTTCGTCATACTCAGCGTAGACGAAGCAGCAGCTTTTTCGTGTGACATCGCTCTCCGAGACACAGGGGAATATTGTATCGTCGTGCAAGGTAACACAGAATGTCTACTGATATTAATTCTCTTGAGAAAGTAAAAACTAAACAATAGCTGAAAAGAATGATTTTTAGGTAGGGGCAATTTATGTAGCTTTAGCTGACCGCAGGGTATTGTCCCTAAAGCGTGTAGTTTTACCTAAGTCCCAGACATCTTGTGGCACATATTCTATAACAAAAGCTACCATTTAAAAGCGTTCAAAGTCAATATCCTAGTCAGGGATGGCTGATAATTCCAAGGAGTTGGAGAAACTACATCTTCTGGGCCAAGTTTCAGAAAGGGGAAGGGGTAAAGGGCATATACTGGTTTATTCAGTAGAGCTTGTTCAATAATATGTATAATCTTATCAATCCACACAAGAGGGTGTGGATTGATAAGATTAATTAAATTTTGAGCCGATTCAACAGAACGAATGGTACGCACAAGCCCAAGGCAGAAAATTCCTATTGATAAACTCCAAGCGACTCTAGCTTCCCTAGAAAAGCTAGAAGAGAAGGATAAAGAAGAACTATCACTGCCAGAGAGTGTTTACTTTATGCGAGTTGAGCTTGAATCGGCTCTGAAAAAAGGTTATAGCTATCAAAACCTTTCTGAGAACCTCAAAACTCAAAAAATAAAAGTTTTGGCAGTGACATTCAAGCAATACTTAACTGAGATTGAGAAAGAAAAACGTTTTGGCAAAAGAGGGGTTAAACTAAAACCAATTTTATCTGCTGAGAATTGTACTCAGATTTCAACAGAATCATCAGTAATGTCACAATCGGCCTCAGTAACTGGAGACTCTCTTGTTCTTGAGACTTCTTTAGAAAAGCTAACTCCAGAGATTCAAATTCAGCAAGAATCAAAGGATGAGATAAAGGCATCTGATAAAACTACCAAAACTACTAGGCGGCAACCGCCAAAAAGTTCTAAGCCTGGGAAAGATGTATCAGACGAGTTTAATAAGTATTAGAGGTGGCTGTAATGCCGACGATTCATTTGGTGGATGGTGAAAAAGGCGGGGTAGGAAAGTCTCTCTTTGCTAGGACAATGATTCAGTATTGTCTGGATAAAAAAATCCCGTTTGTACCAGTAGAGACAGATAGATCGAATCCAGATGTAGCAGGGGTGTATAAGGAGATATGTAAGTATGCTGTGTTTAGCGAGAATGAACGACAGGCAGATAAGGCAGATAAAATATTTGAGTGGGCGATAGAGAGGCCAGTAATTGTGAATTTAGCTGCACAATCGCATAGAGCAGTACAAGGGTGGATTGACTCTAATCAATTATTTGAACTAGGGAGTTCGCAGGGAGTGATGTTTTGCAAATGGTTTGTATCGACAGGAGGATACGACAGCATGAACCTGTTTACTCAGTCAGTGAATACCTATGGTGAGAGAATCTCTCATATTCTGGTGAGGAATTTAGGGCTGTGTGATGATTGGGAGCATATAGAGTCAGACTCAAACTTTCAGAAAATAGGAAATAAATATAAGATAAAAGTTATGGATTTTCCGAAGTTAGCATATAAAGAAAGAAACGTAATTGACCAAAATCGCCTGACGTTTGCGGAGGCGAGAGAGTATAAAGAATTTGGCGTAATTGGCAGACAGAGAGTAATGAATTTTCTGAAGCTTGCTTATAGTGCTTTTGAGAGAGTAGGCATCTGGTATGAAAAAGTTGAATAGCAAAGCCCTAAAGAGGAATCGCACGCTTGTTTAGTTATTTGTTGGGGATGAGGCAGTTCTTGCTGACGGCAGTTATTTTTAGAGTTTTAAAACTTTGTGTAGGATAAAGATTTTTAGTAAAGGCTTCAGCCCTATTTTTCGGGCTGAAGCCCTTACTAAAAGTCAATTTAATTAATTTTAAATTGCTTAACATAGTTTGATCTATTCTTGCCTACTTAGTTAACGCATCTAAATAAGTAACTCAAATATGGTTCTATTCATTATGATTAGTACGAAATTTTATAATTGAAGATTTTGTTTTTTGTCTACAATAAGCAGCTTTATATTTTATATTCAAAAAATACCGGACACATAAAGATCCTTTTGAATGTTATGTGAATCCTGTTTGTGGATGTGCCAATCCAGGGCAAAACCCCCAGTGTGAAGATTGTGCTTATATTGAGGTCTGCTGATCTAATTGCAAGCTCTAAAAGGTATAATTATCTTCACGTTCATAGACTAACTTTAATGCAAAATTAATTCCTGCGATAGAAGTGATTTTACTCTTATGGTAGAAGTCAGGCAAAAAATTAGCAGCTATGCTGGTTAAGAATGGCAAAATAATTGAGAATCAATAAGTAATTAAAATTTATGATGCAAGTGAATCTAATTTTTTATTATTCCTTGTTTGTTGTGAACAAGCGACCAAGGTCGTTACTTCCTAATCATAAATTAGTAATTACTTATCATTAATTAGTTTGACTTTGACGAATAATCAGTTGTTGTGGGATCTTCAAATGGTTTCAATTATTCCAAAACAAACTAGGTTGAACACTCCTCAATATATTTTGTCAAAGTTTACCTAATTTAGCAATCGATTGAGTAGACAATATCGGTTTTGAAAATCAATCAACCACAGATATCTAGAACATAAAAGGAACCGTAATCATGAAGTCTTTTGATTTATCTAAAGCTGTTTTGGCTAGTCTCTTTGCCATCAGTTTCGCCTCTGCGTCCTTACCTCCTTCTGTTTCTGCCCAAAGCGGAGGCTCCGGCAGCGGAGGTTCCGGCAGCGGAGGTTCCAGTGGTGGCAGTAGCTCAGGTAGCGGTACAGGTACTGGTACAAGCGGTAGTGGTACAGGTACTGGTACAAGCGGTAGTGGTACAGGTACTGGTACAAGTGGTAGTGGTCTAGGTAGTGGTACTGGTACAACAGGCAGTGGTACAGGTACTGGTACAAGCGGTAGTGGTCTAGGTAGTGGTACTGGTACAACAGGCAGTGGTACAGGTACTGGTACAAGCGGTAGTGGTCTAGGTAGTGGTACTGGTACAACAGGCAGTGGTACAGGTACTGGTACAACAGGCAGTGGTACAGGTACTGGTACAAGCGGTAGTGGTCTAGGTAGTGGTACAACAGGTAGTGGTACAGGTACTGGTACAACAGGTAGTGGAACTACAGGCACTGATACAACAGGCAGTGGCACTGGTGGCAGTGGAAGTACAGGTACAGATACAACAGGCAGTGGTACTGGTGGCAGTGGAAGTACAGGTACAGATACAACAGGCAGTGGAAGTACAGGTACAGATACAACAGGCACTGACACAACAGGTACTAGCAGGAATACAGGTATCACAACTTCCCAAACAACTAGCGATCGCGGTTTCAATTGGGGTTGGCTAGGTTTACTTGGTCTAGCCGGTTTAGCAGGTCTGGCTCGTAATCGCGATCAAGTCCGGGCTTATAGAGATCCTAATGATGTAACAGGTTCTCGCTCTAAATAGTATTCACCACACTCTAGGAGGCGAGGCGTACAGCCGTTGTTTATGTCAACTTCTGGACTAGCTTTGTCCAGAATAGGCTTTGAGACATTACCTCCTTAAAAGCCTCTGGCTATTACGAGGTTTTGAATTAAATAGACGACACACGTAGGGGCATAATATAGCGGTTCTCGTACCCGTAGGGTACTGCGTTGGAAAACTCGGAGAGTAGCCGCTATGCCTCTATGGATACGACACACGTAGGGACACAGAAAAAGCTCATGCGTGTCAACTTAAGGTAAAATCCATGTCCCACAAGGAACTGAAGTTCCTTGCTAATAGCGAAAGTCATCTCAAGATGACTAAATAATCTGAAAAATCTTTAGTCTACTTGAGTAGACTTTAGCTAAAAGCCAAAGAACTTTAGTTCTAGGCGGGCGTGTCAGCCAACAGATAAGCGATTTTTCGCTTAAATTGACACCGATGAGCATTGCTGTGTCCCTACAAATGGTCTGCTTGATGTGGGAGTTGAGCTATGGAAAAGGAGAGAGTTACTATAGAAGATCCTCTGAGAATTCAGAGAGAAGTTCAAGAAAGCAAACTAGCAGAATTTACGTCCAAAAATAACGTTGCTTGGGATTGTTGACGGAGAATAGAAGCCGGACAGTCTGTACTTATGGCTCCTTCCAACATCTGTTTTACCACATTCGCTTTACGTTTTTCTGGAGCAAGACAGAGAATTTTTTTAGCTGAACAAATCGTCGAGATTGTAACAGTAAAAGCATATTGTGGGACAGTTTCTAGATTCGCAAAGTGACCAGTGCTTACTTGTTGCTGACGGTTCACTGTATCCAATTTCACTAATTTCACAGCGTAAGGATCTTGAAAATTTGCTACTGCTGGATCGTTAAAAGCCAAATGTCCATTTTCGCCAACACCAAGACAGCATAAGTCAATTGGTTGTGCTTGCAATAATTTAGTGTAGCGATCGCACTCTGCCACTGGTTGTAATGTATCACCTTCTATATAGTGAAATTTCTTAGGCTCAACCCGCTTCTCTACACGTTCTCGCAGATAGCGCCGGAAACTAGCAGAATGGTCAGCAGTAATTCCCAAATATTCATCTAGATGGAACAGAATAATCCGTGACCAATCCACACTACCCAATGCAATCAAAGCATCAAGAAATTTGAGTTGGGAGTTACCTGTTGCTAACAATACAGCAGCTGTATCCTGTTCCTTGAGAACTTGCTGTAAATGCTCTTGCGCGATTTCGGCAACGTCCTGGGCGATTTCTACTTCAGAGTTGTAAATCTGCACTAGTAAATCATCAACGCGAAAAAAGTTTGTAGCGGCTAGCATTTGCTTACACATCTCACTTTCGTAAAAAGCCTTGTAAAACCTCACCCCAATCCTCTCCCCTTCGACAAGCTCAGGGCATCGCTTGGTAAGGAGAGGGAGCAAGAATCTTGTTTCTCATCTGGTATTTTTGCTTTCACTGAGATGCTCCCGATTTAGGGAGGTTTTCCAGATGCCCTCAAAAGTCATGTATTGACAAAGGAACAATCACTAAGGACAAAAAAACAATGTAAACTATTTAAATAAAGTTAACAATTATTTACATTTTACGAAAAAATCATGCTGGCTGCAATTCTCTTTGACCTAGACGGCACTATTGTCAACACTGACCCCATACACTACCGAGCTTGGCAGCAAATGCTGTTAAATTATAGCATAGAAATTGACGAGACATTTTATAAATCCCGAATTAGTGGGGGACTAAACCCAGAAATTGTCAAGGATATTCTGCCACAATTATCAGCAGCAGAAGGGCAAAAATTTGCAGACGAAAAAGAGGCGCTTTTCCGTAAACTCGCCTCTAATCTCAAACCTCTAAGTGGATTTTCTGAACTCCTAGAATGGACAGATACACATCAGTTAAAACGTGCATTAGTAACTAATGCCCCTAGATTAAATGCAGAATTTATGCTGGAGGTTTTGGGAATTAAAGAAGCTTTCCATACAGTTATTTTAGCGGATGATTGTATTGCAGGTAAGCCTGACCCTGCACCCTATGAAGTTGCCCTGAAGAAGTTGGCAATTACAGCAGAAGAAGCGATCGCCTTAGAAGACTCTCCCTCTGGTATTCGTTCCGCCGTGAGCGCAGATATCCGCACCATTGGCATAGCATCCACCCACGAGGCGCAAGTTTTGCAGTCAGTCGGCGCATTTATGGCAATTCCAGATTTTACTGATTTGCAGTTATGGACATTGCTCAACTCACTCATCGAGCCAAATTTAAATGCGATCGCTTCATTAGTCAACAGAACCCTATAGCGATCGATCTGATCTCTGTTCTAAAAGCAGAGAGACTTTGAATCTTACTCCCCTTCCCTACAAGTGAAGGGGCTGTTCTTGTTAGGTCTGTCTATATTCGACTCAACTGTATTCTAACTCCTAACTCCCAACTCATTTTTCAGCCAAAATCGCGTAAATTTCCCGTTTAACTTGCTCTAAAAGCTCACGCACCCGATTTATTCGCTCCATATTGCCACTGCGAGCAACCTGCACCACCACAGCAGCTAATTCTGTTGCGGCATTTCGCAACTCAATAAACTCTTGGGGCTTGCCTGTCACGAAAGTTTTAAAAGTATCCCAAGGAGAGTCTGAAGTTTGCTGTTGGGCACGTTCTGCCAATAATTGTCTACCTTCATCCGTAATCGTGTAAATCCGCTTACCACCTTCCTGTGCGCTCTTAAGATAACCACCTTCCTCCAGCAATTGCAGTGTTGGATAGACTGAGCCAGGACTGAGGCGACGGAAACCACCGTAACGAGTTTCCATCTCTTTAATCAGATCGTAACCATGACTAGGATGCTCGGATAACAATTCCAGCAGGATGAACTTGATGTCACCCCGACGAGTCCGATGTTCATCTCCCCAACCACGACCAAACATTTCATTACCGAAGTGTTTGCCATGATCTCTACCATGATGCTTGCCATGCCCAAACCAAGACCTCACAAGCAATAAATCATCTTCGCTAACTCCTGCCCATGCAGGTGCGCCAAAGTGTGACCGAAAGTGTCTAAACATAAATGAATTTCAAATCAACTTTCTCTACTATAGGATATTTTTTGATATATCACGATATATCGGAATAGAATTTTGATGAAGATTTTTGACTTTTACAAAATCTTTGTTACGTAGAACTTACGCAAAGTAAGGTTCAGACTTGGTGTTATCACCATTAAGGGGAAGTGAACGCTGCAATTATCCTAGCCCAGAGTAGCAGTTGAGACGATACTTATATTAGAAATTGCAGCTTATTAACTTTTTTGCTCTAATTTTTTATTTAAAAAATATGTATTAAAACAGTAAAATTACTTACTTCTAGCAGCTTTAGCATTTGAAAATCTAGGCTTAAACCATTCTCAAAAAAATTCCCTAAAATAAATTATTCAGTAAAAATACGTATGCACATTTAAGTCTTCTCAATGAATAGTAGAATTAGCCCATAGAGGAAAAGACTGTGACGCTCTTAAACCAAGCTCAAGTAGAGCAGCTAAAAGAAATAACTACACAGTTGCGACAAGTAAGACAAGAAAAATCCATCCGCATAGAAGAAATAGCCTCTCAAACACTAATTAGAGCAGGTGTTTTGGAAGCTTTAGAAGAAGAACGATTTGAAGAATTGCCTGAGCCTATTTTTGTTCAAGGATTCATCCGTCGCTATGGAGATGCTTTAGGACTGGATGGAAATGCTTTATCACATACTCTTATAAGCAATGTTGTCCGCCAAGACTCCAATAATGATCATCAGAATTCAGACAACAAAACAAATACATACATACCTCTTGTTGTTACTTACATTCTCTTATTAATAGCTGCATCTACTGGTCTTTTTTATACACTTAATCAACGAGGAATTACATCTAAATCCCTGACTCCAGAAGTCAATATTCAACAGTTAATGGTTCCTAATCAGGCTGATAAATGACTTAAAAAGCAGGGTGGGAGTGGGGGAGGAGGGGAGATGAGGGAGATGAGGGAGACAAGGGGACAAGGAAAATGCCCAATACTTCTCTTCTTAGGCTGCGCCAACGACTTCGCTACTTCGACATCGCTCAGTACAAGTCAGTACAAGTGCCCAATGCCCATTTTCAAGATATTTGCGGTTTACGCAGATGCCAAGTAGTGGATTGCTCATAAGCGTAAGCTACCTGAAACAGTTGGTCTTCTCGCAACACATTGCCAATTAGTTGTAATCCTATGGGTAGCCCCTGATCATCAAAACCACATGGCAAACTTAAACTAGGTAAACCAGCAAGATTCACCGGAATAGTCATCAAGTCAGTTAAATACATACTCAAGGGGTCAGTAGTTTTTTCCCCTGCTTTGAATGCTGTAGTGGGAGATGTGGGACAAACTAAGATATCAACCGCGCCAAAAGCTCTTTCAAAATCTTGTTTAATCAGGGTGCGGACTTTTTGGGCTTTCAGGTAGTAGGCGTCATAATAGCCAGCCGAAAGTGCGTAAGTGCCGATCATAATCCGGCGTTTAACTTCTGTACCAAAACCAGTGGCACGGGTACGAGTATACATCGATAGCAGATTATCCGCATCAGGAGCGCGATACCCATATTTAACGCCATCGTAACGAGCCAGGTTTGCTGACGCTTCGCATGGGGCGATGATGTAGTAGGTGGGTAAGCCATAGCGAAAGCGGGGACAGGATACTATCTGAATCTCTGCTCCCAAACTTTGTAGTTGATCTACTGCTTTGGTAACAGCTTGTTCCACTACAGAGTCCAACCCTTCACCAAAAGTTTCTTTAATGATCCCAATTCTTAGCTGACGTCTGGGTTTCAAGTCTGGTTTTAAGCTGGCGGCGTAGTTGGGAATGGCAACTTTCAGGCTGGTAGAGTCTTTGGGATCGTGACCTGCGATCGCACTTAATAATATTGCCGCATCTTCCACTGTGTTTGCAAATGGCCCAATTTGATCCAAAGACGAAGCGTAAGCCACCAAACCATAACGGGAAACTAAACCATAAGTCGGTTTCATTCCCACCACACCGCAAAAAGATGCAGGTTGGCGAATCGAACCGCCAGTATCAGAACCGAGAGCAACCACACATTCTTCGGCCGACACCGCAGCCGCAGAACCCCCCGAAGAACCACCTGGAACTCGTGACAAATCCCAAGGATTAGCTGTGACTTGGTAGGCAGAGTTTTCGGTGGAACTACCCATTGCAAACTCATCCAAGTTGGTTTTACCTACCATTACCGCCCCAACATCTGCCAGTTTTTGCGTCGCCGTTGATTCATAAGGTGGCACGAAATTCTCCAAAATCCGGGAAGCGCAGGTGGTAGGAATTCCCTTGGTACATAAATTGTCCTTGATCCCCACTGGAATCCCTGCTAATAGCCCAATTTCTTCTCCCGCAGCAATTTTGGCATCCACAGCACCCGCCTGCTCTAATGCCCGTTCTGCGGTAACACATAAAAAGCTGTGCAATTTCGGCTCTAACGCTTGAATACGGTCTAAAGCTTCTTGGGTAATTTCAACGGCAGAACGTTCTTTTGTAACCAGTTGTTGGTGCAACTCGCGGATGGATGCCATGATTGCTCTCTTTGTGACTCAAGTCCTTGATTTTAGTACATATTGTAATTTAGTTACAAAATCCCTAGTATTTTCAGCCTTCCCCTCTGCTTTTCTGCTTGTTCTTGTAATTTAATTACAAAATCCCTAGCATTTTCAGCCTTCCCCTCTGCTCCTCTGCTTCTTCCCCATGCCCTATACCTGATCATGGTAAAAATAAGATTAATACCTCTAAAGAAATAAGTAATCGTGGTGATGGAAAAATTCTCAAGCTTAAACAAAATAATATTAGGAATTTAACATCATCCGCAAATAGAAAGACTACAATCAAAACGGACAAATGTTTCAGGCTCCAACAGAAGAGGATTAGAAAGCTGTGTCCGACTTAAATCGCGGAATTATGAAATTTGAGGGTGCAGATTCCCCAAAAGTAGTCACTATCTCTACCGTGTTGCTTCTGGGATCGATCGCGGCTCTGATCATCTGGGCGCTGCAAGCTGCCTATGCGCTAAACTAAAACCATTAGTAGCCGAGAAGGACACTGGCAAAAACGGTTTCCGTTCTAGCCAAGTGTCCATTCAGTAACTAGTAATAACCATCAAAAATTTCAGAAAAACTTAATTATTTTAGATTTGAGGTTTTAGATGGAAAATTTAAATCTAAAATCCAAAATCCCGAATGTTTGAACCTTGGGGTGTCTTAGTTATTTTAATTGCCTGCCCCCTCTTGGGCGGATTACCCCTGATTGCATGGATTACTTACGCGCTTACGCGCAAGCAATTATCACAAGTTGGTACAGGAAACATTAGTGTATCAGCTGCCTTTTATCATGGCGGTAGGTTTGTCGGAATTCTGGCAGTCTTGTCAGAAGCTTTTAAAGGAGTTGCAGCAGTCTTACTCACCCGCATTTTCTTCCCAGATGGCTCGTCTTGGGAATTGATTGCTCTCATCGCTCTAGTAATCGGTAGATATTGGATCGGCAGAGGCGCAGGTACGACAAATGTTGTCTGGGGATTTGTCGTACATGATCCACTGGTGGCAATATTTGTATTTTTCTTTGCAGGTATTAGCTTTGCAATTCTGCAATCAAGACAGGTAGTCAAATTTGGGGTTTTGCTTCTGTTTCCTCTGTTTGTGACGCTTCTGCACATTAGCGATATTCCCAGAATGCTAGCTGCTGTTGCCTTGGCTGGTTTAATGGGCTGGATTTATACCAAAATTCCTGATGATCTGAACCTCCCAGCCCAACATGCAGAAACCGAATCGCAAGCGATGTTGGAATTTTTACGCGGCGGTCGCGCGATGGTTTCTCTAGATGAAGAGTTGGATGCTGCGATTGTCGGAGAAAAGGCAGCAACATTATCTCAAATTAAGCGCTGGGGCTATCCAGTCCCAAAGGGGTGGGTACTTGCCCCAATCGATGATCCAGAACTGTTGACAGAATTTCTCCAGCCATCAGAATTATCCCCCTTAGTGGTGCGTTCTTCTGCCATTGGAGAAGACTCAGAACAGGCTTCTGCGGCTGGACAGTATGAAACAGTTTTAAATGTTACCAGCCCAGAGGGATTGCAGTCAGCGATCGCCCAAGTTCAAGCTTCCTATAATCAGCCATCTGCCGTGCAATATCGGCGCGATCGCGGCTTAAATGACTCAGCAATGGCTGTGTTGATTCAACAACAAGTCCAAAGTGTATTTTCTGGTGTCGCTTTCAGCCGCGATCCCATTACCCAGCAAAGTGATGCGATCATCATCGAAGCCCTTCCAGGCAGCCCGACGCAAGTCGTTTCGGGAAAAGTCACACCAGAACAATATCGCGCTTTTGTCTTGGAAACAGAAAACTCTTCCTCTGTGCAATTAGAGGGTGAAGGACGAGTACCACAAGCATTGATCAAGCAAGTCGCATACTTAGCCCACCGACTCGAAAAACGCTATCATGGCACTCCTCAAGATATAGAGTGGAGTTACGACGGTCAAACGCTTTGGGTGTTGCAATCTCGACCGATCACCACTCTACTACCGATGTGGACACGCAAAATCGCCGCCGAAGTGATTCCGGGAGTAATTCACCCCTTAACATGGTCAATTAATCGTCCCTTAACTTGTGGAGCATGGGGAGAACTTTTTACTTTAGTTTTAGGCGATCGCGCTTTGGGGTTAGATTTCGCCGAAACAGCAACTCTGCATTATTCCAGAGCCTACTTTAACGCATCCCTCTTAGGGAATATTTTTCTCCGCATGGGATTGCCGTCCGAAAGTCTGGAATTTTTAACCAGAGGAGCTAAATTAAGTAAACCGTCTTGGGAGTCAACCTGGGAAAATTTGCCAGGACTAGGGAGGTTACTGAAGCGGGAATTAAGTTTAGAAAAAGACTTCAAGCGGGATTATCATAAACTGTTCATTCCTGGGTTGTCGCAGTTGGCGCAGTCAGATATAGATAACTTGGAACCATCCAAGCTGTTGTTAAGAATTGACTTTATTCTGGAGTTGCTGCGTCAAGGAACATATTACAGCATTCTAGCTCCCTTGAGTGCTGCCCTCCGCCAGGGGATTTTTCGCGTGAAGGATGGGCAAATTGATCATAGCGTCACCCCAGAGATCGCCGCATTGCGATCGCTCAGTGCAATCGCTACAGATGCCAAGGAAGTATTGCTTGAGTTTGAGCCACAGCAGGTATTTGAGCAATTAAAGCAAACCCCAGAGGGAGAGAAGATCCTCCAAGAATTTGACGAATTGCTTCAGGATTACGGCTATTTAAGTGAAGTGGGAACTGATATTTCCGTTCCGACTTGGCGGGAGAATCCCCAGATGATTAAGCAGATGTTTGTGCAGTTAATGCAGGGTAACGAACCACAATCAGGCGCTAAAGACGCAATTAATAGCATCTTTGCTGGTAAGGGCAAACGCTCTTTTGTGCAACGGCGTGTAGATATCAAAGGACGAGTTACCGAAGTTTATTCACGGCTTTTAGCTGAATTGCGTTGGAGTTTTGTGGCTTTAGAGAAGATTTGGTTAAAGTCCGGCTTACTCAAGAAAACAGGAGATATCTTTTTTCTCAACTTTGATGAAGTGCGGCGTCTGGTTGTGGGTGGAGATTCCAGGTTAATTAAGCAGTTGGATGAGTTGGTCAAATTGAGGCGATCGCAATTCCTCCAAGATAGCGAGATCATTCAAGTACCCCTTTTAGTCTATGGCAATACACCCCCTCACCCTTTAGCTCCCTCTCTGCTCTACTCTGACCAAATCTTACAAGGCATTGGAGCCAGTCCCGGACAAGTTGAAGGTCGGGTGAAAGTGTTGCGAAATTTACAAGACGTGCCGGAGATTGACCGAGATACGATTCTAGTAGTACCTTACACAGATTCCGGCTGGGCACCTTTTTTATTAAGGGCTGGAGGATTAATTGCCGAAGTTGGTGGACGACTTTCTCACGGTGCGATCGTTGCTCGTGAGTATGGAATTCCAGCTGTAATGGATGTTCGAGGCGCTACATGGCTACTGCAAGATGGTCAACGAGTCAGGATTGATGGATCTAGGGGTATTGTGGAATTATCTAACGATTTAAGACCCGATTGACATTCTCAGGACTAAAGTGACTGAGATTCTTAAGAGATAAAACCCTAGTGGATCTTGATTCGTAACGCCTGTGCCAAACAGCCTCTAGACAGTCCGGTAAAACCATTCTGCTTACTTTTTCTTCCGATATTCGCAGCCCCATTGGAATCCGCATTAACCAGATGTCCATATGCACTCCGATACAACCCCCTTTTTACTCGCGGTTCTTTTGAGTCAGGTACATAAAACGCTTTTCGCTCTACATCTAATTGCTGGTAAGTTAGACTACCTGTTTCTGTTTCTCCATTAAGCAGAAATTTGTAAGCTATCTGTTCCGGTTGAGCGTAGTTTACCGCCGCAGGCATCCCTATATTGCGTAATACCGTAACCAGGGTTATATAACGCAAGTGTGTTTCTGATAACGTCAAAGCGGAAGTTGCTACAGACTGCGCGAAACACCCAAACGTCAAGGCAGAAGTTGCTACAGACTGCGCGAAACACCCAAACGTCAAGGCAGAAGTTGCTACAGACTGCGCGAAACACCCAAACGTCAAGGCAGAAGTTATTACAGACTGCACGAAACACAGAAACGTCAAAGGAGAAGTTGCTAATGATGCCTACTATTCGGTATAGCGACGCGGCGTATAAACCCAGATATTACCATCGCGGCGTTTGATGGTTCGGGTTTTTGTAGAACCGACGAGAATAATTGTCCGCATATCGGCGGTTGCTGGTGTTAACTGGTCAAGTGCGATCGCTTTTACCGTCTGTCCTGGTCTGCCGAGATTCCGTGCCAACACTATCGGTGTATCCGGTGTTCGATGTCGCAGCAAAATATTTCTCGCTTCTGCTAGTTGCCAAGTCCGTTCTTTGGAAACAGGATTGTAGAAAGCAATGACGAAATCAGCCTCAGCAGCAGCAGTAATTCGTTGTGCGATCGCAGACCAAGGCTTCAAAATATCCGAAAGGGAAATAGCGCAAAAGTCATGTCCAAGGGGGGCACCAATCGCTGCTGCTGCTGCCTGCATAGCGGAGATGCCTGGTGCTACATGAATGTCGATACTATCCCATTCGGCTTTAGCATAGCGATCGCACACTTCAAAAACTGCTGTTGCCATTGCATAGATACCGGGATCACCTGATGAAACTACAGCTACATATCGCCCAGATGCAGCCAAATCAAGGGCCATTTTTGCCCGTGCTTCTTCTTCGCGGTTGTCGGATTCATGCCGTTGCTTGCCATCAGCCAGAGAACCGACTAAATCCAAATAAGTTTTGTAACCCACTAGGTCAGTTGCCGACTTGAGTATCTCTTTGACTTCGGGAGACATCCATTGCGATCCCCCAGGGCCTGTGCCAATAATCGCTAACCGTCCGCGTGGCTGACCGATGGTGTTGGGGTCAATTGGTTGAGAGGCAATAGCGATCGCAACGTGGGGGGATGAGGCACTAATGGGGGATGTGCCTGTGGCAGCGATCGCTACGGCTTGGGCGGGGCTATAACCTTGTGAAAGTAAGCTTTCTAGCTGATTTGGGGTAAAAAAGCGGGCAGGCACTCCCAAGGCGCTAGCTACGGCGTGGATTGCTGGATCGGCAGTAGCGATCGTGGGTGCAAATATGCCGGCAACTGATGCTTTTTCTAGTGCGGCATCAGCTAGTAGCTGCTGTACTAAAGCTACTGCATTATCAATCATGCCACTAATTGCGATCGCGATCGTTGCTGGGTGATAGACAAGGCAGTTGGCTGTAGGAGTTACCAAACGTTCCGTAACTTGGATGGTCAAATTTCCCTTGGGATCTATCGGTAGTTTGCTATCATTTAACCAAGGTGCGATGCCTTGTAGTTTAACTTGTGCCCCAGCTAGCAAATCTGAGATAAATTTCTTCGCATCGTCTGGGTTCGCTAAATGGTATCCGGGGGGAGGAGATAACAGCGTTGTACCCAAACGTAAATCGCCTGTGGTCGTAATTGCAGGCTTCACATCAAGGGCTTCGGCAATGCGACGTGCCAAATCGTTTACCCCACCAAGTCCGCCCAAGAGCGGCACAACAGCACTACCATCTTCAGCCACAGCTAGCACTGGTGATTCCTCTCGTTTATCCGAGAGTACGGGAGCTAATGTCCTAATTAAAATACCGGCGGCACAAATGCCAATCAACGGCGTTCCCTGGACAAATAACTCGCGCAACGTCTCGCCAAAATTTGTGAAGGTGACATCAACTCCCGATGTGCGACCCGCTAGACCGTATAGCGTCGCCCCTGGTAGGACAGTGATTATTTTGCGTGCTACTGTGACGCTATTTTGACCTAGTACTATAATGGCGGGTGCAACCTTCATCATAAAGTAGATATCTTGCAAAATTCAATATCCTTCAAATGAAACCACAGATTTAGACATACAGCGACTTCCCCTTTACGAGCTTGGGGAATTTCAGAGTACGATCATCGCGCGTGCTGTCTTCCTAGTAGCTTTCTAAAACCTATTTGGGGTTTATCCCATATCAGGTTTTATAATTTAACTGAGTTCAGCAATATGTACTAACTAACTCTCATCGAGATCGAATAAATGATCGCCAGAAAAAAGGCAAGTTAAAGTGCCTAAATCAGTTTTCAGCGAAGAGTATAATCGGTTTCGCCAGCTACTTATCGAAGCCCGCAAAGCTGCCAAGCTCACTCAAGCAGAGTTGTCGGCAAAGTTAGAGCTTCCGCAATCCTATGTATCAAAGTATGAACGTGGAGAGCGTCGTCTTGACGTGATTGAATTTTTACAAGTTGCCCAAGTCCTTGAAATAGATCCCCTTGCTTTTATCGAAGAACTATTGAAATACCAAAAGGAGACGTAATAATCCGATAAAATGCCGTTCATAATCTCTAGCAACCACCGCCGCAGTACCAGATCCTATATATGGATCTAAAACAATATCATTTTTGTTAGTTGTAGCTAAGATAATTCTAGCTACCAAGTCTTCTGGAAATTGGCAAGGATGTATAGTTTGTTCTTCATGGTTGTGTTTCACATTCCGAAATAGCCAAATATCACTAGGATTTTTCCCTTCTGGATTACATGAGAGTTCCCCCTTCCGATTTCCCCGATAATGTTTCTTATTTTGATACTTTTGCGGAACTCTAATAGCATCTAGATTAAATTTATAGTTATCCGATTTAGTAAACCAAAGAATAGTTTCATGTCTACAAGAAAACTTTTTTTGGGCATGAAGACCATGTTGCCTAGCCCATATAATTCGGTTGCGGGGAATTAATCTGCATGACTCTAAAATCGGGAAAAAGCGAATATAGCGGTTCCTAGTTGAGTGCAATACAGTATGGGATAATGGAGTATATTAACGTCTAAGTACTCGTGAAATGAAACCTTACTCCTGTGATCTGCGTCAAAAAGTGATCAATGCACATACTAATCAAGAAGGCTCTCAACGAGAACTGGCAAAAAGATTTAGCGTCAGCTTGAGTTTTGTTCAAAGTTTACTCAGGCGATACCGTAACAGTGGAACAGTTGAGGCAAAGCCTCACGGAGGAGGTCAAAAACCGAAGCTCAATAACGAGCAATTGAGATTAGTAGAATTATTAGTAGAGTCAGATAATGCTGACGGGGCGACAAAATAGGCTAAAAAGCTTATGAGATAAAGAAAGCAGCAATTTATGGTAGAAAAAGATAGGTCTAGTTTTGTCAATAAGA